>CANQDF010000004.1 GCA_947591605.1 uncultured Clostridia bacterium | reverse complement strand
CATAACTATATTTTGCCATTAAAAACTGACCCCCCTTGTCATTAGATCTTGGTCTAACTTTTGGGGGTCAGTACATTGCTTAATTTGGGGGCTTTTTTTATTAGCATATGGACAAAGTTAAAATTTGGTGTTATTATAATAAATATGGATAATTATACTCGGTCATAATTAAACATAAAATGTGGAGATGCTTAAAGGTTTTTGCTTGGAGGGGGAACGGATATGTCTTTAAAACTTACGGTAGATAAAAAAGGCAGCGGTGATCATACCGATATAACCTCTGCATTGAATGCCGTCATTGACGGAGAGGCGGCGGTGATCTACATTAAAAACGGCGTTTACAGGGAAAAGCTTATAATAGATAAACCCAATATAACCTTTATAGGCGAGGATCGTGAAAAAACGGTGCTCACCTACGGCGACAGTGCAAAAATGCCGGACGAAACCGGTGAGCCGATGGGTACATTCAAAACGGCAAGCGTCCATGTTATGCCGTCGGCAGCAGGCTTTAACGCCTGCAATCTCACCTTTGAAAACAGTGCGGGTGTGGGCAGTGCCGTAGGGCAGGCGGTTGCGCTTTATCTGGACTGCGACAAAGCGGTGATAAAGGATTGCAATCTTACAGCGCATCAGGATACGCTGCTTGCCGCCCCCATCTTTTCCGATATAGAAAGGGATCCCTGCATACTTAACAGGCAGCTTTTTAAAAACTGCTTTATAAAGGGAGATGTGGATTTTATTTTCGGCGGAGCTGCTGCGGTTTTTGAGGACTGTACGATTTTTTGCAGAAAAAGGCCTGCCGAGCTGCCCTGCTATGTTACGGCTGCCTGCACCTCCGATAAGCTGGAATACGGCTTTGTATTCAGAAACTGTCATATTACGGGCGATGCGGAGGATAATACAGTTTATCTGGGCAGACCATGGAGGCAGTATGCAAATACGGTTTTTATAAACTGTAACATGGATAAATGCGTAAGCAAAAAGAGCTTTTGCAGATGGAACGATACCGACAGGCATCTCACCTCGTTTTACGCACAGTACGGCAGCTATGGCGAGGGAGCCGAAAACAGCACTCCGGAGGACTGGACAAGGGTGCTTACCGCCGAGGAGGCGCTCAAATACGAAACGGATAAGGTGTTTGACGGCTGGAAGCCCGAAATACCGGCTCATAAGGGATAAAACCGATGTATGATATAAAGGAAATAAACGGAGAAAATTTTTTACTGGGGCTTTGCGGCGCTGTCAATAAAAAATGTGTTTTGAGAGCCGAAAGCCTTACGGAGCTTGAAGAATGGAAGGCGGATACGCTGGGGACCGTAAGAAAAATGCTGGGCATTGACGGGATAAAGCCCGATACCGGTGCTGCGGAGCTTGTATGCTCGCAGGAGTTAGGCTCCTACAGAAAGGATAAATACATTCTGCCTACGGCGGAAAACCTTAAAATGCCGCTTTATGTGCTTGTGCCCCATGATTGCAGCGGCAAAGCCATTATAGCCCTGCACGGTCACGGCTGCTACGGCAAGGAGGGTATAACCGGCAATATACCGGAGGAGATAAAGGTATCGGATTCAAACAGGTCTGCATTTGCGCTTGAACCGGCTGAAAGAGGCTATATTGCGGTATGTCCCGATATACTGGGCAGCGGTGAGCGTATTTCCGGTCTTGGAGGCGACAAGGCAAAATCGCTGTGCGATCTGCTCAACAACACTCTTTGCGCCCTCGGCTTAAGTCTTCAGGGAGTTGTATTGTTTGAGCTTTTAAGGCTTGTGGATTTTACCCTTGCTTTAAAGGAAAACAGGTATAAAACTGCCGCCTGCCTTGGATTTTCGGGCGGAGGACTGTTCAGCCTGTGGCTTTCGGCTCTGAGCAAAGATATATCGGCTGCGGTCGTAAGCGGATATTTTCATACTATGAGTGATACCTGCCTGCAAAGCAATAAATGCGGCTGCAATTTTGTCTATGGGCTGTGGAATACCATAGACTGCGGAGAAATTGCCGCTCTTGCCTCTCCAAAGCCTATGTATATTGAGCTTGGCAGGGAGGATAAGCTCCACGGCAGAAGCGGTATCGAGAGCATATATGCTCAGCTTGAAACGGCAAAAAAAGCATATTCTCTTTACAATATGGAAGAAAATTTGCAGCTCAGCCTGTGTGACGGTGCGCACAAATGGTATGCAAGCTGTTATGATTTTTTAGAAAATAAAACGAATTGGAGGTAACAAAATGATTATCAACATTACTGATCTGGGCGCCGTAGGCGACGGCAAAACCTCGTGTACGGCAGCAATCGAGGCTGCTGTGGAAAAATGCGTGCAGAACGGCGGCGGTACGGTATTTGTACCTGCGGGCACCTATCTTACAGGCCCTATATTTTTAAAGAGCAATACGGAGCTTAATCTGGAATCGGGTGCAACGCTGCTTTTTTCAAACGATATAAGCGAATATCCCGTTGTTACCTCACGCTGGGAGGGTGTTAAGCGTGACTGCTATGCCTCCTGCATAAATGCCGACAATGCCGAAAATATCTCAATTACGGGAAGAGGCACGCTGGACGGTCAGGGTGCTTTCTGGTGGAAGATATTCAGGGCTAAGGAAAACGAGTATCCACGCCCCAAGCTTATTGCACCTTACGAATGCAAAAATGTGCTTATACAAGGCGTTACGCTTAAAAATTCGCCAAGCTGGACGATCAATACGATACTCTGTGACAATGTTACCGTAGACGGCGTTACAATAAATAATCCTAGTGATTCTCCCAATACGGACGGCATTGATCCCGAGTCCTGCACAAATGTGCATATAAGCAACTGTCATATAGATGTAGGCGATGACTGTATTGCCGTAAAGGCAGGTACGGAGGATACCGAGATAAGGGTGCCATGCAGGAATATCACAATTACAAACTGCACAATGGTACACGGCCACGGCGGCGTTGTGCTTGGCTCGGAGATGAGCGGAAATATAGTAAACGTTACTATATCAAACTGTGTGTTTGAGGGCACAGACAGGGGCATCAGGCTTAAATCCAGACGAGGCAGAGGCGGCGTTGTCGAGGATGTAAGGGTAGACAATATAGTTATGGAAAATGTGCTTTGTCCTTTTATTGCAAACCTTTATTACTTCTGCGGTCCAAGGGGCGATGACAAATATGTATGGGATAAAAACCCCTATCCCGTTACAGAAGAAACCCCCACATTCAGGCGTCTGCATTTTGCCAATATGACCTGCAAGGAGGTAAATGCGTCTGCGGGTTACTTCTACGGCCTTGCGGAGCAGTTTGTGGAGGACTGCACCTTTGAAAATATTTACATTTCTATGTCCGACAACCCTACGCCGGGCAAGCCTGCAATGCTTGCGGGCATTGAGGATATGGCGCAGAAGGGATTTTTCCTGAGCAATACAAGGGATATAACCTTCAGCAACGTTACCGTTGCAGGCGCCGACGGCCCTGCTTTTGAGGTGGAAAACAGTGAAGATATAACCTTCAGCTGCTGCAAAAATAAAAATAACCGCACGGGAGATGAGTGCGTAAGACAGACAAATGTATCCGGATGCGTTATAAACTGACAGTATAAAAGCCGCCGCTTTTGGCGGCTTTTTGACTGTCGAAAAAGTCCCTTTGGGACGTTTTTCGAAGATAAGCAGAAGTATAAACAGCTCATTCCGTCGGCTCTAAAGAGCCTTGAAACTCGCTGTTTTCCTCGGCGGAAGTGAATTCCGCCTGCGGATTTTAGCCTGCCTTACGGTATCGCTAAAGCCTAAAGGCTTTACGCTGACGGCGCTTTGAGTTACTCGATTAATAAAGTTTTTTTGACAATCTGAAAGCCGCCGATACGGCTGTGTATGCAATAATTTAAGGTTTTGATGCCTTATGCAAAAAAAGTACTGGATTTTTTCGGAAATATATGTTATACTGATATGCAGTGCATTACAGCATACGGGTATGCCGCTTTTTTCGGCATTCCATAAGGATATGCGGCAGTTGAATATCAAGGAGGATTTTTTGTAATGAGCACAGTGGAAAAAATTGATGTAAATAAAGTAAAGCTCAGCTTCGGTGTTGATGCCGACAGATTTGAAGAGGGACTTAAGTATTCCTACAATAAAAACAAGGGTTCCATAGCAATACCCGGCTTCAGAAAGGGCAAGGCTCCAAGAAAGCTTATTGAGGCACAGTACGGCAAGGGAGTATTTTATGATGACGCCATAAATTTTGTGCTTCCCGATGCCTATGAGGCAGCCGTAAAGGAAAATGACCTTGATGTGGTTTCCAGACCTGAGGTAGACATCACCTCGATTGACGAAAAAGAGGGTGTTGCATTTACGGCAGAGGTATATATCAAGCCCGAGGTAAAAATTGAAGGCTACAAGGGTCTTGCATGCAAAAAGTACGACACCTTGGTTTCCGATGATGAGGTTGAGGCAGAGATAAAGAATGACTTATCCAAAAATGCCAGGATAATAGACATAACCGACAGACCCGTGGAAGACGGCGATATCGTTACTATCGACTTCAAGGGCTTTATGGACGGCGAGGCGTTTGAGGGCGGCGAGGCATCCGATTATGACCTTGAAATAGGCTCGCACTCATTTATAGATAACTTTGAGGAGCAGCTCGTGGGCAAGAGCATAGGCGAGGAAACGGATGTCAATGTTACTTTCCCCGAGGAGTACGGTCAAAAGGATCTTGCAGGCAAGCCCGCAAAGTTTGAGGTAAAGATAAAGGCTATTAAATTCAAGGAGCTGCCCGAGCTTACCGACGAGTATGTTTCCGATACAACGGACAGTGAAAATGTTGCCGACTACAAAAACGATATTGTGGGCAGACTTATGGTTAAAAAGGCAGAAAATGCAAAAAATGCAAAGCAGGAGGAGCTGCTTACAAAGCTTATCGACATGGCGGAGATGGATGTTCCCGAGCCTATGATAGAAACGGATATTGACAATAAAATACGGGAATTTGAATATAATATTACAAGGCAGGGTCTTTCTCTTGAAATGTACCTTGAGTATATGGGTCAGAGCGTCGATACAATGAGAGCCGCATACAGACCTATGAGTGAAAAGCAGGTAAAGGGCAGGCTTGTGCTTGAGGCAATTGCCGCTAAAGAGGGCTTTGAGATTACCGATGACGAGGTAAAGGCAGAAATAGAGCGTATTGCAAAAAATTACGGTATGGATGCCGAAAAGCTTTCGTCTTCACTTGCCGAGGAGGACAGAAAGAACATTGTAAAGGATCTTCAGGTACAAAAGGCTATTGCACTTGTGTGCGACAGTGCTGTTGAAACCGACGAGGCATAATGCTGCTATGGGCTGTTGTTTTGCAACAGTCCTTTATAAATTAATTTGTCATAATTAGGAGGGTTTTTATGAGTTTAGTACCAATGGTTATTGAACAAACTAACAGAGGCGAGCGTTCGTACGATATTTATTCGAGGCTTTTAAAGGACAGGATAATATTCCTTGGAGAAGAGGTAAACGAGGTTACCGCAAGCCTTGTGGTGGCACAGCTTCTCTTCCTTGCCGCAGAGGATCCGGACAAGGATATCAACCTGTATATCAACAGCCCCGGCGGTGTAATTACAGCCGGTATGGCAATTTACGATACGATGCAGTACATCAAGCCCGATGTATCCACCATATGTATAGGTATGGCTGCAAGCATGGGCGCCTTTCTCCTCTCGGGCGGCGCAAAGGGCAAGAGGTACGCCCTGCCCAATGCGGAAATTATGATACACCAGCCCTTGGGCGGCGCAAGAGGTCAGGCTACCGATATAAAGATACACGCTGACTGGATACTTAAAACAAAGGATAAGCTCAACAGAATGCTTGCCGAAAACACGGGCAGGAGTATCGAGGAGATAGCAAGAGATACCGAAAGGGATAATTTTATGTCTGCGGAGGAAGCCAAAGCCTACGGTCTTATTGACGAGGTGATAGAAAGGCCGCAGTATGATACGTCAAAGCCCGATAAGGCTTAAGGTTTAAAGCCGTAATAAAGGAGAGAAATAAATGGCTACAAAAAATGACGATAAAAAGCTTAGGTGTTCGTTCTGCGGTAAAACACAGGACGAGGTACGCAAGCTTATTGCAGGCCCCGGAGCCTATATATGCAATGAGTGTATCGACCTTTGCTATGAGCTTGTGGAGGATGACTATGCGCATGATACAGGCGCCCTTGACATTACCGATGATGTGCCGAAGCCCGCAGAGATAAAGGCTGAGCTGGACGAGTACGTCATAGGTCAGGATAAGGCAAAAAAGGCGCTTGCCGTTGCGGTATACAACCATTACAAGCGTATTGCCTCCATGAGGAAGCCGGATCCGGATGTTGAGCTGCAAAAGAGCAATATCCTTATGATAGGGCCTACGGGTGTGGGCAAAACAATGCTTGCGCAGACGCTTGCAAAGCTTATAAATGTTCCGTTTGCAATTGCGGATGCAACAAGCCTTACCGAGGCAGGCTATGTGGGTGAGGATGTTGAAAATATCATACTTAAGCTGCTTCAGGCTGCCGATTTTGATGTTGAGAGGGCGCAGAGAGGTATTATCTATATAGACGAGATAGATAAAATTGCCAGAAAGTCGGATAATCCGTCCATTACAAGGGACGTAAGCGGTGAGGGCGTTCAGCAGGCTCTGCTCAAGATACTTGAGGGTACGGTAGCAAATGTTCCTCCCCAGGGCGGCAGAAAGCACCCACATCAGGAGTTTATACAAATAGATACCACAAATATACTTTTTATACTCGGCGGTGCCTTTGCAGGGCTTGAAAAGGTCATTGAAAGGCGTATAAACAACAAGGTGATAGGCTTTGGCGCAGAGGTGGTATCAAAAAATGCCCTGCGCTCGGGTGAGATGCTCGAAAAGGTGCAGCCCGAGGATCTGCACAAGTTTGGCATTATCCCGGAGCTTATAGGACGTATGCCTGTTGTCGTAACACTTAACGACCTTGATGAGGAAGCGCTTATACAGATACTCACACAGCCTAAAAATGCGCTTACAAAGCAGTATACCTATATGTTTGCAATGGACGATGTGGAACTTGTTTTTGACAAATCCGCACTGCGTGCCATAGCTCATAAGGCGGTTGACCAGCATACGGGAGCGAGGGGCTTAAGGTCGATAGTAGAGGGCTTTATAACCGATATTATGTATGAAATACCATCGGAAACAAATGTAAAAAAGTGTATAATAAACGAGGATGTAGTTCTTAACGGTGCAAAGCCCGAGTATGTTTACGGCGAGCCCGTCAAGGCGGCTTCGGCGAGAAAGCGTACACGCAGCAGCATTGTTGCGGACAACTCAAATGCAGGATGATATAATGGATCTCGTGTCTGTAATTTTACGGATACGGGGTCTTTTGCTTTATGTATGCGGTGAAAATTATCCCCGTCCCGTATGACCCGTACAGGGAGGATATTTATGCTTGCATACAATTGGGGACGGAAAAAAACAAGCATATTATATATTGCGTAAAAGTCGGTTTAAATATTGAAGTGGACAACCTGTGCTATAAATGATATAATATAACCGGTAAATAAAAATAAAGATATATATCGGTTTTGTTATAGGTGCGGTAAAATATATAAGATGCCTGCTTATGGCTTTTGCTTTTACCGTAAGCTGTTTTATGTAAATGCTGTAGCCAAAAAACATATCGCAGCGGCGTAAAATACACTTTTAAAGACGTAAATGGATTTGAATTACAGATTACTATAAGATATAATTATAATGAAATATCTTTTTATGCAATAAAATATAAGATAAAGAAGGTCGATCATAATGTGAAATATATCAATAAGCTTTTATCGTTTTCAGCGGCGGCGATGTCGGCATCGGCTGCTGCTTTTCGCAGTTTGGCGGACAGACGAAAACTATATACTTACGCAAAAACCGACGTTAAGCGCCCGTTTGAGAGGTAACAGACAGCGCACTTAATTGTCGGTCAAATATAACTAAATAATCAGCTAAAGGAGAAATTAAAAATGACAATAAAACAGACAAACGAAAACGGAAATGTTACCCTTGCTTTGTCGGGCAGACTTGACACAACTACTGCACCCGAGCTTGAAGCTGTCCTTGATGATGTCCTTGGCAGTGCGGCGGAGCTTTGCTTTGATTTTAACGAGCTTGAATATATATCGTCGGCGGGGCTGCGCGTGCTTTTAAAGGCTCAGAAGACCATGAACACAAAGGGCAAAATGAAGCTTACGGGTGTTAACGAAACCATTATGGAGGTATTTGATATTACCGGCTTTGTTGATATACTGACAATAGAATAATATTAAAAAGGAGTGCGATCCATGGTTTTTAAACTGGTATTGACAGCTCTTTACAATGCAATTCTGTCAACGCTTATTTACATCGCCGATAAAAAAAAGCCGTTTAACGGGCTTTCTTATAAAGTAAAACAATTGATCATAGGTGTTCTTTTGGGTGCTATGGCAATTTTTGCAAGCACAAACCTCGGCGGTGTCGACGTAGGCGGCAATACCGTAATGAATGTACGTGACGCCGCTCCTATCTGCGGAGGGCTTATTTTTGGCGCACCGGCAGGAATAATTGCAGGCATCATAGGCGGTTTGTACCGCTACATCTCCGCCGTTTACGGCATTACAGGCACATACACCCAGCTCACCTGTTCTGTTTCCACAGTGCTTGCGGGCTTTATTGCGGCGGCTTTGAGAAAATTTATGTTTGATGATAAAAAGCCCGGATGGGTTTACGGTCTTGGCATAGGAGTGATATGCGAGGTTATCCATATGCTCATGATCTTCTTTACCAACGCAAACGACCCGATCACCGCATTCAATTTGGTAAAGGTATGCTCGCTGCCGATGATGTTGTGCAACGGATTTTCCGTAGGGGCGGCGGTACTTGCGGTATCGCTGCTTGGCAGAAGCGGCAGTATCAAGCAAAACAGGGGAAAACACATTTCAAGGATGTTCCAGGTCAGGCTGTTTGTTTGTATCGTTATCGCATATGCTCTGACGAGTACATACACATATGTTTTGCAGAGCCGTATGTCAAATATCGAAACAGAGTCCGTCATAAGAACAAATATCGATGATGTCGATAAGGATATTCTTGATATGTCAGATTCCAATTTGCTTGACAAGGCAAAATTGATAAGATCGCAATATATGCGGTCCTATGATAAAAGTACGGAATTTTTGCAGCTGCTTTCAAAGGAGCATAATGTTGCGGAAATACATATAATCGACACAAACGGCATAATAGTAAACACCAATATACCCGAGTATATCGGCTTTGATATGGCAAGCGGTGAGCAGTCGGGCGAGTTCCTTGTTCTGCTTGACGGTACAGCCGATTCGTATGTACAAAAATATCGGCCGCAGTCATACGACAGCATGGTAGACCGAAAGTACGGCGGAATTACGCTGCCCGAGGGAGGGTTTATCCAGATAGGCTACGATGCGGACGAGTTTATGAACGATATTGACAGCACGGTAAAAAAGATAGCAAAAAACCGTCACATAGGCGAAAACGGTTTTATAGCAGTGTGCGATGATAAGTGGAATATCATAAGCGAGGAAACCAAATATTACGGAAAAAACCTGAAGGATTTCGGTACATTGATGGATACGGATAAAAACAAGGAGAAAACCGTATTTAACATTGAGCTGAACGGGATACAGTATCTATGCGAATATGAGTTTGAAGAGGGATATTACATTGCAGGCTTTATCCCAAAATCAGAGGCGCTGTTTATGAGGGATGTTTCGGTTTATCTTAGCTCCTTTATGGAAATGCTGATTTTTTCGGCTCTGTTTGCGCTTGTCTATTTCCTTATAAAGAGGCTTGTTATAGATAACTTAAATAAGGTAAACTTATCGCTTTCAAAAATCACAAGCGGAAACCTCGAGGTCACCGTAGATGTTCGCTCAAATGAAGAATTTGCGTCACTTTCGGACGACATCAACTCCACGGTTGATACGTTAAAACGCTATATTTCCGAGGCGGAAGCACGTATTGATGCGGAGCTGGAGTTTGCAAAGCAAATTCAGTATTCGGCGCTTCCGTCGGTATTTCCGCCTTATCCAAACCGCAGAGATTTTGACATATACGCATGTATGTACACGGCAAAGGAGGTAGGCGGCGACTTCTACGACTTTTATATGCTCGATGAATCCACAGTGGCATTTCTCATTGCCGATGTATCGGGCAAGGGCATTCCTGCGGCTATGTTTATGATGAAGGCAAAAACCATCATAAAGGATCTTGCGGAAAGCGGGCTGGAAGTCAACGAGATATTTACCCGGGCAAATACAAAGCTGTGCGAAAATAACGATGCGGGGATGTTTGTGACCGCTTGGATGGCTATAGTCGATTTAAAAACAGGGGTCATGAGCGTTGCCAATGCCGGACACAATCCACCCGTATTCAAGCGTGCAGGCGGCAGCTTTGCATATGAAAAACAGCGTGCGGGTTTTGTGCTTGCAGGCATGGAGGGGATCAAATACAAAAAAACCGAAATGCCTCTTGCACCGGGCGACCGAATTTATCTGTATACCGACGGCGTAACCGAGGCAACCGACAGCAGCAAACAGCTCTACGGCGAGGAACGTCTTTTAAATATTTTAAATTCGCTTGACAAAACCGAGGTAAAACCGCTCTGTGAGGCAGTAAAGTGCGATATAGACAAATTTGTGGGCGATGCGCCTCAGTTTGACGATATTACAATGGTAAGCTTTACCCTTAATTTTATTAAGGGCGACGACAAGCTGCTGTTTATGCCTAACAGCGATGCCGGGACAGCAGTGAGCGAATTTGCGCAGCAGCTTACATCCAAGCTGGATGTGCTGCCTAAAATTTCTGGCAAGGTAAATATCGCTATTGATGAAATTGCTTCAAATATAATTAACTACAGCAATGCAAAAACAGCCGCTATTTCATATACAATAGAAAACGGCAGGCTGTATCTTGTATTTGAGGATGACGGAAGGCCTTATAATCCGCTTGAAGCAGAGGAGCCCGATATAACCTTGTCGGCAGAGGAGCGGAAATTGGGAGGCTTGGGCATTTTTATGGTCAAAAAAATGGCTGAGAGTATGGACTATAAATACGAAAGCAATAAAAACATTTTAAAGCTTGTAATTGCTTTGGATTCATAAAATACAGAAAGAAGGAAAGAAATATGAAAACGGATATTTGTGCTATTTCAAACGATAAGGCGGCATTCGGCTCAATATTTACCGAGGTCGAAAAGTCTGCGGAATACAACAGGCTGTCAAAAAAGCAGACGCTCCAGCTTAGGCTTTTGGCTGAGGAGCTGGTCGGTATGCTGCCCGAGCTGCTTAAAGTGGGCAGCGGTGAATTTTGGATAGAAAACAATAAAAACGATTTTGAGCTTCATGCGTCAATAAAGGCGGAACGTATGTCCGTGTATGAAAAGGAGGACATCCTTTCTATTTCAAAATCGGGCAATAATGCGGCTGCTAAAGGCATCATAAACAAGATAAGGCTTGTTGCCGAAGAAATGCTTGACGGCTATGTGGAAACCTCAAGCATAACGGGGGCAGGGCCTTACGGCTTTTACGACCTGGGCATAAGCGCTTACAATGAAACATGGTCAAACGCATGGTCGCTGAACAGCTACAAGCAGGGTGCGGACAGCAGCAACGATGCCGAGGCTTGGGATGAGCTGGAAAAATCAATAATTGCAAACCTTGCCGATGATGTCATTGTCGGTGTGATAGGCAAAAAGGTGGATATTATTATAAAAAAGACATTTGCGGACACTGACGAAACGGAGGGGAAGGCATAATAAACGGAACACATTTATGATGAAAGGTTTTTAAACGACAAGTAAATCTCCGCCTGTTCAGGCGTCGGGTCATTAAATATCATTGATACCCGTGAAAAATATATAAACCGAACCGTATCGGTTCAAAAAGTATAGGAGGTAAAAAAGTGAAAGTAAAAAGGATCAAAAAAACAGCAGCTTTTTTGCTGGCAGTTGTTATGGCGTTTCCGGTATCGGCGTATGCGGACAGTTCGCCCGCATATTTTATGGCGCCTCATGTTACCGAAGAAATGTGCAGTGCGGACTTCTGGCTCAACAAAACGGATTCCCCCGACAAAGTTATTATGACCGAGCAGGAGATAGCGGATTTTAACCGCTCTGTTCTCGATACTGAGGAAACCTATACAATAGACCTTGCGGCCCTGCCGGAAAAATTTGACGGGCGCAGCATGGCAGACAGTCTTGCTGCCTTTGAATCGCCAAAAGGCTTTTATATTGACGGAGAAGCCGCAAGCGAGGAATATTATGAAAAAATAAGGGAAAACATAAAAAATGCGGATGTTTCGTCCGATATGAGCATAAGCTACGGCTTTGCCGTAAACAGGACTCTTATGAAGGCTTATCCTTATAAGGAGTTTCTCTCCGACAGCCCCTCCGACCCGGAATGGGACGAACCCGTATCTACCGAGATACAGCTTAACGAGCCTCTTGTCATATATTTTGCAACGGCAGACGGCCAATTTTCGCTTGTAAAAAACGAGTGCTGTTCGGGTTGGGTACCTACAGAGGATATAGCTGTCTGCTCCGACAGGGCAGAGTGGCTTGACGCATCCTCTCCCGAAAAATTTATTGTTGTGACGGGAGAAAAAATATATCTCGAAGCAAGCGCAGACGAGGATATTTCGGAAAAAATGATGGCTATGGGTACAAAGCTTGAGCTGGTGGACTCTTACCCCGGTTCGGTTGCTTACAGGCTGCCCTGGAACAACTATGTTGTAAAGATCCCCGTAAGGGATGCCGAGGGACGCTTTTCCCAAAAGCTTGCCATGATACCCGTAAACCGTGATATAAGCGTGGGTTATCTGCCCTACACCACAAAAAATGTTTTGTCACAGGCATTCAAGCTCCTGGGCAACCGCTACGGCTGGGGTGGTATGCTCAATTCCCTGGACTGCTCGGGATTTGTGCGCAATATTTACAAATGCTTCGGCTTCAGCCTGCCCAGAAATACCACATGGCAGGCGGTTATGCCTGCAAAAAAGACCGAGCTTTCGGACATGACGCCGGAAGAAAAAACCAAGGTGCTTGATACTCTCGTTCCGGGCTCCATACTCCAGTTCCCCGGTCATGAAATGATGTATCTCGGCGAGGAAAACGGTTTATATTATACCATAAACGATGTCAGCTCCATTGTAAATCCCGATGAGCCCGAAAACGGTATAATAAACCCAAGGGGCGTAATTGTAAACGATTTGTCTACTCTCAGGGCAAACGGCACCACCTGGCTTGACAATCTCAGCCGTACCATAACGGTACTGCCGGAGGGCGATACTCCCTCCGATACCCCCTCCGATACTCCTTCGGAAGCAGCGGGCAGTGTTGTTATTTTTCATACAAACGATATGCACGGAAACCTTATAAGCTCCGATTCCGTTATAGGGGCTGACAAGGTAGGTGCGCTTAAAAAACAAAACAAAAACTCTATTCTGGTTGACGGCGGAGATGCCACCCAGGGTGTTGCCCTTGCAACGCTTTCAAAGGGTGAGGACGTAATAGAGCTTATGAACAGCGCAGGCTATGACGTAATGGCAGCAGGCAACCATGAATTTGACAACGGTACAGACAGGCTTAAAGAGCTTGCCGCTATGGCAGACTTTCCTATTATATCGGCAAATATATATCTTAACGGCAAGCCTTTCTTTGAGAGCGAAACCTCCGACGGAAAAAGCGTTATCATAGAAAGAAACGGCGTCAAGGTGGGCTTTTTTGCCCTTACTACGGCAGATACCCTTACATCTACAAACCCAAAGGGTATTGAGGGTGTGGAATTTGCCGACGAGATAGAAACGGCAAAGGAGCAGACAGAGCTGCTTGACAAGCAGGGGGCGGATATAATTATTGCCATAACACATATGGGCATATTAAAGGACGCCTCAGACTGCACAAGCTACGAGCTTGCCGAGGCAATGGCAGGTACGGAGCTTGACGCCGTAATAGACGGTCACAGCCATTCCGTAGTAAACGAAAAAATAGGCGACATTCTTGTTGCTCAGACGGGTACAGGCAGCACGGCGGTCGGCAAAATGGAAATAACCCTGGATGAAAACGGCGGCACCGATGTTACCGAAACACTGCTTACGGCAGAGGATCTTAAGGATCTCGCTCCCGACCCGGAGGTAAGCGCAAAGGCAGATGAAATAAACAAAAAGCAGTCCGAAATGCTTTCCAAGACTGTGGGAGAAACAAAAACCACACTCTGGGGCGGCTCTATAAACCAGATAGCCGAGGCAAGAGTGGGCGAAACAAACTTCGGCAGCCTTATCGCCGACAGTATTATATACAGTGCAAAGGATATTATTGACGACAGTTACAGGTCCCTCCCCGTAGTTGCGGCAGAAAACGGCGGCGGCTTCCGTACCTCGGTACCGAACGGTGAAATTACCATGGGCAGCATAATAAATGCACTGCCTTTTGCAAATACGGTTATGTATAAAATTGTAGATCCTTCCGTTCTGTACGAGGTTATCGAGGCGTCCGTTTCCTCGGTAAACTCTCAGGACGCAAAGACAGGCTTTATGAATGCGGCATATTCCGGCAGCTTTTTGCAGGTAGGCGGTATGCGCTTTGAATATGACCCAAACGGCGAGGCGGGCAGAAAGGTAAAGGCAATTTACATTGACGGCGAAACAGAGCCTCTTGACAGACAGGATACGGAAAGAAAAATAGTTCTTGCCTCAAACGACTATGTTATAGGCTCGGGTGTGCTTGCCGACATACCCGTTTCGGGTGAGGGCAGCGGCCTTATGGAGGCTGTTTCACAGTACATAAACGTCCTTACCGAAAACGGAACAAAGCCTTTGGATCTTCCCGTTACATCGGGCAGAATAAAAACCGTCGGCGACTATGTTCCTACAGACTACACGGCAAACGTCAGGATCAAAAACGAGGACGGCTCGCCTGCGGCAAGCGGAACGGAAATAGAATTTTATATAGATTCCGTAAAAACAAGCTCGGTAATAGGTGATGACGGTATTCTTTCGTTTACGGTCACGGACGGCCCTCACGGCATAAAGCTCTATGAGGATCAGCACGAAGTATATGTAAATAACTACAGCGGTGCAGGCGTAATAGAAAGCTTTGGCTCATGGAACGGCGGTTTTCCCGTTCTTACTCTTAATGAGGGCGGCTCCGTTGAAGACACGACCGACAATGCCGACGATGAGAAGGCAACAACAGAGATAACAACGGAAACGACAACGGCAGAAAGCTCGACCGAAAGGACAACCGAAAAAAACGATACGGCAGCAAGATCCTCAAAAGGAGGTTCGGGTAAAAGCTCGGCTGCTGCCGCAAAAAAGTCGGAGGCAGAGGAGCCTGCCGAAGAGGATACCTCTTCGGAGGAGGCTGCTCCCTCGGCTCCATCGCTTCCCTCGGTATCGGACAGCGCCGACAGACCGTTTACAGACCTCAATAACAGGGCATGGGCAGAACAGTCTGTATATCTTCTCTATGATAACGGCATAATTGCAGGTACAAGTAAAACAGCTTTCAGCCCCGATAATAATGTGATCCGAGGCGATTATATGCTGATACTTGCAAAAATGTTTGACATAGACGAAAAAATTACGGCAGAGTTTGCGGATGTACCTCAAAACAGCTACTACCATGACGCTGTATGCCGTGCGGCTTCGGCAGGCATAGCAAGCGGATACGGAGAAAACTTTGATCCGCAGGCATATATAACAAGGCAGGATATGATCTCACTTGCGTACAGAGCCCTTGTAAAATACGGTTATATAACGGAAAGCGATGATTTGTCGCCCCTTGATGTATTTACGGATAAGGACAGCATTTCGGGCTATGCAAAGGAGCCTGCTGCAGCCCTTGTAAAGCTGGGTATAATACAGGGCGCCAACGGTACGGTAAACCCCGGGGGCACTGCCACCAGAGCCGAAGCGGCTGTTATGTGCGCCAAAATATTGCAGCTCACAGGTAAATTAAAAAAATGACGGTAATTTGTATTAAATTCTTTTTCAATATATCTTAACAATAAAAATGGAGAAAAATTTATGGATATTGACTATCTGCTTTTACTTCAAAGCTTGAGGGAAGCGACAGGAGGCATTTTCAACACATTTTTTGAGCTTGTCACAAGGCTTGGAGAAACCTCGTATGTTATGCTCCTTATAGGTATTGTATACTGGTGTTATGACAAAAGAAAGGGCATATTTCTTTTGTTTGCGCTTTACACCAACAGGATCATAAACGGCTTTATAAAGATAACCGCCTGTGTATACCGTCCTTGGATAAGGGATGCGAGAGTAGTTCCCGTACCGGAGGCGCAGGCAGGCGCAACGGGATACTCCTTTCCAAGCGGTCACACTGCAAATGCGGTAAGCTTTTGGGGAGGCATTTCCGTAAATAACGGGGAAAAATATACTGCGCCAAAGGCAGTAAAAATACTTCTTGGCATAGTTATTTTGCTTATAGCATTTTCGAGAAACTATCTCGGGGTACATACGCCGCAGGACGTTGTTGTAGCCCTTGTAATAGGTATTTGTACGCTGTTTGCCGTTACAAAGCTTATGCCTGTTATCGAAAGCAAAAAAAATACCGATATAATTACACTGCTTGCAGGAGCTGCCGTATGCGTAATTCTCATAATTTATGCAGCGTTTAAGTCATACCCCGTGGATTATGCAGCGGACGGCACCGTAATTGTGGAAGGCTCCAAAATGGCTATAGACTCCTTTAAAACCGCAGGCAGCGCAATGGGCTTTTTAACGGGCTGGTTTATCGAAAGACGTTTTATAAAGTTTTCAACCGATATAGGCAATACGGAGAGGATAGTAAGGCTGATGTTTTGTATTTTTACATATATGCTGCTTGACGGCTCTTCGGGTGCGGCTGCGGATATGCTTGCGGGTATGGGTTGTGCGGCAGGTATTGCAAAGGCTGTTGTCCGGTTTGTATGTGTTTTATATTTTGTTGCAGGCGCACCGGCAATAGCAAAGCAATTTTCACGCTTTTTCAAAAAGTAAGCAAACGCTGATCTATATTTTAAAGAGAAAGGGGCGGTAAAAATGTCCGAGAAAATCCTGTTTATAAATTCATGTATAAGGTGAGAGAGATCTTCAAGGACATATGAGCTTTCGTCTTTTTTTGCAAAAAGATATTTGGAATGCAGAAAAGATGCGCAATTGGAGGAAATACGCATAGGAGAGCTTGACCTTGCGCCCTTTTGCGGCGAAATGATCGACTTGAGGGACAAGGCGGTTTTGGGTATCGGCGACAAAAAAATAATTGCTCAAGCCGAAAAATTTGCCAAAGCCGATACCATAATTGTGGCTGCACCTTATTGGGATATGAGCTTTCCGTCAATTTTACGGGTGTATACAGAGCACATCTGTGTTTGCGGAGTTACCTTTGTTTATGAGCCCGACGGCACGCCCAAGGGACTTTGCAGGGCAAAAAAAGCCGTCTATATTACAACGGCGGGAGGCTTTATAAACGATAAAAATTACGGTTATGATTATATTAAGGGCATTTTTGAGTTTATGGGCATATGCGATACTCATTTTTTAAGAGCCGAGGGGCTTGACATAGACGGAAACGACCCCATGCAAATTTTGGAAAACGCCAAAAGGAATGCCGCAATGCTGGCAGAGAAGATATAAATAGGTCGCAGATACCTCCTCACGGCTGCTTTTATCAATAAAAAACAGACAAATTAAATAAGATAAACAACGTTTTGAGGTTTTACAAAACTGTTGTTTATCTTATTTTTTTACCGTAAGCTTAACTGTAATTAAATCTCTTCGGTCAATCGTCAAGCAAAGACGATAATACATCAAGCAGCTTTTCAACATCTATAGGCTTTGCAATATGTGCGTTCATACCGCATTCAAGCGCCTGCTTTCTGTCTTCGTCAAAGGCGTTTGCCGTCATTGCCACAATAGGTATGGCTGCAAGCTCTTGGTCATCGAGGGAACGGATAGCCTTTGTTGCCTCGTATCCGTTCATATTGGGCATTTGTATGTCCATAAGTACAAGAGAGTAGTAGCCCGGCTTGGAAATTTTTATCTTTTCAAGTGCAATGCTGCCGTCCTCTGCCTCCTCCACCATAAAGCCCTTTTCGGTAAGGAGCTCGGTAGCTATTTCCCTGTTTAGTTCGTTATCCTCAACAAGCAGCAGACGTTTGCCTGTTATTTGCAGGCTTTTTGCGTTTACGGTCTTCTCCTCCCGCTTTGGCAGAGATTTGCTTGTTGAAGCTATAAGTATATCCCTTAACTCGGACAGGAAGATAGGCTTATTGCAGAATGCCGTTACGCCTGCCTTGCGTGCCTCGTCCTCAAAGTCGGTCCAGTCATAAGCGGTTACAATTATAATAGGCGTTTCATCGCCTATTATTGCACGTATCTGACGTACTACCTCAAGCCCGCTTAAGTCGGGCATAAACCAGTCGATAATATAGGCGTGGTAGCTGTCGCCCAGCTCGTGCGCCTGCTTTGCATGCAGAACAGCCTCCTTGCCGTGCAGCACCCAATCGGGGCGCATACCTATCTGCCTGAGCATTTTTGATACGCTGTCGCAGGTAACAAAGCTGTCGTCCGCAATCAGAGCACGCAAGCCCATAAGCTCGTTTACGGTTTCTACCTGTCGCTCTGCATATCTCAGGCGGAAATCAAGGTTTATAACAAATTCGGTACCCTTGCCTTGTTCGGATTGTACCTCTATGGTACCGCCGAGGGTATCTACAATGTTTTTTGTTATTGCCATACCAAGACCTGTGCCCTGTATGCCGCTGGCGGTGGTGTTGCGCTCTCTTTCAAACGGCTCAAATATATGCCCTATAAACTCCTTGCTCATGCCTATGCCCGTATCCTTGACCCTTATTTCATAGGAGCCGTAGCCCTTTGGAGCCTGCGGCTTTTGGCGTATGGACATCGCAACCGTGCCTCCCGACGGAGTAAACTTTATTGCGTTTGAAAGCAGGTTTAAAAGCACCTGGTTTACATGGAGCTTGTCGCAGTATATATCCTCGTCGATTACATCGATCGTATCCATAAAAAAGTTAAGCTGTTTGGATTGCATCTGCGTCTGCATAATATTGCGGAGATCCCTGAAAATATCGGATATAGAGCATTCCTTTTCCTCAATGTTGAGTTTGCCCGATTCTATACGGCTCATGTCGAGGATATCGTTTATAAGCGAAAGCATATGGTTGCTTGACGAAAGTATTTTTTTGAGGTATTCCTGTGTGCGTTCCCTGTTGTCGAGGTTTGTCTGTACGAGGGTGGTGTAGCCTATTATTGCATTCATAGGCGTGCGGATATCGTGCGACATATTGGACAGGAAGGTGCTCTTTGCCTTGTCGGCAGCCTCCGCCTTTTGCAGCTTTGCGGTGAGCACAGCCTGCTCCACAGCCTGTTCCCTTATCTTTTTAGCATTAGAGCGTACCCATATGTAATATATTATTATGGTTATGGCAAGCAGTATACCAAGCGCTATACAAATGCGCCTTGTGATAAATACGCTTGCAAATGCCTCGCTTTCGGGCACCTGAACGGCAATAGCCCAGTTGTTTATGCCTGAGGGTGAGTAGTACATGTACTGCCAGCCGTCGGTGTTTGGGGTACGGAATATAACATAGTCGCTCTTCATGTGTACTATATCATCGGTACCCTGATCCCAGTCCTTGCTGCCTTTTGTTTCAATGGGATATACGTCCGATGCAAAATCGGCTAAGCTTCCCGGCTCGTTGTGCCAGGTGTCGAGCAAAAAATCTCCCGTTTGCGTATCTATGATGTATACGCTTGCGCTTGCGTTGTATATATTGTCTATGTTGAGGCTGTTACGCAGGTTTTTAAGCTCCGTAACGCCGTAGAGCAGCGCCACGGTCCTGCCATCCTGCACTATGGGCACATAATGCCTCAATATGGGTTTGTCACTGTTGCCGTAGGTGACTCTGCCGGATATATGCTCGCCGAGAGGCGCCTCTGTCTTAAACGATATGTTGTCTATTTCGGAGGCGTCGGTCGTGCTGCCGTCGGGCAAAATTATAAGGTCGTTTGCCATAAGCACCCTTACATGCATAGTTTCCAGAAGAGTAGAGTTTGCCTCTATTATGGCTCCGGTATCATCGGCATTGAGATTATCCGCCTGCGATATTACTTTTGCCATTGCGTTTAGTATGCGGCTGTCACGCTCAAATTTGGAGGTTATCTCGCTGATAACGGTTTTTACGCCCTCCTCCATACGGCTTATGGAGCGTTCCTTAAGCACCGCATTTATATTGAAATAAGCAACAAGCAGCGATACTGCTATGACCGCAATAACCATACCGGTAGCAGTGAGGGTGTAATCCTTTTGTATTGCATTATTTTTGTTATTTACCATAGCTCTGTTCTCCTTATCGGCAAACGATGTTATTGTTTATTCCTCATCCAGCTTAAGCACGCTCATAAATGCAGATTGAGGAACATTTACGCTGCCTATCTGGCGCATACGTTTTTTACCTTCCTTTTGCTTTTCAAGCAGCTTTTTCTTACGGGTTATATCTCCGCCGTAGCATTTGGCAAGCACGTCCTTGCGTACCGCAGAGATGGTGGTGCGGGCAATTATCTTGTTGCCTATTGCCGCCTGTATGGGTATCTCAAATTGGTGACGGGGTATCTCCTTTTTGAGCTTTTCAGCCATTTTTCGCCCTCTCTCCTGTGCGGAGTCCTCGTGTACTATAAAGCTGAGCGCATCTACTATCTCTCGGTTTACAAGTATATCCAGCTTTACAAGCCTGGACTGCTGATAGCCGCACAGCTCATAATCAAAGGAAGCATAGCCTCTAGAACGGGATTTGAGTACATCAAAAAAGTCATATATAATTTCGTTCAGCGGCAGCTTATAGGTAAGCATGACCCTGGTTTCCTCAAGGTATTCCATGCCGATATATTCTCCCCGTCTTTGCTGGCAAAGCTCCATGATAGGGCCGACATAATCGCTTGGGAGTATTATTTCCGCCTTAACAACAGGCTCCTCCATTTTTTCAATTGTGGTCACATCGGGCAGATCCGTTGGATTTGAAAGCTCTATTACATCGCCGTTAGTAAGTGTAATTTTGTATATTACGCTTGGTGCCGTTGTAACAAGGTCAAGGTTGTATTCTCTTTCAAGGCGTTCCTGAATTATCTCCAGATGGAGCAGCCCCAAAAATCCGCAGCGGAAGCCAAAGCCCAACGCAACGGAGGTTTCGGCATCAAAGGTGAGCGCAGCGTCGTTTATCTGTAATTTTTCAAGCGCATCTCTCAGGTCGGGGTATTTGGAGCCGTCTGCAGGGAAAATACCGCAGTATACCATTGAATTTACCTTTTTATAGCCGGGCAGAGGTGCGTCCGTGGGGTCGGAGGCAAGGGTAACGGTATCGCCTATACGGGTGTCACGCACGTTTTTTATACTTGCGGTGAGATAGCCTACATCGCCTGCTTTAAGCTCGTCTACGGGTATAAAACGTCCGGGGCCGAATACGCCCACCTCAACCGTTTCAAATTCCTTTTCGGTAGCCATAAACCGCACCCTGTCGCCTGCCCTTACACAGCCGTCGAATATACGCATAAAAACTATTACGCCCCTGTAGCTGTCGTATACGCTGTCAAATATAAGCGCCTTTAAAGGAGCATTTTCATCTCCCTCGGGAGCAGGTATATCGCTTATTATATGTTTAAATACATCTTCAATGTTTATATCCGCCTTGGCGGAGATAAGGGGTGCATCGGAAGCGTCCAACCCTATTACATCCTCAATCTCCCTCTTGACACGCTCCGGGTCGGCAGACGGAAGATCTATTTTGTTTATTACGGGCAGCACCTCCAGGTCATTGTCAAGTGCAAGATACACGTTTGCAAGCGTCTGCGCCTCCACGCCCTGTGCGGCGTCAACCACAAGCACCGCTCCGTCACAGGCTGCCAGCGCCCTTGATACCTCATAGTTGAAGTCCACATGGCCGGGTGTGTCAATAAGGTTTAAGGTGTACTCCTCTCCGTTGTCGGCCTTGTGTATAAGGCGTACTGCCTGTGCCTTGATGGTTATGCCTCTTTCTCTTTCAAGCTCCATATTGTCAAGCACCTGATCCTGCATTTCACGCTCGGTAAGCAGACCGGATTTTTGTATAAGCCTGTCTGCAAGAGTGCTTTTGCCATGGTCTATATGCGCTATTATACTAAAATTTCTTATTTTTGACTTTCTGTCTGACATCTGCGGTTGTTTCTCCTTTATAAGACAATGATCATATGCCGTATAAAAATACAGGCATACATGCAAATTTTGCCGCTGTATAAGTAAGCTTAAAAAATTTTGAACTCTAAAACATTATAACACATTTCAACGCTGAAATAAAGATTTTATTTAACATATTTTATGATAAATAAAGCGGCTAAAAACCAATAAAACGGTATTTTGTATTGAAAATCAATTTGTTTTTTGGTAATATGTTGTAAAGAACAGTACAGAGGATAGGTTTGGAGGTCAAAATGTTTTCCGATAAAAAAAATATTTTTATAATTATGGGTATAGTATTTGCGTCGATAGCCTTTTATGTAGGGCTTAATAATTTGTCGGAGGTGCTGCATGCGGCAGGCTTTGTGTTCAATGTTATTTCGCCCGTTATCGTAGGCTTTGCAATGGCGTTTTTTCTTAATGTGTTTGTACGCTTTATCGAGGAAAAGCCTTTAAAAATGTTTAAGGGCAAAAAATGGCTCAGGGGCGCCAGCACGGTATTATCTGTTATTTTTATATTTTGCATAATAGCTCTTCTTTCCGTTTTTATTATCCCGGAGATAAAACGCACGGTATTTTTGCTTGCAAAGGCAATACCCGATTACGTCAACAACCTTATAGATAAGGCAAATTCGATAGATATACCGTTTGAGGATATATCCTTGGGTGATATAGTAAAGCTTGACAAGTTTGACGACATAACGGATTTTATTACAAAGCACTCCGTAAATGTGGTGGGCAATGCGCTCAATTTTACAACTTCGTTTGCAAGCACGGTTTTTGAAGCGGTCATAAGCTTTATTATAGCCATATATGTGCTTATGTATAAGGAAAAGCTTGGCAGAACTGCCATAAGGGCGGTAAAGGCGTTTTTTTCGGAAAAGCATGCCGGCATGATCCTTGATGTGGCAAAGCTTTCGTACACCACATTTTATAATTTTATAACAGGTCAGCTTACGGAGGCGGTAATACTGGGTTCACTCTGCTATGTGGGTATGCTTATACTGCGTCTGCCATATGCGGCGGCAATAGGTATGCTTGTAGGCATCACGGCGCTTATACCTATTGTGGGTGCGTTTATAGGCATAGTTATAGGTGCATTTTTGATAATAATTGTAAGCCCCGTAAAGGCGCTTATATTTGTTATTTATCTGCTTGTACTGCAGCAGATAGAGGGCAACCTTATTTACCCAAAGGTTGTGGGCAAATCGGTAGGTCTGCCCGATATACTTGTAATTACAGCCGTACTTGTGGGCGGCAGGATAGGCGGTATAGCGGCGGTGCTGCTCAGCGTGCCTGTATGCTCCATATTTTATTCGCTCTTCAGGACACAGCTTGAATTAAGGGAAAAAAACATTGATAACACAAAAAAAATATGATATAATGACTGCATAGTTATTTATCGGCATATTATCTCAAAGCAGGGGATATTTGCCGTTGTATTATGAAAAGAGGTAATTTTATGAAATATGTTGTATTGTTATGTGACGGCATGGCAGATTATCCGGTTGAGGAGCTGGGCGGCAAAACACCCATGGGTGCTTCCGTTACGCCCAATATGGACAAAATAGCAAAGACAAGCACCATAGGCCTTGTAAAAACCGTTGCCGACAATATGAAGCCCGGCAGTGATGTTGCAAACCTTTCGGTTTTGGGCTATGATCCGCAGGTATATTATTCGGGACGTTCTCCTCTGGAGGCAGGCAGCATCGGCATAGATATGAAGCCTACCGATGTTTCCTTCAGATGTAATCTGGTCACGCTCTCCGACGAGCCCAATTACGAGGACAAGACTATACTCGATTACTGTGCGGACGATATATCTACTGCCGAGGCGGCAGAGCTTATAAAGTATTTGGCGGAACATTTTAACAACGATGAGTTCAGCTATTATAACGGCGTAAGCTACAGGCACTGCCTTATATGGAACAACGGTACGCTTGATGTGGGTACCCTTACTCCGCCTCACGACATAACGGGCAGAAAGATAAAGGAATATATACCCACACACCCCAATGCCGCAAAGCTTTACGATATGATGGTGAGGTCATATGATCTGTTAAAGGATCACCCTGTCAATAAGGCAAGGGAGGCAAGGGGTTTAAGACCCGCAAACAGCATATGGCTCTGGGGCGAGGGTGTACGCAAGGAGCTTGCGCCGTTTACCGAAAAGTACGGTCTTAAGGGCTCAATGATATCCGCCGTTGACCTTTTAAAGGGCATAGGCAAATTTTCGGGTATGAATGTTGTCGAGGTAGAGGGTGCCACGGGCTATATAGACACAAATTTTGAGGGCAAGGCAAAGGCTGCAATAAAGGAGCTTAAGGACGGAGCGGATTTTGTGTATATCCATATGGAGGCTCCCGATGAGTGCGGACACCGCCACGAGATAGAAAACAAGAAAAGGTCAATCGAAATAATTGACGAGGTTGTGTTGGGTTCTATACTTGAGGCGCTTGACGAATATGACGATTTCAAGATCATGATTTTGCCGGATCATCCTACGCCGCTTGCGCTGCGTACACATACCAATGACCCCGTTCCCTTCCTCATTTACCGCAAAACGGTAAAAGCCGACGGTGCCGAGGAGTTTACGGAGGAAACGGCAAAGGCAAGCGGACTGTTTATAGAGAACGGTCCCGAGATAATGAAATACTTTATCGACCTTTAATATGCAAGGACAAAACCGACGCAGGTTAAAGCATTTAAAAAAATCTATATAGAAAAGACAAAAAATCCGGAGCTGATCATATTCAGATCTCCGGATCTTTTTGTTTGCCGACCTGCTCGCAATTGCTAATGCCATGCGGCAGCTCCGTTTTTGCCGTCCGTAATAAACTTAAAAACGGTCGGGAATGTTTTTTACTTGTTCTTAGGATGCGGCTTATTCGTAATCGACCACATCTATCCAGCTCATAAGCAGCTTTTTTTCCTCATCGCTGCTCTTTTCTAGGCGTGCGGCGGCTACAATTGGCATCCATTTTTGTACATACTGTCTTGCTGTATCGCTTTTTTTGCAGAACATATCAAGATACATTTTTGCCTCTCTCTCCTTGCCTCTCAGCGAGAAATAGAGATAGGTAACGGCAGCGTCCGAGCTTGCGTTGCCCTGTGTTGCGTGCGCCCAGTCCAGTATATAAGCCTCATCGTTTTCGGTGATTATTATATTGCTGGGGTTAAAGTCGCCCTGGCATACTTTGTTGTGCCTTGGCAGGCTTTCAAGACGAGTATGCAGATCATACCTTGTGCTTGCATCCAGACCGCACTCCGATATTTTTCTGTAGAGCTTGTCGTAAAGCAGATTGAGCATAGGCGCCCTGTCGCTGTGCATATTAAGCTGTATATCCACAAATCGGTTCATATACTCCTCTGTTTTTTCCGGGTTTTCCCTCATAAGCTCGGCAAGAGTTCTGCCCTCTATAAAGGTTGTTACTATGGCCCATTTGCCGTCTATTTTTTCAACCTCCTCAAGTGCGGGTATCCTTAAGCCCGTTTCCTCTACTCTTGCATGGTTGAGCGCCTCGTTTAAAATATCCGCCTTTGAAAAGCTCTCGTCAAATAATTTTACGGCAAAATTATCGTATCTGTATATTACCTTGTTTTCACGTCTTGCAATTACCTGTGCATTGCTTAAATCTATATTCATTGTTCCGCCTCCTTGTTAACCGTAATAAGCCTTAAGATACATATCCTTTATTTCGCTCATAAGAGGATACCTTGGGTTGACGCCCGTACACTGGTCGTCAAACGCCTGCTCGGTCATTTCGTCAAGGCTTTCAAGAAATTTGTCCTCTTCAATGCCGTAATCCCTTATACATTTTTTAATGCCTACCTTTTCCTTAAGCTCTTCTATGGCTTTTATAAGGTTTTCAAGGCTCTCGGCATCGTCCTTGCCTGCAAAACCGCAAAACTGTGCGCACTCGGCATAGCGCTCCAGGGTGTGAGGATATTCGTACTGAGGAAAGGTGCCCATCTTAGGGGGTACGGGGTTGGCATTATATCTCATAACGATTGTTATAAGCAAAGCGTTTGCAACACCGTGTGGCAGATGGTGAAATGCACCGAGTTTATGCGCCATTGAATGGCACACACCTAGAAATGCGTTTGCAAATGCCATACCTGCCATAGCGGCGGCATTTGCCATTGCCTCTCTGGCTTTTATATCCTTGCTGCCGTTTTCGTATGCACTTGGCAGGTTTTTAAATATGAGCTTCATAGCCTTAAGCGCTATGCCGTCCGTAAAATCGGTCGCCATTACCGAGGCATATGCTTCCAGTGCATGTGTAAGCGCATCTATGCCGCCTGCTGCCGTAAGCCCCTTTGGCTGGTCAAGCATATTGTCGGCGTCAACTATTGCCATATCCGGCATAAGCTCATAATCGGCAAGAGGATATTTAATGCCTGTTTTTTCGTCTGTGATAACCGCAAACGGCGTTACCTCCGAGCCTGTGCCCGATGAGGTAGGGATGGCTACAAAATAAGCCTTTTCACCCATTTTGGGGAAGGTGTATATCCTCTTTCTTATATCGGAAAAACGCATTGCCATATCCATAAAAACAACATCCGGATGCTCATACATTACCCACATAATTTTTGCGGCATCCATAGGAGAGCCGCCTCCCAGTGCTATAATAACATCGGGCTCAAATTCCCTCATACGTTCAACGCCCTTGTTTGTGCATTCAAGGGTGGGGTCGGGTGTAACATCAAAAAAACAGTCGTATTTTATGCCCATTGAATTGAGCTTGTCAAAAATAGGCTTTACATAATCGTTTTGGTACAAAAACTTATCCGTTACCACAAAAGCCTTTTTCTTGTGCATAACGCTGCCGAGCTCGTCAAGCGCAGTGCTCATGCAGCCTTTTTTAAAATACACCTTTTCGGGCGCTCTGAACCACAGCATATTCTCTCTCCTTTCGGCAACGGTTTTAATGTTTATGAGCTGTTTGACCCCGACATTTTCCGAAACGGAATTGCCGCCCCATGAGCCGCAGCCCAACGTAAGCGACGGAGTAAGCTTGAAGTTATAAAGATCGCCTATACCTCCGTGAGATGAAGGGGTATTAATGAGGATACGACAGGTTTTCATCATAGCTGCAAACATATTTATTTTTTCCGTTTCGGACGGGTCTATATAAATAGAGGCGGTGTGGCCGAAGCCTCCGTCCTCAACAAGCTTTTCAGCCTTTTTAAGCGCCTCGGCAAAGCTTTCCGCTCTGTAGAGCGCAAGTACGGGCGAGAGCTTTTCGTGAGCAAATTCCTCGGACAGATCCACGGATTCCACCTCACCTATGAGTATTTTGGTGCTTTCCGGTACGTCCACTCCCGCAAGGGAGGCTATTGTATGTGCACTCTGACCTACTATTTTTGAGTTGAGGGCACCGTTTATTATTATGGTTTTTCTTACCTTGTCAAGCTCCTCGCCGTTAAGTATACGGCAGCCCCTTGCGGAAAACTCCGCCTTTACGGCGTCGTAAACATCGGCAAGAGCGGTGACGGACTGCTCCGAGGCGCATATCATACCGTTGTCAAAGGTTTTGGAATGTATTATTGAGTTGACCGCAAGCCTTACATCGGCGCTGCTGTCTATTATAACGGGGGTATTGCCTGCGCCTACGCCAAGGGCGGGCTTTCCGGAGGAGTATGCGGCATTTACCATGCCGGGACCTCCTGTGGCAAGTATAATATCGGCATTTTTCATAACCGTGTTTGTAAGCTCAAGCGAGGGTACATCTATCCAGCCTATAATGCCCTCGGGTGCGCCTGCCTTTACCGCAGCGTCAAGCACGATCCTTGCCGCCTCAACGGTGCATGCCTTTGCACGGGGGTGAGGGCTTATTATGATGGCATTGCGTGTTTTAAGCGCAATAAGCGTTTTAAAAATTGCGGTAGATGTAGGGTTTGTGGTTGGTATAACGGCTGCTATTATGCCTATCGGTTCGGCTATTTTGCAGATGCCGTCTGCCTTGTTCTCCTCTATAACGCCGCAGGTCTTGGTGTTTTTGTAGGCATTGTAGATATACTCGGAGGCATAGTGGTTTTTGATGACCTTATCCTCAACTATGCCCATGCCCGTTTCTTCAACTGCCATTTTTGCAAGCGGAATGCGTGCTTTGTTTGCTGCCATGGCGGCGGCATAAAAAATTTTGTCCACCTGCTCCTGTGTGTATTCGGCAAACGCTTTTTGTGCCTGCTTCATTGCCTTGAGCTTTTGCATAAGGGCATCCACGCTGTCAATAACAGGTGCATTTACATTATTTTCCATTTTAAACCGTCCTTTCACCGATAAATAAAATTGTTTTCCTGATATGGGATCGTTTTGACCGACAAGTAAGTACGCAGCGTAAGCGGAGTACCGATATCATTGACCGAGTCCGTTATTTATATTGATTGCATATTATTATGGTTATACTGCCCAAATCGGATAAAAGCTATAAATTTTTAATAAGAAATTAATGTTATTTTTTTAACATATTTATTGAAACATTATATTTGCTGTTATGTTATAATATTCTTAAAACCGTGCAAATTAAGGGCATAAAGCAATTAAACAAACATAACAATATTGTTAATTAATTATCAATATAAAGCTATTATATCACAGTTTCCATAAATTGCAAGAGTTTTTATGTATTTAATTTGCAAAAAAAATCAGAGCTTGTCGGTTGTGGGTGATGGGGCTAACGTATAATTTATACTTGAAATATCCGACGATTTACAATATAATATAATAAATAAATTTGTGTTACAATTTAAGGAGGACAATATAATGGCAAAAGGACGCGGCGGCTACGGCGGCATGGGCGGTATGAATATGAACAACCTTATGAAGCAGGCTCAGAAAATGCAGAAGCAGATGGAGCAGGCTCAGCTCGATCTTGAGGCAAAGGAGTTTGAGGTCACAAGCGGCGGCGGTGCCGTTAAAGTGGTGATAACGGGCAAAAAGGTTGTTAAATCAATAGAGATACAGCCCGATGTTGTCGACCCGGATGATGTGGAGATGCTTCAGGATCTGGTGCTTACTGCGGTAAATGAGGCTATAAGGCAGGCTGACGATGCTGTTACGGGCACAATGGGTCAGATAACGGGCATGGGTATCCCCGGAGGACTTTTTTGATAAACGGAGCAGGGCTTTATGAATTACTACGGAAATTATGTTGCAAGGCTGATAGAGGAGCTTTCAAGGCTGCCTGGTGTAGGCGGTAAAACAGCGCAAAGGCTTGCGTTTTATATACTTGCCATGCCGGAGGAAAATGTGGAAAGGCTTTCCTCAAGTATCCTTGATGCCAAGAGGAATGTAAAATACTGTTCCGTCTGCTGTAATCTCACCGATGAGGATCCGTGCTCTGTATGCTCCGATCCCGCACGCAATCCAAACCTTATAATGGTTGTGGAGGAACCGAGGGATATGGCTGCGTATGAAAAAACCAAGGAGTTTAAGGGGCTTTATCACGTTTTGCACGGTGCAATATCACCTATGAAGGATATATCGGCAGAGGATCTGCGCATAAAGGAGCTTTTATCACGCCTTAACGAGGACACCGAGGAGGTCATACTTGCAATGGGCACAAGCATAGAGGGGGAAACAACGGCGATGTATCTGTGCAGGCTTATAAAGCCGCTTGGCATAAAGGTCAGCCGCATTGCAAACGGTGTGCCTGTGGGCAGCGATCTGGAGTATGTTGACGAGGTTACGCTTTCAAGAGCGCTTGAAGGCAGAAGGGAAATGTAAAAATGAAGATAATAGAGCCATACTATGTAATTGAAGATGAGATAGATGCAAAAAAAATAATGCTTACTATAGAGAGGGCAGGCCGCACCTGCTACAAGAGCGAGGGCAGGATAGGCGACGGCACTGCGGAAAAGTTTATTGCAAGCATTATAAAGCGTGGGCATGAGTCCGTGCTGGAGCATGAAAAAATAACCGTAAGGTTTATCTGCGACAGAGGAGTGACCCATGAGATCGTAAGGCACAGGATAGCAAGCTACAGCCAGGAGAGCACACGCTACTGCAATTACAGCAACGACAAATTCGGCAGTGAGCTTACCTTTATAAAACCTTGCTTTTGGAATGATGACGATGAAAATTACAGACTGTGGCTCAAGGCAATGCAGGGTATCGAAGATGTATACAACAGTATGATCGCAAACGGCGCCAAGCCCGAGGAGGCAAGGAGCGTACTGCCCAACAGCCTTAAAACGGAAATAGTGGTAACCATGAATATGAGAGAGTGGAGGCATTATTTCAGGCTCAGGACATCTCCCGCAGCACATCCCCAGATAAGAGAGATAAGCTGCAAACTGCTTAAGGAATTTAAGGAAAAGCTGCCTGTTATTTTTGGAGATATAGAGAGTAATTTTTGATATGTAAATAAAGGGTATCGGAGTTAAAATACCGATACCCTTTTTTATTTATTCCGTATAAAATTCCTGCGGTACCCATATGCCGTTCTTTCCGAAGGGCTGTACCATTTTTACCGTTACTTTTTTGTTATCCGCTTTAAAGGCGATAACTACATCTCTTGTGTCTGCCTTTGTGTCATAGCCGATTACATCTGCGGCATTCTCCGATATATTGAGCAGATAAAGTGCGGCTGTTTTCTCATCTCCGAGGTTTGAATAAAAGCCGTCCGTATCTTCCGTAAAGTTTCTGTTGAGCGCCTCTCCGAGTCCGTTTGCGCTGTAATCCATAAACGTACCCTTTATATTGTCGGGGTAAGCCCTGTAAAGCTCGTCACAGCTCGATATTGCATCAAAAAACTCCAAATTTTCGCCCGTCGCTTTAAAGCTTTCGGTTCCCTTATCAATACTGTAGCTTATATTTTCTCTCCATACCCATACATGAGGGTCGGAGGTCATTGCATAGTACAGTATATCGGCATTGCCTTTTTTGACGGGAGAGAATATGGCTTCTGCCTCGTCCCTTATTATCTCGTAGGTCTTTATACCGTTTCCGTTCAGATCCGTTCCCCATGGCCATGGGCTTGACCAGCCGAACGGTATCTCGTAGCCCTCTCCGTTCGTTCTGCGCTCAAACACGGTTTCGTCAAGTACGGCATTATCGGCTGTCATTTCGGCTATGGTATGACCGTTTCTTGCGCAGAATGCCTCGGCCCATCTGTCAAGATATTTGTTGTTTGCAAGCCCTGTGACAGACTGTCCCGCTGTAATCCCCCGTTTTTCCGTGCCGTTTGTAACACATACCGCCATAGATACGGCAACGGCAGCAATACCGATAAGGCTGACTATCCTTGAAGGCCTTTTAAACTTAAGTATATTTTTTATCCTTGATGAAACGGCAGTTTCTCCAAAGGCAAGGGGACCCAAGGGCAGGTGCCTTTTGTTTACGGCAAAGGACAGCAATGAGGTGCTGTAATCCTTTTTTATATCCGTTTGCGTATGAGTCAGCACAGCCTCATCGCAGCTTTTTTCCATATCCGAGTTCATTAAGATATAAGCAAGCCAGACAAAGGGATTGAACCAATGTACGGCAAGCAGTATAAAGGCTATAGGTTTTATTATATTGTCGTGCCTTTTTATATGATATTTTTCGTGACAGATGATATAGCTGCGCTCATTTTTATCCAGTCTGAAGGGTATAAATATTTTTGGTTTTATTAATCCCATAACAAAGGGTGTAGGTATATTATCACATTCATATACATTACTCTCAAGCTTTACGGCATATTTAACAAGCCGTTTGGTTTTTATGTGCAGATATATCTCGTATCCTACAATGACAGCTAAGCCTGTCAGCCATACCAAAAGCATTATTGCAAGCCATATCTGCATTGGGTTTACACTGTTGTAGGGCAGTGCGGGAGGCAGCAGTGAATTTACTGCCGAGTTTACGGACGAGATGCCCGTATTTACTTTGGGCTGCGCCGCAAGACCTATATCCCTAGGTACAAAACGGGCTGTGTGCCCCGTATTTATTCCGTCAAATACAGGCAGATTGAAAAGGCTGTACCGAGAGTCTAACGAAAACGGCAAAACAAGCCTTATACCCGCAACCGACCATAGCGCATAGGAATATTTTTTAGGCAGTCTGCTTATACAAACCCTTAAAAGAAAAATTGCGGCTATTGTATAGGCAGCGGTTATATTCATATTTAAAAGACCTATTATAAAGCTGTCACTTGTCATTTGTTTCCGCCTCGCTTTCCTCAATAAGCCTTTTAAGCTTTTCCGCCTCTTTTTCGGACAGCTTTCTGCTGCCCAAAAACGCAGCCACAAGCCCCGAAAGCGAGCCGCCAAAGGTTCTGTCAACAAAAAACTCCGTTTCATCCGTCTGTACCCTTTCCATAGGCACGAGCACGGTAACAAGGGCATTTTCGTTTTTGATAAAGCCCCTGCCGCACAGCTTTTTTATGACGGTGTAGGTGGTGGACTTTTTCCACCCAAGCTCGGCGGCACACAGCTTTACAAGCTCCCCGGAGTTTATGGGAGAGTTTTCCCATACAAGGCTCATAAATCTGTATTCGCTGTCGCATAGTCTAAGATTATCCATATTGTCATCTCCTTTTGGTCTATAATTATCGACTTAATGCAAGTCTACAACAATAGACCAAATTTGTCAATAGCTTTTTTAAAAATTTTTATGCTTTTTATTGTTAAAAAGGTCGTATTGTTTTTTTAGGTATTATGTGGTATAATATAAAAGGTAAAATTTTTTTTGAGGTTTGATATGGATAATAAGGCTTTAAATACACTGGAATTTGATAAAATTAAAAATATGCTTAGCAGCAAGGCTGCATCGGCTTTGGGCAAGAGGCTGGTTGATGAGCTTATGCCTTCCTCGGATATATCGGATATAAGGCGGTGGCAGACGGAAACGTCCGTTGCCGTTTCCATGATAATGAAAAAGGGCTCCCTTGTCCTGGGCGGGCTAAAGGATATTACGGACAGCCTAAAGAGGGTAAATGTAGGCGGAGTGCTAAGTATTGACGAGCTTACATCCATTGGCTCCTTTTTATACTGCGCACGCAAGGCAAAAAAGTATTCCGAAAGTGAGAGCAAAAATGACGATTTTTCTGCTCTTTCCTCTTATTTTGACGCTATAGTGTGTATTTCGGAGCTGGAAAACGATATTGAGCGCTGTATAATAGACGGCAAGGAGATATCCGATGAGGCAAGCCCTGCTCTCAGGGATATAAGGCGTAGCATAAGGGTATCAAACGACAGGATAAAGGAGCATTTAAGCGGCATTATACATTCCTCGGCATATAAAAATATGCTTCAGGATGCGGTAATAACCATCAGAAACGACCGCTACTGCGTGCCCGTAAAGCAGGAATATAAAAACAGCTTTCCCGGTATGATACACGACAGAAGCTCAACGGGAGCGACCCTCTTTATAGAGCCTATGAGCGTGGTGCAGCTCAATAACAAAATAAAGGAGCTAAAGGGTGACGAAAAGCGTGAAATTGACAAAATACTTGCAAGGCTTTCGCAGGAGGTATATGAAAACAGCGGGGCGATAGCTGCGGATATGGAGGTGCTCTCGCAGCTGGATTTTATTTTTGCAAAGGCAGAGCTTTCCGTATCAATGAAGGCTTCTGAGCCAGTATTCAATGATAAGGGCTATATAAATATAAAAAAGGCAAGGCATCCTCTGCTTGACTACAAAAGTGTTGTGCCTACCGATATTTACCTTGGCGGTGACTTCAATACCCTGCTTATTACGGGTCCCAATACGGGCGGAAAGACCGTCAGCCTGAAAACCATAGGTCTTTTTACGCTTATGGGTCAGTCGGGGCTGCATATACCCGCCTTTGACAACTCGGAGCTTACGGTGTTTGAGGAGGTCTTTGCGGATATAGGTGACGAACAGAGCATAGAGCAGAGCTTAAGTACCTTTTCGTCACATATGAGCAATATAGTGAGGATACTGAACAAGGTCACCAATAATTCGCTTGTGCTGCTGGACGAGCTTGGAGCGGGCACCGACCCCACGGAGGGTGCGGCGCTTGCGATAGCCGTTATAAAGTATCTGCATGCACTGGGTGTGCGCACTGCGGTAACCACACATTACAGCGAGCTTAAGGTGTTTGCCCTCACAGCAGAGGGGGTGGAAAACGCCTCATGCGAATTTGACGTTGAAACACTGCGCCCTACCTACCGTCTGCTTATAGGCGTACCGGGCAAGAGTAATGCCTTTGCAATTTCGTCAAGGCTGGGGCTGCCCGAATATATCATAAACGAGGCAAAAGAGGTATTAAGTCATGAGGATGTGCGCTTTGAGGATGTAATAACGGAGCTTGAAATAAGCAAAAAGGCGGTTGCCGAAGAGCAGGAGAGAGCGGAGCAGTACCGCAGAGAGGCACAAAAGCTGCGCCTTGATGCGGAAAAGCAAAAGCAAAAGCTTGAAAAACAGCGTGAGAAGATAATAAACGATGCGAGGGACGAGGCACGCAGGCTGGTTAGTGACGCCAAGGACGAGGCGGATTCCATTGTAAAAGAGATACGCAGGATGCAGCGTGACAATGCAGGCCTTGACAAAATAGACAGCAAGCGCAAAAGGCTTAAAGAAAAGCTAAACTCAATGGAGAGCGGCACCGTGAGGAACAGTGCGGCGCATCCCGTGCCAAAGGAGCTGCATACAGGCGACAGAGTATATATACATTCGCTTGCACAGAGCGGTGTTGTAATATCCGCTCCGGATTCATCGGGCAATGTGATGATAAAAACGGGCATTATGAAGGTCAAAATAGGCATAGAGGATCTTTCGCTCGATACCGTGGAGGAAAAGCCCAAGCAGCAGGCAAAAAAATATGCGGCAGGCTTTAAAAACAGCAAGGCAAAGGACATAAGTCCGCAGGTCGATCTGCGTGGGCTTATGGCACTTGAAGCTATAGACAAGCTTGACAAGTACCTTGACGATGCCTGCCTTGCGGGTCTTAACCAGGTGACCATTATACACGGCAAGGGTACAGGCGCATTGAGGAGCGCCGTACAGGATTATCTGAGGACTAACCGACGTGTAAAAAGCTACCGTGCGGGTCTTTACGGCGAGGGTGAAGCAGGCGTTACAATAGCCGAGCTTAAATGAAAGGAGAGTTAATATGAACAGCAAGCTTAAAATACTGGTAGTTGACGATGATACAAACATAGCGGAGCTTATCTCGCTTTACCTCAATAAGGAGGGCTATGAAACCAAAGAGGCATACAGCGGCAGGGAGGCGCTGGAGGTTTTTCCGTCCTATGCGCCGCACCTTGTTTTGCTTGACCTTATGCTGCCCGAGATAGACGGCTATCAGGTGTGCAGGGAGATAAGGCAGAGCTCACAGGTGCCCATTATTATGCTTACGGCAAAGGGCGAGGTGTTTGATAAGGTTTTGGGGCTGGAACTCGGCGCCGATGATTACATTGTAAAGCCCTTTGATACAAAGGAGCTGCTTGCAAGGGTAAAGGCTGTACTGCGCAGGTATGACAGCCGTTATGTAAATGTTTCAAAGCAGATAGTTTATCCCAATATAACTATTAACCAGATAACCTACATAGTTACCTATCACGGCAGGGAATTGGAGCTTCCGCCCAAGGAGTTTGAGCTTTTAAGCTTTTTGGCGCAGCACCCCAATCAGGTGTTTACAAGGGAGCAGCTGCTCGATAAAATATGGGGCTATGCGTTTATGGGCGATACCCGTACCGTTGATGTGCATATAAAGCGCCTTAGGGAAAAAATGCCCTACGAGGATAACTGGAGCATTAAGACCATTTATGCCGTGGGCTATAAATTTGAGGTAAAATAGATAAAAGATTTTTATTGACAAACTTAATGTGGAGCCAAACTCTTTTAATACATTTTTTGATGCAATATATTGGGCTACTGTGTCTTTGACGACAATGGGCTATGGCGATATCTATCCCATTACTACTGCCGGGCGCATTATAACTATGATTTCTTCTATTTTTGGCATTGCAATTGTCGCATTGCCTGCGGGTATAATTACAGCCGGTTACATGAATGAGATTAATGGCTCCGACTGCGATGAGTAACTATTTTTATATCAATAATATAAAACTGTAAAAAACAGGTTCCCTGCCGGCTGTGCTGCCGACAGGGAACCTTATTTTTTATCTGCTGCCGAGATATTCGTCCACAGCCTTGGCTGCCTCTCTGCCTTCATGTATTGCCCATACAACGAGGCTTTGTCCACGGCGCATATCGCCTGCGGCAAATACGCCCTTAAGGCTTGTGGCATATTTGCCTTCCTCTGCCTTAACGTTGCTCCTTGCGTCTGTTTCAAGCGAGAACTGCTTTATAAGCGTGTCCTCGGGGCCGGTAAAGCCCATTGCGATGAGCAAAAGCTGGCAAGGCCACACCTTTTCGCTGCCCTTGACGGGTACGGGCGTCATCCTGCCGTTTTCGTTCTTCCACTCAACATTTACGGTGTGTACCTCTTTGATGTTGTTGTTTTCATCGCCGACTACCTTGGTAACGGTGGTGAGGTAGTTGCGTGGATCCTTGCCGTAGAGATAAATAGCCTCCTCCTGACCGTAGTCCACCTTTTTAAGGCGAGGCCACTGTGGCCAGTGGTTTGCGGGTGTACGCTCTTCGGGCAGCTCGGGCATGATCTCTATCTGGTTCACGCTCCTGCAGCCGTGGCGTATGGAGGTGCCCACACAGTCGGTGCCCGTATCGCCGCCGCCTATAATAATTACGTCCTTTCCCTCTGCCGATATAAAGTTTCTGTCCTGATGGTTGGAGTCGAGCAGACTTTTTGTGTTGGCTTTGAGAAAATCCACCGCAAAATATATACCGCTGCAGTCCCTGCCCTCAACATTTAAGTCACGGGGCTTTGTTGCGCCGCAGCAAAGCACAACGGCGTCAAACTGGTTTATTATTTTTGCTGCGGGATAGTTTTTGCCTATCTCGGTATTTGTAACAAAGGTTATACCCTCTTTTTCCAAAATATCTATCCTGCGCTGCACTATTTTTTTGTCAAGCTTCATATTAGGGATGCCGTACATAAGCAGTCCGCCGGGACGGTCGCTGCGCTCGTATACGGTGACCTTGTGTCCAAGCTGATTGAGTATATCCGCACAGGCAAGCCCGGAGGGGCCCGAGCCTATTACAGCGACCCTTTTTTCCGTGGATTTTTTTGGTATGCGGGGTACTACCTTGCCCTGCTCAAACATTTTGTCAATTATGTGTACCTCAATGTTTTTTGTGGTGACAGAAGACTCGTGCATACCAAGGGTACAGGATCCCTCGCACAGTGCAGGGCATACCCTGCCCGTAAACTCGGGGAAGTTGCTTGTTTTTGAAAGCCTTTTGTATGCCTCCTCAAACTTGCCTCGGTATACAAGGTCGTTCCATTCGGGTATAAGGTTGCCGAGCGGACATCCGCCTTCAAGCGGCAGACCCGTGTGGCAGAAGGCAACGCCGCAGTTCATGCAGCGTGCGCCCTGCTCTTTCAGGCTTTCCTCATCAAAATGAGTGTGAAATTCGTTCCAATCCTTTATACGCTCCTCAGGGGGTCTGTCCTGAGGCAGCTTTCTTTCATATTCCAAAAAACCTGTTGGCTTACCCATTTACAGCACTCCTTTCCGGTCTTTTAAAGGTTGTGTTTTTGCTTACTGCTATAAAGGCGTCCATAACGGCGTCCTCGTCGTTCATTCCCGATGCCTTGCACTTTTTTATCTCGGTTATCATTTCCTTATAGGCTCTGGGTATGACCTTAAGGAAGTTTTTGACCTCGGCATCCCAATTGTCAAGCAGCTCCTTTGCTCTCTTTGAGCCTGTATATTTAAGATGATTTTCTATCATTTGCTTAAGCTCCGCAATATCCTCATCCGAGCTAAGCTCCTCGATAAGCACAAGCGACTGATTACAGCGAGAAGCAAAGTTGCCTCCGTAGTTATATACATAGGCTATACCGCCGCTCATGCCGGCGGCAAAATTTCTGCCTGTTTTGCCGAGTATGGCAACACGTCCTCCTGTCATATATTCGCAGCCGTGCTGACCTACGCTGTCGACAACAGCGGTTATACCGGAGTTTCTTACGCAGAAACGCTCGCCTGCCATACCGTCTATATAGGCTTCGCCCTCAATTGCTCCGTAAAAGGCTACATTGCCTATGATAACGTTATCCTCGGCGGTATATTTTGCCTTTTTTGGAGGCACAACTATTATTTTGCCGCCCGAAAGTCCCTTGCCTATATAGTCGTTTGAGTCGCCCTCAAGCCGCATTGTGACACCGTGCGTCTGGAAGGCGCCGAAGCTCTGACCTGCCGAGCCTACAAAGCTTAGGTTTATTGTATCGTCGGGCAGTCCCTTTGCACCGTATTTTTTGGTTATCTCACCGGAAAGTATGGTTCCGCATACACGGTCCGTGTTGTCTATTGCAAGGGAAGCGGAAATCTCCTTGCCGTATTTTATTGCAGGTGTGCAAAGGCGTACAAGCGCATTTACATCAAGGCACTTTTCAAGCTCGTGATCCTGCTTTACGTTAAAATATCTCTCGGAGTCGTTGGAGCATATCTTAGGCTGATAAAGCACGCTTGTAAGGTCGACATCTTTTGCCTTCCAGTGGTCAAGCTTTTTGGGAGTGAGCTTTTCAACATGGCCTATCATTTCGTTTATGGTTTTTACGCCTATCTTTGCCATCCATTCACGCAGATCCTGAGCTATAAAGCGCATAAAGTTTTCAACATATTCGGGCTTGCCTATAAATTTTGCCCTGAGCTCGGGGTTTTGGGTGGCAACACCGACGGGACAGGTATCCAGATTACATACCCTCATCATTACACAGCCCATTGTAATAAGGGGACCCGTGGCAAAGCCGAATTCCTCGGCGCCCAGCAGACAGGCAACGGCAAGGTCACGGCCCGTTAAAAGCTTACCGTCCGTTTCAATTACAACTCGGTTGCGCAGGTTGTTCATAAGCAGTGCCTGATGTGTTTCGGCAACACCGAGCTCCCATGGCAGACCTGCATGGCGTGTGGAGGTGCGAGGTGCTGCGCCTGTACCTCCGTCATAGCCGCTTATAAGTATTACATCCGCCCTGCCCTTTGCAACGCCTACGGCAATTGTGCCTACGCCTGCCTCGGAAACCAGCTTGACGGATATGCGTGCGTTGGTATTGGCATTTTTAAGGTCGTGTATAAGCTGAGCCAGATCCTCGATAGAGTAAATATCGTGGTGAGGAGGCGGTGAGATCAGGCTTACACCCGGTGTTGAATGCCTTGCATCGGCTATCCATGGATATACCTTTTTGCCGGGAAGATGACCGCCCTCGCCGGGCTTTGCACCCTGAGCCATTTTTATCTGTATCTCAATTGCATTTTGCAGATAATTTATTGTAACGCCAAAACGTCCGGATGCGACCTGTTTTATAGCGGAGCAGCGTGAATCCCCGTTTGCGTCGGGTGTAAAACGATCCTCGTCCTCGCCGCCCTCGCCTGTGTTGGACTTGCCTCCGAGTCGGTTCATGGCTATAGCCATACACTCGTGCGCTTCCTTGGAGATAGAGCCGTAGCTCATAGCGCCTGTTTTAAAGCGCTTTACTATTGATTCGACAGGCTCTACCTCGTCAATATTTATAGGCTTGTCGACTGTGCGTATATCAAGCAGACCTCTTATGGTGGAGAGCTGTTCGCTGGTATCGTTCATAAGGCGTGTATATTCCTTAAAGAGCTTGTAGTTGCCCTCACGGCATGCCTTTTGCAGCAGATAAATGGAGCGTGGGTTGTACATATGGTATTCACCGTCTTTTCTCCATTTGTATTCGCCGCCTGTTTCAAGCGCATCGTTTTGCAGCAGGGGGTCGAATGCCTTTTCATGGCGCATTTTTGCCTCCTGCGCTATCTGTTCAAGTCCTATGCCTCCGATACGGGTAACGGTACCCGTAAAGTAGTTGTCAACTACGGTTTCGTTTAAGCCGAGGGCCTCAAATATTTGCGCTCCCATGTAGCTCTGTATGGTTGATATACCCATTTTGGACATAATTTTTACAATACCCTTTGTAACGGCATTGCGGTATATTTCAACAGCATCCTTTGCAGGCACGGAAACATACTCGTTTTCTGCCATATCCGTAATGGTTTCGTATGCAAGGTATGGGTTCACTGCATTTACACCGTAGCCGAGCAATACCGCAAAGTGGTGTACCTCTCTGGGTTCACCCGTTTCAAGCACTATGCTGACCTTCATACGGGTGCCCTTGCGTATCAGATGGTGGTGCAGACCTGCGCCTGCAAGAAGTGCGGGTACAGGACATTTGTTTTCGTCAACGCCTTTATCGGAAAGTATAAGTATGTTGTACTTGTTGTCTATGGCAATATCCGCAGCCTCAAAAAGGTTGTCAAGCGCACTTTTGAGCCCGCCCTTTTCGTTTATATTGTAGAGCATAGGTATGGTAACTGCCTTGTAGCCCTCCATATCAATGGATTTGATCCTGCTCAGCTCGTCATTTGAGAGTATGGGCGTATTGCTCCTTATCCTGTGGCAGCGTCTGCCCGTCAGCTTAAGTATATTGCGCTCGCCGCCGAGGTAGGTTATGGTGCTGGTAACGACCTGCTCTCTTATGGCGTCTATAGGAGGATTTGTAACCTGCGCAAAGAGCTGCTTGAAGTAGCTGTACAAAAGCTGAGGTCTGTCCGAAAGCACGGCGATAGGCGTATCTATACCCATTGCTCCTATAGGATCTTCGCCGGTTTCAACAATGCTTTTAAGCGTGGTGTCAAGATCCTCCCATGTATATCCAAAAGCCTTTTGGCGTGTAAGCAGAGGCACCTTGCTGTTGAAATCATTTTCCTTGTTTACAAAGAGGTTTTCAATTTCGATAAGTCGGTTTGTCCACAGCTCTCCGTAAGGATGCTGCTGCATGGCTGCCTTTATCTCGTCTGCAAGGTCGGACCATTGAGCGGACTTTTTGCCCGTTTTTATATCTTCAATGCTTACAAGGTTTTCATTGAGCCATTGCCTGTAGGGGTGCTGCGAGGCTATGGTGGACTTGATCTCCTCGTCCGATATTATCTTGCCTGCCTTGGTATCTATAAGCAGCATTTTGCCGGGCTCAAGGCGGCTTTTCATAACTATGTTTTCTGGCTTTATGTCAAGCACGCCCACCTCGGATGAAAGTATTACCATATCATCGTTTGTAACGTAGTAACGTGCAGGACGCAGACCGTTGCGGTCAAGCGTTGCGCCCACAAGCACACCGTCCGTAAAGCCTATTGCCGCAGGGCCGTCCCATGGCTCGCCGTTTGTTGAGTTGTACTCATAAAAGGCACGCTTGTTATCGTCCATTGAGGAATCGTTTTCCCATGGCTCGGGAACAGCCATCATTACTGCGTGAGGCAGTGAAAAGCCTGCAAGCGTAAGCATATGGAGATAGTTGTCAAGCATTGCGGAGTCCGAGCCGTCCTCGTTGATAACGGGATATATTTTTTTGATGTCGTCGCCGAATACATCGGTTTCAAATATCTTTTCCCGTGCATTTGTCCAGTTGATATTGCCTCGTATTGTGTTTATCTCGCCGTTGTGTATAATAAAGCGGTTGGGATGAGCCCTCTCCCAGCTTGGGAATGTATTTGTGGAAAAACGGCTGTGTACAAGGGCAATTGCGGTGCTCATATCAAGATCCATAAGGTCAAGGTAAAACCTTGAAACCTGATCGGGCGTAAGCATACCCTTGTAAACTATTGTACGGGATGAAAGTGAGGTAAAGTAAAAATAGCTGTCTTTGCCTTCACCGCAGTAGCGGATCTCCCTTTCGGAGCGCTTAAGTACTATAAAAAGTCTGCGTTCAAAATCAATGCCCTGTTCAACATCGGCAGGCTTTTTAATGAATATCTGTACAATGTGAGGCATTGCCTCCCTGGCGGTCGTGCCTATACAGTTTGCGTAGGTAGGCACCTCTCTGAAGCCGAGATATTCCATACCCTCATCGGCAATTATGCCGGCAAGCTTTTCAAGGCTGTTCAGCCTGGTTTCAACATCGGGTGAGAGGAAGAGCATACCTACACCGTAGTCGCCCTCCTTGGGCAGCGTTATACCGTCGTTGGCACAAACCTTTTTCATAAAGCCGTGGGGTATCTGTATAAGGATACCTGCACCGTCGCCTGTGTTGGGCTCGCTGCCTACGCCGCCTCTGTGAGCCAGTTTTTTAAGTATTTCGATTGCGTCAATAATAATATCGTGCGATTTTTTGCCTTTTATATTGGCAATAAATCCGATACCGCAGTTGTCATGCTCAAACTTAGGATCATACAGACCTTGCTTTTGAGGTAATCCGTTCTGCATCACATATCATCCTTTCTATATTGATATTATAACGCCTTGATAAGGCAGTACAGACACAAAAAGGTATCCTGTGGCATGAACCACACAAGGATTATGTCACGGGATACCTCATCGTATGAAAGCATTATACTACCTCTCAAAGAGAAAATCAAGAGTTTTTTATAAAAAGGTTTAAAAAATAACATTTTTTTGATAAAAAATATTGAAATATAATAAAAAATAACGCAAAAATGTAAAAAAACAAACTTAAATTTAAATTATTTGCAAAGGCAGCAATATACAAAATAAGCTTTTGCGTGCGGCGGTCAATGCGGCTGTCTGAGCATACCATGCTTACAAACAGTTGACATCCAATTAATACAGGTTTATAATAAACAATAGGTATTTTTTACATAATAGGGGGTATAGTTATGAATTTGTATCATTTTACATTGTCAACATCAAAGGAAAATCTTTTTAACATTACAAGCATGGTAAACGATGCCTTAAGCGCAAGCGGTATAAAAAACGGTATAGTTACGATTTTTTGCCCTCATACAACGGCAGGCATAACCATTAACGAAAATGCCGACCCAAGCGTTGTAAGGGATTTCCTTTTGGGGATGAAAGAGGCATTTCCAGACAGAGCGGAGTTCAGACATATTGAGGGAAACTCGCATGCGCATCTTAAGGCAAGCTGCGTTGGTGCCAGCGAAACCGTAATAGCGGAAAACGGAAAGCTGCTGCTTGGTACATGGCAGGGAATATATTTTTGTGAGTTTGACGGCCCAAGGACAAGGAGCTTTTATGTAAAGATAATGGGGGAATAGGACATTCCGCAGACGGGCGTCTGTGTGCCTGCTGCCGAGGCTTGTATCTGCAAAGCGTAAAAAATAATTGACATTGAACAATTGCTGATATATAATTTTAAAGATATTTATTATATTATATGAAGGGACGATTATTGATGGCTGAAGAAAAGAAAATTATACTTACCTCAGAGGGTCTTAAAAATCTGGAGGATGAGCTGGAAAATCTTAAAGTTGTAAGGCGTGCGGAGGTAGCTGTCAAAATTAAAGAGGCAAGGAGCCAGGGTGACCTTTCCGAAAATGCCGAATACGATGCGGCAAAGGAGGAGCAGGCTGAGATAGAAACAAGGATAAGCACTATTGAAAAAATGCTTCGTAATGTTGAGGTCATTGAAGAGGATAAGCTCAATAAAAACAAGGTCAATCTCGGTAATACCGTAAAGCTTTATGACGAGGAGTTTGAGGAGGAGGTAACCTATACTATTGTAGGTTCCGCCGAGGCAGACCCAAAAGCGGGCAGAATATCAAACGAATCGCCTTTGGGCATAACTCTTATAGGCAGAGGCATAGGCGATGAGATAGAGGTAAATGCTCCGGACGGCATTATCAGGTTTAAGTTGCTTGAAATACACTGAATATGACAACAAGGGTGTTTTGCTCTTGTAAATAATTTTAGGAGAAAGAAAATGGCAGAAAACGAAAAAGTAAAAAACAAACAGCCTGCCGACGGCAAGGCTCTTGCGGAGCTTTTGCAGATAAGACGTGATAAGCTTGCGGAGCTTCAGGCTAACGATATGGATCCGTTTAAAATAGTCAAAGCCGATGTTACACACCACAGTAATGATGTAATTGACGGTTTTGATGACCTTGAGGGTAAAACCGTATCGGTTGCCGGAAGAATGATGAGCAAAAGAGTAATGGGTAAGGCAAGCTTTTGTCATATCCTTGACAGAAACGGCAGCATACAGGCATATGTAACAAGAGATGATATAGGTCAGGATAACTATCAGAGGTTTAAAAAGCTTGATATAGGAGATATTCTGTTTATAAAGGGTACCGTGTTCAAAACCAAAATGGGTGAAATATCCGTCCATGCAGCGGAGGTAGTGCTGCTTTCAAAAAGTCTTCAGATACTGCCCGAAAAGTTTCACGGCCTTAGCAATCAGGATCTGAGATACCGCCAGAGATATGTTGACCTCATAGTTAACCCCGAGGTCAGGGAAACCTTCTTCAAAAGGAGCGCCGTAATAAAGGCTATACGAAATTATCTTGACGGCATGGAGTTCCTTGAGGTTGAAACGCCTATGCTGCAGACTATACCGGGCGGTGCCGCAGCAAGACCCTTTATAACACATCACAATTCGCTTGATATTGATATGTATATGAGGATCTCCCTTGAGCTGCCGCTTAAAAGGCTCATTGTAGGCGGTTTTGAAAGAGTGTATGAAATAGGCAGGGTGTTCAGAAACGAGGGTATGGATACAAAGCATAACCCCGAGTTTACGCTTATGGAGCTTTATCAGGCATATACGGATTATTACGGCATGATGGATATTACTGAGGGCATTATAAAGCATGTGGCAAAAGAGGTCACAGGCACCCTCAAGGTGGAATATCAGGGTGTGGAGATAGACCTTGAAAAGCCTTTTGAAAGGATAACTATGCTTGATGCCGTTAAGAAGTATTCGGGCGTTGATTTTGACAGCATAGAAACACTTGAGCAGGCAAGATCGGCTGCAAAGGAGCATCATATAGAATATGAAGAAAGACACGGCAAGGGCGATATACTTAACCTCTTCTTTGAAAAGTATGTTGAGGAAAAGCTTATTCAGCCTACCTTCCTTATGGATCACCCCGTGGAAATATCTCCTCTCACCAAAAGAAAGCCTGATAAGCCGGATTATACCGAGCGTTTTGAGCTGTTCATAATGGGGCATGAGTTTGCAAATGCTTACAGTGAGCTGAACGACCCTATCGACCAGAGAAAACGCTTTGAGTATCAGGAGCAACTCAGGGATCAGGGCGACGATGAAGCAAATATGATAGACGAGGATTTCCTTACGGCTCTTGAGTACGGTATGCCTCCTACAGGAGGTATGGGCATGGGCATAGACAGGCTTGTAATGCTGTTTACAAATGCCTCAACAATAAGAGAGGTATTGCTGTTCCCAACAATGAAGCCTCTTGACTGATAAACTGCACAATATCAATAAAAACGGCTGTCAGGTTGCGATTTGCGAAAGATTTGAGAAGAAACCCGCAATCTGACAGTCTGATAAATCGGGATTTATGGAGGTGTAGAAGATGACCATTTCGCAGATTATGAACAAGATGATCGCCTTCTCGGAAGGCAACATTCACGATATAGACCACTTCATTCGAGTTTGGACTTACGCTAAAACGATTGCAGAATTGGAGCAGTTGGACAGTGAAACGCAGTATATCCTTGAGGTTGCAGCAATTACCCACGATATTGCTTGCCCATTTTGCCGTGAAAAGTATGGCAACACTGATGGAAAGCATCAGGAAGCGGAAGGGGTGCCAATAGTAGAATCGTTCTTAAACGATGCTGGTATGAGTGCACATCAGATGGAGAGGATAAAATATCTCGTGGGCCATCATCACACATTATCGGGTATTGACGGAATAGATTATCAAATTCTTGTAGAAGCAGATTATATCGTCAATGCTTCAGAAAATGGATATGATAGGAAGAACATAGAAAATTTTCTGAATCGAATTGTCAAAACAAGTACAGGGAAGCAGCTGATCAAAAGTATATTTCGCCTGTGACAATTCCTGTTTGCCGCACCGTTAATGAAAACTGAATATATGAAAACTGACCGCTGACGCACCGGATCCCCGGTGTAACGCCGGCGGTTTTTTTATTGCCGTGAACTGCGGCGGTCGGGCTACTCCTGCCGCCTGTATAACGTGTAAATTTTATACACGCAAATTTTGTTTGAAATCCTTGGCAGCCTCACGCTGCTGATCCTTTTTGGCTATATCTTGGCGCTTATCGTAGAGCTTTTTACCCTTTGCGACCCCTATATCCACCTTTACAAGGCTGCCCTTAAAATATATCTTCAGCGGTACCAGTGTAAGCCCCTGTGCGGTTACTACGCCTATAAGCTTGTTTATTTCGCTTTTATGCAAAAGCAGCTTTCTGTCCGCAAGGGGATCATGGTTAAAAATATTGCCTTGTTCGTAAGGGCTTATGTGCATACCCTTTATAAATGCCTCGCTGTTTTCTATTTTGATGTAGCTGTCCTTAAGGTTGCAGCGTCCTGCACGCAGCGCTTTGACCTCCGTGCCTGTAAGGGCAATGCCTGCCTGATAGGTTTCCAGTATGAAATAATCGTGATATGCCTTTTTGTTTTGTGAGATCAGTTTTATTGCTTCCTTAGCCATTTTGTAATGCTCCTTTTAACTTTTCCAGTAATGTGTACGGTACACAAAGGTTTCCGCAGCCCGTACCTAGGTCTATATTTTTCTTGTTGGTGCCGTGAAAGTCACTTCCGCCCGAGAGCAGAAGCGCATTTTCCTCGGCAAGGCGTTTTATATGCTCCGTATCGGATGGTGAATGGGTGGAATAATATGCCTCAATGCCTGTTATGCCTGCTTTTGCAAGCTCCGAAACCATATTTTTAAGCCCTTGGCGGCTTATTTTATATAAAAGAGGGTGTGCAAGCACGGCAATACCGCCTGCCTGCCTTATCATATCGACCGTAACGGTAAAATCGGGCAGCTCACGGGGAATATAGGCACAGCACCTGTCGCCTATATATCTGTCAAATGCCTCGCTGACGGATGACACATATCCCTTTTTAAGCATAACGCCGGCAAAATGTGCCCTGGTTATTATACTGCCGCATGCAAAATCGCACAGCTCTTCATATGTTATATTTATACCCATATCATTAAGCTTGTCAAGCATTTTTTTGTTTCTGCCTTCACGGCAGATACGCATGCCGTCAAGCCAATTGCAAAGCGTTTTATCGTGTTGGTCAATAAAAAGACCGACAATGTGTATCTCCAGCCTGTTATACATTGAGGATACCTCAATACCGGGTATTACCTCAATATCCGTACCTGCCGCTGCAACAGCCTCATCAATGCCCTCCGTTGTGTCGTGGTCGGTTATTGCTGCGGCGGCAAGACCCTTTTCCGCCGCATGTCGTACAAGCTCGGCAGGCGTAAGAGTGCCGTCCGAGGCTGTTGTATGTGTATGCAGATCTATGGTTTTCACTTTATCACTCCTTTACCCTAATTTGGGCAGCCTGCCCGTATGGTCAAAAATATCGGTACTTCGCTTGAAAAGCCTTTGTATTGGGTGGTAGCTTGTATTCCCGCCCAATAACGGTAAGTACCCACCGCTCGGTTAAATATAATACATAATTATGCTTTATGTACAGTAAAATAATAACAGAAATAAAAACGGAGGTAAAGGCTGTGAAGGACAATAAGGCATCCGCCGCACTTGCACCGCTTAAGGGTGTTTTACTTGCATATGCAATAACGGCTGCAATATTTATTGTTTATGCACTTTTGCTTACATATACACAGCTCAGTGAAAAAAACAATAATGCAGTTGTGCTCATTACCCCGGTGATCGCTTTGATAGCGGGAGGCATAAAAAGCGCCGTATCCGCAAAGCAAAGGGGACTTTTGTGGGGCGTGCTTACCGGCGTTTTATATGTAGCGGTAATGTCGGTCATGGGGCTGCTGCTCCTACCCGATTATTCCGTAGGCAGCAAAACACTGGTGTGTTTTTTGCTCGGTATAGGCTCGGGAGGACTTGGCGGCATCATAGGCGTAAATTTTTTTGCAGGCAAGTGATCATTGCAGCAGATCCTCGCCAAGCTCATAAAGCAGTTCATTACACTCCATAACCGAAAGACCGCTGTTTATGGAGTGTATTATTATGCTGTCACGGGTTATGCGCACATACAGGTCGCCGACGCAGCCTATCTTAAGCAGACGCCTTGTTTCGTCAAGGTCAAGCCCCATAGCAAGTGCGATCTGCAATATTTTATTGCGAGAGGGGTTTTTCCTTTGCCCTGAAAATATCTGATAGGCATAAACCGTATCAATGCACGAATCCTTTATAACGGTGCTTTTGTCAAGGTTTTTCTCTTTTATCAGCTTTGCAAGATATTCGTCAAGCCCGTCGTATATAAATTCGTCGGTATTTTTGCTCAAAAAATCCTCAATATTTTTGTTTTTGTTTAGGATGTTCATAATTTCGTCTGTAGATTTTTTCATAATTATTTCCTTTATTATTTATCATATGTTATAATAATACTACATAATTTTAATTTTTACAAGCATAATACGGGAGAGTAAGCTTTATGATAAAAACGGAAGATAATTTTTTGACATCTTACAAAGACATAGAAACACTTGATAATGCAGGCAGGGTAAAGCTTGTGCTGCATACCGGGGAGAAAAAGGTGTATGTAAAAAAGATAGTTGACAGGGCGTCCGGAGAGATATACCGCAGGCTTAAGTCAAACGGTATGGATAAAGGGTATTTTCCTGCCGTAAAGGAAATAACGGAAACGGAAAACGTGTTTGTTGTTATAGAGGAGTACATATCGGGTGAAACCCTGTGCGAGAAGGTGGGAAAAAACGGGCCCGTGGACAAGGATACCGCCAAAAGATATATTTGCGAAGTGCTTACTGCCGTGGGTATGCTTCACAAAATGGGCATAGTACACAGGGATATAACCGAAAACAATGTAATGACGGATAATGACGATAATATCAAAATAATTGATTTTAATATATCCCGCAATGCCGACGCAAACAAAAAGAAGGATACGCAGATAATGGGTACACAGGGCTATGCCGCTCCCGAGCAGTTTGGCTTTTTCCGCAGTGACGAAAGGACGGATATATATTCTATAGGCGTGCTCTACAACTTTTTGCTGACAGGCAGCACGGACCTCAATATACACAGGGACGACAAAAAAGCAGATAAGGTGATAAAAAAATGTACCGAGTTTTCACCCGTAGGCAGATATAAAAGCTGCGCCGAGGTCATAAAGGATATGGGTGTGTCAAAGGAGAAATACGATATTGAAAAGGCAGAAAAACACAGTATAGTAATTATGACCATAGAAAAGGTTATCTTTTTTATCGGCTGCGTTATGGCTTTGAATGAATATACTCACGGCAAGACCTTGCCGCAGAGCATAGGCATGGTGACAGATACGTTTTTTATTATGGTACTGCCCTTTATACTTATAGGCAATGTGCCCCGGTGGCAGGAACGTACTCCGCTTAAAAACCTGCACTCCATCACAAAATGCTTGATCGGTATTGTGCTGTGGCTCGTAGTGTGTGCCGTATACTTTTACCTGTAACGCCAAAAAAATTTTATGTTTTATTTTGATATTTTATGCTGACAGCATAACAAAAGCACCCTCTGCAAGGATATAATCATCATTGTAGAAAGGTGCTTTTATATTTTCTACGCCGTTTAGGCGGCAGCGGCTGCAGCATATTTGTACTAGGCTTAAAATTTATACAAATATCGATACGCCGCAATAAAAGCACACGGGAGCATCCGGGCAAAAAAGGGCGTTATTTGCCGATAATTTTATGTTGGGCATCCAACAGGTCTTTTGCGGTTTTAATAAGATAATCCTGCAGTGCGGGGGTGAGCTTATCAAATATTGCAAAAAACTCTTTCTGCCTTTTGTTGTTTTCGGTAAACATTTCGCCCTTGCCTTCCCTCAGCCAAGCTTCGTTTACATCAAACTGCGAACATATAAGCTTGATATTTTGTTCTGTTACGGGAGAGTCCGGAGCCTCCATATGGCTTATTGAATTTTGCTTAAGGCCTATTTGCTTGGCAAAGTTTTTCTGGCTTAGTTTAAGGGCTTTTCTCAGCTCACGAATACGACCGTTCATAATATCACCTCATAGAAATAATAATATCCTTGATTTGTCTAAAAGTCAAGGATTGCTTATTTTATATTGACATTTATCAAATATAGATGTAAAATTATGTTATAAAAATCAATATAAGATATATTTGTGGGGGTATATTTATGAAAAGCAAAACCGAGGAAATGCGGGAGATATTCCATAAGCTTTCCTTTGACAATAAAAAGATAATGCTTCTTGTTGCAAAGGGTATGGATATTGCTTTGGAGGACGCAAAAAAAACGGGTAACAACACGACCGTAAAATAACATAAGCATGATGTAGGCAAAGCACGGCAATGCCTTATGAAAAACGGATTGGGATCAAATTAAACCGTCGGCAAAAGCGGATATTGTCCGCTGAAATATAGGATAATTTGAGTAAGGACTCATTTATCAATAAAAAAAGGAAAAAGTAAAATGGATGAAGAAAACAAGGTAGTACAGGAAACTGTCAAAGAGGTATCCAGTGACGGAAACACTGTCACGGAAAGAGTTACTATTACGGAAACACCAAAAAAGGGCGTAGGTATTTCGGTTGCCTCTCTGGTGCTTGGCATTATCGCCTTTTGTACGGGCTGCTGCTTTTGGTATGTTACTATACCATGCGGACTTATAAGCCTTATACTTGGCTTGGTGAGTGTAAACAAGAAGCACAGAGGCAGCGGTATGGGCATCGCAGGCATCGTGCTCAGCATTTTGAGCCTTGTAGCGTGTGCTATCATGCTGCTGACAGGACTTTCGCTTATTGCTATGGATGATGCAAATCAAAGCAATATCAAGTCGGGTACCCGTGCCGAGGCAAGCGCAAGCAATACGGGTACAAACAGTAAAATGGCTGCATCTAAGGATGAAGCGGTAATAGGTTCAAGGACAAACCCTGCAAAGATGAACGATGTAGTTACATACAAATACAACAGCTTTATGTACGGCAGTGCGGATCTTGAACTGCAAATGACGGATATGGTTAGGGGAGATGATGCGTATCAGCTGCTTCTTAATGCCAATCAATTTACTCCGGAGGCGGACAACGGGAGAGAATATGTTATTGCCATGTTTAAAGTGACCAATGTTAAAAGCCATCAAAGCGGCGATGAACCTACCGAGGTAAATTATACACAGTTTGATTATGCGGACTCCCAGTATGTAAAGGAGGATCAGTTTAATATATCGCTTGATCTGGATCTGTTAAAAGGCAAGCTGTACGAGGGTTCTACTGCCGAAGGCTTTGTTTTGCTGGAGGCAAAGCCCGGAGAGCAGGGCTATATAGTTTTTGATGACAATGTATGGTTTGCATTAAGCTGATATGACAGATAAAAACATAAAGATTAAGGCTTTTACTGCTGTGTTGACTGCGGCAGCCATAGCGGTGGTTGTTTTTATTTCATTTACAGCTGCGGACATAGCGGTATATTTTCCCGATTGCAGGTTTTACAGCCTTACAGGGTATCTGTGCCCTGCCTGCGGTAATACACGCTGTATTTTGGCTATGCTGGACGGTCATTTTTTAAAGGCGCTTGAATATAACATTGTGCCGCCGGGGATAGCGGTTTTTTTGCTTATGCTTTATGGTGAGCTTATACTTGGCTGTATGGGCAAAAAAATCAGGCTAATCCCAAGAAACCATTGCTTTCTTGCGGTAGTTTTGTCTGTTGTTGTATTTTATGTTATAGGACGAAACATCTTTCCGTTTGTTACTATAGCATGGTAAAAATATGTAAAGAGAAGGTGTTTAAATGAAGAAAATAATTTTATGTTTATTATCATTAATGTTTATAGGGGTGTTGTTTTGCGGCTGTTCGTCTTCGGTCAAAACAAATGAGGACGGCACACCGGATCTGACGGGCAGTTGGGTCGAAAAGGACGGCGAAGAAAAAACTGCGTATCAGGCGGCATGTATATCCGATGACTTTATCGAAATATATTGGATAATGAATGAAGACGGTGAAAAAAGCGCATATTTGTACTGGGCAGGGACATATGAGCCGCCGGACGGTGCAAGAAACAGCTTTAAATGGGAATCCGTAAACGATAAGGGCAGAGTTTCTCTGTTCAGTTCGTCTGATGATACAAAGGAGTTCACATATAAAAACGGAAAAATATCCTATGATGTAACCTTTCAGGGAGAAACAAGGAGATATACAATTGTACCGTCGGAAACCGATTATTCGGTATACTTCAGGGGTAAAAGCGTACAGAATACTACGGAGCAAACTACAGAGGCAAAAGTAACGGAAACTACTACCGAAGTCACCACAACAGAAAACACATACGAAAAAAACGAGTATTATGATGTCGTTGATACCGCAAGTTATGTAAATTCGATAGGCACTGTATATTTAATACATAAGGTGCTTGCAAAAAAGAACGTCAGCGCAGAGGCGACTCTTATAGCATATGCTCCCGACGGAAGCGTTATCGGTAAAAGCTCTGACGATATAGTACTGACGGTAGGTCAATACAATTATTTTGAGTATAGCTTTAACAGTGATATTTCCAATGCAAGCATACAGGCACATGTACAGACAGAATCGGACGAATATTCCGCTATCGACCGTAAGGCGGTAGAAATGGTGCAGTATAACAGAAACGATGATCATTTGTATGTTACTCTTAAGCAGACAGCGGATACCGTGACCGATTTTGCAAGATTCAAGCTTCTTTATTATAAAAACGGTAAGATAGTAGGTTCCGAATCCGGTTATATTGATATTTATGCCGAAAATCTGAACGGCAAGGATTCTACCGATGTGGTCGATATAGGTGTATACGGCGAGGATTTTGATAAGGTGGAATACATATACGAGCCGTAAATAATATTTTGACCGACCATAAAAAGCTTTGAGGATAAAGCATACCGACTCCCTAAAAGTCAGACCAAAATCTGACTGCAGGGGGTCGATTTTTTTACATCTGCCGTTTTTTTATACATTTTCTTGCGTTATCGGGCTGTTTATGATAAACTTAAAATATATTCGGGTACTGATATATTTCTGTACAGAAAATAACAGTACATAATATCTTTATACAGCCATAAAGGGAGGTAAAATAATGAAAAAATTTATTGCATTAACTTTAGCGGGAATAATGCTTTTAACAAGCCCTATGTCCGTGCTTGCGGACGGCATTGTCTACAACGGTGAGCAGATGACCTACACGGATCAGCAGCCTGTTATTATCGACAGCAGGACCTATGTGCCCATAAGGGACGTGTTTGAAAAGCTCGGCTTTGAGGTGGGCTGGGATAGTGCAAACAAATTAGTGACCCTGGAAAACGATTATTATTATGCGCATATAACAGCCGACACAAGCAAGCTGTTTGTGGTGGATATGGATTACCATGACAGAGGCAAAAAGCTGGAAAGCCCTGTGCGTATAGTAAACGGCAGGACAATGCTGCCGCTGCGTGAGATACTGGAGCCTATGGGCTATGAGCTTGTATGGGATCCCGCTTCAAAGACGACAGTCATAAACGACAAAAATGATTACAAGCTGCTTGATGAAAAGGTCAAAAGGTTTAACAATATAGCATTGGGCAACTATGATAAAGATTACAGCTTTGATCCTTCAAAGCCCGAGGGGGAGCTTACCGATGAGGAAATTGCGTATTTTAAAAATCTCACCTCTTTACTGGGTGAGGATACATACTTTATTATTGATTTTTCTGTCATGTCCCCCGATGAGATCAGGGAGGAGTATAACAAGCAGACGGCAGAGGCTGTAAGTAAGCTTGAAAGGGTTGCGTGCCCCGATAGTCTTAAAGCCTGCGATACTGTATTCAGAACCAACATGGAGGAGGTAAAGGAGCTTGCGGTAGACTTTGCTCATATCATAGAGCTTTGCGATGATGAGCCAAAAAACAGGGCGGATATTTTGCTTGAATATGCGAGCAGATTTATTTTAAACGGAATAGCTATAAGCTCTTATGAATTGAACAATACTTTCGAGGATTTCTTTGTGGAAAGAAATATTAATGACGATACATATAATAATATATCGCCCGATTAAGCCCCGCTTCTTAAGCTGTGGGCAGTTAAAATAAAAACGGCATGATTTTACATCTGCCGTTTTTTTATACATTTTCTTGCGTTATCGGGCTGTTTATGATAAACTTAAAATATATTCGGGTACTGATATATTTCTGTACAGAAAATAACAGTACATAATATCTTTATACAGCCATAAAGGGAGGTAAAATAATGAAAAAATTTATTGCATTAACTTTAGCGGGAATAATGCTTTTAACAAGCCCTATGTCCGTGCTTGCGGACGGCATTGTCTACAACGGTGAGCAGATGACCTACACGGATCAGCAGCCTGTTATTATCGACAGCAGGACCTATGTGCCCATAAGGGACGTGTTTGAAAAGCTCGGCTTTAAGGTGGAATGGGACGCCGATACCAAAATAGTGAGTATTACAAACGACTACTACAGCATCATGCTTACTACGGTCACAAGCAAGCTGTTTGTTGTTGACCTTACATTTGTTCCAAAGGCAAGCAGGCTTGAAAACACCGTGCAGATAGTAAACGGCAGAACAATGCTGCCCTTAAGGGAGATACTTGAATCTGTCGGTTATGAGCTGCAGTGGGACGCAGCCACAAAAACCACTACGGTAATCGACAATAACAATTATACCGAGCTTGATGCAAGAAAGGCTGAAATAGAAAGCATGTCGGGTACTTTGCTCACAGATAAAAAACCGGAGTACAAGCCTGACAGCACAAAGCCTGTCGGTAACCTTACCGAAGAGGAAAAAGCCTTTTTTGCCGCTCTTAATGATGTGCTTAGGTCGTATGAGGCGGAAAGCTCGACTTACAGTGACAAGTACGACACAGCAACCAATGAGGAGAAAAAAGCTGTTGTAGATGAATTTATAGGCAGAGTAAACTCGGATATTGCTAAAATCGACTGTCCGGAAAGCCTTAAAGATTTTGAAAAAACCTTGGAGGAATTCCATGTTGATATAGGTGATTTGGCAACCAATATGGCGGATAACCTGATCCTGCTTGAGGGTGAAACGGATGATGTAAACAACAATATAGGCCTTGGCTTGATGATGTCCTATATTGTGTGTATGAAGACCCGGGAGTCTGAATTTGAAAATACGGTAAACAGCTTCCTTACAGAGCGAAACTTATCCGAAGAGGATGCAAAGCTTATTTTGTCTGTTGTTATAGACTCGGAATCTGCTGCTATGGACTCGGAAGAAGAATAAGGTGACTGTATGGAGGATTTTTTTACCGTAGGCGAGATAGTAAACACACAGGGCATAAAGGGCGAGGTGCGTGTTATACCGCAAACGGACGATATTACACGCTTTGAGCTGCTCAAAAAGGTGTTTATCCAACGGCGGGGAGCCATGGAGGAGATGGAGATACAGTCCGTAAGGTACCACAAGCAGTTTGTGCTTTTAAAGTTCAAGGGCTTTGACAATATAAACGATGTGGAAAAATATAAGGGCTGCGAGATAAAAATACCTGCCGATGAGGTTTTGCCCTGCGGAGATGACGAGTATTATATAAGGGATCTTTACGGGCTTGAGGTTTTTGATGAGGCAGGCGGACACATCGGCACTCTGTTAGATATACTCTTTACGGGCGCAAACGATGTGTACGCTGTAAGCAGAGAGGGCAAAAAGGATCTCCTGCTGCCTGCGATAAAGTCCTGCATACTTGATGTGGATATACAGGGCGGCAAAATGACGGTAAAGGTACCGGAGGGACTGGAATAATGAGGTTTTATGTGCTTACGCTTTTCCCGGAGATGGTGACGGAGGGCCTTGCGCACAGCGTTATAGGCAGGGCGCTCAAAGAGGGCATTATAGAGCTTACGGCGGTAAATATAAGGGATTTTGCGGGCAACAAGCATAACAGCGTTGACGATTATCCCTACGGAGGCGGTGCGGGCATGGTGATGCAGGCGCCGCCCGTATACAACGCATATCTCAGCTTAAAGGACAAAATATCGGACGGCTGTCGGGTAGTGTATATGACTCCGCAGGGCAGACCCTTTAAACAGAGCATTGCCGAGGAGCTAGCCTCGGAGGATGAGCTTGTTTTGCTTTGCGGACATTATGAGGGCATTGACGAAAGAGTTATCGAGGAGATAGTTACAGACGAAATATCCGTGGGTGATTATGTGCTAACAGGCGGAGAGCTTGCCGCAATGACGGTGATAGACGCCGTTTCAAGGCTTATCCCGGGTGTGCTCAACAAGGAGGAGAGCCATATTGAAGAGAGCTTTTCGGACAGCCTGCTGGAGTATCCTCAATATACCAGACCCCCGGAGTTTATGGGCAGAAGGGTGCCCGATGTGCTCCTTGGCGGCAACCACGGCCTTGTGGATAAATGGCGCAGGGAAAAGGCTATTGAAAGGACGCTGAAAAAGCGCCCCGAGCTGTTGGAAAAGGCATCGCTTACCGAGGATGAGCGCATACTGGTCAAAAGGCTCAAAAAGGAAATATAACAAAATATAGGCGTATCCCGTGCGGCTTGCGGACGGGATATGCCTTTTTGCTTTAACTTATATATTGCCCACAACCTGATGCTATCAAATAAATATATATTTTTTTTAAAAAATAATTGCAGATATTTAACTAATATTGTATAATGTTACATAGTGAACAGATATTGATATTATTATATTTAATAATACCAGACTTTCAAAAAACCTAAAAATAAATCAAAAAAATGAATTTTTTAGAACCTAGACTTGCAAACACTTTAAGGTAACTTAAGCGCCGCAGGCTAAAATCCGCAGGCGGAATTCACTTCCGCCGAGGAAAAGAGGGAGTGTCGAGCGATAGCGAGGCACGAATCTCTTTATACTCTGTGAAAAAATGCAGGAAATGCAAGCATTTCCTGCAAGCGTGTCGACTTTTTCGACACGCTGATATTATTATATTTAATAATACAGTGTTTTATTTTTTAATTAACAATGAATCGAGATGGACGGCTTGAATAAGAAAAAGTTTGAAGTAAGACCGCTTATGAATGCAATAACGGTCATTGCGCTTATGCTTGTTATAGGTGTTTGCTTTGTTGTTTACACCTACAACACCTTTCTTAATGAGTCCAAAGCATATGTTGGCGAAATCAACGAGCTCAGCGCAAGCAATACGGCAAAAAAGCTTTCCTCAAATATCCACTATCTGGAGTCCTTTGCGGCATATATAAGCAGTGTCGAAATTAAAGATGATACGGATGCCGTAAATATGTTGCGTGACGAACTCAGGATGAGCGGAGAGGGAATGCTGCGTGTATCTTATACCCAAAATGACGGCAGCGGCCTTACCGTGCGTGACAACGGCACCGTAAACCGCCTTGATCTGTCCGATATGGATTATTTCAGGCGTGCAATGGAGGGCGAAACCTTTATAACCAAAACAAGGATAGACGTTGTTACAAGGATGCCCGTAAATATATATGCCGTGCCCATAAAAAAGGATGATAAAATAATAGGCGCCAATATGGGCATATGCCATGCCCCGGATCTGGAAGAGGTGGTAAAGGAGGATTATCTTGACGGAAACGCCTTCTCCTTTATCATAAACAGTGATGTGGAGAGGGTCATAGACGGCAGCTATACCGATGCGGATAACTATGCTCCTTTTGCGGATATAAATATGACCGAAGAGATGCTCGGGCAGATCAAAGCCTCAATATCGGCACATAAGGACGGCGGCGCTCTCCTGGCTGCCAATGCGGAGGGTGCAAAATACTGGGTATCGTATTATCCTATAGGCCTTAACGATTGGTACCTTATGCTGGCTATACCGTATAACTATATTGTTAAAAATGCCGTTTCCGCATTGTATGTAAGCCTGCTTGTGCTTATAGTGGCGCTTGTGGGTGCGGTTGCCTTTGTAAAATATCTCAACCACGTTAAAACGTCAAACCGTGAGGAAGTTTATAAATATATGTATTTTGACAGCCTTACGGGGCTTTACAGCAAAAACGGCTTTGTGCTTAAAGCGCCCGAATTTTTGCAGAACCCTTTAAAGAAATATGCGGTAGTGCTTGTGGATATAGATAATTTCCGTATGATAAACGAGCTTTTCGGCTATGATACAGGCTCAAACATTTTAAAGCATATGGGTGACCTTATAAGGGAGGATATAAGCGTAGACGAGATGGCAGGCCGTTCCGCAGGCGATGACTTTATATGCCTTTTGCACTGGGAATCCGCAGAAAAGATGGAAAAGAGGATAGGGCATTTTATCAACAGAGTAAACTTTTGTAAGTTTGACGAGGAAAATACCAACTTCAACATAGTGGTACATATAGGTGTATACAAGCTTGACGACCCGCAGGAGGGTCAGATGGAGGAGTATATAGACAGGGCAAAAATGTCCATACTTTCTCTTAAGGATAAGCATTACAGCGCTTATGCCTTTTACGATGAGGAGCTGCAGCAGCGTATGCACTTTGATGCGGAGCTGGAAAACGATGTTGACGAGGCTCTTAAAAATAAGGACTTCAAAGTATATATACAGCCAAAGTACAATGCCAAAACACACGAGCTTGCAGGCGGTGAGGCGCTTATAAGATGGCAGCACAAAACAAAGGGCTTTCTTACCCCAAACAAGTTTGTGGATGTTTTTGAGAGAAACGGTGTTATAACCGATATTGATATGTATGTGTACGATACGGTGTGCCGCATGCAGAGCAAGTGGCTTGCGGAGGGCTATGAGCCGGTGCCTATCTCGGTAAACCAGTCCAGGCTGCATCTGTACCACAGTGATTACATTGAAACACTCAGGCATTTTCTTGACAAGTACAACCTGCCTGCACGCTATGTTGAGCTGGAGATAACCGAAAATATTGCCTTAAGCTCAAGTGACGTGCTTGACGAGGCAGTAAAGCATATACACAGCCTTGGCTTTAAAGTGTCAATGGATGATTTCGGCTCGGGGGAATCCTCGCTTAATATACTTAAGGATATAGATATAGATATACTTAAGCTTGACAGAATGTTCTTTTTGGAAACGGAAAACAATAACAAGGCAAAACAGATAATAAAAAGCGTAATAGATATGGCAAACCGTCTTAACATAAGCACGGTAGCCGAGGGCGTTGAAAATGAGGAGCAGCTCAAATTTTTGCAGGATGCAGGCTGCGACCTTATACAGGGTTACCTCTTTGGCAAGCCCATGCCTTATGAGGAGTTTGAAAAGCTCTTTAAGGAAAACGCAAAAAGAAATAATGACAACAAAACCGAGGAGTGACTTTAAATGAGTCTTAGAGATAATATACGCATTGTGGAACCGTATGTGCCGGGTGAGCAGCCGCAGGGAGATGTAATAAAGCTTAATACAAACGAGAGCCCCTTTCCTCCGTCACCGGAGGTCGTAAAGGCTATAATGAATATTGATACCGATAATTTAAGAAAGTACCCCAGCTTTGTCTGCACCGAGCTTAAAAACGCAATTATGCAAAATTATGATGTTGCGGAAGATGAAATTTTTTTGGGCAACGGATCAGACGAGGTGCTTGCGCTGTGCTTTATGACCTTTTTTAACTCCGATAAGGCAGTATTGTTCCCGGATATAACGTATTCGTTTTATCCCGTATGGTGTTCGCTTTACGGCATTCCGTATGAGCAGGTGCCGCTGAAAGAGGATTTTACAATATCCAAAACAGATTATTGCAGGTCAAACGGAGGTGTGGTCATAGCAAACCCCAATGCTCCTACCGGAATACTGCTCTCGTCCGAGGATGTCGAGTATATCGTAAGATACAACAAGGACAGTGTTGTTATTATAGACGAAGCTTATGTTGACTTCGGAGGGGAAAGCGTTGTTCCGCTCATACATAAATACAACAACCTTGTGGTTGTACACACCTATTCAAAAAGCCGTAACCTTGCAGGCATAAGGGTAGGCTATGCCATGATGTGCAGTGAGCTTAATGCAGCGCTTGAGGCAGTAAAAAACAGCTTTAACAGCTACACCTTAAATACGGTTTCGCAGGCTGCGGCAGCGGCTGCCGCCGCCGATAAGGCATATTTTAAAAAATGTACCTCTGAGATAAAGGCAAACAGAGCCTATACCGTATCCGAGCTTGACAGGCTGGGCTTTAAAACTTTGCCCAGTGCGGCAAATTTTATTTTTTCGACCCATCCCGCTTATTCGGCTAAGGATATATTTGAATACCTTAAAAGCAAAAATATCTATGTAAGGTATTTCAATAAACCCCGCATCTCCGATTATCTGCGTATAACCATAGGTACCGGAGCCGAGATGAGTACTCTTATAGCTGCTTTGGAGGAATATATAAAATAAAGTAAAATAAAAGGGCAGTTCAAACCAAGGTGCTGTCCTTTTTTATTATATGCTTTGTATATTTTATTCTGCACGGTGCATGCGGATAAGCTTACGGATTATGTAAACCGATATGTATACAAGTTGTTTACGCCTTTAAATTTACCGTTGTTGAGATACAATAGATAGGTAACACGAAAAAAAGCAAGGTAACATCAGCCGTTAAATTATTGCTTTGTCGCCTTGACAAAAGCCTGTCTGTGTGATATGATAATTTTCATAAATATTTTAAAGACTGTGAAAAGGAGAGTAAGCGGAAGCATATGCAACAGAGAGCCGCCGTTGCTGGGAGGCGGCGCAGATTGATCCGCCGAAGATGGCCTTGGAGTCACTCACCGACTGCGCATCGGCGCACAGGCCGGGTCGGGTGCGCCCGTTAAAGCGTCGGGGTATTTATGTACCCTTGGAGGTTCGTACCGTGAGGTGCGGGCAAATTAAGGTGGTATCACGGAGCATCGCTCCCGTCCTTATGCGGACGGGAGCTTTTTTATTTTAAGGAGGTAAAAAATGAGCAAAGGCAAGTATTACATTACAACAGCTATCGCCTATACATCGGGCAAGCCGCATATAGGCAATTCATACGAGATAGTGCTGGCAGACAGCATAGCACGCTTCAAGCGTATGGAGGGCTACGACGTATTTTTTCAGACAGGCACCGATGAGCACGGTCAAAAGATAGAGGAAAAAGCAAAAGCGGAGGGCATATCACCAAAGCAGTATGTTGATAACGTGGCAGGCGAGATAAAACGTATATGGGATCTTATGAATACCTCGTATGACAAATTTATACGCACCACGGATAAGGATCACGAGCAGCAGGTGCAAAAGATATTCAAAAAGCTCTATGACAAGGGCGATATATATAAGGGACACTACGAGGGTATGTATTGTACGCCCTGCGAGTCGTTCTGGACGGAATCCCAGCTTGTGGACGGCAAGTGTCCGGACTGCGGCAGGGAGGTGCATCCCGCAAAGGAGGAGGCATACTTCCTTAAGCTGAGCAAGTATGCCGACAGACTTATAGAATATATCAATACTCATCCGGAGTTTATACAGCCCGTTTCACGCAAAAACGAGATGATGAACAACTTTTTGCTGCCCGGTCTTCAGGATCTGTGTGTGTCCCGTACCTCATTCAAGTGGGGCATACCGGTCACCTTTGACGATAAGCACGTAATTTATGTATGGCTTGACGCTCTTACAAACTACATTACAGGCATCGGCTACGACTGTGACGGCGATCATACGGAGCGTTTTAAAAACAACTGGCCCGCAGACCTGCATTTAATAGGTAAGGATATTATTCGTTTCCATACAATATATTGGCCTATAATACTTATGGCGCTAGATGTGCCTCTGCCAAAGCAGGTGTTCGGTCATCCCTGGCTGCTTAGGAGCGACGGCGCAAATATAGTAAAGATGAGCAAGTCAAGGGGCAACGTGATCTATGCCGATGATCTTGCGGAGGTATTCGGCATAGATGCGGTGCGTTATTTTGTGCTGCACGAGATGCCTTTTGAAAGCGACGGAATAATCTCGTGGGAGCTTATAGCGGACAGATACAATTCGGATCTTGCCAATGTACTCGGCAACCTTGTAAACCGTACCGTATCAATGTCAAACAAGTATTTCGGCGGCATTGTTGCCGACAAGGGCGCAAACGAACCCGTTGATGAGGAGCTTAAGGCAGTTTGCACATCGCTGCGTGCCAAGGCGGAAGAGAGGATGGATAAGCTGCGTGTTGCAGATACCATAACCGAGATCCTTTCATTATTTAAAAGATGCAATAAATATGTTGACGAAACGGAGCCATGGGTGCTTGCCAAGGATCCCGAAAAAGCCGACAGGCTCTCGACTGTGCTGTATAATCTTGCCGAGGCTATTATAATAGGCGCCAGCCTGCTTGAACCTTTTATGCCGGAAACAGCGGCAAAGATAGCTGTGCAGTTCAATACACAGCTCAGGAGCTATGACGAGCTTGAAAAATTCGGTCTTTATAAATCGGGCACCAAGGTTGTCGAAAAGCCCGAAATGCTTTTTGCACGCCTTGATATGAAGGATGTAAAAGCTTATGCCGACAAGGTGGCAGAGCAGCAGATGAAGGAGGCTATGTCGGAGGAGGCTGCGGCAGCCCCTAAAACGGAGCCTATTACAATAGACGATTTTGCAAAGATAGAGCTTAAAACAGGCAAGGTGCTCGAGTGCAAAAAGGTCGAAGGTGCGGATAAGCTGCTGCAGTCACGCATACAGATAGGCAGTGAGGTGCGCACCATACTTTCAGGCATAGCAAAATGGTACAGCCCCGAGGATATGGTGGGCAAAAATGTTGTTGTGGTAACAAACCTGCCTCCACGCAAGATGAGGGGTATAGTCAGCGAAGGTATGATACTTGCCGCCTCCGATGATGAGGGAAACCTAAAGGTCATAACCACAGACGGCGATATAAAGAGCGGCAGTGAGGTGGGCTGATGATATACGAAACCCACGCACATTACGATGACGAGCGTTTTGACGGTGTCAGGGAGGAGCTTTTGTCCTCCCTGCCCGACAAGGGGATAGGCAGAGTGATAAATGTCGGCGCCGATATTCCGTCGTCAAGGGCAAGTATTGCGCTTGCGGAGAAATATCCTTATATATATGCCGCTGTGGGGATCCATCCTCACGATACCGAGCATATGACGGAGAACGATATCGATATATTGAGGCAGCTTTCCGCACACAGCAAGGTGCTTGCCATAGGCGAAATAGGGCTGGATTATCATTACGATGCCGAATATAAGGATGAGCAGCTTTACTGGTTCAGACGTCAGCTGGAGCTTGCATCGGAGGTTGCTCTGCCCGTTATAATACATTCCAGAGAGGCAGCACGGGACACCTTTGACATAATAAAGGACTCGGGGGTGCGCAGCGGTGTAATACATGCGTACTCGGGAGGCGTTGAGATGGCAGAGGCTTATATAGACATGGGGTTTTATATAGGCGTAGGCGGTGTAGTTACCTTTAAAAATGCAAAAAAATTGGTGGAGGTAGTAAAAAATATACCGCTTGATAAAATTTTGCTGGAAACAGATTCTCCATATTTATCTCCGGAGCCTGTAAGGGGTACATGTAATAATTCACAAAATTTGGAATATGTTATTGCCAAAATTGGTGAAATCAAACAAATCGGTGCCGATTTGGTTATCGAAACAACCCGAAAAACTGCAGAATCACTTTTCGACAGAAAAAAAGTTGTTGCATAAATGTTACGAATGTGTTAAAGTATATATTGCAAGGAAGTTACGAGAGTGTGCTCCCAAAAGAGCACATTCTTAAATTTTTGCTTTTTTGCGAAAAAACAAAAAAAATATGGTTGATTAAATACAACTGTAGAGGACTTTGTGTAAAAAATATTAAAAAAAGTTTACACACGCAAATTAAGAAATTGTTAAAAATGTTTCAAAAATGTTGCGCAGGTCCAAAGGAGGAAATATTTATGTCAAAGTATTTATGTAACACATCACAGCATTTACGTGCATTGGTCGTAGCAATTATCGCTTTTACCTTCATGGCACTGTGCAGCGGAAGTACAGCAAAGGCTGCCGAAACAGGCGTTAAGGGTTTAAGGGTAATAATCGACGGTCAGAGTACGTATTATGAAACAACGGATAAAACCGTAGGCGAGTTTCTTGCAGGTGAAAACATTACGGTATCCGAAGAGGATATTATCAATGTTGATATGGATGCAGAGATAACAAGCAGTATGCGTATAGTAATAGATACACCTTTTGAAGTGCTTGTTTCCGTTGACGGGGGCGAGTATAAAAGCGTAGAAACCAATGAGGATACCATAGGCAAGCTTATAGTACAGCTCCGCAATGACGACGAGGATACGGATTACCGTACAACAGAGGGCGTAAGCTCTTCAACAAAGCTTGAACCGGGTATGACGGTCGACCTTGTTTCGGTAACTGCAAAAACCTTTACCAAAACAGAAACTATACCATATGAAACAAGAACAGTGGACAGTGACGAATACTATATAGGAGAAACTCATATAGCTCAGGAGGGCTCCGACGGCGAAAAGGTCATCACAATGAAGTCGGTCTATGTGGGCGGCGAGCTTACCGAAACCTATTCCATAGACAGCAATGTTGTTAAGCTGCCTGTTGAAAAGATAGTGGAAAACGGTACCAAAAAGCCCGAGCCAGAGCCCGAGATAAAGGCTGAAACCGATGTAATTGATGCCGTATCGGATAAGGGCTTCAGCTACAGCAGTGTTATAACAATGAGCGCAACCGCATACTGCCCTTGTTCGGCATGCTGCGGCAGCAATTCAAACGGTATAACAGCCAGCGGTATTAAGGCATGCTACGGTGTGGCTGCTGTTGATAAAAGAGTAATACCTCTAGGCACAAAGCTCTATGTTGAGGGCTACGGATATTGTATTGCAGCCGATACGGGCAGCGCAATAAAGGGCAACAGGATAGACCTTTGCTACAATACGCATTATTCGGCGCTTCATTCGGGTTACGGTCATACTCCCGTAAAAGTTTATATTCTTGATTGATAAAAAGAGATGTTGCAAATGCCGTTATTATCGGTGCTTGCAGCATTTTTTTATGTCTTGCTTATCAATAGCCGCAGCATGGCAAAAATGCTGCGGCTTTGCTGTGCTTTTGGCTTTACGGGGCAATAAATTACTTTTTTATTAAGATAAAAAACTGCAATTGATAAAATATATTAAATATTGTATAATCGTTATTAAAGAAAGGATGTGTATAGTATGGATGTATCCAGACCTGCTTGTCCAAGGGACGAAATATCTGCCCTTATAAACAGCGTTGAAAAGGTGATAATAGGTAAAAGGCGTGCTATCGAGCTTGTGGTTGCGGCTATGCTTTCGGGAGGACATGTGCTTATTGAGGATGTCCCGGGGGTGGGGAAAACCAAAATGGTATCCGCACTTGCCCGTTCGTGCGGCGGAGTTTTCGGCAGGCTCCAGCTTACGCCCGATGTTATGCCCACGGATATTACGGGCTTTTCCATGATAAATACGGTTACGCATGAAACGGAATTCAGAAAGGGTGCGGCATTTTGCAACTTTCTGCTTGCGGATGAAATAAACAGGGCGTCGCCCAAGTCGCAGTCAGCCCTGCTGGAGGTAATGGAGGAGGGGCAGATAAGCATTGACGGCGTTACATATGCGCTGCCAAAGCCTTTTATGGTGCTTGCCACACAAAACCCTATAGAAACATACGGTACATATCATCTGCCTGAGGCGCAGATGGACAGATTTATTATGAAGATAAGCATGGGTTATCCCGGCAGGGAAAACGAGCTTGCAATTTTGCGCCGTGAGGACAGCATTGATCCAAAGAGCCTGACGGAGGTAATATCCTGTGAGGATATTATGAGGCTTGCAGACGATGTAAAAAACATAAAATGCAGCCCCTCTCTTGAGGAGTATATAGTCGATATTACCGAGGCTACCAGAAATGCGGATTTTATCAGGCTTGGCGCAAGCCCCCGTGCAAGCATAGCCATGCACAAAACCGCCAGAGCTTATGCCATGATATCGGGCAGGGATTATGTTATACCCGATGATATAAAGCTTGTGGCGCCCTATGTGCTTGCCCATAGGATAATACTTACGCCAAAGGGCAAAACATCGGTGGGCAGCAATGCCAACGCCGTTGCAAAAATACTGGAGGCCGTCAGGGTACCCATAAATTAAGGATGTATGCTTATGGATATTAAAGCTGTAATAAGAGGTTTTACGGGGTATGCGGCGTCATTGGGGCTTGCGGTTGTTTTTGCTTTGTTTTTAAGCGGCAGGGTCGGCTGGTTCCTTATACTTGTAATGCTGCTTGCACCCGTGCTCTCGCCTGCAATAACTCTGTTTTTTGTTAAAAGCATGCGTGTAGAGGGCAGTGCGGAAACCGGCATAATAAATAAGGGCGATACTGTTCGTATGAAGATAAGCATAACAAACGGTTTTTTTGTTCCCTCGCCGCCTGTTGTTTTTAAAATGACGGATAACCCTTATATGCAATGTGGAGAAAAAAATATATATGTTTCCGTGATACCGTTTTTCAAGGAAAATTTTGAAATAAGCTGGCATGCAAAAATATGCGGCAAAAGCGAAATAGGCGTAAGCTCCGTAAGAGTTACGGATTATTTGGGCTTATTTTCCTTTAAGCTTAAAAATGTCGATCTCGGCACACTTAGGGGAAGCGTATGTGTAATACCCGATGTGCCCGATATACCCGTAAACAGTGCCGTTATAAGCAAAATAAACGAAGCGTCTGCCGATGCGGACGACAGCGAGGATACAACGGAGTCCACGGGATTTGTGCGGGGAGGCTTTCCCGGATATGACAGCCGTGAGTATGTACCCGGAGATCCTCTTAAGCGCATTAACTGGAAGCTGTCGGCAAAACGCAGTAAGCTGCTTGTAAGGCTGGACGACGAGGTTCCGGGGCTTACCGTATCCGTTGTGCTTGACAGCAGTTTTTTAAAGGACAGCGTTACGGAGGAGGAGCTGAGGGCTGTTTTCGGCAAAACGGCTGACAAAGATGAGCTTGCGCCGCTGGCTGCACAGCGCAGTATAGAGATGTCACTGGGTATTACCCGTGCCCTTGTTTTAAGCGGCTATACCGTAAGTTATTTTTACAGGGGAGAAACGGATTGGGAATTATATAACGTTGCCTCCGAGGGAGATATGGTTTCTCTCAGGATAGCGATGGCAGGCTTTGCTTTTGCGGATACGGACGGTACCGAACGCTTCCCGTACTATAAAATGGCGGAGCAGAAGGGCAGCGTATCGGTATTTTGCACGCCGTTTATTGGGGATGACTCCATAGGCGGCACACAGGCTCTTTTGGGCGGCAAAAACAATATGAATACCTTGGTTTATTCTGTTGTAAGTAAAGGCGGTGACAGGCTTGAAGGATAAAATTACCGCTTTTTTCAACAAAAATCTTTCGCTTGTTTTGCCTGCCGCACTTGCCTCGGTTTTATCGTCTGCAATATTTGCCGTATACGGTATATCGGTATTTTCGGCATGGAGCGTGCTTATAACGGTTTTGTGCCTGTCCGTTTTTAAATTCTGCGATTATTGCGTAGGCTTGGGCAGCAGAGGCAAGCTTTATATTACGCTTTTTGTTGTTGCGGATGTAATGCTGTTTTTAAGGATGATATCCGGCAGCTCCAGACAGGCTTTTATGGAGTGGTTCTTTACGGCGTCCGTTTCGGCAGGCTTTCGTATAGGCTTTTTGTTGACGCTTTTGGTGTTTTTCCCTGTTTTTTTTGGGATGACGATATATTATTTTACAAGAGTGCTGTACCGTATGGGATACCTTGTGCTTTTAAGCCTTATACCTTGTATTGTGTATGTTAAAGTAGTTGCGGAGATCAACAATTTTTATCTTGTGCTGATAGCTATGCTTAATATGGCAATATGTATACAGCACATCTATGAGGCAAGAGGTGGCGGAGCAAGGATAGTAGGCTTAAGGAGCTATATACTCTCGTCCGTATGTTTTATGTTTGTAATAATGCTTATTGCCTCGGCTGTGCCCAAAAAGAATGAGGCAAAGTATTTCAGCAGCTTTCAGCGCCTATTTATGAATATAAATACAAGCCTTGAGTTGGGCGAAAATTATTCCGAGCTTAACGATACCTCGGGCAATGCCGATAACTATGAGGACTTTTCCAACCGAAGGATGTATACCGTTTACGGCAGTAATATACCTTACCTTAAACGTCAGAATTTTGATTATTACGATTTTGAGGAGGATCGCTGGTATCCTTACGAAAAGGACCCTCAGCTGTATCCTGCGGAGCTGTGGAAAAGCGAACATTTTATGCTCAATATGACTGCTTTGCAGTCGGCAATAAAGCATGCGGATATGTATGAGCCCGGTTTTTCGGCAAAATACGGGCTGGAGAACATAGCAAACGGAAGCGTTATACACGATCCCGTAAATAATATGTATATACAATCGCATAACTTCGGCGCAGTATATTATCTTGCCCCCGAAAGGACTTTAGAGATCTTGCTCAGAAACAACAGCGACCCTATTTATGTAACGTCTACGGGCTGTTTCAGAAACAGAAGCAATAAACACCCGTTAAATACGATGTACCAGGTCACATATTATAACGAGTTTGTTTCAAGGCAAAGCTGGATAGCGGGCGGCGGAGCAAATTTCAGTGCGGAGCGCTCAATGGATATGCTTACGGAGCTCAGGGACATACTCAGGAATAATGATGACGAATTTTATTGGACATCATTCCTGTTTTTGCAGGAGCTTAAGGATGCGGAGTATTACAGGAGCCTATATGCCGATAACAATAAAAAAATAAGCGATGAGGTAAAAAACCTTGCTCTTGAAATAACACAGGGCTGCACCTATGACTGGCAAAAGGCGGAGGCGCTGCAAAAATATTTTGCCGATTCGGGCTTTATTTATGATCTGGAGTATACCGCAAAGGATACCTCGCCCGAGTACTTCCTCTTCAAAAGCCACAGAGGCACCTGCTCGGATTTTGCATCGGCATATGTGCTTATGGCACGCTCGCTTGGCATGAATGTACGGTATGCGGAGGGCTTTACCGCCGAGGAAACGGGGCGTGTAGGAGTTTACGCCATAATGGACAGCAATGCCCATGCCTACCCCGAGGTATTTATACCCAATATGGGCTGGATCGTGTACGAGCCTACCGTTGCCTCGGCATATAACGGCTTTGCAAAAAGGCGGGGCAACCTTTGGTTTGATCTTATGGCTCTTGATATGGATTATAAGCTTATGTTGGCAGTTACATTTGCGGCGTTTATCATTTTTGCCGCAGCGTTTATATACCTTGTTGTCATACCGTTTGCCGATGAAAAGCTTTTTGTGCGCCGTATACGCAGGGCATCTCCTGCGGCAGCCGTAAAAATGCTTTACGGCAGGATAGCCCAAAGGACGGTAAAAGGGCTTATACCCGATGCATCCGTGCTTACTCCGTATGAACTGGCACAGAGGATAGCTGCCGTTATGGGCTGTGAAATATATTCGCTTGTCTTTAAGGCTGAAAATGTGATATACGGCGGCGGCAATGCCAATGATGCCGATAAGGCCGATGCCACGGAAAGCTATTTTAAACTTAAGGATGCCATAAAGGAATATAAAAAAAGCAGCAGGCGAAAAAACCGCACTGGCGGAAAGCCTGTAGGTCAATAAATTATATTAAAACACCCAAACCCGTCTTGTATGTACTGCATATACATGGCACGGCGGAGCTTTGGGTGTTTTTTTGCAATAAAAACAGTATAAGAGTATTGACATACGGATAGATTGGTAGTATAATACTACAAAAATAAAGTAGCAATACGATACTAAGAGGTATATTATGTACGAACAAAAAAACAGCGACGGTCTTACGGAGAGAGAATTTCTTGCTTCTTACAGACCAAAGGATTATCCACGTCCGTCCGTTACGGCGGATATACTGGTGTTTGCGGTAAATGATGAGCTGGATAAGCTTAAAATACTGCTTATTAAAAGAAAAAACCACCCATATATCAATTGCAGGGCGCTGCCGGGAGGCTTTGTCCGCATAGACGAATCCTGTGAGGAGGCTGCCAAAAGAGAGCTTAAGGAGGAAACGGGGCTTGAAAACATCTATCTTGAGCAGCTCTGTACCGTAAGCGACCCCGACAGGGATCCCCGTATGAGGGTAATATCCGTGGCATATCTTGCGCTTATAAAGCAAAGTGATGCCGAGCCTGTCGCAGGTGATGATGCCGATGACGCCGGGTGGTTTGAAATATCGCAGGAGGTACAGGGTAAAGTAAGCCTTACAAATGCCGATGAGGTGCTTACCTACAGCTACAGGGAGGAAACTGTGGAAAACGGTATTGTCAGCCAGAATATCCAGCATGTGATAGACGGGGAAACGGGGCTTGCATTTGACCATGCACAGCTTATACACACGGGTCTTTTAAGGCTGAGAAACAAGGCGGAGTACAGCCCGATATTGTTTGGGCTTACCGATGAGGAGTTTACCCTGCCGGAGCTTCAGCGCCTCTACGAAACGGTGCTCGGGAAAAAGCTTTACAAAACAAATTTCAGAAACAAGATAGCACCCTTTGTTGAGGCTACGGGACGCAAGAGGATAAATTCCGGAATGGGCAGGACACCCGAGCTTTACAGATATAAAAGAAAATAGTCGCAGCGCTGTGAAAGGAGAATTGTTTTGAAATATCTTATTATAGTTGATATGCAGGAGGATTTTGTAAACGGCTGCCTCGGCAGTGATGCCGCAAGGGCAATTGTAAACGGTATTGCGGATGAGATAAAGGCATTTGACGGGAAAACGGTATTTACCATGGACACGCATTATGATAATTATTTATCTACACAGGAGGGCAAAAAGCTGCCTGTACCGCACTGCATAAAGGGTACCGACGGCTGGAATATAGTTGAGCCGTTAAGGGAGTTTGCCGCAGACTGTGTTATAAAGCCTACCTTTGGCAGTATAGAGCTTGCACAAAGGCTTTATGAGGAAAACAAAACCGAAAGGATAGAAAAAGTGGAGCTTGTGGGTGTGTGTACGTCCATATGCGTAATAAGCAACGCAATGCTTTTAAAGGCGTTTTTGCCCGAGGCGGAAATATCGGTAAGGGCAGACCTTTGCGCCTGCGTCGGTGAGGAGAGTCATAATGCGGCATTAAAGGCTATGGAAACTGCACAAATTGAAATAGTGAGGGATAAAAATGAATAATTTGACACAGGATATGGCACGCAACCTTACAATGGTTATGGATTTTTATGAAATGACAATGAGCAACGGCTACTTTAAGGAGCATAACAAGTCCGTAAGGGTGGCGTTTGACGTATTTTACAGAAAGAATCCCGACGGGGGCGGCTTTGCTATATTTGCGGGGCTTGAGCAAATAGTGGACTATATAACAAACCTGCATTTTGAAAAAAGCGATATAGATTTTTTCAGAAGCTGCGGGATATTTTCCGAGGAATTTTTGCAGTATCTTGAGGGCTTTAAATTCAGCGGAGATGTATATGCCTTTGAAGAGGGTACGGTAATGTATCCCAATGAGCCTGTTATTACCGTTGTTGCGCCGCTTGTTGATGCCCAGCTTGTAGAAACTGCCCTGCTTTTGCAGGTAAATCACCAGTCGCTTATTGCAACCAAGGCAAGGCGTATAGTAAAGGCGGCTCGGGGCAGGGCTGTATCGGACTTCGGCGCAAGGCGTGCCCATAATATGGATGCTGCGGTATACGGAGCAAGGGCGGCATACATAGGCGGCGCATCGTCAACGGCTACTGTGCTTGCAGGCAAAATGTTCGGTATACCCGTAAGCGGGACTATGGCACACAGCTGGATAATGTTTTACAAGGATGAGTTTGAGGCATTTAAAAAATATGCCGAGATATATCCCGACAACACCGTACTGCTTGTGGATACATACGATGTTTTAGGCAGCGGTGTACCCAATGCCATAAGGGTGGCAAAGGAAGTGCTTGCGCCTATGGGCAAAAGGCTTAAGGGTATAAGGATAGACAGCGGTGACCTTGCATATCTGAGTAAAAAGGCAAGAAAGATGCTGGATGAGGAGGGGCTTGACGACTGTAAAATTATCATATCCAACAGCCTTGACGAGTTTACAATATCATCTCTTATAAGTCAGGGGGCTGCAGTTGACAGCTTTGGTGTCGGTGAAAGGCTTATTACCGCACGCTCCGAGCCTGTATTCGGTGCGGTATATAAGATAACCGCCGTGGAGGAGGACGGTGTGTTTGTACCTCGCATCAAGATCTCCGAAAATGTGGAAAAAATAACCGAGCCGGGGCTTAAAAAGGTGTACCGTATTTACGATAAGGATAATAAGGCTGTGGCAGACCTTATAGCAAAGGCTGACGAAAAGGTGGATATGAGCGTTCCCTTCCGCTACGTTGACCCCCAAAAGCCGTGGAAAAACCGCTATTTTGAGGGCTTTACCGCAAAGGAGCTGCAAATACCCGTTATCATAAACGGCGAGGCTGTGTATGAAAAAAGGAGCGTTGAGGAAATAGCTGCTTACGTCAAAAAACAGCTCTCCGAGGAAATATGGGATGAGGAACAACGCTTTGAAAACCCCCATACACATTATATGGATATGACGCCGGATTACTACGAGATGAAGATGGAGCTGCTCAACGATTCCCGCAAGAACGGATAATTTGATGTTTTGGTATTTTGCTTTTTTGGGACAGACAGATATTAGTCTGCCCCAAAATTAAAAATTTTTTATAAAATGCTGCATGGTGAGGAAAATTATATGAATTATACCGGTATTATTTTAATATCTTTTGTTATTGGCATCGCATTAATCATTTCCAAAAAGAACAGTGAAAAAGCAAATCGCAGTTGTAATGAACTGATTGCTTGCATAACAGCCGTTAACAGAGAAATGGATAAAATTATTTCAGGGCAGACAAATTCGGACGAGCCACTGAACTTATTTTATATTAAAGGCGATTTTATAAGGGATAAAATAAAAAAAAGCAATATAAAAAAATTAAAAAGAGCCATACATTATTACCGTCTTATTTCCGAAATAAATAAATTTAATGAAAATTCAAATTTAATAGAGAAAAATTTTAAAGGGCATAATGAGCAAATAAATAATACCGTTATCGGCAATTCGTTATACGATGAGCTGTACTTTAATATCAAATTACTTAATACCGATGTTGAAAATATGTTTTCCGATGAGGAATTTTTTATTTCGCAAAATACTCTTCAATCGCTTTTGGACAGATACGGTATTTTAAAGTATTCGATTGAGAACTTTCTTATAAGGGACTTACATATCAATTATTTAAAAAAAGGCAATAAGTATGAATCGATAATTGACGAGATAAAAAGATTGGATCGTAACTTTAATGATCCGATAAATGCAGTAAATATACATAACAAACAGGCTGAAAAGTTTATTGCAAAAAAGGTATACGGCATAATAGGCGATGTTGAGGGGCGTGCATTGGACAGCAGGCAGCTTATGTGCATTTACAAAAAAAGCCATAATCATCTTGTTATAGCGGGTGCGGGTTCGGGCAAAACAACAACTGTTGTAGGCAAGGTAAAGTATCTTATAAGAACAGAAGCATACAAGCCGGAGGAAATTTTGCTGCTTTCCTTTACAAATGCGTCGGCTAACGAGATGGAAGAAAGGATAAAAAGGGAAATTGGTGTATCGCTTGATGTAATGACATTTCATAAGCTGGGAATGAATATCATATCAAAGGCAAGGGGAATAAAGCCGCTGATTTCAGGGATTGATTTAAGAAAGCTTATAGGATCGCATATGCTTGAACTGCGTAACAGCGAAGTATATCTCAGACGGCTGCTCGCCTACCATATCAACAGCTCAAAAATAAAAAATGAAAATGAATTTCAAAGCCAAAGTGAGTACGAGGCATACCTTCAGTCAAATCCGCCGTTAACGTATAAGGGTGAACAGGTCAAAAGCAACGGAGAGCTTTCGATAGCTAATTTTTTATATGAAAACGGTATAGAGTATGAATATGAAGCTCCATATAAAATAGATACAAGAACCGAAAAATTCGGTCAGTATCATCCGGATTTTTACCTTCCCGAAAGTGATATTTACATAGAACATTTTGGAATAGATAAAAACGGCAAGCCTCCTGCATACTTCCGGAATGATTATATCGAGTCTATGGAATGGAAAAGGGCGCTGCACAAGTCCAATAATACAGTAATGATAGAATGCTATTCATATGAATGCTTGGACGGAAGCCTTATACCTAATTTAAGGGATAAGCTTAAGGAGTATGATGTATGTTTTAAGCCCTTGTCCGCATTTCAGATATGGAATGAAGTGGAACGAAATCATTATGGCTACAGAGAGAGCCTTTCACGACTTTTTGAAACTATCATAAACCTTATGAAAAGCAATCGTTTTGATATGGCTTATATGAAAAAGCTGTGTGCCGAAAGACCGACAGCAAAAGCCGAACTCAGCTTGTTGGATGCTGTGGAGCCGTTCTGGAATAAGTACAATGAACTGCTTAAGGAGAATGACGAAATAGATTTCAATGACATGATAAATAATGCAGTTGATGAAATAAATGAGAAAAATTATATAAATCCGTATAAAATGGTAATTGTGGATGAGTATCAGGATATTTCAAAAGCAAGGTTTAATTTGCTGTCTGCTTTGAGGGCAAGTAATGATTATGAGCTGTTTTGTGTCGGTGATGATTGGCAGAGCATATACAGATTTGCCGGCAGCGATATAAGCTATATTCAGGAGTTTTCAAAATATTGGGGATATTCCGATGTAAGCTATATTGAAAACACATATAGATTTAATCAGAAATTGGTCAATATAAGCGGCAATTTTATAATGAAAAATCCGATGCAAATAAAGAAAAATTTAAGGGGTTTTTTAAGTGACGAGTATGTATTGGGTGTTATAAAGGGCTATAACGATAAATGCGCCGTCAGTTTTCTTGCGGATAAACTTAACGAGCTGCCGCAAAACAGTTCTGTCTTTTTTATAGGCAGATATACATTTGATATTAAAATGCTGAAAACGGATGATAGATTTTCGATTAGGTATAATAATCGTGACCGTATGGTTGATGTAAAATACAATAAACGGCAGGACCTTAAAATGCGATTTATAACAGCACACAGATCAAAGGGTCTGCAAGCCGATTATGTCTTTATCATAAATAATTTTAAGGGCAAAATGGGTTTCCCGAGCGAGATACAGGACTCTTCTATAATGGATATACTTTTGCATAATTATGATACATATCCTTTTGCGGAAGAAAGACGATTATTTTATGTAGCCATGACAAGAGCCGTGAAAAAGGTTTTTCTTGTTGCGGTGCAAGGCAGAGAATCCTCTTTTTTAAAGGAGCTTGAGGCAGACTATGCGGATGAAATAAAAAGAGAAGGATTTTCATGCCCTATATGCGGAGGAAGACTTATCAAGCGCAACGGAAAATATGGTGAGTTTTTTGGCTGCGAAAACTACTATACAACGGGGTGCAGATTTACCAGAAATATAAATAAAGCAGAAAATAAGGAAATAAAGCAGGGTTAAGTTTAAAAAATAAGCCCTATTTTGCATTTTTAAATTATTTAGGCATTATAAAAAAGATGGGGTGAAGGGATGAAAAAGGAAAATGTTGCAATAGCTCTATGTTCAGGCATAACAATTTTTTCAAGCCTGTGCCTCAACACGGCAAGGCTTTGGAATGAGCCTGTTGATGTGAAAGAAGAAATAAATAAGCCCGAAAAAATAACAGCCTGTATAAACAGAGGATATATTTACGATTTAGCCTTGAACGACTTTTGTGATGAATATTACAAAAATACAGGCGTCAGGCTTGAAGTCAAAAGAAACGAGTACGGAAATTATACGGCATTTGAAAAATCAATGCTTGAAGACGGCGATACGGATGTTGTCCAAATTGATCCCGAACACTATACCGAGTATGCAAACAAAGGTCTGCTTTGGGATATGACCGATGCGTGGGAAAAGTCGCCGCTTCGTGACAAAATAGACAAAAAATATATTGATGCACTAAGTATCAACGGCAGATTATACGGTTTCCCTATGGAGAAATATCCCGGAACAGTTACCTATTTACGCAAAGATTGGCTTGACGAGGCAGGACTTGATATACCTGCAAGCTATGACGAATTTTTGGATGTACTGCGTGCATTCAAGGCAAGGGGAGAGGATATTGTCCCGTATACGGCAGCGGGGTTATTATGGACTGAACAGCCCTGCAGCATGTATTTAAGCAAGTTTTATCAGGATGCCGATCCGGGTATACTGTATGATGAGGAAAAGGGAGAGTATTATGACGGCTTTACAACTCCCGAAATGTATGCGGCAATACAAAGGCTGAAATATGCCTATGCCGAAGGACTTATCGATCACGACATACTCGACAACCATAACAGTACCTGCTATGAAAAGGTGGAAGCGGGACAAGTGGGCGCTCTTAACTGTTGGGCAGGCTATTGGAACGAAAGATTGGATGATATGGTCAAAAAGACCGACCCCACAGGAGAGTTCATAGCGATACCTCCTATTGATGGGGAAAAATATATGGAGCACACTCCTTATATCCTTGTTATAAGCAGTAAGGCAAGCGATCCCGAAGCGATATTCAAATATTTTATAGAATATTCACATGACGGCGGCGAGGGTGAGATGCTTTTTTCAAGAGGCGTGGAAAATGTGACGTATGAGCTTAACGAAAAAGGAGAGGCAAATATAATGCCTGTCGGCGATAGTTATTGCCGCTATGCCTTTTATGATCCGCTTAAAACCATTACGGATTTTGATGATCCCGTTAAATCGGATGATAAAGAGCATGATTCGCTTGATGTATTCTATGCAAACAGCAGCGGTATATATTCTACAATTTATAACGATTCGGAAATATACAATGAAAATATTATGTATCTGATGATCATAAAGGCGGAAATACTTGAAAAAACAGTTTGCGGTGATATGTCCGTAGATGATGGTATGAAAGAATACCGGGAAAGATCCGAACCGTATATTTCCGAAATACTTGATTATTTGAATGAGTATAAAAATGTACTGCCTAAAAACACTCTGTAACCACAGTATAACTATGTCAAAAAAACGGCAATAAAAAAGGGGCGTTGTTTTGCAACGCCCCTTCAGACTGTCGAAAAACCTAAAATCAGATCCAAAAAATGATTTTTAAAGAATTCAAACTTGCAAAAACACTTTAAGGTAATTTAAGCGCCGCAGGCTAAAATCCGCAGGACGAGCTTTGCCCGTCCGAGGAAAAGAGGGAGTGTCGAGCGATAGCGAGGCGCGAATCTCTTTATACTCTGTAAAAAAATGCAGGAAATGTAAGCATTTCCTGCAAGCGTGTCGACTTTTTCGACACGCTGAGGGGCGTTGTTTTGCAACGCCCCTTTCTTGTTTGTATTATTTTAATTCAATGCCTTCCAGTATACGGCTGTTTCTCTTGTATATATCGTCTACCTGAGCGGCGATCTCGTTTGTTTTGGTATCCACATCGCTGTCGGACATATTTCCGTCGCAGTAGTCTATAAGCACGCTTATTGTTTCGCTCAATTTATCCAGTGCCTCAAGCCTTACCGCATGAAGCTCCTGCATGCTTTCAGGCACATTGAGAGCCATAACGGCGGATTTTACCGACAAAACTGTGTTGTTTGCCTCAAAAAGCCTTGAACGGTATTCCGCAAGCGCCTCTGCGGATATATCCCCGTCAAGCGAATTGAACTCGTCAAAAAGCTTTGAAATGCTGTCTACGGGGCTTACAGCCTTGGTATAGGCAAGCTGATAATCACTTGCTTTTACAACATCATCCGCATTTAATGATGAGGTATCTATAATTACCGTTTTTGTGGGTGCGTCCCAGCTTACTTTTGCTCCTGCCGCCTCGCCTATTGCACGCAAGGGGAGCATCATTGATCCGTTCATTATCTGTGCGGGTACATCAAGCCCGGTTGGAGTGCCGTTTACATCAAAGGTGCTGCTGTTTGCGGTAACACGCACCTCGGAGCTGCCTGATTCCAGCACGGCTGTTTTTGTGTTTGCCTCCCAGCTTACATTGTAACCCATCTTTTCAAATACGCCTCTTAAGGGTATAAGTGTTCTGCCGTCGACTATTACGGGCTGCTGACCGTTAAATGCAACGCTCTGACCGTCGAGCTGTACCGACAAAGTGTTTCCCGCAAAAACATTTGCGGCGGAAAACAACATAATACCTGCCGTAAGGCATGCAAAAAATATTTTTTTCATTTTAACACTCCCATTATTTTGATCATTGTTTTTTCGGTTAATTTATCTGCTGATCAAGCCCCGTATCTTAGGCGGCGTATGCTTGCTGCTGCGTTATAAGCCGCCGTTACAGCTGCGCAGCGTATGCGGAGCAAATATCATTGACTGTCATTCAAGAGTTTTATTTTTACCTCAATAGCCCGCCTTTTGTTGGCTTTGGTTACCGTAATAAGCAGGTTGCGGTAGGTAACGGTATCGTTTGTTTTTGGTATGCTGCCTATCTGCCCGGCAACAAAACCGTTGATTGAAACGTGTGTTGTATCGTCCTCCTCAATACCGAACTCCTCCAGTACTCTGGAGAGGTTTGCGGTGCCGAGTACGGTATATTCGTCATTGCCGATCTTTTTTATATCGGGTACCACCCTGTCATGCTCGTCCCATATCTCTCCTACCAGCTCCTCAAGTATATCCTCAAGGGTAACAAGACCTACAAAGCCGCCGAACTCATCAAAAATAAAGGCTATGTGTGTGCGCTTTTTCTGGAACTCGGCAAGCATACGTGAAATGCTCATGGTAGGCGCCGCAAGCAGGAGCGGGTGTGTGATGTCCTTAAGAGATTTGTCGGAGTTGACCATATAACGGTAAAAATCCTTCTGATTTATAAAGCCCGATACATCGTCTATCGTCCTGTGGTATACAGGCAGACGGGAGTATCCGCACGAATCAAAGGTCTTTATTATATCCTCAACGGAGGCGGTATCCTTTATTGCCACAACATTGGGACGAGGAGTGCATATTTCTCTTACATATACATCGTCAAACTCAATGGCATTTATTATAAGGTCGCCGGACTGCTCGTCAATGTTGCCGTCCTGAGTAGCCTCCTCAACTATGGAAACTATTTCCTCCTCGGTTATCTCCTCGGCGCCGCTTATATGAAAAAGTCGGCTTATAAATTTTTTCCAGAGTGAAAATACAAAGTTTACGGGTGTAAGCAGCACCGATAAAAAGTGTAAAAAAGGCACCGAAAACTTTGCTGTGCTCATGGATATATCATTTGCGATACTTTTGGGAGTTATCTCACCGAATATAAGCACCAGCACCGTCATTACCGCAGTTGCTATTGTCACGCCGGACTGACCGAACAGATTTGTAAAAAGTAATGTTGCAAGCGAGGTAGACAATATGTTTACTATATTGTTGCCTATCAGTATGGTGGATAAAACGCTTTCAAAATTATCTGCCATTTTCATTACAAGCTCGGCACGCTTGTTTCCGTTTGCCGCCTCGTTTTTCATCTTGATGCGGTTAAACTTTGTAAATGCGGTTTCCGTAGCCGAAAAATAACCCGAACACAGTATCAAAAATGCTATAACGATAATCAGAGGTAAATTGTCGTCCATAATTTGTTTTTATGTCAGCTCCTTAAAATGATTATTCAAAGCAAATTATAATATATATGCGTTTTGTTGTCAATACAGTACTTGCCTGCCTTACGCAAATGTAATAAAATTTTAAAAAGGTACAGAATATATGCAGAGGGTCAAAACACTTGTATATTGTTTGTATTTGTGTTATAATTACTAAAAATTGCCCGAGCAGGCATTTTTAAAATATCGGGACGGATTGCAGGCAGTGTGTCTGCCTCAGAGCTTATGTATCGAGGTGTTTGTATGTCGGATATTAAATTTAAAGGCGAAAATAACGGTTTTTTTGATAAAACAGCGGCTCTTCTGCTGATGATCGCTGTGGTTGCAATACCTCTTATCGTCAGGATAAGAATAGTGCCCGTAGGCGTATACGAGTACGGCATAATACGTGCAAGCAGCAGTATAAACGATATGTTTTCATACAATAAGGCGGTTGCCGTATGTATTGATGCGCTTGTTATTGCAATTTATTTTGCAATAGGCATTGTACTTGAGGAGAAACGTGTTAAACTCAGGCTTAAGGCGCTGCCGTCATATATAATGTACGGTTATATAGGTCTGTGCCTTATCTCGTCCGTGTTTTCAAAATACACGAGCATTGCCTTTTGGGGTATAAGCGAGAGATACGAGGGATTTTTTGTGCTGCTTGGCTATGCCGTGTTTTTTATACTGGCAATGAGCTTTGTAACGAGCGAGAGATCCGCAAATTGTATGCTGCTGATATTTTCCCTGTCGGTGCTTATTATAGGTACGATTGCTGCAATGCAGACCTTCGGCTTTGATATATTTGCCACCGAAACGGGGTCCAAGCTTGTGCTCGGACAATATTACGGGGGCGAAACACTCTCTCTTAAATTCGATTCCGCATACGGTACGCTCTATAACCCCAATTGTCTTGGCATGTATGCCGGTATGATGTCGTCGTTTATGCTTGTGCCTGCAGTGCTTTCGCCCGTTAAAAGCAAAAGAAAGTATTTGTTTATACTGCTTTTTGTGCTTGCCGTTATAAGCATGCTCGGCAGTGATTCGGTAGGCGGTCTTATGGGCTTTGCCCTTGCCTGTGTATTTGTTCTGCTTATAGGTGCGGTTTGCTTTATTAAAAAAAGGCTTTACAAAAATCGGCTTTACATTGTGGGATGCGCTGCGGCGGCTGCAGCGGCAATTATAATACCTGCCGTGCTTTCGTCCGCAAATGCGGTCATTGTACAAAAGGCAAAGATAATAGTAAGCGGAGTATCGGGCGGCATCGAGGACGAAAGCCCATACTTCTACGAGGATTTTGCGTTTGATGCCGATACCGCCTCGATAGCTACAAAGGCAGGCACCATAAACATTACGGCAGCGGACGGCGAGCCTGTGGTGGAGCAGAACGGCATCGTAAGAGAGATAAAAAGCACAAAGGCTATGCCCGATACCGACGGCGGACATGAATACACCTATGATATAGACGGATTGGCAGAGGGTATACTGCAGGTGTATGACGACAAGCTTATATTTATAGGCTGCGACGAACAGGATAACAGGACTAACTTCCTTATGAGAAGGACGGAAAACGGTATTATACCTCTGGATAAATTCGGCAATGACATAAATATTGATGAAAATGTTGCCTCGGCAGGCTTTGAGGGCATAGAAAGGCTCGGCTCGGGAAGAGGCTATATATGGTCGAGGAGCATACCCATTGCATTAAAAAACATTATAATAGGCAAGGGCCCCGACAGCTTTGCATTGGAGTTCCCTCAGCACGATATAGTTGCCAAGCTGAAGTATCTCGGCAATCCGTATATAATTGTGGACAAGCCCCATAATATTTATCTGCAAAGTGCGGTAAATACGGGTGTTTTATCGGTAATTGCAATAGCGGCGCTTGTGCTTATATTTATTGCAAAAACGGCTCTCTGTGTGGTGCGGCAGGGCAAAATGTCCGCTTATGCCGTTACTGCCCTTGCCTGCGCCGCAGGTGTTATCGCATATATGACGGCAGGGCTTACCACGGACAGCGCCGTTTCGGTAGCGCCTGTTTTCTGGGTAATGCTGGGTACCGGCTACGGTACGGTTATTATGATGTCTACGGAGGATAAAAATGGAAAGGATTAAGAGCTATACCTCCGAGCAGAAAAAGAAAATAGGCATTTTTGTGCTGCTGGATATTGTTATAGTTAATTTTTCGCTTCTGGCGGCTGTATGTCTGTGGTACGGAGGTAATATACCGGGTCTGCCCGGAGGCCACAGCACTGTGATAGAGGGCGGAGTATGGCACTGGTATGCGTACGCTGCGCCTGTGCTCACCCCGTTATGTATAGCGGTTTACGGTATGTTCAGGTTTTACTCCAATTTGTGGAAGTATGCTGCCATTGAGGACATATACAAGATAGTTATTGCCGATTCCGTAATATTTGCGCTGCTTTTTTGCATACATTGTACAGTACTTAAAAATTATGTTGACTATGACCTGCCAAAAAGGCTGCTTATGGTGGCGTGGTTTATAGATGTGGTTCTTTTTCTGTTTTCACGCTCGGGCTACAGGATAGTTAAGAGGTTTTTTATTTCGCTTGAACATATCATAACAAAAAAGGCAGGCTGCAGGCGTGTGCTTGTGGTCGGCGCAGGATATGCGGGCTATAATGTGATAAGGAGCATTTTAAATGCGGAAAGAGGCTATGAAAACCGCACGCCTGTCATTATACTCGACGATGACGAATCCAAAAACAATACAAATATAATGGGTATAAGGGTTACCTATAATACCGCCAATATAGAGAGGCTCGTAAAGGATTACGAAATTGAGGAGATCATAATTGCCGTCCCCTCGGCAAGCAATGCGCAGCTTAAGCGCATAATGGACTTTTGTACACATACCGATTGTCAGCTTAAAATGATACCGCCTATGAGCGATATATCCGACGGCGGCTACAGAATGCTTAGGGACGTGGATATAACCGATCTTCTCTCAAGAGATGAGATAAAGCTGGATGTTAAAAGTATTTCGGGCTATCTGCAGGGCAAAACCGTGCTTGTTACGGGCGGCGGCGGCTCCATAGGCTCGGAGCTTTGCAGGCAGATAATACAGTTTGCTCCCAAAAGATTGGTTATTTTTGATGTGTACGAAAATAATGCCTATGAGCTTATGAACGACCTTAAAAACAGATACGGAGGAGATACCGTTGTAGAGGTATATATAGGCTCAGTAAGGGATAAGTTGTGTATGGAGAGAGCCTTTGAGCATATCAGACCTGAGGTAGTGTTCCATGCGGCTGCGCATAAGCATGTGCCTCTTATGGAGGATGTGCCCGAGGAGGCTGTAAAAAACAATGTTTTCGGTACGCTCAATGTGGCGGTATGTGCCGACAGATACGGCACCGAAAGGTTTGTGCTGCTCTCTACGGATAAAGCGGTCAATCCCACAAGCATTATGGGCGCCACAAAGAGGATAACGGAGCTTATAATACAAAAAATGGCGGCAACAAGCGATACCAAGTTTATGGCGGTGCGTTTCGGCAACGTGCTCGGCAGCAACGGCAGCGTTATACCGCTTTTTAGAAGGCAGATATCGGAGGGGGGCCCCGTTACCGTAACCGACAAAAATATGATAAGGTTTTTTATGACCATACCCGAGGCAAGCAGGCTTGTGCTTCAGGCTGCGGGGCTTGGCAAAAGCGGCAGCATATTTGTGCTGGATATGGGCGAACCCGTAAGGATAGACGACCTTGCCAGAAACCTTATTAGGCTCTCCGGCTTTATACCGGATAAGGATATACAGATAGTATATACGGGCTTAAGACCCGGAGAAAAGCTCTATGAGGAGCTTATAATGGATGAAGAACGTGAAAGCCTTAAAATGGTGTACAAAAACAAGATATTTGTTGCAAAGCCTGTGGATATGGACTTTGATGCTTTTGAAAAGCAGCTTGACAGGCTGTATGACGCAGCATACAATGACCCCGACAGGGTCACCGATATAATAAGGGAAATAGTGCCAAACAGCAAACTGGGAGGAAGGTAAATGTACCGTGCTGTAAAAAGATCGCTGGATATTGCGGCTGCTTTTTTGTTTATAGTGCTTTTCTGGTGGCTGCTTGCCGTTATCGCCCTGCTTGTAAAGCTGGAGGACGGCGGCAGTGTACTGTTTAAGCAAAGGCGTACAGGCATAAATAAAAGGGAGTTTTTAATATATAAGTTCAGGACAATGCGCACGGATACGCCCAAGGATGTGCCTACCCACCTTTTGCATGACCCCGATGCGTATATAACAAGGGTAGGCAGATTTTTAAGGCGGTCAAGCCTTGACGAGCTGCCCCAGATATTTAATATTTTAAAGGGCGATATGAGCTTTGTGGGTCCAAGGCCTGCGCTTTACAATCAGTACGATCTTATTGCCGCGAGGGATAAGCTGGGCGCCAACTCGGTCATGCCGGGGCTTACGGGCCTTGCGCAGGTAAACGGACGGGACGAGCTGCCCATAGAGGTAAAGGCTGCATATGACGGTGAATACGTAAAAAATATGAGCCTTTTTACCGACCTTAAAATACTGCTTAAAACTGTCGTATCCGTATTCAGGGCAGACGGAGTAAGAGAGGGAGCCTCGGATGAAGATAACAATAACGGGTGAAAACGGATATATAGCAAAAAATCTGTATGCCTATTTGTCCGAAAACGGCGAGGAGCCTGTTTGCGTATCCTTTAGGCAGGGTGCCGACGGTGTCGGCCTAGGCGGTTCAGATGCGGTGGTACACCTTGCGGCAATCGTACACAAAAGGGAAAAGGATTTTAGGGATCTTTACGATAGGGTAAACCACGTTGAAGCGGTAAAGCTTGCGCTGCGTGCAAAGCAGGCGGGAGTGAAGCACTTTGTCTTTATGAGCACCATGAGCGTATACGGGCTTAAAAGCGGCAGGATAGACCAAAACACGCCCTGCGATCCCCGTACCCTCTACGGCATAAGCAAGTTTGCCGCCGAGGAGGAGATATTATCCCTTGCGGACGAGCACTTTGGGGTGTGTATAGTAAGGCCGCCAATGGTGTACGGCAGGGACTGTCCGGGCAATTTTGCATCTCTTAAACGCTTTGCGCTTAAAACGCCCGTCTTCCCCAAAACCGAAAACAAGCGCAGTATGATATATATCGAAAACCTTACATACGCACTTTACAATATACTTAAAAACGGTATTTACGGTATTGTTATGCCGTCCGACGCCGAATATGTGAGTACGTCGGATATGGTGTGCAAAATAGCCGCAAGCAGGGGCAAAAGGGTGCAGCTTGTGCCGTTTGTCGGTCGGCTTGCCGCCATGCTGCCGGGCCCGTTCAAAAAGGTGTTTGCAAGCCTGTATTACGATAAAGACATCGCTATGGGCTGCGGCAGGGTAAGCTTTGAGGAGGCAGTAAAAAGGTCTGTCTAGCAAATAATTGCACGGAGGAGATACAATGGATATAAAGGATATACTTAAGAGGGTAGATCATACGCTGCTCAGCCCTGCGGCAAATATTGAGCAGATAAAAATTTTATGTGATGAGGGCATTGATTACGGTACGGCAAGTGTGTGTATACCGCCGTGCTTTGTTAAGGAGGCAAAGGCGTATGTCGGGGACAGGCTTAGGATATGCACGGTCATAGGCTTTCCCAACGGATACAACAAAACCGAGGTAAAGTGCTTTGAGGCTCGGCAGGCTGTTGAGGACGGAGCCGATGAGCTGGATACGGTCATCAACATAGGCATGCTTAAGGCAGGCATGTATGACGCTCTGCTTGACGAGATAAGGGCATTAAAGGCTGTATGCGGTGACAGGGTGCTTAAGGTCATAATAGAAACCTGCATGCTTACCGAGGAGGAAAAGATAATAATGTGCGATATAGTTACCCGTGCCGGTGCGGATTTTATAAAAACAAGCACGGGCTTTGGCAGCAAAGGCGCTGTTTTTGAGGACATCGTTCTTTTTAAAAAATATATCGGGGATAACGTAAGGATAAAGGCAGCGGGAGGTATCTCCACCGTTTCTGATGCCGAAAAATTTATTGAACTCGGTGCGGACAGGCTTGGTACAAGCCGTATTGTGCGCCTTGCAAAGGAAGCGGGGCTGTAAATGAGTACTGGTGAGATAATTATAACGGTGCTGCTGTCCGTTTTTTTGCTTGCGGGAGTTGCTTTTATATTTTTAAGAAAACCCAAGAAGGATATATCCGAGCAGCTTGATGCCTTATCCGAGCAGAACAAGGCTCTGTCGGCTCAGCTTGAGCAAAGGCTTATGCAAAAGCAGGACAGTATAAACGAGCTGGTATCACAGAGGATAGAGCTTATGTCAAGCGGTATGCGTGAGCGGCAGGAGCTGTTTTCAAAGGCACTGGAGGGCTCGGATATAAGAAACGAGGAACGGTTTAAAACCTTTGCGTCCGAAACGGAGCAGAAGCTTGAAAACATAAGAACCATGCTGGAGCATCGTTTAAGAGGCATACAGGAGGAAAATAATTTAAAGCTTGAGGATATGCGCAAAACGGTTGACGAAAAGCTGCAAAGCACAATAGACCGAAAGATGACCGAAAGCTTTAAAACGGTAAACGACAGGCTTGAACAGGTATATAAAGGCCTTGGAGAAATGCAGAGCCTTGCCGTTGGCGTGGGTGACCTAAAAAAGGCGCTTACAAACGTAAAAACAAGGGGTATTGTAGGCGAGATACAGCTTGGAGCAATACTGGAGGACATACTTTCTCCCGAACAGTATGAAAAAAACTGCAGGGTGAAAAAGGGCAGCGACAGTGTTGTGGAGTTTGCCGTAAAAATACCCTTTTCGGACGATGGATATGTATATCTGCCTATAGACTCAAAGTTTCCCGGGGATACCTACAACGCCCTGCTTGACGCCTATGACAGCGGCGCCAAAGCAGAGATGGACGCTGCGGCAAAGCTGCTTGCATCCAGGATAATGCAGGAGGCAAAGGATATAAGCTCAAAGTATATCTATCCGCCCGAAACAACGGATTTTGCAATAATGTTTCTGCCGTTTGAGGGCCTTTATGCAGAGGTGGTAAACAGAGGTATGCCCGAGGAGCTGCAGCGTAAATATCATATAACGGTGGCAGGCCCCAGCACAATGGCTGCCATGCTTTGCAGTATGCGCATGTGCTTTAAAAATGCAGCCGTACAGCGTTACAGCGGTGAGGTGTGGCAGGTTCTCGGTGCGGTAAAGACGGAGTTTGCAAAGTTTGCGCAGGTGCTTGACAAAACGCAGAAAAAGCTTGACGAAACCTCAAAGGAGCTTGACGAGCTTGTCGGTACAAGGACAAGAGCTATAAACAGAAAGCTTAAAAGCGTGGAGGAAATAGACCTTAAAACATCCGAAATACTTTTGAAAAACGAAGAAGAATAGCATTAATAATATTATATGTTGACAAATTTGCATAAATAATTTAAAATATTGTTAATGAAAATTTACATATACGGATAAAATTATCGGTGTAAAAATTATAATAAGGAGGATTTTTAGTATGAAAAAACTTTTATGTTCCCTGGCGGCGGTTGTTCTTATGAGCAGCTGTGTTCTTTCGGGTTGTTCCGCTTCACAGCAGGGTGAGAGCGCACCCGAGTCCGAGCAGCAGCAGGCTGCGTCGGGTGAAAGCTACGATATAGGCATACTTCAGCTTACGGAGCACCCCGCACTTGATGCCGCAAGAGAGGGCTTTGTAAAGGCTCTTGCAGACAACGGACTTGTTGAGGGACAAAATGTTACCATAGATGTGCAAAATGCGCAGAACGACCAGTCCAACCTTAAGACAATGGCTCAGAAGTTTGTTTCCGACAAAAAGGATCTGGTGCTTGCCATAGCAACGCCTGCGGCTCAGTCCATGGCAGCGGAAACCACAGATATACCTATACTTATTACGGCTGTTACCGACCCTGCCGCATCGGAGCTTTGCGAATCAAACGAGGCTCCCGGGGGCAATGTTACCGGTACATCCGACCTTACACCGATAAAGGAGCAGATAGAGCTGCTTCATCAGATACTCCCCGATGCAAAAAATGTTGCCATAATGTACAATTCGGGCGAGCAGAACTCCGTTATACAGGCTGATATGGCTGTTGAAGCAGCTACCGAGCTCGGTATAACCACGGAGAGAAAGACTGTAACCAACACAAACGATGTTGCTCAGGTAACTTCTTCACTGTTAGGCAATTTTGATGCGGTATATATACCTACCGATAATACACTTGCATCCTCAATGCCTCTTGTATCAAGCATAACCAACCCCGCAGGCCTGCCTCTTATAGTAGGTGAGCAGGGTATGATAGAGGGCGGCGGACTTGCATCCGTAGCCGTAAACTACACAGACCTTGGCGAGATGACCGGCAAGATGGCTGTCGATATACTTGTAAACGGTGCAGACCCTGCAGCCATGCCTATAGGCTATACGGAAAATCCACAGCTTATTATCAATCCTACTGCTGCCGAGGAGCTTAATATAACCATACCCGAGGATATACTCAATAAGGCAGAAAAGGTAAGCACAGTAGAGCAGTAAATTTTTTAAGCAGTATTAAATACCGTAAACTCCTAAGATTAAAAGGGTAGATGATAGTGTCTGCCCTTATCTTATTTTAAGGCAGACATAAAATACTACAGTTAAAGGAGAATTATAATGAGTTTGTTTATTAATGCGGGTGCACAGGGCTTGCTGTGGGCGGTTATGGCAATAGGCGTGTACATAACCTACAGGATACTTGATATTGCCGACCTTACGGCAGAGGGCTGCTTTACGCTTGGTGCGGCGGTCACCTGCAGGCTTATAACGGGCGGCGTATCTCCGCTTGTTTCAACCGTGGCTGCGCTCGGTGCAGGGCTTGTGGCAGGGCTTGTAACGGGCGTGCTGCATACAAAATTCAAGATCCCCGCTTTGCTTGCGGGTATACTTACAATGACGGCGCTTTGGTCGGTAAACCTCCGAGTGATGGGTAAATCAAACATACCGCTGCTCAAAAAGGGCACCCTGCTTACAATGCTATCGGATATGGGGCTTGAAAAGGACGTTGCCGCAATAGTGGCAGGCCTTATACTTACAGTGCTTGTTATTGCTTTTTTGTGGTGGTTTTTCAATACGGAAACAGGATATGTTATCCGTGCTACCGGTGACAATAAAAATATGATAAGCGCTCAGGGCGTGGATACAAACAAGACCATAATAATAGGTGTTATGCTCGGCAACGGCCTTATAGCGCTTTCCGCATCGCTTGTTGCACAGTACAACAGCTTTGCCGACATCAGTATGGGTATAGGTACAATAGTTATAGGTCTTGCCTCGGTCATCATAGGCGAGGTCGTATTCGGCAAAAGAAATATACTGCACTCGCTTATAGCGGTGGCACTCGGCTCCGTGCTTTACAGGATAATAATAGCGATAGTGCTCAAGCTTGGTCTGCGTGCGGACGATATGAAGCTTATAAGCGCCGTAATGCTGGTAATTGCCCTTTGCTTCCCGGGTGTAAGGGATATGGTAACCAAAAACCTTAAAAACAGCGTAAAGAGGGGAGGCAGCCAAAATGCTTAAGCTCAGTGAAGTACATCAGATATTTGAACAGGGCACCATTAACGAAAAGCATGTCTTAAAGGGAATAGACCTGGATGTTGAACAGGGTGATTTTATAACCATAATAGGAGGTAACGGAGCAGGCAAATCCACTATGTTAAATGCAATTGCAGGCAATTTTGTGATTACCTCCGGTAAAATAGAGATAGACAATACGGATGTTACAAGGATGCCCGTATATAAAAGGGCAAAGCATATAGGCAGAGTGTTTCAGGACCCCCGCATGGGTACCGCTACCGATATGACTATTGAGGAGAACCTTGCAATTGCTTACAGAAGGGGTAAGCCCAGGACATTGAAGTGGGGCATAACCAACAAGGAGAGGGACTATTTCAGAGAGGTGCTCTCACAGCTTGACCTTGGGCTTGAAAACCGCCTTAAGGACAAGACACGTTTTCTTTCGGGAGGACAGAGGCAGGCGCTTACGCTGCTTATGGCGTCCTTCCATCATCCAAAGATACTGCTGCTTGACGAGCATACGGCAGCGCTCGACCCAAAAACGGCAGCAAAGGTGCTTGAGCTTACGGTAAAAATAGTGGGTGAAAACAAGCTTACCGCAATGATGGTCACACATAATATGCGTGACGCTCTCAGGGTAGGCAACAGACTCATAATGATGAATAAGGGCAACTGTATACTTAATATAAATGCCGAGGAGAAAAAGGGGCTTGATGTTCCCGATTTGCTTAATATGTTTGAAAAGGCAAGCGGTGAAAAGATGGAAAATGACAGAATGCTGCTTGATTAAAAAGCTGCCGCAAGGCAGCTCTGCGTGTCGAAAAAGTCGACACGCTTGCAGGAAATGCACACATTTCCTGCATTTTTTTCACAGAGTACAAAGAGATTCGCGCCTCGCTATCGCTCGACACTCCCTCTTTTCCTCGGACGGGCAAAGCTCGTCCTGCGGATTTTAGCCTGCGGCGCTTAAATTACCTTGAAGTGCTTTTGTAAGTTTAAACTCTTAAAAAATCATTTTTTGAATCTGATTTTAGGCTTTTTGACAGTCTGAGCTGTCGCAAGGCAGCTTTCGGCATATAGGCGGTGAGGGCTGTCCCGTGGTATTGCCAAAAACGGCTTGTCTTTAAAAGATTAAAGCCATAGACTACGTGCATAATACGGAGGTGTTTATTTGGAAAATAAAAATCCGTTTGTGGAGGGCTCTATATTTGGTTCCCTTGTGCGCTTTACTCTGCCCGTTCTGGGGGCATTGGTGCTGCAGGCTGCATATGGTGCGGTGGATCTGCTTGTAGTAGGCAGATACGGTGAGGCGTCAAGCATATCCGCTGTAGGCACAGGCAGTGCTTTTATGCAGATGGTGACCTTTATAATAACGGGTCTTGCGATGGGAGCGACTGTTGTAATAGGTCAGCATATAGGAGAAAACGACAAAAAATCGGCAGGCAGGACTGTCGGTACAACAATAATACTTTTTGTTGTGATCGGTATAATTTTAACGGCCCTGCTGGAGCTGTTTGCGGTAAATATAGTAAGTATTATGCAGGTACCGCAGGAATCGGCAGCCAAGGCGGTGACCTACATACGCATATGCTCGGGCGGCATACTCATAATTATAGCATATAATGTTATAAGCTCCGTTTTAAGGGGTGTGGGCAATGCAAACCTGCCGTTTATATTTGTGTGTGTTGCGTGTGCCGTAAATATAATAGGCGATTTTGTGCTTGTGGGCGCATTTGGCATGGATGTTGCCGGTGCTGCGATAGCTACCGTGTTGGCACAGCTCATATCCGTGCTTGTGTCTGTGTTTGTGCTTAAGCACCAAAGCCTGCCCATAAGCTTTGACAGATCAATGTGCAGGATAGACAATAAGGAGCTTAAGCATATATTAAATATAGGAGTGCCGATTGCTTTGCAGGAAACCATGGTTCAAATATCGTTTCTTGTGGTCAATACCATTATAAACCATATGGGGCTTATGCCCTCGGCGGGGTACGGTGTGGCACAGAAAATAGTCAGCTTTATCATGCTTGTTCCGTCATCCATAATGCAAAGCGTTTCGGCTTTTGTTGCGCAAAATATAGGTGCGGCAAAGCCCGAAAGAGCCAAACGGGGCTTTATCACAGCCATAGCTGCGGGCTGTACCGTGGGTGTGTTTATCTTTTTGTTGGGTTTTTTGGGAGGGGGATTCCTTTCTTCATTCTTTACGGACGACAGTGAGGTAATTGTGCAGAGCAGTGCATACCTTAAGGGCTTTTGTGCCGACTGTATACTTACCTGTGTACTCTTCAGCAGTATAGGTTATTTTAACGGCAGCGGCAGAAGTATGCCCGTAATGCTGCAGGGCATTACCTCGGCATTTTTTGTACGCATACCGGTTTCCGTCCTTATGTCAAGGGTGCCGGGTGCGTCGCTTATGTGGGTAGGCATGGCTACCCCTATAACTACGGTGTACGGCATAATATTTTTTGCGGTATGCTTTTACCTTGTAAGAAAAAAGGAAAGGGCTGCCATGCAAAGTTGTTAATTCACCTTGAATAATTGTCTGTTATGGTGTATAATGTAAGCTATAACTAAAGATTTGTTTGGAGGTTGCTTTAATGAGTGTTAATTTAAAGGGCAGACATTTTTTAAAAATGCTGGATTTTACATCCGAGGAGATACAATATCTGCTGGATTTGGCTGCGGAGCTTAAAAATAAAAAGAAAAACGGCATATACGATCCCTGTCTTACGGGCAAAAACATTGCCCTTATATTTGAAAAAACAAGCACAAGGACACGCTGCTCGTTTGAGGTGGCGGCACATGATATGGGTATGAACGTTACCTATCTTGACCCAACGGGTTCGCAGATAGGCAAAAAGGAGAGCATTGCCGACACGGCAAGGGTGCTCGGCAGGATGTATGACGGTATTGAATACCGTGGTTTTGAACAGTCCATAGTTGAGGAAATAGCAAGGTATGCGGGCGTACCCGTATGGAACGGGCTTACAAACGAGTCGCACCCAACACAGATACTTGCGGATCTGCTTACCGTGCGTGAGCACTTTGGCAGGCTGAAAGGCATAAAATTTGCCTATATGGGTGATGCAAGGTACAATATGGGCAATTCGCTTATGGTTGCATGTGCAAAAATGGGTATCGATTTTACCATATGCACAAACAAAGAGTTTTTCCCGGATAAGGAGCTTGTTGACAAGTGCCGTGCGACAGCGGAGGAAAACGGCTGTACGCTTACCCTCAGCGAGGATATTGACGCCGTAAAGGGCGTAGATGTTGTTTATACCGATGTCTGGGTATCAATGGGTGAGCCTGACGAGGTCTGGCAGGAGCGTATTGAAAAGCTTTCGCCTTATCAGGTCACCGCCGATGTAATGAAAAATGCAGGCGAAAATGCTGTGTTTATGCACTGTCTGCCCGCCTTTCATGATTTAAAAACTACCATAGGCAGACAAATAAACGAAAAATTCGGAATATCGGAAATGGAGGTTACAGACGAGGTGTTTGAATCGGCGCAGTCTGTTGTGTTTGACGAGGCGGAAAACCGTATGCACACAATTAAGGCTGTTATGTATGCTACCCTCATGGATCAATTATGAGTGAAGAAAACAAAAAGATAATATACAGTGCAATGCAGCCTTCGGGCATACCATCATTGGGCAACTACTTGGGAGCGCTCAAAAACTGGAAGAATCTTCAAAACGAATATAACTGCATATATGCCATAGCAAATATGCACGCCATAACAGTACGTCAGGATCCCACCGAGCTGCGTAAAAAAACAAGGGATCTGCTCACATTGTTTATGGCAATAGGTATTGACCCGGAAAAAAATATACTATATGTACAATCGGATGTAAAGGCTCATGCGGAGCTTGCGTGGGTGCTCAACTGCTTTACCTATATGGGTGAGCTGAGCCGTATGACGCAGTTTAAGGATAAATCGGCAAAGCATGCGGACAATATAAATGCAGGCCTTTTTACCTATCCCGTGCTTATGGCAGCAGATATACTTTTGTATAATGCCGACCTTGTGCCCGTAGGTGAGGATCAGAGGCAGCACCTTGAAATAACAAGGGATATAGCCGAAAGGTTCAATAATATTTACGGGGATGTATTTACGGTGCCGGACGGATATATACCAAAGGTAGGCGCCAGGATAATGGGTCTTCAGGAGCCGGAAAGGAAGATGAGCAAATCCGAGTCGGATAACGACAATAACGTTATATATATGCTTGACGACCTTGGCAGGGCAGCAAACAAGATAAAAAGAGCCGTTACCGATTCCGACAATGAGGTGCGCTTAAGCCCCGATAAGCCCGGCATATCAAACCTTTTGAATATCTATGCTGCGGTAACGGGCAAATCTGCCGAGGAGGCGGAGGGCGAGTTTGTCGGTTGCGGCTACGGCGAGTTTAAAAAATGCGTTGCCGATGCCGTTATTGAGGAGCTTAGGCCTATACAGGAAAGGTTTAAGGAGCTTAGCTCGGATAAGGCATATATTGATAAGGTCATAAAGGATGGCGCCGAAAAGGCAGCCTATATAGCAAACAAAACCTTAAGAAAGGTTCAGAGGAAGGTTGGTTTTCCGGTCTGAAGCAAATACATTTTATAAAACATAATAAAAAGGTCTTTGGATTGATTTCCGGAGACCTTTTAAAACAGGTGGATCTAATGAGGCTTAAGGATGTGCTTATACGTTTTGTCTATCCGAGGCGCTGCGTCCTGTGCAGTGAGCTTATCGGTATAGAAAGCGACAAATACCTCTGCAGTGATTGCGAGAAAGCGACGGAGTACATAAGCGGCAATGTATGCGAAAAGTGCGGTATGCCCATAGACTATCCCGGTATGTGCAGGCATTGCAGAAATACCAAAAGGCATTTTGACGAGGCCTTTGCCGTATACAGATACGAGGACAGGATAAGGGAGGCAATACACCGCTTCAAATATAGGGGCAAGGGCGGCTATGCGAAATTTTTCGGTACGGAGATGGCACATTTTGCTGACCTTGAAGAGGTACCCTATGTTGACTATGTAGTGCCTGTACCTATTTCGGATGAAAGACGGCGCAGGAGAGGATATAACCAGTGCGAGCTGCTTGCCGATGTATATTGCAGGGAGCGCAGACAGGTTTGCATTAATGCACTTGTAAGGATAAAAAAGACAAAGCCGCAAAATGAGCTTAAAAGAAAAGAACGTATCAAAAACGTTAAAAATGCCTTTGCATTAAGTAACGATACCGTGGATTTAAAGGACAGCAGTGTGCTTATAATAGACGATATATTTACAACGGGCAGCACTGCGGACGAATGCGCAAAGGTGCTTAAAAGGGCAGGCGCCGCCGAGGTATATGTGCTGTGCCTGAGCATAAGCGTAAAATAGCATAACAATACATTTTCGGCGGAGTACCGTTATTGACCTTGTTTATGCAATATGATATAATAATTTATAAACCAAGTAAGCCTTACGCCTCTTAGGCGCTGAGTGCTTAATGTTGTGAGTATGCAGCATATGCGTGGTACAAATATCATTGACAATATTGTGTGGCTGCGGCAAAAGGAGCGTCAATTATTATGCGTGATAACAAAAAAGATTTTATATATCAGCTTTTGTTTACAATATTAATAATAATATTTATTACGGTATCACTTTTTATTTTTATCCGAGCAAATGACAAACAGATAGTGCAAAATAATATAGAGTATGTTTCGGACGCCACAAGACAGTCGTCGCATCATATTTCGGATGTAATATCGACTGCTCACAAAAATATGTACATGCTGTCGTATTTTCAGGGCAGTGTTTTTGAGGACAACGACTTTTATGAGGAAAATTTTAAGGATGTGGCAGACCGTACTCCTTTTGACCGTATCATATACGCAGACGAAAACGGTGAATGCGCTGTGGATGAAAACAAAAATGTCAATATATCCGAAAGAGCGTATTTTCGGGACGCTATGGACGGAAACTCAGGAGTGGAAGTTATAGACGAACCGCAAATATTTGACGAACCTATATTTGTATTTTATGCGCCCGTTTACGGCTCGGGCAGGATCATAGGCGTACTTAACGGTATTTATACATCTTCCACGCTTGAGAGGTTTATTTCCGCCAGCTTTTTTAATGAACCCGCATCCTCGTTTATCTGTGACGATACGGGCAAAGTGCTTATTTCCACAAGCAGCAATGATTTTGAAAACATCCTGAGCACCCTTTCGGATTACAACGGCATGGACAGTAAAACGCATAACGAGCTTGTGCAGGCATTTAAGGGGCATACCTCCTACAGCTACCGATATTCCACAGGCAAGGGTGTGGGCAATGCCTGTGCTTCTCCAATTGAAGGTACGGACTGGATGTATATACAGGTATTTCCGGTAAAGGTCACAAACATTATGATAAACAGATCCAATAAATTGGGTATAATGCTTGTGTGCAGTGTTATTGCTGCGTTTATTGCCTTTATAATTTTTCTTGTTGTCATGAAGCAGAGGCAGGCACGCCGCCTTATGAACGAAAACGACGAAATATCGCAGATAATAAAAAGCGTTACCAATATTTTTATACGCTTTGCACTTATCGACCTTAAAAACAATACCTATACATACCTTGAAAAAACCGACGGAATGCCCGTAAACGGCAAATATTCCGACCTTGTGGAATATGTAAACAAGTTTTATGTTGATGAGGAGGATACCTATTCCATAAAGGAAATGATCTCGGCGGAAAACATACGCAAAAACCTCAGCGGCGACAAGCAGTATGTACAGTATGAATATCATATAAACCGCAGCGGTAATGACAGATGGGAGCATGCTGCCATAATATGCCTTAAACGGGAAAAGGGCGTGCCTGTTTCCGTGCTTTATGCAATACAGGACGTTACACAGCTTAAACAGGCAGAGCTTAAATCAAAGGCTGCGCTTAAAAATGCCTTTGAGGCTGCGGAGGCGGCAAACCGTGCAAAAAGCGATTTCCTGTCAAGAATGTCGCATGATATACGCACCCCTATGAATGCCGTTATGGGTATGACTGCCGTTGCGGCAATGAATCTTGACGATAAGGAAAGGCTTACAGACTGCCTTAACAAAATAAATACCTCAAGCAAGCATCTGCTTGCGCTTATAAACGATATACTTGATATGTCAAAGATAGAAAGCGGCAAAGTTACCCTTTCGGAGGAGCCGTTCAACATTGCGGAGATGACAGAGAGCCTGCTCACTATTATGCACCCTCAGATAAAGGCAAAAAATCAGAATATAAGCATGAACAGTTCCAATATTGTGCATGAGGATGTAATAGGCGATACGCTGAGGCTCAGACAGGTATTTGTAAATATTATGGGCAATGCCGTAAAGTTTACCCCCGAGGGCGGCAGCATATCTCTTGATATAAGGGAGATAAAATCGCATATCAAGGGTAAGGCGTGCTTTGAGTTTGAGTTTAAGGATAACGGGATAGGTATGGAGGAGGAGTTTATTGACGAGATATTTGAGCCGTTTGCACGCTCAAACAACTCCGTATCACGCAAGATAGAGGGCACGGGTCTGGGTATGCCCATTGCCAGAAACATTGTGCGTATGATGGACGGCAATATCAAGGTAAAGAGCAAGCTTGGAGAGGGCTCTGTTTTTACCGTGGTAGTTTACCTTACGATACAAAATGTTTCCGAGAGCGATACAAGGTACCTTGAAAACCTTAAAATACTCGTTGCCGATGACGAAAAGGATGCGGCGGAAAATACGGGTGAGATACTTAAGAGTATCGGTGTGGACGCCTCATGGGTATTGAGCGGTGACGAGGCTGTGGAACGTGTCGTAGACAGCCATAACCGCAGCGATGACTATGCGGCAGTTATTCTGGACTGGAAAATGCCGGGCAAAAGCGGCGTTGATACCGCAAGGGAGATACGCCAAAAAATCGGCAGCGATGTACCCATTATAATCCTCTCCGCATATGACTGGGCGGATGTGGAGCAGGAGGCAAGGGACGCAGGCGTAAATGCCTTTATCGCAAAGCCGCTTTTCCGTTCCAGGCTGATATACGTTCTCTCATCGCTTATGGAGGAGCATAAGCATACCGCAGCGGATGTCATTGACGATTTTGCGTTGGATGATTACAGCGGCAAAAGGATACTGCTTGTTGAGGACAACGAGCTTAACCGTGAGGTGGCAAGCGAGCTGCTTGGTATGATGGGTATTGAGGTTGAAGAGGCATTTGACGGTCAGATAGCCGTTGATACTGTAAACGAAAAGCCTGCGGGATATTATGACCTCATCTTTATGGATATACAAATGCCAAACAAAAACGGATATGAGGCTGCGAGAGAAATACGCTCATCAGACCGTGAGGATCTTAAAAACATACCTATAATAGCTATGAGTGCGGATGCCTTTTCGGACGATATTTACCGCTCAATAGAGTCGGGTATGAATGACCATGTTTCAAAGCCGATAGAAATATCAAAGCTTAAGGAGGCTATAAAAAAATGGCTTAAATAAGCATTGTTATTTTCGGATATATTATACAATATAAATAACGGTATAATCCGTAAGCATAAAAATACAGTAATTTATTTATCAAAGGAGGATAATTATGGCAGCAAAGGTTTATTTTACAAAAACAATTACACCTGAAAAAACAGTGGAGATGTACAAGGCTCTCGGCAAGGAGCTTAAAGGCAGGATAGCCGTCAAGGTGCATTCGGGCGAGGCAGGAAACCAAAATTTTTTAAGGCCCGAATTTTGGAGGGATATTGTAGAGCTTACGGGCGGCACGGTTACAGAGTGCAATACAGCCTACGAGGGTGAGCGCAACACTACCGAAAAGCATTTAAAAACTTTGAGCGAACACGGCTGGAGCAAAATATTCAAGGTTGATCTGCTTGATGCGGAGGGCCCCGATATGGTGCTTGACTTCCCTGCCGGAAAGAGGATAAAGAAAAACTATGTGGGCAAAAATCTTGCAAATTATGATTCGCTGCTAGTGCTGTCACATTTTAAGGGTCACCCAATGGGCGGTTTTGGCGGCGCACTCAAGCAGCTTTCCATAGGCATAGCGTCCTCATACGGCAAGGGCTATATACACGGAGCGGGAAACCCGGATAAGTTCTGGGATACACCGGGCGACAACTTTATTGAGGCAATGGCAGATGCGGCTGCATCGGTTATAGAGTATTTCAAGGGCAACGCCGCCTATATAAATGTAATGAAAAATATGTCGGTGGACTGTGACTGCTGTGCGGTTGCGGAGGATCCCTGTATGAGGGATATGGGCATATTGGCTTCGCTTGACCCCGTTGCACTTGACAAGGCGTGCATTGACCTTGTGTATGCTGCCAAGGACGATCCGGGACAAAAGCATATGCTGGAGAGGATAGAAAGCCGCAACGGCGTGCATATAATAGACAGTGCGGAAAAACTTGGCTGCGGCACCACGGACTATGAGCTTGTAACTGTTTGACCGACATATTCAAGGAGTGATTTTATGGAAAAATATTTTGGGGAAAGTGTGCCAAAGCTTGGCTTTGGTCTTATGAGGCTGCCAAAGGATCCGGCAGGCAAAATCGACATAGAGCATACCAAAAAAATGGTCGACCTGTTTATGGAGGCAGGTCTTACATACTTTGATACGGCATATGTGTATGACGGCGGCGAGTCCGAAAAGGCAGCAAAGGCGGCACTTGTAGACCGTTATCCCAGGGAGAGCTACACGCTTGCAACAAAGCTTTGCGCATGGATGGGTGCAAATGATGAAAAAAGCGCAAAGCAGCAGTTCTATACCAGCCTCGAGAGAACGGGTGCGGGATATTTTGATTATTATTTGCTGCATGCACTGCAGGCAGGCAATTACAAAACCTACGACAGATACCATATATGGGACTTTGTAAAGGAACAAAAGGAAAAAGGGCTTATAAAGCACTGGGGCTTTTCGTTTCATGCCACTCCGGAAATACTTGACGAGATACTTTCGGCTCATCCCGATGCCGAGTTTGTACAGCTTCAGCTTAATTATGCGGACTGGGAAAATCCCGATGTAACGTCAAGGCGCAATTACGAGGTGGCAAGGAAGCACGGCAAATCCATTGTTGTTATGGAGCCTGTAAAGGGCGGAGCGCTTGCGGCTCCTCCAAAGGAGGTACAGGCGATATTTGACGCAGCGGACAAATCGGCGTCCTATGCCTCATGGGCTATTCGCTATGCGGCATCGCTTGAGGGTATAATAACGGTGCTTTCGGGAATGTCAAATATTGACCAGATGAAGGATAATCTCTCGTATATGAAAAACTTTAAGCCGCTTGACGCCGAGGAGCAGACGGCTATACGCAAGGCACAGGAGGCAATAAACGGTATCAAGTCAATACCTTGTACGGCTTGTCATTACTGTACGGACGGCTGCCCCAAGCATATACCTATACCGGAGATTTTTGCCACAAGAAATAAGCAGCTTATTTGGGGCAAACTTGACGAGGGCTTTGCCGAATATAAAGCGTCGGTTGAAAATGCAGGCTCGGCATCGGACTGTATTGCATGCGGACAGTGTGAAAGAGCATGTCCGCAGCAGCTTAAGGCAATTAATTACCTTAAGGACTGCGCAAGTGTTTTTGATAAAAAATAAGCTAAAGCCCGCTTAATGTGTTATTTGCAAAAAAACAACTTTTTTGTATTGACACCTTCCTTAAAAAGAGTTATCATATTCCTAGTAAAACAGTAGGCAAAATAAAGAAGGGCGGTATATTATGACTTCAAATATTACAAGAGAACAGGCATGGGAGCTTTTAAACGAATATAATAAGGACAGGTTTCATTTGAGGCATGCTGTTACCGTTGAGGGAGTTATGCGCTATTTTGCAGAAAAGCTGGGCTACGGTGACGAGGCAGACTTCTGGGGCATAGTGGGGCTTTTGCATGACCTTGACTTTGAGCTCTATCCCGATGAGCACTGTATAAAGTGCCGTGAGATCATGAGCAGCAGAGGCATATCGGAGGATATTATACATGCGGTTGCAAGTCACGGCTATGCAATTACCGTTGATATAAAGCCGGAGCACGAGATGGAAAAGGTGCTCTATGCAACGGATGAGCTTACGGGGCTTATCGGCGCTGTCGCAATTATGCGTCCCTCAAAAAGTGTTTCGGATCTGGAGCTTAAATCCGTCAAAAAGAAGTATAAAACCGCAAACTTTGCCGCAGGCTGTTCGAGAGAGGTAATACAAAGAGGCGCCGATATGCTTGGATGGGATCTTGATAAGCTGATAAGTGAAACTATATTGGCAATGAGGAGCTGTGAGGCAGCCTATGAAAGTGTATGACATTATAAAAAAGCTTGCCGCAGACGGTAATTTATCGGATGAAGAGTTTAAGATACTGCTTGAAGCGGAAAGCATGGCTATAGGTGATACGCTGAGGAGTGAGGCGGACAAGGTAAGGCGCAGCATTTACGGCACCGATGTATATATACGGGGGCTTATCGAGTTTACCAATTACTGCAGGAACAACTGCTACTACTGCGGTATACGCAGGGATAATAAAAATGCTCGGCGCTACAGGCTTACAGAGGAGCAGATAATGCAATGCTGCAGCGAGGGCTATGAGCTTGGCTTTCGTACCTTTGTGCTGCAGGGCGGTGAGGACGGATATTACACGGACGAAATTGTCTGCGGCATAGTAAGTAACATAAAATTGCACTATCCGGACTGCGCCGTTACGCTTTCCATAGGGGAAAAACCAAAGGAGAGCTACAAGGCTTACTTTGACGCAGGCGCAGACAGGTATCTTTTAAGGCACGAAACGGCGTCGGAGGAGCATTATACCTGTCTTCACCCCAAAAGCATGAGTCTTAAAAACAGAAAGAGATGCCTTTTTGACCTTAAGGAAATAGGCTATCAGGTAGGAGCAGGTTTTATGGTTGGCTCACCGTACCAGACAACGGAAAATATTATTGAGGATCTGCGCTTTTTGCGGGAGCTTAAGCCCGATATGATAGGCATAGGCCCTTACATCAGTCATAAGGATACACCGTTTGCACAGTGTAAAAACGGGTCGTTGGAGCTGACTCTCAGGCTGCTGTCTGTGCTCAGGCTTATGTTTCCGTATGCGCTTATACCTTCTACAACGGCACTTGGCACGATACATCCGCAGGGACGTGAAATGGGTCTTAAGGCAGGAGCAAATGTGGTTATGCCAAATCTCTCCCCCGTCGGGGTGAGAAAGCTGTATCAGCTGTATGAAAATAAAATATGTACGGGAGAAGAGGCGGCACAATGTATAGGCTGTCTGCAAAACAGGGTCAACAGTGCAGGCTATGGTATTGTAATATCAAAAGGCGATGTAAAAAGGAGATAAGCTAATGACAATACAACAATTACAGCAGGAAATTTTAAAATTAAAAAAGGAAAAGGATATATGTATACTTGCACACAGCTACCAGACACGGGAGATAACCGAAATTGCCGATTTTACAGGTGACTCGTATCAGCTCAGCGTCATGGCGGAAAAGGCACCCCAGAAGACGGTTATCATGTGCGGTGTACGCTTTATGGCGGAAACCGTTAAAATGCTCTCTCCGGATAAAACGGTATATCTTGCAAACGGTATTGCGGGCTGTCCCATGGCGGAGCAAATGGATAGGGATATGATATCCGAGGTAAAAAAACATTATCCCGATTATACAGTGGTCGCATATATCAATACCACCTCGGAGCTTAAAACCGTATGTGATGTATGCGTTACCTCATCTTCTGCCGTTAAGATAGTCAAAAAAATAGAAAATGACAATATACTTTTCATACCCGACTGCAATTTGGGCGCTTATGTTGCCGAGCAGGTGCCGGAAAAAAATATCAAGCTTTTGCAGGGAGGCTGCCCTATACATGCAAGGGTATCGGCAAAGGATGTAGAAAAAGCAAAGGAGCTCCACCCGGATGCAAAGGTGCTCGTACATCCCGAGTGTAAGCCCGATGTACTTAAGCTTGCCGATTTTGTAGGCTCTACCTCGGCTATTATGGATTATGCAGCCGACAGCGGTTATGACGAGTACATAATAGGTACGGAGATAAGTATTGCACAGCATCTTTCGTATCAAAATCCCGAAAAGAGGTTTTACCCCCTTTCAAAGGATCTCATATGCCCCAATATGAAGGCTACCTCGCTTGTTGACGTATATAATACGGTAAAGGGCTGCGGCGGTGCCGAAATAATTATGGATAAGGAAACTATTGAGCAGGCAAGAAAATGTATTGACAAGATGATCGAATTGGGATAAATAAAAAAGGCTAAAGAGTCGGTATATATTATTTTATGTACAACCGATTTATAATTGCACAAAGCCTCACAAGCGGCGTTAAGCAACAGCTAACGCCGCTTTTTTATTGTTATGTGTGATACAATAAATGTATTCACATAAAAAATGCAATACCTTTTGTATATGTCAAATATATCAAAAGGTAGTAAAATACAGCCGTTCGCAGGAGGGGAAATTGTCGAAAACGGCAAAAAAATATACATATAATACTATTTGTAATTGAAATTATGCAGTTTTGGTTTATAATAACATTTATATACTATATATTAAAAGGGGTGATGACCGTGAGAAGAGCAAAAGAACCGGATGAGAAAATTATAGAGGAACTTAGGAAGAAAAGCGAAAATGACAACGAATACAGGAGCAGCACCGAATATATGGAGGATATTTTAAACCGCTTGCTGGGGGAATGCGGCTTTAATCCTTTCCTTACAGGGTATAAATACATAATACAGGGTACTGTTGCATGCTATCTGGATAAAAGTATGCTCAGACGTATGTCAAAGGTGCTTTATCCGTATCTTGCCGAAAAGAACGGCGTAACGGTTATAAGCGTTGAAAAAAATATGCGTACCGTAATTAATGCGGCATGGAAAGGCAATAAATGCAAAAACCTTTATAACAGGACTAACTGCCTTTATATAGAGGACAATCGCAAGCCTGCCTGCGGAGAGCTTATTTTCATACTGGAGAGCTATCTAAGCATGATGCTGTGGAATGTACAAAAACAAAAATAACAAAAAGCCCGCTGTGATTTTTGCCGCAGCGGGCTTTTTACCGTAAATAATTATTGTCCTGTATTGGGCAGCTTGGATGCTATTATGTTTTTTACATCGTTATGGAGGTTTGCGATCTCCTCCTTGCTTAAGGACTTGACGTCTATCGGCTTGTGTATATAGAGGTCAATTTTTTCTCCCTTGCTTATGCGGCCTTTGTTGCCCTCAAGCAGTCTGCTTGTGCCGTCAATTGTCAAGGGCACTATGGGTACGCCTGATTTTGTTGCAAGCTTAAAGCTGCCTGCCTTAAATTCTCCCATAGCTCCGCCCTTGCTGCGTGTGCCCTCGGGAAAAACGACCATTGAGTAGCCGCCTTTAAGCAGCTTTATGCCGTCAACTATTATGCGTGCCGACTGCTTCATATCATCTCTGTCCATAAACAGGCAGTTTATCTCCTTCATCCATCTGCCTATAAACGGTACCTTTTCAAGCTCCTTTTTTGCAATAAACCCCTTGGGTATATCTATTTCCGAAAGCAGAAGGGGTATATCAAAGTTGCTCTGATGGTTTGACACAAACAGCATTGCACCCGATTTGGGCAGGTTTTCCGTACCGTGTACGGTTATATCGGCTTTGAGGGAGCTAAGCACCTTGCCTCCCCACCATCTTACGGTTTTGTATGAATACCACATGTGCTCTTCCGTTTTGCCTTCCTTGCGCATTTTTATCGCAACATGGATTTTAGGCTCGCTTACCAGCAAAAATGCAAACAGCTGAAATATCCATAAAAAGGTTTTTATCATAAAAATATGCCTCCCATGCAAAAAAAACTTTTTATAATGTGAAAAGTGTGTTATAATAATATAAAATATGAAAACAATAGCTCAATAGGCAGAAATTGTTTTCTATACTTTACAGTATACAATCAAAAAGCCAAAAAATAAAGACTTTTTTTAACGGGAGGTTTTTTTATGTTACCCAATGAAGCATGGTTACAGGTCATGAAGGCTTTATCCAAGGAAAAGGCAGAGCTTAAGACGGGCTCAAACAAGCTTAACGAGATACAAAAAAGCTTTTTTGCCAAGTTTGAGGTCGACAGGCTTGTTTTTACAAGTATCCCGGGCGTACTGGGCTTTGAGCCTATAGAGGAACCCATCGAGGTCGATTATGTCGAGTTTGCAAGCGTATTTCCGATGTATTTCAGCAAGATGAGATTTGCCGACGGCAATAACGAGTTTATGAAAAACTGCAAGTACATATTCCCGGTTATAAAAAAATATATTGCAGATGCCGTAAATGACAGCGGAAGTATGCTTGAGTTCCCCGAAAAGGCAAAGCCTAACGAGGAGCCCAACAAAAAGAAAAACTTTTTGAGCGGTTTTTGATATTTTATAATTTAAGTATGCAGGGCGGTTTTTCGCCTGTCAGAGGTTGCCTATGAAAGAAAGAGAAATTGCGCTTTATGCCGTTACGGATATCCTCAGTGAAAAGGGCTATAACAATATAGTCCTGAGAAAGGAGCTTGCAAAAAACAGCCGCCTCTCCGTTGTACAGCGCAGCTTTGTTACGGAGCTGGTAAACGGAACATTGAGGAACCTTATAAACATTGATTATATTATTGACCAATTTTCAAAAACACCGGTTCCCAAAATGAAGCCGCTTGTTTTAAACACGCTGCGCATTGCGGTCTACCAGATAGTTTTTATGGATAAAATACCCGACAGTGCGGCATGCAACGAGGCTGTGGCGCTTATAAAGAAAAAGGGCTTTATGCAGCTGTCGGGCTTTGTAAACGGTGTTCTGCGCAATATTGCAAGGTATAAGGGTTCAATAAAATATCCGGATAAGGACAAAACCCCTGTGGAATATTTATCGGTCAGATATTCCTACCCAAGGTGGATAATAGATTATTGGCTGGAGGAGCTCAGCTTTGAGAGCGTTTGCGGGATCTGTTCGGAAAACCTTGCGCCGCCTCGCATATGTGCCTGTATCAATAAAAACAGGGCAACGGGGCCATACCTTAAAGAGGTGCTGGCGGGAGATAATATCGCCGTTACAGACGGTGCGCTTAAGGGTGACAGCTTTTATATCTCAAAAACCAAGGATATATCAAAATCAAAGGCATACAAGATGGGTATGTTTCATATTATGGACGAAAGCTCGATGCTTGCCGTAAAAATTATGGATCCTCAAAAAGGCGATACCGTAATTGATGTATGTGCGGCGCCGGGAGGCAAAAGCTTCTACTGCGGGTACCTCATGGGCAACAAGGGCAGCATTATCTCTGGGGATATATACGAACATAAAATAAAGCTGCTTAACGAGGGAGCAAAAAGGCTAGGGCTTGATATTGTAAAGCCTGTGTTAAGAGATGCGGCTGCCTTTGATAAGCAATATGAGGCTGCGGCGGATCGTGTACTTGTGGATGCTCCGTGCTCGGGACTTGGGCTTGTGAAAAAAAAGCCCGATATAAAATACAATAAAACTTATGACGATATAATAAGCCTTTCCGCATTGCAAAAGGAAATTTTAAAGGCATCTGCCGCATGTGTGAAAAAAGGCGGTGTTTTGCTGTATTCTACCTGTACGATTTCCGCAAAGGAAAATGAGGAAAACGTAAAATGGTTTATAGATAATTTTGATTTTGAAACAGAGGACATAACCGAATATCTCCCGGATGCTCTTAGATGCAATACAGCACGGGAGGGATATATACAGATACTGCCCGGCAGCTTTGGCACCGACGGATTTTTTATAGCAAAGTTTGTGAGGAAAAGCTGATGGATAAGACAGATATAAAAAGCCTTACAGCCGATGAGATCGCTGAGGAGCTTTCCGCCCTCGGAGAAAAGACATTCAGAGCGGTGCAGATATTTGAATGGCTGCATGCAAAGCAGGTGTCGAGCTTTGACGAAATGACCAATATTTCAAAGGCTTTAAGGGAAAAGCTTGATAACAAATTTTATATAAGCTCTCCGTACATACTGCAAAAGCTGTCCTCTCATAAAGACGGCACCGTAAAGTATCTGTTTGACATCGGCGGAAATACGATAATAGAAAGCGTGTTTATGCCGTACAATTACGGAAATTCGGTATGTGTTTCATCACAGGCGGGCTGCAGGATGGGATGCTCCTTTTGCGCTTCAACCGTGGACGGGCTGGAAAGGAACCTGCTTGCGGGTGAAATTGCAGGTCAGGTATATCAGATACAAAGCGATACAGGCAAGAGAATATCTAACGTAGTTATTATGGGCAGCGGTGAACCGCTTGATAATTACGATAACGTACTGAATTTTATAAAAATAATAAACAGCGATAAGGGCATGGGGATAGGTATGCGCCATATAACGCTTTCAACCTGCGGTATTGTGGATAAAATATACAAGCTTATGGAGCTTAGGCTGCAAATTACCCTTGCCATTTCGCTGCATGCGCCAAATGACGATATAAGGCGCAGTATTATGCCTGTTGCAAATCGGTATCCGATAGACGAACTGATTTGTGCGGCAAAAAAATACGCCGATGTAACAAAAAGGCGTGTTACCTATGAATATGCGCTTATACGGGGCGTTAATGACAGCAGGGAAAATGCCGTTGAGCTTGCAGGCAGGCTGCACGGTTCAATGTGTCATGTAAATCTCATACCGGTAAACGACGTAAAGGAAAATAATTATATACGCAGCAGCGAGGAAAATATAAAAGCCTTTGCCTCGGTGCTTGATGATAACGGTATTGAGGTCACCGTAAGACGCAGGCTTGGCAGCGATATTAATGCAGCGTGCGGTCAGCTGCGTAAGAGATATAAGGATAACAGAGGTGTTTAAATGATAGGTATTGGCAAAACGGATATCGGCAGGGTCAGGTCAAACAACGAGGACTCTGTTCTGGTCAAAAACGAGCCGGTGGGTATGCTGCCGAATCTTTATATTGTGGCAGACGGCATGGGCGGTCACAAGGCAGGCGAGGTTGCAAGCAATCTTGCCATAACAGCCTGCTGCGATAATCTTATTTATGATGCGTCGGGCGAGGAGATACTTGATACGCTTATAGATGCAGTCAGAGCAGCCAATGTGACGGTTTTTAATTATGCCGCCGAAAATACCGACTGTTCCAACATGGGTACCACCTTTGTAGGCTGCTGCGTAGACGGCAGTACGGCGTACATAGCTCATGTAGGGGACAGCAGGCTATACAGGATAGGGACGGACAGCATAGAGCAAATTACCACCGACCATTCATATGTGGGGGAAATGGTGCGGGCAGGTAAGCTCACCCCGGAAGAGGCTGAAAACCATCCCGACCGAAATATCATAACAAGGGCTCTTGGGACAAATGCTTCCGTAGAGGCAGACGGACTTGTGATAAATTTAAAGGATGACGATATTTTGCTTTTGTGCAGTGACGGGCTTAATACGATGCTGAAAAATGACGAGATATTGTCGATAGTACGCAGGGACGGATCAACGCTTGAACAGAGGCTTGATATGCTTATTGATGCTGCAAACGAAAAAGGCGGTAAAGACAACATATCCGCAATACTTATTGACCTTGGGGAGGTGGACAAGTTATGAAGCTTACGCCCGGCACACTTGTTAATGACAGATATTATATAATTGAGCAGATAGGCTGCGGAGGCATGGCAAATGTTTACAGAGCCAAGGACCAAAAGCTGGACAGGGATGTTACCTTTAAGGTGTTAAAGGAGGAGCATCTGTCCGATAACGAATTTATAAAAAGGTTTAATGTTGAGGCAAGGGCTGCGGCAAGCCTTTCTCACCAGAATATAGTAAGTGTATATGATGTAGGCAATGACGGGGATATTTACTTTATAGTAATGGAGTTTGTTGACGGATGTACGCTTAAGGAGCTTATAAACAGAAAGGCTCCCTTTGGCAACAAGGAGGTCATAAGTATTTCCCTGCAGGTCGCTTCTGCGCTTGCGCATGCGCATTTAAACGGCATTGTCCACAGGGATATAAAACCTCAAAATATACTTGTTTCGGGTGCAGGCAAAAATGCAGGCTCGGTAAAGGTTACGGATTTCGGCATAGCCAGAGCGGCGTCAAGCACCACTCAGACGGGCGAGGCTATGGGCTCGGTGCATTATTTTTCGCCCGAGCAGGCGCAGGGAGGCTATGTTGATGCCAAAAGCGATATATATTCCCTGGGTATAATGATGTTTGAGATGATAACCGGTACGCTGCCCTTTGAGGGGGACAGCCCCGTTGCACTTGCAATGAAACACATTAAGGAGCCGCTCCCGGATATATCAAAGCTTAACCCAAATGCTTCCAAGAGCCTTGTTGAAATAATAAAAAAGGCAACTCAAAAGCGTCCGTATGCAAGGTATCAGACCGCAGGAGAGCTTATATCGGATCTAAAAAAGGCTTTAAATGACGACAGCGGCAGCTTTGTTACGGAAAAGGAGGATACGGCAGGCTCGGACGGCCAGACAATAAAAGTATCCCCAGAGGAAATAAAAAAGATACGCAGCGGCGCCGAATCCGAAAATAAGATGGATGTACCCGTTATAGGCGAAAATGCCGATATATACAACGATATCGACAACGATTACAATCCGGGGGATGCAAGCTACGATAAAAATAAAGAGCGTAAGGCGGTAATTGCCGCAGTGCTTACCTCAATAGTACTTATTGCAATACTTACCGTTGTAGGTGCATACGTTATAAACGAAATTAAAAATCCTACGGTAAAGGTGCCCCTGTTTGAGGGCTTAAGCGCCGAGGAGGCGGAAAAACTGGCTGCCGAAAGCCTTGTAAACCTCACGGAGGAGTCGGAGCACAACGAGCAGGTGGCAGAGGGTATTGTTATTTCGCAAAGTGTTGCGGAAAACGAAAAAATACCCCGTGACAAAAGGGTAACCATAGTTATCAGCCTCGGCAGTGAAATGGTTGAGGTTCCCGACCTTAAAGACCTCAGCGAGGAGGACGCACAGCTAAGCCTTGAACAGAGCGGCCTTGGAGTCGGAGAGGTGATACGCCAGCCAAGTGACGATGTAATAGTCGGTGCCGTGATCAAGCAGAGCATAACAAAGGGTACTCCCGTTGCACCGGGTACCGTGGTCGATATTTATGTAAGCACGGGCCCCGAATCGGGTACGGTAGTGGTGCCCGATGTACGCTATATAGACAAGGACGCTGCCGTTGAAATGCTTAAGCAGGAGGCTCTTGAGGCAAAAATAATAGAGGATTACAGCGAAAGCTATGAGGCGGGAAAAACTACCAGCCAAGGTGTTCAGCCGGGTTCTTCGGTGCCAAGAGGATATATTGTTACGATAACGGTCAGCAAGGGCAAGGATCCCAATGCAGTGACCGAGGCGCCCGTACAGCCCACTACCGCACAGCAGGTCACATCTGCGCCCGTTAAACAGAAAAAGGCGGTAAGTATACCAGTAATGGCCGATTTTGACAATGTCGATCTCGGCGACGAGGAAATACCTGCCGTATCGGTAAAGGTTACTGCCAAAACAGACGGCGGCAGCAGGACTGTAATAGAAAATACCTATTATACCAATGAATTTCCTTTTACCGTAAACGATAAAATTGACGAGGACACAACATATGAGATCTATTTCAACAATGTCCTTATAAACAGTGTGGAAGAGAAATATTGATATGATAAAGGGCAGAATAATAAAAGGTGTGGGCGGCTTGTATTATGTTGCCGCTCCGTCTTTGGTATATGAATGCAGCGCAAGGGGCAAATTCAGGAGGTCGGGGCTTACCCCGACGGTTGGCGACTACGTTGAGATATTGCCTGTCGGAGATAACGGCTGCAAAGGCACTATAGAACATATCTGTGAAAGAAAAAATCTGCTTGTAAGGCCCAGAGTGGCAAATGTGGATTGTGCGGTCGTACAGTTTGCTGCGGCACAGCCCGATATAAATTATGAGCTTTTGGACAGGTTTCTTATACTTGCTTCCGTTAAATGTATTGACAGCGTTGTTATCTGCATAAACAAAAGCGATCTTATGAGTGCGGATACGGAGGCATATATAAGCAGGGTATATTCCGCATATGACGTTATATTTACATCTGCTGCCGAAAATACGGGTATTGATGTGCTCAGAGATAAGCTTATTGACAAGGTAACCGTGTTTGCAGGGCCGTCGGGAGTCGGCAAATCCAGTATAATTAATGCAATTATACCCGATGTGCTGCGTAAAACGGGTGAATTGAGCAAAAAAATACAGCGAGGCAAGCATACAACCAGGGAGGTTGAGCTGCTTGAATATAATAAAAATACATTTATTGCTGATTCCCCGGGATTTACGTCCTTAAGCCTTGATTTTTTAAAGGCTGATGAGCTTAAGCTGCATTTCAGGGAGTTTGCTCCCTATCTTGAAGGCTGTTTTTTTAATGACTGCAGACATATAGCCGAGCCGGGCTGTGTTTTAAAGGAGCATGTCGGTAAAGAGATACCGCCCGAGAGATACGAAAGGTTTGTAGATCTGTATAATGAGCTTACGCAAAAATAAGCTTTGTTTTAGTATATAAAGGAGAAATAATTATGGCTATACTTGCTCCGTCGTTGTTGTCTGCCGATTTTGCCGTACTTGGGGAACAGATCGAGGTACTTAAGCAAAAGGGTGTAAAATATTTGCATTTTGATGTAATGGACGGTGTTTTTGTGCCCAATATCTCAATAGGCATACCTGTGCTGGAATGTGTAAGGCGTATAACCGATCAGGTACTGGACGTACATCTTATGATAACCGAGCCGGAAAGATATGTTGAGGCATTTGCAAAAGCAGGTGCGGATATAATAAATATACATTATGAGGCAACTTCCGTACCCGAGCAGACCTTAAAGAGTATAAGGGAGCTTGGCAAAACGCCTGCAATTACCATAAAGCCAAAAACGGATTGGAGAAAAATAATACCTTTTTTGGAATATGTTGATATGGTGCTTGTTATGAGTGTTGAGCCGGGCTTTGGTGGACAGAGCTTTATTGAGTCAACGCTTGAAAATGTAAAGGGACTTGCCGAGTATCGCAAAAAAAATATGCTTGATTTCGATATCGAGATCGACGGCGGCATAAACGAAAACAATGTCGGTACGGTTGTCGATGCCGGGGTCGATATTGTTGTTGCGGGTTCGTCGGTATTTTCGTCGGACAATCTTGCGGAGCGCACGGAGCTTTTCCTGTCCCTTACGGATAACAGGCAGCTATGAGGGCGATAATAGTGTCGGGCGGCGCTATGCCGAATACCTCTATTATACGCAGGTATATTGAGGATAACAGCATACTTATTGCCTGCGACAAGGGTATCGAATATACATATGCCGAAAAGCTTGTACCGGATATAATTTTGGGTGATTTTGATTCCGCCGACCCGTCCGTATTGAATTTTTACAGGAATAAGGCTGCGGATATACGCTCTTACCCCGCAAAAAAGGATCATACCGATACAGAGCTTGGTATAATGGCTGCCGAGGAAAAGGGTGCGGATGACATTGTGCTGCTTGCGGCGTCGGGCAGCAGGCTCGACCATACGGCAGCAAATATACATTTGCTGCTGCCTCTGCTTAAAAAGGGCATAAGAGCACGTTTGGCAGATGATAATAACCTTGTGGAGCTTGTCGATAACAGGCTTGAGGTCAAGGGGTGCAAGGGTGCTTATATCTCGCTTTTGCCGTTAAGCGATACGGTTGAGGGTGTTACATCGTATGGACTTGAATATCCGCTTGAAAACGACAAAATTACAAAGGGCTCTTCACGCACGGTAAGCAATGTCATAATATCGGATACAGCATATTTAATCATAAAAAAAGGTGTTATTATGAGCATAATAGCACATGATTAAGAAACGGAGGAATAATAATGATACTTGATAAATTCAGCTTAAAGGGCAAAACAGCGGTGGTAACGGGTGCAAACACAGGTCTTGGACAGGGCATGTGCGTTGCTCTTTCACAGGCAGGCGCCGCAGTGGCAGGCGTTGCAAGGAGAAGCTGTGAGCAGACAAGGCTCATGATAGAGGAAAACGGAGGAGAATTTCTTGAAATAATTGCGGATCTGTCATCAATTGAGCCGATTGACAGAATTGTAAACGAGGCAGTGGAAAAGTTTGGCAGCGTAGATATACTTGTGAACAATGCAGGTATAATTATAAGAGAGGATGCCATTGATTATGCCGAGGAAAGCTGGGATAAGGTCATAATGACCAATCAAAAGGCAGTATTTTTTCTCTGTCAGGCATTTGCAAGGCAATATATAAAGCAGGGCAGCGGCGGTAAAATAGTTAATGTTGCTTCAATGCTTTCATATCAGGGCGGTATAAGGGTACCTTCGTATACTGCCAGCAAATCTGCTGTGCTGGGGCTTACAAGAGCTCTTGCCAATGAATGGGCAAGCTATGGCATAAATGTAAATGCAATTGCTCCGGGCTATATGGCAACAAATAATACAAATCAATTGAGGAGCGATGAGCAGCGCTCAAATGAGATACTTGAAAGGATCCCCGCAGGACGTTGGGGAACACCCGAGGATATGATGGGCGCAGTGGTATTTTTATGCTCCGAGGCGTCAAGCTATGTAAACGGTTTTACCGTTGCGGTAGACGGAGGCTGGCTTGCCAGATAATGCCTGTAAAATAAAATTTTCCATAAAATATTTATATTGCTTTTGCATAATTTGCCTTGTTTTTTTTGTCCCTCTTTAGAGAGAATAAGTATGTAACCACTTTTAAAAGGAGGGATGATTTATGGACAGTAAGGCTCTTAATATCGCTGCACTTACGGTTGTTATAATAGGTGCCGTAAACTGGGGTTTAGTGGGATTTTTCAACTTTAACCTTGTAGGCATGCTTACAGGCGGCGGTACATCCTTTATAGCAAGGATAATTTATGCGCTTGTAGGTATTGCGGGTCTTTATATGCTTACAATGTATTCAAAGCTTCAGGACAGAAGTATGGCTAAATCCAGGTAGAGCAATATTTTTGTAGATTGCATAAATATCTAAAAGGAACGCAGAAAAAACACTGCGTTCCTTTTAAGCAAGTGCAATAAAAATCCTATTCCCCAAATTTTTAAAGATAAAAGCATTTCTTTGACTTCAGTATGCAATTAGTTTTATGTAAAGAAGTAGGTGATTATCATAGAAGTTAAATTTAAAAAACTTACCTTGGCATTGGATATGTATGGTTGTCCAAACCGCTGCAGACATTGTTGGGTAGGACATTCACCCAATGGACATATGGCAGTTGATGACTTAAAAAAGATTGCTACAGAATTTAAGCCGTATACATATGAATTTGAAATATTCGATTGGTACAGAGAACCCGATTTCAAGGACAACTACAAA
>CANQDF010000003.1 GCA_947591605.1 uncultured Clostridia bacterium | reverse complement strand
GGTTCCCGAGTGGCCAAAGGGGGCAGACTGTAAATCTGTTAGCTCAGCTTTCGAAGGTTCGAATCCTTCCCCGCCCACTCTGAAAATATCGGTAATGCTTTTGCTAAGGCAAGGGCTTTCCGATTAAATAACTTAGGCAATTGTATTGCACTAAGCATTGCCGCGGAGTAGAGCAGCCTGGTAGCTCGTCGGGCTCATAACCCGAAGGTCGGTGGTTCAAATCCGCCCTCCGCAACTCAAAAAGCCCTGTAATCAAGCCGGTTACAGGACTTTTTTAATTTTGTCAGTTTTGCACAATTCAATATGATTGCCGTTATATTCCCGTTATTTCCCGACTTTTAACGGTAATAAGCTATGGCAATATGTATAAAACTATAAGAAAACAATTCATTAAATAAAAATTCATTTAAAATTAAGGACAGATTTTCTGTGACACAGTGTCATGGAAAGTCTGTCCTTTGTTTTGTCTGTAAGGTTCTGATGTTGATATTTGGTTTCAGAAAAAAGCTTTTATTTTTGTTATGAAGTATCTTATTTGATATTGCAAATTTACAAGCATATAGGATTATGGTTTATATGATATATTGTATTTGCAGCTTAAATTATATCATGTGTTGTCAAAATTTTCTTCCATATTACTCCAATATATATCATATATTTATAATGTTACAATTTATTAAAAATAAATGCTAAATTTAAACTGTTAAGAATAAAAACGTAATAAAATAAAAATTAAATTATATTTAATAAAAAATATTGAAATAATATATCTGAATGTATATAATAATATTAAAAGCTGTACAAACTTATTTTAGTTATAATAAGGAAATGATATAATATGAGTGAAAATAAGGACAAAAAAGTAAAATTTTTAGTTCCAACCGCTTATGATATTCTTAAAAACGTAGGAATAAGTCTTAAAAATACTGAGCGGAGTACAAAAATGATACTTAAATATTTCCCGGGTGAATTTACGGAAGACTTGCTAGCGGAAAACACAGAAAGGTATAGTATCGAAAAAATTTTTGAGATTGTTAAAACGTGTTTTTTTGAAGAGTATGGCTATAAAACACAGAAATTTGATTTAAATAATTTATACCAACGTTCAATAAACAGTTATATATCAAATGATAAGGATGAAGAAATAAGAAAGGTTGTGCATATTGACGAGCTTTTGGAATCAACATTATTTTCATTCTTTTTAGCAATGTTTAAGTGGTCTAAAGATTTTAATAATCCGGAAATGTATGGGGATTGTTTTATACATATTTTATATTTAATGAATGACTGCTGTATATTTGGTGAAATGCAGGCAACGGATGCAAATGACAGCCTGCTTAAAATATTATCTGGAGATATTCAGATTTTAAATCTGGCAGAGGATTGTTATCGTACGGTTCTTGTTTTTACGATTGCACACGAAATTGGTCATAAATATTTGCATAGTATATCCAAAACAGCACCAAAAGATAAAGAACAACATAAGGTCTTGGTAGATGAGGAATATAAAGCTGATGAAATAGCATATAATGTTGTTTTAAATATGATAATGAAAAAATATTCTGTTGATGCTGATTTAGAAACGTATACATATCTTGCTCCTATGATGTATATGGATTTTTTCGATTTGTTTTATTATACGGACAGGGTATTGTATAAAACAGTTCTTGAAAGAACTGATCATCCGATCATAAAGAAGAGAAAAGGACATTTGTTTGCAATAGCTGATAGGGACAAATATGATTTTGATACAGAGGAGGGTAATGATTTATACAGCTGTTTCCTAGATGTTTATGATGAATATAGAACACAGCTTCTTATTAAGAATGAGAAAGGAAAATTAGACAAGATAAAAAGAATTAATAAAAGAAATATTATGAAAGGTTTAATAAAATGACAAGGGAAAGAGCTATTGAAATAAATAAAGAGATACATGCAGTACTTAAGGATTATGCAAACAAAAATGATATAAACAGAGAATTATGCGATATATTAATTGATAATTATATTGAAATATTACCCGATGATATTATGAAGGAATTTATTTTCAGGAATAATACTTATAAGGCCAGTAATGTATGCATAGATATAAAAAAATCACTTTTTGCTGCCGGAGAATTTTTTGTGGCTTATAAAACCCCTGAAAATGTTATTGACATGATACGTCTTATAATTATATCGATTTTCTTTATAAAAAACGCAATTGAATATCCGCTTAATGAATATGAAATATGTGTTATACATTATCTTCATACGAATAATGGGTATAACGGAATTGACGAGGAAAAGGTAGTAAACGATATATCCAAAGACACTAAAAACAGTATTTCTCCTGAAAAAATATATGATGTAATTACGGATCTTAATAATATTAATGTTATTATAATTGAAAACGGAAAGGTGTATTTGGCTGAACATGTATATGGACGCATTTAAGTTATTATAATATTTATTATTTTCTAAGCGCAAAATTCGATATATAATCAGTTACTGTTCTGTATGATAAAAAATACCGCGACAGGGCGTAGTTCCTGTTACGGTATTTGATTTATTAGCCTATAAGCAGATATATTTTTATTTAATAATATATTCCGTATTTTTTTCCTTGTCCGATTCTGAATATCAGCTTTTTTTCGCAGAGTTTATTTAATATCATTACAGCAGAGGACTTATTAAGATCCAAGTCGCTGCATAGCATATTGCTACTGAATTTTTTTGTCGTTTTGCGTAGTTTAGCACCTTTAATTCGGCTTCGGAAAGGTCTGCGTTGATTTCTGTATAAAGAGTGTTCGGAAGTATAACCTTTAAAGCGTTGTCGCTTATAATTATTTGCGGTTTGGCATAATTATCCTCGTAGCTTTTTTCTATTTTCTATATACCCGTGCCGTAGGCTTCTATAAGCTTCAGGCAGTAGAGGATATTTGCCAAATTCTTGTTTCTGGGAGCAGATACTCCGATTCGTATGTCTTTTTCCGTGATACCGTTTACAAGTCCGCCGATACTCAAAATTTCTATTCTGTCTGAAAATATATTTATCAAAGAAGATGCGCTTACGGAATAATCTCTGTGGCATATAGAATTCAGAAGGGCTTCTCTTATTGCAACAGGCGGATATGCTCTTTTATCTATTCGCTTAAGTCCGTCAAATTCTGCCTGCGTTTCATTATACATATCCAAAAGATTATAGGCAGAGTTCAGCTGTTCCAGTACAGAGCCTGTAAGTTCATATCTGTTTTTGAATACAGACATATCTGTTCCTTGAAATACAGCCAGTTTTATGGTATGAGCACATTGGTCTGACAGAAGGACAGCAAGATTTGTATAAACATTGTTCTTATTTACAATATCGAGTGTTTTCATTTTAATTTCATTTATTTCGATCTCGGTTTCCTTGAATATCTTATTCATGTAGTTGAAGGTCAATTCCTGATTTACAGAAACAGCCTCCTCATAGCTGTCACCGGAGGTGTTTTTTATCATTTGAGGTATAGCAGCCGATGTTGCCGGTACAGTAGATGGACCCTGTCTTACAAACACGCCTTCCGGTCTTATGCCTTTGGACACAATATAATAAGGCGCTGCCGTTCCCTTCTGGACTTCAATCACAATTATATTTTTATCGTTTATAATTTCGGTTTTATAGGTAATAAATAATGTAATATAGGGTTTTACAGTATCATTGACAGCATTTATCAGCTGTAATTGTGCAGAGTCAATGTCATTTACACCTACAATCGTGCATCGTCCTCTATACCTATATATATCTTTCCTCCGGCTGTATTGGCAAAAGCGATTATAGTCTTTATAATATTAGGTGTGTATTCCCTTTTTAATTCGGTATTATAGCTTTTGGTATATGTCATAATATCAATCCTTTTATTCGACCATATTAGATTGCAATTCGTCTGAGATTGACTTAAGTATATCATAGATGATATGATTTGCAAAATACAGAAGAATATGAATATATTAAACCTTTAGATATTATTCCGATAATTTATATAATGTTGTTATGAAAATGTTGATATTATTCCGATAAAATGATATACTATATATACGTTTGGAGATATAGTTTATTTTTATAACTGTTAAACGGGTTTCCGAAAAGCGGGGTATATCTGACAGAAGATTTAGGATCCTTTACTTTGAGTGAAAGATACCGGGAGCCATGTTAGGGAAGACGAGGCCGGAAAATCCCTATTGATTCTGTAAAGCATGCAGATGAGCGTTACAAATCAAGGAAAAAATTTTTAATGCAATAGACCGAAAAAAGACAGAACTGTATAGCAAAAGCCCTTTAGCTAAAGGTAAAATTTCGAGGATTAATGGGGAATTTGCTGTGGAGTATACCTATAATTTAAATGCCATATAGGGCAATGCTCTTACGCTTCGGGGAACGGATATGATTTTAAGAGGACTCATCATTGACAGACAGCCTCTAAAGGATCATATAGAGGCTGTCGGACACAAGGAGGACTTTGATTTTGTAATTGAGCTTGAAAAAGAAAATACACCCTTAAGTGAAGGTATAATCAAGCAGATACATTATCTTGTGCTTGCCGATAAACGGGATGATCGCGGCGGTGTATATCGCAAGGTTTCAGTATGTATTATGGGTGCCAATAATGAGCCTGGTCAGCCTTATCTTATTAAACCCGGTATGAAAAGGCTTCTATATGATTGTGCCGAAAGTACTGAGCATATAGTAACAAAGCCGACCAGTTTTCATATTGAATCAGAAGGTATACATTATAATATATTATGATTCTAATTGAAATTTTAATCCATCGGTATTCATAGAGATTACAAGTAATTTAGGAATAAAAAATGTTGAAAATTGACGGTTAAGATTATACTGTGTAAGCTTGGTATGAATATTCTCGACCCCCAAAAATAATTAAAACATATGCAGCAAATATGCTTTAATATAAATTCATATAAAAATTTGCTTTATACGTTGTTTAGGAGGTGATAAGATTGGCGGTATTTGATGTTATTCCGGCTAATTTTTTTTCTGTTTTGGTTTCCAAGAACAGAGAACTATATGTTGAAGCAATTTTGATTTTGCACAAAATGTTTAAGTTTGAATTAAATATCAGAACAGATGAGTATATTTCTGCTCTTATTTCTTTACAGGAGGATAAAAACTTTGATCCGGAAGATGATGATGAATTGCCTGATGCAAGCCTGACACCTAGCGGAAAGGCAAGACTTATATTAAATAGATTTATTAAGACCGGTTGGATAGAGAAGGAATTTTTAGATGGCTCATTTGTAGAAATTATTACACCTCAGCCATATGCAATCCCTGTTATGAAATTATTAAGTGAAATAGAGGATGGCGGCCTACGGGAATACAATTCATTGGTTTTTTCTACATACTCAGGGCTAAGGCAAGCTAAGGAGGGCCATCAATCTCAGATGTATGAAGCCGTTTTATCTGCCAAATCCAATACAGAGCAGCTTGAATATCAGCTGCGCAGTCTATACCATGGAATAGGAAGCCATTTGAGAAATATCGAAAAAGAAAATGAAATCAATAATTTGCTTAAAAATCACTTTGAAATTTATAAACAAATGTCTGACAGAATTTATCATCCCATAAAAACAATGGATTCGGTTCATCGTTATATGACACCGATCCGGACTATTTTAAAAGACATAATCAGTGATGATAATATTATGCAGCTTATGTGTGAGCGTGCAATGACTATAAAAAAATATGAAGATGAACAGTATGCAAGGGAAGAAATCATTTCTGCTATAGATTATGTTTTGGAGGCGTATAGCTCATTAGATGGAATAATCAATCAAATCGATTATAAGCACAGCACCTATACTAAAAACTCAATAGAAAAAATGCGTTATATTATGACAGCCGACCGGACAATAAAGGGAAAACTGGCCCAGTTGTTAAAATCGTACGCTGAAGCAAAGGATGAGCAAAGGGAAAATATCGGAGAATTATTTGAAAATAATATATGTGTTAATCGTCAGGAATTTTTTGACGGCAGGTCTATGTATCATAAGAGCTTACGAAACAGAAGAATAGATGACGAACCTTTAAAAATAGTCGCTGATGATGATTTTTCGGATGCAGCAGTGGATGAAATGATGGATTATATCAAAAATGGGTATTCTCTTGCTCGTGTAAAGGAATTTATGGATATATTATTTGATAAAAGAACAAATATAGAAAGTAAGGATATTCCGCTCAAGGATGATACAGACTTTATTTTGCTTATTCTTGCGGTAATAAGAGCCAATGATCGTGGCATGAAGTATCAAATAGAGCTGCGCAAGGGGCAGGTTGAATGTAACGGTTATCGTATTCCCGATATGAATTTAAAAAAGAAAGGGGACAAGAAATATGTGGAGTGATGATTTTGAAGCTTTGTCCGCTTACGAAAAAGGAGAGTTTCGCCGTATTGGGAATTATATGCTCTCTCATACATATATGGTGCGTTATATGTACGATCCTACAAAGCAAATGACACTGCCCAACAGTGACTATCTGACAGCGGTAAGATTGTATCCAATATTGTCGGATTATTTTGAGGTTACAGGATGGCGATTGGAAAAAGATGATACCTATGGCATGCTTTCGCTTATAAATACATTTGACCACAACCGTCTGAGAATTGACAGATTTACTACATTGTTTTTATACACTTGCCGCCTTATATATGAAGAAGAACGGGAACATACCAATGATTTTCATGTTGTAAGAACAGATACACAGACAGTAGTAGAAAAAATGCGTATTTTAGGGCTTTTGGAAAAGGGAAAATCCACCCAGAAGGAACGAATTGAAGCTCAGAGGACTTTAGCTCATTATAACATAATTCAGAAAATGGAAAGGAATACATGGAATACTGAAGGAAATCAAATATTGATCTTACCGTCGATCTTGATGATAATATCTAATCAAGGAATAAATGATATGATGATCCAGCTTGAAGAAATGAAAGGTGAGTCTGCAGACGAACGGATTGAAAAAGAGGAGATTATAGATGAAGCTGATAACTAAACTTTTACTCATAAATTGGCATTATTTTGTTCATGAAACTATATCTTTCGGTCAACTGAATTTTTTGACGGGAAAAAACGCATCCGGTAAATCTACCGTTATTGATGCGATGCAGACAGTGTTGTACGGAGATACAAGCGGCAGTTTTTTTAATAAAGCGGCTAACGGTAAGGGAAACCGTACCCTAATGGGATATCTGCGAGGAGAATTGGGGGATGCCGAGGATTCCGGGTTTAGATACCTTCGTAACGGACGCTTTACAAGCTACATAGCATTTGAATTTTATGATGATGTAAAAAGAAAATATCTTACGGCAGGTTGTTGTTTTGATGTTTATTCGGAAAATGATATGCAGAAAAAGTTTTTCTGCTATGATGGTAAATTTCCCGAAAACGAGTTTATTTCCAACGGAATACCTTTGGATATAAAGACCTTGTGCAGCGGTCTTAAATCCGATTATGCAGGCCATTACCATACGACAGATTCAGGAAGAGAATTTCGTTCCGAGTTGTATGCTAAGCTGGGCAGCTTGAGGGAACAATTTTGCCGGTTGATGAAAAAAGCAGTTTCTTTTAATCCCAATGTAGATATTCAGCAGTTTATTTCCGAATTTGTGTGTAATACCCAGCAGAGTATTGATATAAGTCAGATGCAGGAAAACATCCGCAGCTATAAAAAGCTGGAGGAAGAGGCGGATATTCTCCGCAGGAGGATTGAGCTGTTGGAGGAAATAGCCGATTCGTTTAATATTTTTAAAAAGAACGAACAAGATTTTATGATGTATAGCTATTTATTGGATAAGGCGGATGTTGATATATGCACCGATAAGCTTTTAAATGAAAGAAATAAGGCACAAAGGCTTAAAGAAGAAATTAGTATACTTGAAAAAGTAATTAGAGAAGAAAAAGAAAATATTCGGAAAATGCAAGAAGAACGAGATCACTTAAATATTCAGCTTGGCAGTGATAAACATATGCAAGAAATAAATTATTATGAAAAAACAATTGCTGACAAGAAAGACGAACTCGAAAGATTGAATGAGGAATATTCAAAGGCAGAAGCAATACTATCCCAAAGCATATCGGGATGGATAGAAAATATTTATGAAATAATTAGTATTCTTTCGGATAATACAATTTGCCTTAATAATCCTGCTTTACAAAGTCGTATTGAGGATATAAGGGAAGAAAGCAGCAATCTTTTGAAAGCAATCAGACCAATGAATGATCTTAACGCAGAAAAAATTGAGGATATAGGAGAAGAAAATTTTTTGCGTTACAGAGAAGAGGTCATCGGTTTTTACAATAATTCCATGCAGATGTTAGGAAGTCTTACGGAAGAGCATGACAGATTGTTGACTGAAAGAAATAAATTAAAAAATGAAAAAGATAAGCTGAAAAAGGGTATTTATGATTTTCCGAAGGATGCTGTAGATTTAAAGGAAGCAATTATATCCAAACTAAGATTAACTACTAAAGAAAATGTACCCGTTGTTATTGTGGCAGAGGCGGCAGAAATAAGAGGCAAACGTTGGCGTAACACCATTGAAGGTTATCTGCATACTCAAAAGTTTTATATAATAGTTCCCAAGCAATATTATCTGACAGCTTCAAAGGTCTATGATACCATAAAGCGAAAAAAATCAATTTACGCTACAGGTCTTGTTGATATCGAGAAACTTGCCGAAAAGAATCCGCATGCGGATAAAGGCAGCCTTGCAGAGGAAATTTTTACGGATAATCCCGATGTAAGAATGTTTTTAGATTACACATTGGGGCGTGTTATGAAATGCGATGGGGTTGAGAAATTAAGGAACCACCGCATAGCTGTTACAGATGAGGGTATGCTTTATCGTAATTTTGTTTTAAGTGCAATAAATCCTAACCGCTGGGCAAAGCCTGCTATTGGTCAAAGTGCTATTAAGGACAGGCTTATAGATGTAGAAAACGAAATTAAGCAATTTAATTTGTTGATAGATAATTGTTTAACTATAAAAAATGCGCTTAATAAGACAAAAAAATTATCGTGGTTTAGCAAGGAAGAAGCCGAACAGTCTGTTTTGGCAGCAATAAGTATGAAAAAGGTACCACGGATCAAGCAGGATATAGAAAAGCTTACGGAGAGCCGAGATGCCGTTGATAAAAGCACTTTTATAATGCTTAAAAATCATATATCATCTTTGAACAATGATATTGGAAACATGGAAAATAAAAGAACCGATAATATAGAAAAAATAAGCTCCGATAAAGAAAGGTATCGGATATGCATGGAGGAAAGCATTCCGGGTTACGAAAAAGAGCTTGACGAAAAACAGCAAAAGCTTTTTGCGGACTATGAAAGCTCATGGGTAGAGGAGGAGGCTTCGGTGCGTTACAGCCGTGAGCTGCATTTGCGCGGAAGTGCTTTAAATATTTCTGTGGCTTTTCCCAGAGAACGCAGTCGGGCTTCAAACAAGAAAGATGAAGCATGGCAAAAGGTTCTTAATTTTAGACAGGAATATAACAATATATATAAAATGGGTTATGACATAAACATTAGGGACAATGAATTGTATAAAAATATTTGGCATGAATTAAGTGAAAATAAACTTCGGGATTATATAACTCGTATCAGGGATACTAAGAATAAAGCCTTTGAACAATTCCGGGAGGACTTCCTGAGCCGCCTTCAGCATAACATAGACGATGCTGTATCACAGATAAATGATTTAAACATGGCACTCAAAGGACATTCCTTTGGAGAAGACAGATATCGTTTTTCAATTATTCCCAAGCCCGAGTATAAGAGATATTATGACATGATTATGGATCCCATGAAGCTTGATGGTGGATATAATTTATTTTCAGAACAATTTAATGCAAAATATAAAAATGAAATTGAAGATCTATTTGCCATTATTACTAATGAAAACTCTGTATCCGTCAGCAGAAGTAACGAGGATTACGAGAAACGTGTACGAATGTTTACAGACTACAGAACATATCTTTCCTTTGACTTGGAGGTTATAGACAAGGATGGAGATACCCAAAGACTTTCCAGAACAATAGGGAAAAAATCCGGAGGCGAAACTCAAACACCGTTTTATATTGCCGTGTTAGCTTCGTTTGCTCAATTATACCGTTTGGGACGGGATAAAACCGGAAACACTTTAAGATTAATTATATTTGATGAAGCGTTTTCAAAAATGGATGGCGAGCGAATCTCAAAAAGTGTTGAACTGTTAAAACGATTCGGATTTCAGGCTGTGCTGTCTGCTCCGCCCGATAAGATAGGCGATATTGCCCCTTATATGGATAGTACTATATGTGTGTGGAGGGATGGAAAGAAAGCTTGGATACGTAATTTTGATTTTCCCGGAGTGATAAACTATGAATGATAAAATCAAAAAGAAAATAATCGGTGATCTGGTTGATAAATTTGAAAGAAGCAGCGCTTTCAAGAAAGATGAATCACCTAAAAGGAGAATTTTGATACGGTTATATGATAATGGTAAAAACGATTTTCCGTTATACGATATTGAGCAAAACGAAAAAAGGATCGAAATTAACAGGGCGGTAAAAGAATTAAACAACCTGGGATTGCTGTCTTTTGAATGGATGGAGGGTGAAAGAGATCATATCATATCAAAGGTGTGGCTAAACTACGAAAAAATTTCCGATGCTTATAAATATCTGGGGCGTAAGCCAAAAAAAGATGAGATAGACGATATTTGCATAAGTATCTCAAATGCAATAGATAATACAGGCGCTGAATGGGCAAAGAAATTTTTGTATGATGTATACAATGAAATTTATAATAAAAAAAGAATAGGCAATAGTTTGCCATCCGACCCAAAAGAAAGAAACGAGTTTCTGAAATGTATTTGTTTTATAAGCAATATAAAAGATAAAGAATTTCTCGAAAGATCTTTTTCTTTGCATTGTTTTCATGACAGTAAAAGCTTTGAGCGCAACTACCGTTCTCGCTTGCTGAGTGTGTTGAGAAAATATATTGACATGGGACAAGACTCTAAAGACGAAGACTTACTAAGACAAGCAGGTATTCTCAAATATCCTGAGCAAATTGAATTTTGTGGTGATTTATTTTTAATAAATGAACATAGTAAGATGGATTTCTCGTGTTTAAAATATGGTGCATCAATTTTTGCTGATGAAATTAATGAATACAATATAAAAATACCCCAAAATGTCAGGTGTATAATAACTATTGAAAACAAAGCAAATTACATTGATTATATTTATAAATGCAAAAACAAAGATACATTGGCGGTATTCCATGGAGGACAATACAGTCAATCAAAAAAAATTTTTTTTGAAAAATTATCCGACTCTATCGGTTCGGAATGTGTTTGGCTGCACTGGGGAGATATTGATTATGGCGGATTTAATATGTTAGCACGCCTCAGGAGAGAAATAAATATAAATATACAGCCGTATTGCATGGGAATACCGGAACTGGATAAATATCAACAGTTTTGCTCTTCATTTAACGATGAATATGCGGAAAGGCTTAAGACACTTTTGTCATATAATGAATTATCGGACTGTTATACTTGTATAGATTATATGATAAAGAAAAAAATAAGGCTAGAACAGGAGGCACTGCTTTAAATATTTGTGTCATATAATTATTTTTATTGCATATATTATACCATAGACACTTTGCTGCAATCTAAGATAACTTTATTTGCGCAGAATCATGTATTTGGCGGAAGTAAAGACAAGTTATGAATAATATTAATAAGTTATATATTAAGTTTGAGGTATATTGCTATGGATAAAATAAGCACAAATATTTTAAAAGAGTTATGCAATGAACAGTGGTCTAATGAGGCCTGTCTGGGTTATATAATTTTGGCTTGTGGTATATTAGAGTATTCCGAAAAAGAAAAAAGGGAATTAATGAATGCTGTTGAAAATATGTTTGGATATTACACGGTTTCACAAGCCAAGGAAAAATATTATACAATATCTATCTGAATATTATTACATCAAAATATATAAATAGCGGTGTTGATACAAAGCAGTACTATATTTTCGTTGTACATTTATATTTTAAATTTAAAATACAAAATATAAATAATTTTAGTTTTACCACCTCTTGTTTCATCCAATATGCTATTTCATTATTGGGATTGCATAATGACAGAGTTTGTAACCCTCGGCATAATAATCATAGGAGATTGCGTTTGCCGGTGTTGTTATATCGGTGAGCTATTGTATGACAGCTTGCCGCATAAATCGCACATGAACCGTATCCTATATGATCTTTATTTTGTGTATATTAGGTTTACTCTGCAAATTTACTTTCTTCCTCATATTGTTTTATAAATTCTCTTTTTTGCTTTGGGGTAAACTCATTAGTTTCTTCTGTACGGGTTTCCGCAGTATCCTCTTGTTGTTCGGTCACATACCAATCACGTTCTGTTCTGTACCGATAAACCTTTACGCTGTTATCCCCGTACCCGTACATTTCGGAGATAAGGTCACCATTTTTCTTATATTCGGATATTACAGAGATAAGGTCATCCTTTAGGGACAGAAAATCATATTCCGTATTGTAATATTTGTTATAGTCATTACCCTGAGCCGAAAAAGCGGCAACAGTCTGACAATAGTTAAAATAGTTATCCTTATATTTGATTATATATTCCGGTGCGTCATTACCGGCTGCATTATAGTTGGATTCTGTGGGTTCGCAAAGACTTATGATTTTTTTCATATGATTGAATAAGGCTTCCCGTTCCGTATCCGTTATTTTGATAAAACCTCTTTCTTCTATATTGTCAAAGTAACCTGCATAGGTGCCGTCCCCTAATGAGCCGTCCCCATACAGCCATAAAAGTTCGTTATTCTCTCTCAAGGCAAAATATCGGTCCGGTTCGGCAAGTGACGGAGTGTTATAAAAGCTGCATTCAAATATTATATGGTCGCCCTTTTTATTTATTTTATAAATATAGCCGTATATAATTACAGCAGTAAAAGCAAAAATAATAAATATAAAGGACAAAGCAATCGGTTTTTTACTTTTCATATCTGCCTCCATACATTACGACAGTAATGTTGCTTATATACATACGGTATATTATCAAAAAACTATCTGTATATTATTACGGATAATAATTTGTCATAAGGATCAATTAAGCGGTCTTTTGCAGGACGGAGAACCGTCCCTGTCCTTTTACCTGTATAGTCCGTCGGGTTCTGCTATAAAATCAAACCATTTATAGTCATAAATAGTCAATCCCTCTTTTTTTCGGGGTCTGCAATTCATGTTTATTCTAAGTATGCCGGTTTCGTTTTGTGTGATAATATCCCAATGAGTGCATTGAATAGTATATGTATTACAAAAATCAGCCTCCTCGACAAGTTGTATTTTTCCATATACAACAAATAAATTGCAGCTCCATATATCGCTTGACAACTCATTTTTAGGATCGGGACCCTTAGTAATTTTTAATAGGTTTGCTTTACTGTTATTGATACCGTCTGTTATACCCCAACAATCGGCATAGTAATCATAATAAATGACATACATATCAGGTTCTATTGCGGACGGACTTGGTATCGCCTTTTTGACTATAACAAAATTTGACAAATAGATGCACAGACAAATGATCAAAATGCACAGGCTGATGATCAAACAAGAGTTAATAATAAAGTTGCTCTTCTTTTTCATGTTATAATACCTAATTTATATACAAATTTTTTAAATTTGACGTCATCAATAAAAGAAAATTTTTTAAGCCGTTTTGAGCATCCTCTTGGTTTCCCGTATATTTCTGTTTCTGCTTTTTAGAGTTTACACTCAATTTTACTGCGACCTTATATAAATAACTTCTTTTATATGGGTAAACAGAAAATGCTGTAATTATGCAGCTTTGGCCTAAACCGAGAACTATCCTATAACCTAATGTAAATTAGAACTCTAATTAAAGTCTTCCATTGTAGAGTTGTATGCTTTATACAACATTTCTTTATCAAAGCCTTCCTCGTATGACGTTAATATACAATTATAAACTATCACCCGTGGATTCAGATCTAAATAATGTTTCACACCTAAAACTATCGGTTGATTGACAGATGCCAAAGTTTTGGCTTTTGTAAAGTATCCCCATTTAAGGGGTAAACCTACTTTTTTTATTATAGTTGTTGCATAATAATCTGCCACACATAAGGCTATCTTGTAAGTTTGCATTGTAGGTAGATCATATGTAGAAGCATAGTTTGTGAATATAGTGCGTTCACGAAAAGGCACTCTGGTTTTTTCAAGAGCACTGTGACGTTCAAACCAATCCCATAATGGTATCAGTGACTCGGGAGAAAAATCAAGCTTTATTTTATCTCTTTCCTCTTTTGTGAGCTCAAAAAGCTGCCCCATCCTTACGGGAATATCCGATACATATTTATTGCAAAGATCATCGGCTTCTTTTGATGTTAATTTTGAACAACTCCAATCCTCAAATAGATCAACGATCTTGACACTGCCGTAATATTTTTCTTGGCGGGATAAATTTAGCATAAAAGCACCTCCTGATTGATCGTATATCTGACCGACAGACAAGTCTTTGCCTCTCGGAGAACCACTGTGTATATAAGAATTCCGATCATAAGTATTTCATTGCGTGTTTGTATACTTTATATAGCCTTTCTTTGTCAAAACCTTCCTCGTTTGACCTTAATATAAGGTCATGGATCACCGCACGCGGATTCATATTCCATGTTCCCGAATCACTGAAAATAACCGGTTGGTTGACGGACGGCATTTTTTTGAACCTTACAAAATATTTCCATTGAAGAGGCTGATCCGCATTTTTAATTACAACTGTTCCATAATAATCCGATACACATAAAGCTGTCTTGTAAGTTTCCGGCGTAGGCAGATCATAAGCGGAAGTATAGTTTGTGGATATATTGCGTTTATGAAAAGGTATCTCGGTTGTTTCAAAAACGCTGTTGCGTTCAAACCAATCCCATAATGGTATCAGTGACTCGGGAGAAAAATCAAGCTTTATTTTGTCACTTTCTTCTTCTGTGAGATAAAAAAGCTGCATGATCCTTATAGGAATATCCGATATATATTTATTAAAAAGATTTTCGGCTTCTTTTGCTTTTAATTTTGAACAACTCCCCGGATCAAACAGATCCACAATGCCGATACCGTCAAAATATTCTTCTTGGTCATATAATTTTTGCATAAATTCACCTCCTATGAATTGTATATTTAATTTTCGCCCTCAAGCGATACTAACGTTTTTTTCCAATCGGGTGACATACCCATTTTGCTGCTTGGCTTTTAACAAATGACAATGAGCGCTATTTATATTTATTATATTGCCGCCCTTATCATAAGAATATTAAGCATATTTACTTCCGTCTGTGCTGTTGGTGTATGTTACTTTAAGCAATCTGCACAATGCGTCATATTCATACTCGGCAGCCGATACAAAATTTATGTTGGCAATAATCATTACTAACGTAAGAATTATTGCTGTAAGGTTTTTGTTAGACATGGTTTGTCCTCCTTTCTTTGTAGGAAGGACTGTCCATAGAATTTATGGACAGTTATTCAAAATATTAGTTGTAAGTAGAAGTTAGGATTTTTTTGTTGTGGTGGCGAGGAAACTTCTGCGAAAGCGTTTTAGATCATCTCAACTCATATGCAGAACTAACTATTCCCTGTACAGCTTGGTTTCTACAAATTATACATTATTGTATACAATATCGTATAGTCTGTCCCAAAATGTATAAGACCTAATATCCCTACTATATTTATAATACCAATAATAATCTGAATCTACATCAATTGGTTTATATATTGTATTTGTTCTAACCGGATTATATTTTGTAAATGCAAACTTTTTAGTAGGACTATCCTCAATATTTTGATTTACCGGACTGCCAACAATTCCAATATATGTATTATCCAAAAAATTTGTTTGATAAAATACATACACATATTCACCGTTTCCATCAGGTAAAATTGTAATACAGTTAATTTTAAGTTCATTAGATAAGTATATAAATTTATCTCTTAAGTCATCATTAATTACAATTTCTTCTTTATTGTCAGAATCAACAGGATATAATTTAACATCTTCGTTAGGATAATCAAAAGGAATACTAATTTCAGAACAGTAATTCAGGTTTTCATCTGATTGGATCTCCTTAATTATTTCACTAAAAAAAGAAAGATTTTCTTTCAAAAGTTTATCCAACTGTTCCCTTTTTGTATAAGTAATATGAATATCTAAATTGCTATTTATAACTTTATTTTCTATTTTTTCAAATTCTAATTTGGTTATTGAAAATAAGACTGATAAAATTATAAATAAAATAAAGAAAATAAAGAAAATTTTTGTTTTATTCTTCTTCATAATTACCTCCTATTTTTTATACCACATATTGAGAGCTGTACATAAATTTTTAAACACCCATAATTTATGGACAGTTTCCTAAAATGTTGGTTCTGTACTCTTCTGAAAATTCTAAATTATTATCTACGGCAAATGGTTCATACATATACGACATTTCATGCTTTGGTGTGTTTTCCTTTTTCTCGGAAAATTTATTTAAAATAAATTCCTTATCTTCCGGCAAGACAAAATCAACAGCAGTGCAATCTGTCTGTACACATTCAACACCTCTTTTTTCTGTCATCGTATCAAATTCAAAAAATATTTGCACAACCACAAAATCTCTTGTTATGACGTGCATTCTATCCATAAATTTTCCGTATTGGTCATACGGAATATACCAATATAAATTTACAACATCTTCATACCCGCTAAAATCGTTGTTTGAATACTTATGATCGATCCTCGTAAGTTTGTTTACATATTCATTTGCCAACGGAACATAATCTTTAAAATAAGCTCTTGCAGTACTGAAATATTTATACCCTTTCTTTTCAAAAAAGATAAAGAAATATCCGCCTTCCAATGATTTAAGTACAATATAGCATTTATCCTTATCTTCCGTTTCCTGCATATATTCAATATCAAATGTTTTGCCTATTGTATCTAAGGTTTCGGTTCCATCAGTTATGTCGCTGATATATTCCAAAAGGTCATATTCGGGATAAAATTTGGTAATGCTTTCATCTATCGTTGACTGTTTTGGTATTTGTATTATCTTATCTTTATAGTGCATATAACAAGTTGCAAAGCCTGCAATCATGCCAAAATAGAATACTAATACTATATATATTTTTTTGAACATAATAATCACCCCTTTATTCCTTGAACCGCATTATTTATTCCTTTGCAATAAACATATCCATACCGATTATAACTGCCTTTGATGGGAGAGCTGTCCCGGTATGGTCTACGCAGCAAAATAAACTTTAGGCTCGTCCGAAATAAGATAATATACTTTGCACGATTTGTTTGAAGCTATCAATTTGTTTACCATCTCTGTTTCCGCTTTTTCTTGTACAATTTTTTCTATCTCATCCCTTGACCTGTATTCCGATTCATTTTCTGTTTCCGTTTGTAATTGCAATTCAAGCTTGCTTTTAAGTTCTTGGTCAAAAGTTTCTTCCGCCTCCTTTTTTAACTCTTCGTTCAGTTCGTTTTCCAGCTCTTTGGTTTGGTTTGATCCTTTAACATCTTTGATAATGCCTGACAGCTCATCCTCCAGCAATGTAAAATAATTGTTATTTGCGCAGGACAGATCTCCGTAAAAAGAGTCATTATAATATTTACCGTTACACTTTACAGTAACTTCATCGCCATTGATGTGAATAATATCGGAACTCTTTAACGGTTTATAATGCTTGGTAATTTCTTTCATATGATAATACAAATTTTCCTTATCGGGTTCGGATATTCTCACAATTCCCTTCTCTCTAATATTGTCAAAATAACTTCCGTAGGTCCAATGTCCTAAATGTCCTGCACCGTAGACCCAAATAAAAGAACCGTCTTCTTTTAGAGCATAATAGCAGCTGCCTCCCGTACTGTAACGACTGAATTCAAATACTGTTTCGTCCCTGTTACTGCTTACATAACAACAGAAAATTACAGATATTATAACGGTTAAGAAAGTGACAATATAACATATATATACATTATACTTTTTCATGTCTGTTGCCCCCGTTCATTTTATTTTCGTATTTTTTTTACAGTCACATATTATTATATAAATATATATAATCAGAAAAGAAAATAAGATGATACCTAAAGACAGATATAATTTTAACGGTATAGTATATTCGGGCGCAACAATTGAAGCATTATTCGGATTGTCGTACTTTGCGTGATAATCTGCCGAAAAATTATTGTTAACAATACCCTTGTTAAAATCGGTAAAAATACAAACAGGGTGTTTTGCAAAAAATGGGTCAAGTCCGTATAGCATACCCTGTATATCTGCAGAACCGTCTTTTTTTAACATTATTATACCGCTTTCAAAGGGATAAAAATCTTCTTTCGGGGTTGTTCCGCTCCAACCGTAGGCATTAAAGTGCTCCACATCTTTTGCGATGCAATAGTATTTTTCATCCGAATGATCTGCTTGGTCTATATATGGGGACGTTACGAAATTGCCTTTTCCCCAGAGAGTTCCGTCGGTTTTTAATATGTAATTTGTAACATCTAAATGCTTACCCATAAATGCCGGTGCTTCTATCCAATAAGACTTTACATTTTCTTCAACCATTGTAAGGGTATCTGTTTCAACATTTTGAGGATCTCCGAGGCGCAAAACGTCATTTTTACCTTGTACCCAAAGCGTATTATCATTTTTAAGCACTGTAAGAACATAATCGCTTTTAGCGCCGTCACGCAGCTCTACAACATCAAAAGCAGCTACATTATCTGTTATTTCTGTATACTCAGGGTATTCTTTTCCGGTTACAAGATGTGTCCCTTTACATATAAGTTTTTTATCCCTTGTCAGAGCAAGGTCGCAATCAACATTCAAGGGAGAGGGTTTATTATCAGCTTCACTATAGTGCTTAAGAGAATCCACGGAGGTCTGATAGTGCTTAAAGTATCCAACATTTGTATGCAAGACCTCTTTTGTGTCGTTTGCGGAATCATACAATACAAGTTCCCCGTTATCTGTTAATATTTCTGCCTTGAATACTTCATTGTCATAATATTTGTCATAATATTTGTCATAATATATAATATCAAATTTGCGTATGTTGCTGTCAGCGATATCGACTTTTCCCATATTTAATATTACGTTTTCGGCATTATCTCTTTTTATAAGCCATATCGTGCCGTTACTGTCGATAGCTCTTATACTATATGCCATAAAAGATCCTGTATCCAAGGATACAATATTCTCCTTTATAAGTCTTGCGGTGTTGTTTTCCAAAAAGTACAGATCCCCTTTTTTTGTAAGATAATAAATGATCTGATCACTATCACTAAGATCAACAAATCCAACATCAATGATATTATCTGCTATTGCGGTAGGCGTATCAAAACGCAGCCGTTCTGTCCTATACCCTTCTTCCTTGTCCTCATTAAAAATAATTTTGTGCCCTGCCGAAAACAGTATTCCGTCATATGCGAGAGCGGACTCGTTCCTTTGTCGCTGACAGTTCCCCCACGTATACACAGTGCCTTTGTCTGATAATAAAAGTAGGTAAAACGGCATGGTATAGTAATGTTTGGTGAATATTTTGTCACTGCTGTAGTGTTCTACTTCACAATCCAAAGGAGAATAACTTAATGCAAAACATGTATTCACAGTCAAGCAAGCAATACAAATGCCTAACAAGAATGATATTTTTTTCATACTAATTCACCTCTCTTGATGGAAAAATAATGTACCACAATATTACTGCCAAACTTGTCATAATGTTCAGACGCCCAATTAGGATTATATGTTTTGTTTTTAAGCGGTTTCACCGTTGGCAGTGCTTGCAAGTACTCGGCTCAACTCGGCATTGGAGTTTACAATAGGGTCTGTTGCTGCGCCGTACCCGGCTTTTGATATTTTATATTACTTTGTCTGTTTTCTCAATTTCTGAAAAATCAAGATATACATTATCATCACATACATACACATATATCTGACTTCCAATTAGTATTTTAGGTGTAATATCCAGTAAATAATCTGTTTTTACTGTTTTTCCCTGTTCCAATTTAATGATCAGATAGTATTTGTATGGGTAAATACTTGTACCAAGCCAATTAATTTCTTTTTTGCATTCTAAAACAACTCCCCTTTTTTTATTTGTGTATGACTTTATATGAGCAACCTTTTTAGCAAATTCCTTTCTTTTCTTAGAAAAATAAATACAACCTATAATTATTATCACAAAATTGATCCAAAACATAAAATTAAGTAAAATATCATTACCTTGAGTAACAATTAAAAAAAACAAAATTACTATTTCAAATAAAATATGTCTTCTTATTACAGGATTTTTTATACCTAATTCGTTAATATATTTAATTTTGCTTGTATTTTGTTTCATAAAATTATCACCATAGCAAATCTTCATGTGTTGTTAATCCGACACAGAGAGCTTGCAGAAACAGGCATTTATATCTGCATGAACATTTCCGCAGCTATCACCTTATTTACAATACAATGTTGAGATTCTATAATAATTATAGCATACTTATAAATGTATCGCAACCGTATATTTCCAAACAGAGGTATTATGCAGTTTTTTTATTGCCGTCCAAATAAGCCGTTTATATTTATGCTTATCCTTGAAAAAGCTGCAAATAACTGCCGAGGCCCTGCATTATCGTTGATAAGTAAGGCTTTATATGGTATTATAAAAACAAAAGGGGGTTTTTATATGATCTGCAATTTAATATTATTCAGTCCGACTGGCGGTACGGAAAAGGCGGCAAGGCTATTGTGTTCTGCAATTGCCTCGGAAATAAACACCATAGATCTGACGGATACAAGGCTTGAGAAAACGGAGCTGAAAAACACGGGCAGCGAGGCAGCCGTTATAGCGGTGCCGTCCTATGCGGGCAGGGTGCCGACCCTTGCGGCGGAAAGGCTCAAAAAAATACATACCGACAAAATGCCCTGTATACTGCTCTGCGTTTACGGAAACCGTGCGTATGAGGATACGCTTGTTGAAGCGGCGGATCTTGCAGCGGAGTGCGGTTTTGAGGTTATCGCCGCAGTATCTGCGGTTGCCGAGCATTCCATAATACATAAATATGCGTCGGGCAGACCCGACAAAACGGATGCAGAAAACCTTAAAGCAATAGGGGAGAGGATACTTAAAAAGCTTTCGGGCGATCATACGGGAGCCTTTAATATCCCCGGTAACCGCCCGTACAGAAAGGCAAATAATGCGGTCCTTGTTCCCAAGGCGTCCGACGGCTGCACATCATGCGGTCTTTGCGCAGAGATCTGCCCTGCGGGTGCGATCTCCGAAACCGATATGAAGGCGAACGCCGAAAAATGTATAGAGTGTATGAGATGTGTGACAAAATGTCCTCATAATGCAAGAAGGATAAACGGTGCGCTTGTTTCCGTGGCAGCGCTTGCCATAAAAAAGGAATGCTCCGTGCGCAAGGAGTGCGAATTGTATCTTTAAAAACAGACACGATATGTTAAAAAAGGATCGACCGAGGCAATATGCCCGTCAAGTGCCGTAAAATCGCATCAAAGGGGAAAGCCCTCGGATGTACTGCCCGGGAAAGGAGCCGTAAAATGAAAATACTGCTGGTTGAAGACGACCTGAGTCTGATAAACGGATTGTCGTTTGCCGTAAAAAAACAGGGATACGATCTGACCGTTGCCCGAACCGGACAAGAGGCAGATGTCTGCATGGCAGGCGAAAAATACGATCTTGTCGTTCTGGATGTGGAACTCCCGGACGAAAACGGTTTTGACATTTGTAAGCGAATACGCCGTTCGTCAAGGGTGCCTATTATTTTTCTTACCGCTGCCGACGAGGAAACGGACATAATAATGGGGCTTGATATAGGGGGAGATGACTATATTACAAAGCCCTTTAAGCTGTCCGTGTTTTTGTCGAGAGTAAATGCCATACTCCGCAGAAGCAATAATTTTAATAAGGAGGCTGCCGAGCTTAGTTCAAACGGCATAACCGTAAAACTGCTTGCCGGCGAGGTATACAAAAACGGCAGGCGGCTGGAGCTGACAGCGGGTGAATATAAGCTGCTGTGTATGTTTATGGAAAATCCCGATACGGTGCTTTTGCCCGAGCGCATACTCGGCAGGCTGTGGGATTGCAGCGGAAGCTATATAGACAACAGCTCCCTTACGGTGTATATACGCCGTCTGCGCACCAAGATAGAGGACGACCCGAGCGACCCCAAGATGATACAGACTGTACGCCGTATGGGGTACAAATGGAATACCCAAAAATGAGGTGTGCTATGAAAATGTTTACAAACGGTAAAATAAGATCATTGTTTCTTTCGGTATTGCTTTGCGCTGCGGCATTTGCTGCCGCCGGGGTGTTATTGCTTGCTCTTGATGCCGCAAGATCGGGCGTATGTATACTTGCTGCGGCGTTTGCTGCCTTTGCGGCGATACTGATGATATTGTACAGATATTTTTTTATACAGAATAAGGCAATCGAAAAAGCCGAAGAGCAAATTGCGGACTGCATATCGGGCAGCAGAAGTGTACGTATCGAGTGTGACGATGAAGGAGAGCTTAATAAGCTGTTTCATAAAGTAAATTCTCTGGTTTCCATACTTAATGCCAATGCAGAAAAGGAGGCAAGGTCAAGGGAATTTTTAAAAAATACCATATCCGATATTTCGCATCAGCTGAAAACACCTCTTGCAGCTCTTAACATCTATAACGGCATTATACGCAGCGAAGCGGAGGATCTGCCCGAAATACAGGAATTTGCCTCTCTTGCCGACCGTGAGCTTGACCGTATCGAAACACTGGTGCAAAGCCTTTTAAAGCTTGCAAGGTTTGATGCGGGCACTATACGCATTGAGAAGAAAACGGAAAACATATATGAGATGATGGACGACATCAGAAGGCATTTTTTGTTCCGCACACAGCAGGAGGAAAAGCGGATAACTCTGACGGGAGATGCCGACGCCTCTTTATTATGCGACAAGGACTGGCTTATACAGGCGATGGAAAACATTGTCAAAAACGCACTCGACCATACAAAGGCAGGCGGACTTATACAAATAGAATGGAAAAAAATGCCGTCCGCTGTACGGATAATCGTTAAGGACAACGGCAGCGGCATACATCCGGAGGATATACACCATATTTTCAAACGCTTTTACCGCAGCAGGTTTTCAAAGGACACGCAGGGTATAGGGCTTGGGCTGCCGCTTTCAAAGGCTGTTATCGAGGCGCATAACGGCAGCATCGAGGTGGACAGTGAGCCGGGAAAGGGAACGGTATTTACCGTAAATTTTCTTATCCCTACAAAATTGTAGGCTTGCTGTAGGGCTACAGTAATATTTGTGTGTTATTCTGTTATTACAAAATAACAGAAAGAGGTGTTTATGTTATGGATCTGTTGGAGGTAAGAGCTGTTTCAAAAATATACGGCAGCGGTGACGCCGCCGTGAGGGCATTAAACAATGTAAGCTTTACGGTGCCCAAGGGAGAGTTTGTTGCGGTCGTGGGCGAGTCGGGAAGCGGAAAATCCACGCTGCTTAATATAATAGGCGCAATTGATACGCCCACGGACGGCAAGGTTTTTATTGACGGCAAGGATATTTTTGCAATGAAGGAGAGTAACCTGACGGTTTTCCGCCGCAGAAATATCGGTTTTATCTTTCAGTCATTCAACCTTATACCCGAGCTTACGGTAGAGCAAAACATAATATTCCCCGTCCTGCTGGACTACCAAAAGCCCGACAGGCGTTACTTAGAGGAGCTGCTTACCGTGCTGGATCTTAAGGACCGCCGCAGCCACCTGCCTGCGCAGCTTTCGGGCGGACAGCAGCAGAGGGCGGCGATCGGCAGGGCGCTTATCACCCGTCCGTCGCTTATACTTGCGGACGAGCCCACGGGAAACCTTGATACCCAAAACAGCAGCGAGGTGACAGCCCTTTTAAAGGAAGCCTCTCAAAAGTATGCGCAGACCATTATAATGATAACGCATAACCGTGCCATTTCACAGGCTGCCGACCGTGTTTTGCAGGTGTCGGACGGCGTGCTGACCGATTTTGGGAGGTGTGTGGGATGAAAAGCTATCTAAGCCTAATACCTATCTCCGCAAGGGTACGCAAAAAGCAGAACCGTATGACGATCATCTGTATCATGCTTGCGGTGTTTCTGGTCACGGCAGTGTTTTCCATGGCGGATATGACCATACGTGCGGAGGAGGCGAGCGCAAAGCGGCAGCACGGCAACTGGCATATAATGCTGAGCAATATTTCCGCCGCCGATGCGCAGACTATATCAATGCGCCCCGATGTTGCCGCATTTTCGGAGTACAGCGCCATAAATTACAATATCAAAGAGGATTATTATGTCGGCGGCAAAAAGGCGGCAATAGTGGGTACGGATAAAACATGGCTCACCGATATTTTTGATTATATGACCGAGGGACAATTTCCCGCAAACGAGAACGAGGCGGTAATATCCGAAAACGCAAGGGATATTCTGGGCGCAGGGATAGGCGACAGGGTAACGCTCCGCACTCCCGCAGGAAATTTTGAGTATACAATATCGGGCTTTGAGCATGACGGAGGCTCCTCTCTATACGACGCAATAATACTGTGCGTGGATATGACCGCATTTGAAAGGCTGCGCACCGCAAACGACAAAGCCCCTGCTCCCGAGTATTACTGCCGCTTTAACAGGCATGTAAATGTACGCAGGGCTATAAACGAGATAAAGGCGCAGCTTGAGCTAAAGGACGATGAGGCAGCCGAAAATACCGTGATGGTGGGTCTTACGGGATTTTCCGAAAACAATATTTTGCAGAGTATGTATGCCGTAGCCGTATTTTTGTTTTTGCTGATACTGACAGCCGGCGTGCTGATGATAGCAGGCAGCATGAACAGCAGTATTTCGCAGCGCACAAAATTTTTCGGTATGCTTAGATGCAGCGGCGCAAGCAAAAAACAGATAATACGCCTTGTACGCCTTGAAGCGCTCAATTGGTGCAAAACAGCCGTGCCTGCGGGCATCGTGGGAGGTGTTGCTATAACGTGGGCGCTCTGTGCCGTGCTTAAGCTTGGCGTAGGCGGTGAATTTGCGGATATGCCTCTCTTTGGCATAAGTGCTGTGGGCATCGTCTGCGGTGCACTGGTGGGCATAATAACGGTGCTTATCGCCGCCCGCTCTCCGGCAGGACGCGCAGCCGCCGTATCCCCTGCAGCAGCTGTATCGGGCGATGTTAGGACAAGGGTACGCCATGCGGCAAATACAAAATTTATGAAGATAGAAACGGCGCTCGGCGTCCATCACGCTGTATCCTCAAAGAAAAATCTCCTGCTTATGACAGGTTCGTTTGCGCTGAGCATAATTTTGTTTTTGGGCTTTTCGGCTGTCCACGACTGGACACGCCATGCGCTTAACGGTTTGCAGCCGCATACGCCCGATCTATCCGTATTAAGCGGCGATCCGAGCGGCGCTCTGTCCTGCGGTATAACACACGAAACGGCGGATAGGATAGCCTCCATGCCCGGAGTCAAGAGGGCATTCGGACGCAGCTTCAAGGGCGGCTTTAAGACGGATTGCGGCAAAGGAGTCGAGGCGGTGGATCTGGTTTCGCTTGATGAGGTGCAGTTTAACTATGCCGATGAGGAAAGGTGGACGGAGGACAATGCAGGCTTGGAGCGTGTACGGACGGAGGACGGCTGCGTTATGACCGTCTACGACAAGGACAATCCTCTTGAAAAGGGCGATAAGCTTGTAATTAACGGCAAAGAGCTTGAGATAGCCTGCATACTGACCGACAGCCCCATAGGCGGCAGCGGCAGCCCTACCGTGATATGCAGCGAAAAAATTTTTAAGAGCCTTACGGGTGAAACCGGATATGCAGTTTTTGACATTCAGCTTGAAAAGGACGTAAGCGAAAGTGATATACGCTCTATCCGCAGCGAGGCGGAGGCAAACGGTTTTCACTTCTCCGACAGGCGTGAAAACAACAGGGAGATCGTAGGCACATATTGGGCGTTTACCGTATTGTCATACGGGTTTCTGTCGCTGATAGCAATGATAGCGGTATTCAATATTATGAACAGCATTTCAATGAGTGTTTCGGCAAGGCTGAGGCAGTACGGCATAATGCGCAGCGTAGGTATGAGCGCAGTGCAGATAACAAGGATGATAGGCGCCGAAACGTCAACCTATACGCTTTGCGGCCTGCTCTGCGGCTTGGCGGCGGGTCTGCCTATCCATAAGAGCTTTTACGAGGGCTTTGTGACCGCATACTTCGGAGAGGCGTGGGAGCCTCCCGTTGCAGGAGTTATCATAATTACGGCGTTTGTAACGGCTGCCTCGACCGCAGCGGTATATGCGCCTGCAAAGCGCATAAAAAATATGTCCGTGGCGGAGGTCATATCAAACGAATAAAAGGTATCGACTGTATACTTTTGTTTATCCCCGCCGATAATGCAGATATTCCAAAAACCGTTTTACAGCAAGTGAAGCGGTTTTTTTACTTCTGAGAGCAAGCCCTTTGGCAAGTATTCCGTAAAACGGGTAAATAATTTTTGCCTGCGTTTTGCAGGCAAATGCGGCAGGATATTAAGGCAGTATTACGGGTTTTTGTCGGGAGGCTGACCGTCATGCGCCTGCCATTGGCACTCGGTGAGCTCCATATCGGTAAAAACAGCCTTAAAGGAGGAATCCTCGGGGCTGCATGCGTATATGCCAAAGGAGATCTCGTCACCTATATCCCACATATGGCAAATGCGTATCTGAGAAAAGCTTATGCCGTCGGCAGAGCATTCAATGCGGAAATCATCCTCTCTGCGGCTAAGGCGGTACCACATACTCTTTACGGACGACGGGATCTCGCAGGTTGCCCAATCGGAATACCCACGGTTTGTGACAACACTGCCCAAATGACTGAAAGTATCGTTTTCATACTCGATTGACGCCTTAAGCCAGTTTTCGCTGTTTAGGTACATGACCACACCGCATTGGTCAAAGCGGTGCCCTGTATCAAATTCGGTTTTTACAATAAAGGAGAAGTACATTTTGCTTGTGCGCATCTGCAAAACAGGGGCGCTGTCGTTGCGAAAATGATAATATGTGCGCTGCCAAAGGTCGGTATGCGGTTTTGTGACTATCTCTATACGATCGTTCTCAACGGTGCAGTGCAGCGGTTCCCGTATCCATTCAAGTTTTGTTGTGTCAAACATAATATCTCCTTTGCGCTCTTTATCACAGATCAACATACAGTATGCTGTTGCCGTTGTCCTCTATAACTCTTTTTATGTCATCAAAGCTTATCCAAACCGTGGCTGTGTTGTCATTGGGATGAAAGCCCAGCATGGGCTTGCCCTTAAGCGCCTTGTCAAAGATTATCTCGGTTTTAAGGTCGGTATCGTTAAGCACGCCGAAGGGCGAAACAGAGCCGCTTTTAAGCTTAAGGCAGTTCCAAAGCCGTTCCTCGGAGCCAAAGCTCAGGCGTGTGGAGCCTATCTGCGCTCTTACGCTTTTAAGATCCACATCCTTATGTGCCTCGGCAATCAGCAGAAAATGGCGCCTGCCCTTTTCGTCCCTCAAAAACAGGTTTTTGCAGCCGATACCCTTTGCAAATGCGCCTATGGCGTCTACCTGCGCAATTGTAAAGGCAGCCTCGTGCTCCTCGTATGTATATTTTATGCCCATGGAATCCAGCTTGCGGCATACGGCTTTTTTTGCATCATCCATTTTTATCACCTATTTCCTGTTCTATAAGTCTGTCAAAAAAGCTGCCCAAGTCCATACCCAGAGCCTTTACGGCATTGGGTATAAGGCTTTGCGCCGTCATGCCGGGCAGAGTGTTTACCTCTATTACATATATCTGCTCCTCCATAAGTATCATATCGACACAGGCATAGCCTCTGCATCCAAGCAGCGTAAAAGCCTTTTTTGCTATGCCCGTTATCATGTCCTGCATATACGCAGGCAAAGAGCTTATACCGCCCGCCCACTTTTTTTCGGTATATTTGGCATTGTAATCGAATATACTGCCTGTTTTGTTTATATCCAGCAGGGATATTACCTCGGGGCCGTTCTTACCCTGAAGCACGGCACAGGTCAGCTCCCTGCCGTCTATGTACTTTTCAATAAGGGCGTCATCGCAAAATCGGTCAAATACGGTGCTTACGGCAGCCCTTAGCTCCTGTACGCCGTGTACCATGCTTATGCCCAGGCTGGAGCCGCCCTTGTTGGGCTTTACTATAAGGGGAAAGCCTATCCTTGCCGCAGCCTCCTCCGTGCTCAGATCATACCCGTTTCTTTTTACAGGTATGCCCTCTATAACGGGTATATGTCCGCTTGCCATAACGGTTTTGCACACGTTTTTGTCCATGCACACGGCAGATGTCATTACGCCGCTGCCAACAAACGGCAGCCCGAGGCAGCGCAGCACACCCTGTACGCCTCCGTCCTCTCCCTTGCCGCCGTGCAGGGCGTTAAGCACAATATCGGGCTTATCCTCGGCAATGTCGTTTATCCAGCTGCCTTCGGAGCCAAAGGGTATGTCGTAGGCAAGTATTTGGTATTTATCCTTGTTAAGGCTTTTTACTATGTTTTCGGCAGACATATAGGATATTTCCCTCTCGGAGGAGCTGCCTCCCATAAGTATGCCAATTTTTATTTTATCGGGCATAAAAACATCTCCTGCTTTATATTTTTACCTGTCTGAGCTTTTCGGCACCCACCTCGGGCAGTACGGAGTTTATGTAGCAGCCTGTGCTGAACTCAAAGCCTGCCATGTGGCCTATGCGTGGGAATATCTGCGCATAAAAGTGGAATGCCTTATTGTTTTTGCAGTCCTTTGGCGCACTGTAAAAGCACACATTGTAGCTTACTCCCTTATATATGCCCTCCAGCCTTTTAACGGAGTTGCGCAGCAGTATGCCAAAGCTTTCAAGCTCCTTGTCGGTAAACTCGGTTATGCTTGATATATGCCGCTTGGGGAGTATATCCATTTCGTAGGCAAACTTTGCGTCGGCAGGCATATAGGAGAAAAACATGTCGTTCTCCTCAATTATGCGGTTGCCGAAATCCAGATGGCAAAAGTAGCATTTGCCGTTGTCCTCGCAGTAGCTGCCGAGCACACTAAGCAGATGCTCGGTCTTTAAAGGCACAACGCTTAAGGCGGCTATCTGCCAGTGTGAGTGCGACTGGCTTGCGCCTGCGTCCTTGCCCTGGTTTTTGAATACCTGCACATATTTTATACGGGGATCCGCTTCCAGCTCTATGACCCTGTTTTTTATTACCTGCATAAGGCGGTGCATATGCTCGTCTGTAAACATATACATTCTTTCCTCATGGTCTGCCGTATCTATAAGCACATCGTGTACGCCAAAGCTCTCGTCATCCACCGTTATAAACGGGTACTTGTTGGGTACTATCCTTATGCTGTTATCCTCGGTGCCGAATATCCTTTTGGGCGTCATATGCTCGTTTTGCGGACAAAACGGGCAGTACTGCACGGGCACCGAGGGAGAATCGTCTATTATTTTAAAGGAGTGAGGGCGGTTTGCCCTTTCAGTTGCATAAAATACATATTCGCCCGTCAGATAACATCGTTTTATCAATTTATTCACCGTTCCCTTCCTTTTGCCATGATATATACCAACTGTCCGCATTTCTGAAAACATCGTTTAATGCGGGATCCTTTGAACCTCTTATACCTGCGTCCGTAACAAGCAGCTGATGCTTAAAGCCTATGCCCACAAACGGGAGCTGCTCGGCGCAGTATTTTTGCGTTTGAGCAATAGCCGCCTTATAGCCTTCGTCGCTTGCGGCGTTTACGCAGGCATTAAGCAGATTGTCCATTTGCAGGTCGGAAAAATTAAAATAGTTTACTCCGCTGCTGCGGGACGCAGATGCCAGCATAGGCCGCAGATCCACCCTGGGGTTAAGCTCCATGCCGCCCAAAAACAGCGTAAAGCTGTCTGTCTGGAGCAGCTTTACATAGGTCGCAAACGGTACCCTGTATACGGTCACCTGCATGCCTATCTGGTTCAGCTCCGATGCGATAAGCTCGGCGGTTTCACAGCGGACATTGTTATCCTCGTTTACAAGTATTGTAAATGTCAATTGCGGCGCCGTCAAGCCCGATTGAGCAACAAGGCTCCTTGCCATGTTGAGATTGTAGGCGTAATCGGGCAGCTCGTCGGATGTGTACAGCACGGATCCGGGGTGTACGGGTGTAACGCTTTTTACCGCATTGCCCAGATATATATTGTCTATTATATTGTCTATGGGTATCGAATAGGCTATTGCCTGACGTATGCGCTTGTCCGACAGCGCCGAATTTTTAAAATTAAAGCCCAAAAACTCAAACTGATTGCTTGAATAAGGCGAAACCTCCACAGGGTTTTGAGAGTTAAAGCTGCCGTATTCCTCGGGGCTTATGGAGAGTATGTCTATTACACCTCTTTCAAGGGCGGCTATCTCGGTATCCTTGTCGTTCATCACGGTAACGGTAACGTTTTCTATATAAGGCTTGCCCCTGAAGTTGCCGACGGCGTTAAGGTGCATATCCCGCACCACACGGTAGTCCTTAAAGGCATAGAGCCCGTTGCCCAGGGGCTGCATGCTGCGTGCGGAGCCTACCGTATTGTAGCCCTCGTAATAGTGCTTTGGTATAACGGGGAAGCACATATTGTAAATACATCCGCCAAGAGGCGAGCTGTACTCGACTATTACCGTGGTGTTGCTTGTTTTGGTGTAGGCGCTTACATTTGATACGGCGCTTTTGTATATGCTGCCTGCGGGAGCATTTTTAATGGTATCGAGCGAAAATATAAGGTCATCTGCGGTAACGGGTGTGCCGTCGCACCACCTTGCATCGCTGCGCAGGGATATGGCAAGGCTTTTGCCGTCGTCGGAAAGCAGGTACCCGTCCGCAAGGTTGGGCTGTATATTGCTGTTGTCGTCAATTACAAAAAGAGGCTCAAAAATAAGCTTAAGCGCATTGTCGACCGTTATATCCTCGTTGAGCAGCGGATTTAGCGTATGCGGCTTGCGCATCGACATATGCAGGGTGCCGCCCGGTATGGGTATCTCGGGTGCTTCGGAGGCGGATGCGCCCTCCGATGTATTTATTTCGGATGTAGGTTCGGTGCCGTCTGCGGCGGGAGGGGCTGTCATGCCGCACCCCGATACAAGCAGCAGTGCCGATAAGGCAAATATAGCTTTAAATTTATTCATAAAAATTCACCTTTATCAAAAGACTGTATACTTTTTCATAAAAATTGATTTTGTTTACATATTTTTCCGTTTCCTCAAAGGGTATCTTATCCAGGGTACGGCCGTCGCCGGAGTAGGTGTTGTTGCCAAGCCATGAGGACACATTGCCGCTGCCTGCATTGTATGCCGCCATTATAAGCGTCCTGTCCCCGTGGAACTGCACATCCAGCCTGTGCAGATACCAGCAGCCTATCCTTATGTTGGTTTCGGGGTTCTTAAGATCCTCGGGAGAAAAATCCTCTATGGGTATTTCCTCGGCAGCCCACAGGGCGGTGCTGTCCATTATCTGCATAAGCCCCTTTGCGCCCTTGTGGCTTTCGGCAAGGTTGTCAAAGTGGCTCTCGGCATTTATAAATGCGCATACCCTTGCCGTACTGAGGCCGTATTCGTCACAGTATTTTTTTATAAGCCCGTAATGCTCAAGCGGGAATGCTATGCAGACTGCGCAGTACAGACAAAGCGCCATACACATTATAAACAGCAGCATGGCGGCAAGCCTTTTTATTGATTTGCCAAAAGAGTTCATATAAGCTCCTTAATATATTGCTCAAGCTCGGTAAGAGTTTCAAAATCCGTAATTATAAGTTTGTCAAAGCTGTCGTATTTATCCTGGTTTTTAAGGCGGCTTTCAGCCTGCTCCCTTGTTATAAGGTCACGCTGCATTATCCTTTCAAGCCTTACACTGCGGGGCGCATCGGTAAGCCATACCTCGTCGCACAGGCTGTCAAGGCCTGCCTTGTGCAAAAGAGGGGCGTCAATTACCGTAATATCGGCAGCGGATCTTAAAACAAGCTCACGCACCCTTTGTGCAATATACCTGTGTGTTATTTTGTTGAGCCTTTCAAGCTTGTTTTTATCCTCAAAAACAATGGCTCCCAGCTTTTTTCTGTCTATTTCGCCGCCGGGCGCAAGTATGCCGCTGCCGAAGCAGGCAACTATATCGTCGTATGCGATGCCGCCCTTTGCCATATTTTGGTGCGCTATTTTATCGCAGTCTATTATAAATGCCCCGTTTTTTTCAAGAGCGGAGGCAACGGTGCTTTTGCCGCTGCCGCTGCCGCCCGTAAGGCCTATTACTTTACTTTGCTTCATACCAGGTTTCTCCGATGTGTATATCCGTTACAAGCGGTACGGCAAGCTGCGCCGCCGTTTCCATCTCTTCCTTCATTATGCGTTTTACGGCTTCAAGCTCGTCCCTGCGTGTTTCTATAAGCAGCTCGTCATGCACCTGCAAAATCAGCTTTGAGGCGAGCCCCTCTGCCTTTAAGCGGCGGTGCACCTTGACCATGGCTATTTTTATTATATCTGCGGCGCTGCCCTGCACGGGCATATTCATGGCTACACGCTCGCCGAATGAGCGCTGCAAAAAAGCGGGGCTTGAAATCTCCGGTATATAGCGTCTTCTGTTAAAGATAGTGCTGCCGTAGCCGTTTTTGCGTGCAAGCTCCACCATATTGTTCATAAAGGCTTTTACGTTGGGATATTTTTCAAAATATCCGTTTATATAACGCTCCGCCTCTTTTTTGCTTATGCCCACGTCCTGACCCAGGCTGAATGCGCTTATGCCGTAAACTATGCCAAAATTGACCGCCTTTGCGTTTGACCTCTGCAGGGGCGTGACCTCGTCAAAGGGTATGCCGAACACCTGAGAGGCGGTGAGGGTGTGTATATCCTGTCCCTCCTTAAAGGCGTTTATAAGTGTTTCGTCACCCGACATAGAGGCAAGCACCCTCAGCTCTATTTGGGAGTAGTCGCCGTCCACAAAAACACAGCCGTCTTTGGGTATGAACACCTTGCGCAGCTGCCTGCCCAGCTCCAGCCTTATGGGGATATTTTGCAGATTGGGTTCCGTGGAGCTTATTCTGCCTGTCGTGGTTATGGTCTGGTTAAAGGTGGAATATATCCTGTTGTCGTCGCCGAGCACCGCAAGCAGCCCGTCCGCATAGGTGGATTTGAGCTTTACATATGTACGGTACTCCAATATTCTGCCTATTATGGGGTCGTCGTCCTTAAGCTTTTCAAGCACATCGGCAGAGGTCGACCAGCCCGTTTTTGTTTTTTTGCCGCCCTTGAGGCCGAGCTTTTCAAAAAGGATAACGCCGAGCTGTTTGGGCGAGTTTATGTTGAAGCTTTCGCCTGCAAGCCAATAGATGTCGTTTTTAAGCTCCTCTATTTTGCTCTCCAGGCTTTTGCCGTATTCCGTAAGCCCTTTTCTGTCGACGCCCATACCCTCGGTTTCCATATCCGCAAGTACATATACAAGGGGCAGCTCTATATCAAAGTAGAGCTTATGCTGACCGTTCTCCTCTAGCTTTTGCTCCATAATGCCCTTGGCTCTCAGACCCACCTCCGCCATTGTGCCGAACAGCCTTGCCTTCTCCTCCCTGCCGAGCGCCGAAGGGGATATACGGCTCTTGCCTTTGCCCAGCACCTCCTCGAGAGAGGGATAGCTCTCGCCGAGAAAGTCCTCCGCAAGCTCGTTGTACTCATATTCGTCTATGGCGGAATCAAGTATATATGCGGCTATCATATTGTCAAAGACGATGCCGTTAAGCTCAATGCCCTTTTTGCGCAGGCTTACAATGTCACGCTTGGCATTATGCGCTATTTTGGGACAGTCCGACTCAAAAAAGTCCTTGAGCAGCGTGATCAGCTCCGCCTCGGGCAGCTCCGCACAAAACGCTCTGCCCGCCTCGTCGCTTGCCGAAAACGCAGCAACAGTATCCCCGTCGTATATTATGCGGTAGGATACCTCCGCAAAAGGGTTCAATGCCGAAACAGCCTGCCTTGCCTCGGAAAATACGCTGTAATATTCAAACTGTGCCGCCGAGGGCGGATCGGTGTTTACCTGCTTTGTATCAAAGCGGCTAAGCATGCTTTTAAACTCATATTCCTTAAAAAGATCGTATGCTTCCTTTGTGAACATATTTTTCAGCCTGCATTCCTCCGGAGAAAATTCGATGGGCACATCGGTCTTTATCTCCGCCAGAAAACGGCTCATCCTTGCCTGATCGGCAAATTCCGCAAGATTTTTTGCTGCCGTGGGAGGCTTTATCTTATCCGCATTGGCAATGGCGTTTTCCACCGTTTTATACTCGGCTATTATCTTTGCCGCAGTTTTTTCGCCTATTTTGGGGACGCCGGGTATATTGTCGGAGGCGTCGCCCATAAGCGCTTTCATCTCTATAAACTCGGAGGGGGTAACGCCGTATGCCGCCTTTACGTCCTCCGCTCTGTAATCCTCTATAACGGTCTGTCCGCCCTTGGTTTTGGGTATCCTTATCCTTGTAAGGGCGCCCGCAAGCTGCAAAAGATCCCTGTCGCCCGAAACTATAACGGGTTCAAGCCCTGCTCTTTCGCTTGCCGCAGCAAGGGTGCCCAGAAGATCGTCCGCTTCGTAGCCTGCAAGCTCGTATGTCTTTATGCCCATTGAGGCAAGTATATGCTTTAAAAGCGGTATTTGAGGGATAAGCTCCTCGGGAGTCCCCTTTCTTGTGCCCTTGTATGCGCTGTACGCCTCATGCCTGAAGGTGGGGTGGTGTACATCAAAGCAGACGGCAGCCATATCGGGCTTTTCCTCGTCTGTAAGCTTAAAAAATATATTCAGAAAGCCGAATACCCCGCCTGTAAATTCGCCGTTTTTGTTGCTGAGGTGGGGCATGGCGTAATATCCTCTGTTTATGAGGCTGTTTCCGTCCAAAAGCATAATTTTGTCCGACATTTGTTTACCTCCGTAAATACTGAATAAAAACAATGCAAATATTAATTTTAGTATACATTGATTTTAAAAATAAATAAAGGGTATTTTATGAATTTGTAAAAATTTTTTTCAAAATGAATAATAAGGCATATAAAGGAAAAAATCTAATTTATACAAGGGAGGCGAAATTATGAGGATACCCGAACATGTAGGCATAATACCGGACGGAAACAGGCGTTATGCCGTTTCAAGAGGGCTGGACAAGTCCGAGGGCTACAGCATGGGGCTGGCACCGGGGCTTTCCGCCTTTAATGCTTTAAAGGAGGCGGGAGTAAGAGAGGTAACCTTTTACGGCTTTACGGCGGACAACACCAAAAGGCCAAAAAAACAGAGGCTTGCCTTTACAAAGGCTTGCGTGGACGCCGTAAGGCTTATATCGGCGTCGGACTGTGAGCTGCTGGTGATAGGCAATGCGGACTCCGATATGTTTCCGGAGGAGCTTAAGGAGTATACCGTGCGCAAAAGGATAGGCTCGGGCGGCATACGGCTCAATTTTCTTGTAAATTACAGCCCCGTTTGGGATCTGCACAGCGCTTTGCCAAACCTGCGCTCCGAGGACATATCGAGGATAGACCTTATAATACGCTGGGGCGGTATGCACAGGCTGTCGGGCTTTTTGCCGATGCAGAGCATATACTCGGATATATATACGGTAAATGCGCTCTGGCCCGATTTTAAGGTGCAGCACATTACGGAGGCGCTCAACTGGTACAATACGCAGGATATAACCCTTGGGGGCTAAATGCTTGCAGTCAAAAGGGTAAATATGTTATTATAGGAACAAACAAGTAAAAGCCGCATAAAATTGGGGGCTTCAACTTGAATTGTTCCTATTTTTAATATTTAAAAATAAAATGCACTTTGTTTTAGATATGCTATGAGAAATAACGATTTTGAAAATTAAACAGTGTTCTGAACTCACAGGCAGGCAAACCATATGTATCCGGAGCGGAAAGACCAAACAGCTTTTATTGTTCGGGCTTGGTCTGCTATGTATGTTTTGGTATAATAAAAATATAAAATGAAATTTTTCAATTACCAAAACATTTTACGATTAGAACCGAAAAAGAGTAAGTGACAACTTCTCATATATCGTTGGGTTTTATAAAGAGATATTGCCGAGCAGGTCGGGAAGAATACAGAATGGGACGATGGGAATAAGACGGTTATTATTAAATTATTTCATATTGAAAAACAAAAGATGTTTTGGTATAATAAATCATATGATTGATACTTATGTAACGGGAGGGGTTGCATGTTACCGTATACACCGAATGATGAAAAAACAGAACCATATTATATGGATCAATCAGACTGGGGAATAAACGAGTTTTATGCTTTGCATAGGTATATGCATAAGTTAATATCTAAAAGGGACAAAAAAATTGAAGAAATAAAAAGGCTGGATCCGGATAAGATGTCCGAGAATACTAAAGTCTTGTTATATTGTATTATTGAATACTATGGGTTGGAAAGTTTGTTTGAGCTTTCCAACTTAGCTTCTTTAAAGGACTGTAAACCTTTAAAAACCCCATTGATCCTTGACTTATGCAATGCAAATTATGATACCGTATACGGAAAGATGAATGTAATTTTATAAGAGGTTGTTATTATGGCAAAACTCAAAGTAAATTTAGATGACTTTAATGAGGCATTTGAAAAGCTGAATGACATTTTAAAAAATAAGCATTTAAATATTGAAGTAAAAGCGATCGGCGGATATGCTATGCTTTATAGAGGACTGAGAGCGTATGGGTACACAATGGATGCAGATACGGTTACGCCGGATTATCCCGAAGAGGTAAATGAAATTATAAAAACTGTTGCAAGGGAACTTGATTTGGATGAGGACTGGCTTAATAATGATGCATATAAATTACCGGAAGTTAAAGGCATTATAAATCTTCTTAGCTGGGAAGAAATAGGAAGCTATTCAAATATAAAAATGCTTTTAGCTGATCTTGACAGCCTACTTCTTTTAAAAGTCAGAGCTATAGACGGCGGAGGAGCTATTCCAAGATCGACAGATAAGAGCGATTTGTTAAACATATTAAAATTTATGGGAATTAATAATGTTGAGTCTGTAATAAAAAATAATAGTACAAAATTTATATGTGACTATAACTTTTGTTTGTCTTTTTTAAAGGAAAAAGAAATGTGGTAATGATATGATCTAATGCTGTCCAATATTGTAAAATATATATGAATTTAAACAACAATCCCGATAAGGACTATTCTTTATCGGGTATTTTTATGCCAAAATAAAGTGAGGTGATATTTATGAATTACAATGAAAATGGGGGGTGCTGAAAACAACACCCCTTGAATAAAATACCTGCTCTTTTGCTTAAATAATTATCTTTTCTCCGGGGTTTTTAAAAGCCCTCGGCGCCCTGCTTTTTTGCCTCTTCTATGCGGTATTGATCCATCATTTTTATGCAGCCGTCCACATCGGTCTTTTTACGGAACATTTCCTCAAAGGCAGCGGTTACATCGTCCCCGCTGTAGCCCACTATCCTGGAGGAAGCGGTGGAAACACGCTCGTTTTCTTCAATTGAGGCTTTTGCATCGGTTACCATTTTGGATTGTATGTTGGTGGTTTGACCGTCAAAGCATTTTACCGTTGAAATGCCGTCAAAGGCGGCGTTGTAATTTTCCTCCGAGGCGCAGAATGCAAGAAATTGCTTTGCCTCCTCCAATTTTTTGCTGTTTTTGTTAAGCATCATCATATTGAGGTTGCCGCCCTCGTAGGTGCCCTTGTCTGCCGTGTTCATAAAAACAGGCATTACGGCAAAGTCGTCCACGGTATAGGTGTTGCTGCTTTCCATATCCGTATAGAACCATGTGTCCCATATAAATGTCATTACCGCATTGCCGGAGCTCATTTCGGGGCTTATCTCGTTCCAGCCGATCCCGATATAATTGGGGCCGAACCAGCCCTTTTCCGCCGCATCCGATACCCACTGCACCATTGCCCTTACCTCCGGTATCTCGGCATAGGTTATCTCGTTTTTGTTAAGCTTTTCAAGCAGCTCCGGGTTATCCGCAAAAACGGGGTCAAGGCCGAACTGCATCATCCACGAGCAGCCGTTTGCGGGCCAGCATATAGGCGTATAGCCCGTATCCTTAAGCACCTGACATAGGCCGTCAAACTCGGCCTGTGTTGTTGCGGGCTTAAGACCGAGGCTGTCCATTATGGTCTTGTTGTAGTAGCAGCCCGAAACGGAGTTTTCCCAAAAAGGCAGCCCAAGCAGATCGCCGTCGCTGTCACGGCAGTAGGCATCGGCGCTGTCCGTAAGCTCATCTACCCATGGTTCGTTGTTGAGAAGGTAAAAATTGTTTTCAACATCAAAGCGATTAAGGTCCGCATTGTTAAAGTGCATAAATATGTCGGGCGCATTGCCCGATTCAAAATCCTTTTGTGCGGAGATCTCAAAATCGGTATCGTCATAGGCAATTATTTTAAGCTTGTTGCCCGTTGTGCTTTCGTATCGCTCAAACAGGGTCGTCATATAGCTTTTGTTAAGGTCGGTCTTTTTGCCCATAACAGTGAGGGTGTTTTTATCGTCGGCACTGCCGCCGCAGGCTGTAAGGGTGATAAGTGCGGCAAGCATCAGAGGTATAACAGGCAGCTTTATTTTCAATTGTCCTCGCCTCCTTCATTGTCTGCGGTTTTGTTTTTGTCTTCCATAAGGTGTGCAACCGTATTTCTTACGGCGTTCATATCTATAGGCTTTGCAAGATGTCCGTTCATGCCGGAATCCAGGGCGTTGCGCACGTCCTCGGCAAAGGTGTTGGCAGTCATAGCCACAATAGGTATGGTTTTTGCCTCGGGATGAGAGCAGGCTCGTATGCGCCCCGTAGCCTCATAGCCGTTCATGGCGGGCATCTGTACATCCATAAGTATCATATCGTAATAGCCGGGCTTTGAATTTTGAAACATGGATACCGCCTCAAGGCCGTTAACGGCAAGCTCGCAGCTTGCGCCCTCCATGGCGAGCATTTCGGTGAGTATTTCCGCATTTAGCTCGTTGTCCTCCGCAACAAGGAAGTGCATACCCGACATAACGCTCTCCTGCGGACTTACGCTGCATATCTTTGCCTCGGTATTTTCAAAAAACAGCGGTTTGATGGTCTGCCAGAAGGTCGATACAAAAAACGGCTTGGGCATAAAGGCATTTATGCCTGCATGGCGTGCCTCGTCCTCTATATCGCCCCAGTCGTATGAGGTAAGCACAAGTATAGGTATATCCGTACCCAAACGGCTGCGGATTATGCGTGCCGCCTCAACTCCGTCTGTTTTTGGCATCTTCCAGTCGAGCAGGATAACGTTGAAGCTATTGCCGCTGTTGTGCGCCTCTACTGCAGCCTCGATAGCCGCCTCACCGTCCGAAACGCATTCCACCTCAATGCCTGTATCACGCATAAGCTCTTTTATGCCGAGGCATACCACCTCTTCGTCATCGGCTACAAGTATGCGCTTTATCCTATGCCTGAACCACATATCCGTTTCCTCAGCCTCGGGCAGCGCAAAGGAAAGCTCCACCGTGAACGTACTGCCCTCGCCGGGGCTGCTTTTTACATCTATGATACCGCCCATCAGGTCCACAAGGCTTTTGGTTATTGCCATGCCCAGGCCCGTGCCCTGTATCTTGTTGGTAACGGAGCTTATCTCCCTGCTGAAGGAAGCAAAGATGTGCTTTTGAAATTCCTTGCTCATGCCTATGCCGTTGTCGCTGACAACAAAGCGCAGCTTGGTATACTGAGGCGTATCGAGCGGCAGCTCGCATACGGTAAATTCAATTTTGCCGCTGTCGGGAGTATATTTGATGGCATTTGACAAAAGGTTTATAAATATCTGGTTAAGGCGCAGCTTATCGCCTATCATCTGCTCGGGAGGTGCGCCCTGTATGTGCATTTTAAACTCTTGTTTTTTTGCCTTTGCCTGGGGCATAAGTATTATATTCAGCTCCTCAAGCAGCTCCGGCAGGCTGAAGCGGTCTAAATTGAGCGAGGTTTTGCCGCTTTCTATCTTGCTCATATCCAGTACATCGTTTATAAGGCTTAAAAGGTGATGGCTGGAGGCAGTTATCTTGCGGGTGTATTCTCTTACCTTATCGGGGTTTTCCGCCTCCTTGTCAAGCAGTACGGAAAAGCCCACTATGGCATTCATAGGGGTGCGTATGTCATGCGACATATTGGAAAGAAAGTTGCTTTTTGCCTCGTTTGCGCTTCTGGCTGCGTTAAGCGCCTCCTGAAGCTTAAGGTTGAGCTGTCTGTCGTATGTGCGGTCGGACAGAACAACTATATATTTTTTAACATCCTGTATGCTCATATGGTATATGGTCATCATGTACCAGCGGCGTTCGCCCGTGGTTTGGTGTATATACTCGCATTCCCAGCTTCTGCTGCCCTGCATGGGTATGGCCTCAAGGTCCGCCTTGGTCACGGAAGAATTGCTTATCACGGCGCATTTTTCCAGCACCCGTATGTCCTCGCTTGCCGTTTTTATGGGTATGCCTGTAAGGCGCTCTATGTTGGGGCTTATGTAATCCACATTATGGTTTTCGGAGTCCATCATTATAAATATGTCGTCAACGCTGTTTGAGAGCACATCAAACATACGCTCCCTGTACTGCAGCTCCATCTTGTTTTTGTGTGACAGCCTGTGGCTGCGCATTATCATCAGAGCCAATACGGAGATACCTATAAGCATAAATATGAGTATAAGTACATTTATTGTTATCTTCTGCACGGAGAGAAAGCCTGCGCTTATAATGCTCTGAGGCACCACGCTCAGCAGTATGTAATCCCGTATGCCTACGGGCTGATACAGTATGCACTGGTCGACCCCGCCTATTTTGCATTGCAGTATGCCCGACGAGCCCGAACGGCAGTCGCTAAGGAGCTTGTTCATATCGTCCGGATCGATGTCGGAGGCAGATCTCAGATATACAAGGTAGTTGTCAAACACGTTGTCACTGCTCTGCGTGGAAAGCAGAACCTTGCCGTCGCCGTGTATGACAAAGCACTTACCCTTGCCAGAAAAGGCGTCTACCCTGAGCGAGCTTGCAAGAGCCTCGTTGGTATAGCTCACCGCAAGGGCGTCGTAGCCGAAGCCGTTATATTCGCCGTGTTCGGTGGGCACGGCAAAAACAATTATATCCTGTCTGTCGGACAATGCCGCACCTGCCATCACGGGTTCGTTTTCGTTAAAAAGTATATCCCAAGAGTCTTCAAGGTCTATGCTCTCCTCGCTGCCGTCGGAGGACATACATATCCTGTCATCGGAGATAAAGTAAAAACGGGAAAAGCCCCAGTATTTTTTTTCGTTTTCGATATAATTAGACACGGTTTCTTCGGGGGCGTTATCGGCTATTTCAAAATAGCTGCCGCAGCCCTTCAAAAGACCCCAGTTTCTTTCGGCAAAGTTGCCGAAGGTGTGGTTTAACTGACCGTATATCTCCTCCAGGTGCCCGGTGCTGTCCTCATATATGCGTTTTGAGATAAAATCAAAATAAGTGCTGCCTATAAGAATGGCGGCGACGGCGACCAAGCACATAATAAATAACGGCAATGTTTTAACGAACCATTTTTTCATAATATATGAGCCCCTTAAACTAAACAATACTTTTTTAACGATAAATTGTCCTCTACATTTTATCATATGCCAATGTAAAAGTCAATTAACAGCGCAGCTGCAAGGCAGATATGACGACGGAGGCAAAAGGCAAAAAAATAGGCAGCCAAAAATTTAATTTAGCGCTTGACAAATGAAAAAAATGGGTATACAATAAAAGCATACATTTCATAGTAACAAAATAGGAAATAGCAAAAACGCTTTATAAATTGGAGGTAATTGTTATGAGCAATATTAAACAAAGCGCAACGGAGCTTATAGGCGGTACGCCTATACTTAAGCTTAACCGCTACTCGGAGGAGGCAGGCATAAAAAATGCGGTGCTGCTGGCAAAGCTGGAGTACCTTAACCCCGCAGGCTCCGTCAAGGACAGGATTGCGGCAGCCATGATAGAGGACGCCGAAAAAAAGGGCATTTTAAAGCCCGGCGCAACCATTATAGAGCCTACATCGGGCAATACGGGCATAGGCATTGCCGCTGTGGCAGCAATGAAGGGCTATAAGGCGATACTCACCTTGCCCGACACCATGAGCGTTGAAAGACGCAACCTGCTTAAGGCATACGGAGCGCAGCTTGTGCTCACGGAGGGCGCAAAGGGTATGAAAGGCGCCATAGCAAAGGCGGAGGAGCTTAACAAGGAGATAGAGGGCTCGCTTATACTCGGTCAGTTTGTAAACCCTGCAAACCCTGCCGTACACAAGGCGACAACGGGCCCTGAGATATGGGAGCAGACAGACGGCAAGGTCGATATTTTTGTTGCGGGCGTCGGCACCGGCGGCACGGTAACGGGAGTGGGCGAATACCTTAAGTCCAAAAACCCGGATGTAAAAATAATTGCCGTTGAGCCCGAAACAAGCCCCGTACTCTCAAAGGGAACGGCAGGCTCGCACAAGATACAGGGTATCGGTGCGGGTTTTGTGCCCGAGGTGCTCAATACGTCGATATATGACGAGGTAATAGCCATTTCCAATGAGGACGCTTTTGCCGAGGGCAAGAGGTTTGCCGTAAGCGAGGGCGTGCTGGTGGGCATATCCTCGGGTGCGGCGCTTAAGGCTGCCTCAATTCTCGCCGAGAGGGAGGAAAACAAGGGCAAGAATATTGTTGTGCTCCTGCCCGACTCGGGTGACAGGTATCTGTCGACCGCTTTGTTTGCCGACTGAAAAAGGCGGCATTGAGGCTGTTCCGCATAGCGGTATTAATATAACCGACAATAAAAAATTTCCCTTTGCAATATATCATTACGGCCTGCCGCAGTATCAGCGGCAGGCTGTTACTGTCGAAAAAGTCCCTTTGGGACTTTTTCGAGTATAAGCAGAAGTATAAACAGCTCATTCCGGCGGGACTTAAGAGAAAAGCACTTTTGCCTGCGGCAAAAGCCGCCCTTACAGGGCGTCCCGATTGCTTTTTTCGGGTGCACACCTTGAAACTCGCTGTTTTCCTCGGACGGGCAAAGCTCGTCCTGCGGATTTAAGTCTGCGACGCTTAAGTTACCTTAAAGTGTTTGCAAGTTTAGGTTCTCAAAAATCCTTTTTTATCTATTCTTAGTTTTTACAGTCCGGGCCTGCGGCAGTATCAGCAGCAGGCTGTTTTCTTGCAAAAAATGAATTATTTAAAGCCGAAACTTGCAATTTTTGCACAAAATAAACATTTAACCTCAATATTACGCCAAAATATTTGCATAATTTTAAAAATATTATGCAAAAAAGTTGTCCCTAACGGTTGACATTGCAATAATAAACGTTTAAAATGTTTATATTGGGGGTGAATTTAATGTTTATTTTTAACAGCAAGACCAATTTAATTGAAAGACGAGAGCTGAATTATCCCCTGCAGGATGTCAGCGAGCCTAATCTGTACAACAACCTTTACAGCTATGACGAGGTGCCAAAGGTTGCTTTTAACCACAGAATTGTGCCCATTGATATGCCCGATGAAATATGGATAACGGATACCACCTTCAGAGATGGACAGCAGTCCAGAGAGCCGTATACCGTAGAGCAGATATCCAGGATATACGATATGCTCCACGCACTCGGAGGCCCCAAGGGCATCATCCGTCAGAGTGAGTTTTTTATCTATACAAAAAAGGATCAGGAGGCGGTCTACAGATGCCTTGAAAAGGACTACCGCTTTCCGGAGGTAACCACATGGATCAGAGCCAGCAAAAAGGATTTTGAGCTTGTAAAATCGATCGGCGTAAAGGAAACGGGTATCCTTGTGAGCTGCTCGGATTACCACATTTTTTATAAAATGAATATGAAGCGCAGCGAGATAATAGAGCACTACCTTAGCATAATAAGGCAGTGTATCGAGCTCGGCATAAGGCCCAGGTGTCATTTTGAGGATATCACCAGGGCGGATTTTTACGGCTTTGTGGTGCCCTTTGCCGTAGAGCTTATGAAGCTCTCCGACGAAACGGGCATGCCCATAAAGATACGTGCCTGCGATACCATGGGCTACGGGGTGACATTCCCCGGTTCGGTTCTGCCAAGGAGCGTGCCGGGCATAATCTACGGTCTGCACCATCATGCGGGCGTACCGCAGGAGCTGCTGGAGTGGCATGGTCACAACGATTTTTACAGGGCTGTCAGCAATGCGTCCTACGCATGGCTTTTCGGCTGCTGCGGCGTAAACACCTCGCTGTTCGGCATAGGAGAGCGCACGGGCAATACGCCTACCGAGGCAATGGTCATGGAGTACGCTCAGCTGAGGGGTACCCTTGACGGCATGAATACAAGGATGATAACCGAAATAGCCGAGTATTTTGAAAAGGAGATAGGCTACGAAATACCGCCTATGACGCCGTTTGTGGGTGAAAACTTCAATGTTACTAGGGCAGGCGTGCATGCGGACGGCATACTTAAAAACGAGGAGATATACAACATATTCAATACGGAGCTTTTGCTCAACAGGCCCGTCAAGGTTGCCGTGAGCAAGACCTCGGGCCTTGCGGGCATAGCCTACTGGGTAAACGGAAATCTCGGGCTTTCGGGCGACAATGCCTTTGACAAGAGAGATCCCGTTATAGAGGATATAAAGGCATGGGTAGACGAGCAGTACGAGAGTGGACGGGTCACCGTTATAAGCGACAAGGAGCTTATGTATGTAACCAACAGCACTCTGGAAAAACACGGCATTACGGATAAAAAGGTAACAATAAGCTAGGAGGTAATACAAATGGATAAAATAGAAGCTGCAAAGGAAAAATTCGGCGCTCTGGTGGAGGAACAGCTCAAAAGGGTTGAAAAAATGAAGCAGGATAAGGAGTTTATCGACTTTTCCAAGCTTGATGTTATAAGGATAGGCATATGCGGCGGCGACGGCATAGGCCCTGCGATCACCGCACAGGCTCAGAGGATACTGGAGTTTCTGCTTGAGGACGAGGTAAAAACAGGCAGGGTGGAGTTTAAGGTAATAGACGGCCTTACGATCGAAAACAGGGTCAAGGCAGGCAAGGCTATACCCGACGATGCGCTTGCACAGCTCAAGGAGTGCCCCGTTATACTTAAGGGCCCCACAACTACACCCCGTGCGGGTGACAAGGTCAATATCGAGTCCGCAAACGTTGCTATGAGAAAGGAGCTTGACCTTTTTGCAAATGTACGCCCCGTAAGGATACCCGAGGAGGGCATAGACTGGACGTTTTACAGGGAGAATACCGAGGGCAGCTATACGCTTGGCTCAAAGGGCTTTGAGGTGGACGACGACCTTGCCTTTGACTTTACCGTTGCCACTGCCGACGGTACGGAGCGTATTATAAGGGCAGCCTTTGAATATGCCAAAAAGAACAATAAGGGCAAGGTGACCTGCGTTACAAAGGCAAACATAATAAAGACCACAGACGGCAGGTTCCTTAACACCTTCAAGGAGATCGCAAAGGAATATCCCGATATAGAAACAGACGACTGGTACATAGACATAATGACCGCAAAGCTTATCGACCCCAAGAGGAGGCAGAGCTTCAAGGTTGTCGTGCTGCCTAACCTCTACGGCGATATAATCACGGACGAGGCGGCGGAGTTCCAGGGCGGCGTAGGCACAGCAGGCTCTATAAATATGGGCAAAAAATATGCTATGTTTGAGGCTATACACGGCTCGGCTCCACGTATGGTGGAGGAGGGGCGTGACAAATATGCCGACCCATGCTCCATTATAAGGGCGGCAAGCATGCTGCTTGCTCACATAGGCTACACGGACAAGGCAAGGCAGCTTGACGAGGCGCTCGATATCTGTACCCAGACCGAGAAAAGGGTAGTTATAACAGGCCATTCGGACGGCGCAACAAGTGCGGAGCTTGCCGACTACATTATGGAAACCATCAAAAAGAACGCATGATAAAATTGCGCAGCAATAAAGCTTGTACTGTTACCGACCCCCAAAGGACATACGGCAGGGGGTCGGTTTTTTGTTTTACGGCGCAGAGTAAACAGATATAACGACCGCATAACCGCTGTACATAGCAATAAATTTGTGATATAATAAATGTATTGATGCAGAGAGGAGCCTGATCTATGCAAAGCGCAGGTACATACGGCAAACGCATCCCTTATTGGGACAATATAAAGGGGATACTTATACTGCTTGTGGTTTTCGGGCATATGCTCTATGACGTATACGGGGGTTTGCCTTTAATTAATACCGTAAAAGTTATCTACTGTTTTCATATGCCCGCTTTTGCCTTTGTTTCGGGCTATTTCGGCAGGAAGGAAAGCTCGTGCGGTTTCAAGCAGATAATAAAGCTTGTATTTTTGTATTTTGTTTTTAACAGCATTATGGGCTTTTTGTACGGCTTTAGTTCGCTGACGGAGCCCAATTACTCGTACTGGTATCTTTTGGCGCTTATTGCATGGCGCATAATAACGCCCCATATAAAAAAACAAAAGCTGCTTGTACCCATACTTATACTGCTCAGCATAGCGGTCGGCTTCAGTCCGTCTGTAGACAACACATTTGCCGTTTCCAGGATAATAGGCTTTTATCCTTTTTATGCGGCAGGCTGCAGCCTGCCCGATACAACGGGTGAAAACCTTGGTGACAAGCGCCTTTTAAAGGGCATTGCCTTTGCGCTTGCTGCTGCGGTTATTATATATGTTATGATAAATTATATGTACTGCGGTTACGATGACCTTAAAATGAGCGCATACACGGAGGTGTCGGCTCCGATTAAAAGGATAATGCTTTTTGCCGAGGCATTTGCCGCAATATGGGCGCTCAGATATATAACACCCGCAAAAAAACTGCCTTTTATAACCATGATCGGCAGAAACTCTCTTAGTATATTTGTGCTGCATCGCCCCGTTACGCTTTTTATAAACAGCCGATTTACCGATATGCCATACGGCGAGGTGTTTGCGGCGGCGTTTGTATCTGCCGTTGTTATATGCCTTGCATTCGGCAACGATCGTGTAGGCGGTCTTGTGGAACGCTTTGCGGCAACCTCGGAGCATCTTTTTGAGGACGAAAGAGGAAAGATGAACCCTGCAAGATTCACGGTGCTGCTTGTTGCGCTGGGCTTTGTGATAAATGCGGTGTATCCGCATACATAGGAAACGGATAAACAGACCGATATCGAGTATACGCAGTCCAACGTGGAGAGCCTCTCATAGGGAAAAAGCACTTTTGACTGCGCTAAATGTAAAGGATATTTTTGGACAGGTGATAAAATGATAAACAAATTTAACGAGCTTACAAACGAATATCTTATAGGCATAAGGTTTAACAATTACAAAGAGTGGTTCCATGAGCACAGAGATATGTACAGGCTCAACGTGCACGAGCCCATGGCAGAGCTTGCCGACCTTGTGTACGAAAAAATGCACAAAATGGACAAAAATTTTGTGCAGACGCCCAAGGTATCGAGGGCAAACAGAGATATACGGTTTTCAAAAAACAAAAACCCTTACAAGGAGTGCAAGTGGTTTTTTCTGCGTGATGACGGCAAACCCGATCTGACCTATCCTCGCCCCACCTACTTTTTTGAAATTTCACCCGATTGGTGGCGCTACGGCATGTTTTACTACCCCAAGCCTGCGGATATGCAGCTTTACAGAAACAAGCTCTCTGCCGAGAGCGCACGCTTTGAGCGCATTGTAAAAAAGCTGGAAAGGCTCAAGGGCTTTGAGGTGACGGGTGAAAAATACAAGCGTGAGTTTAAAAACGAGCTTTCGCCAAGGCTTAACGGCTGGTACCAATTTAAGGGCTTTGACATAATACATTATGAGGAGTATACAAACACCGCATTTTACGGCGACGATCTGCCCGATATAGTTTTTGAGGCGTTTAAAAAGCTTTACGATATGTATAAGTTTTTGTATGAAATATCGCTTTAATGTATGTAAAGGTAACTTAAGCGCCGCAGGCTAAAATCCGCAAGGCGAGCTTTGCCCGCCTGAGGAAAAGAGGGAGTCGCCAGCCTTTGGCTGGCACGAATCTCTTTATTCTTTGTGAAAAAAATTGCCGGAAATGCAAGCATTTCCGGCAAGCGTGTCGAATTCTTCGACACGCAGAATAGCCCATAAATTTACTGTCTTATCAGTCAACAGAAATTATTGTTTTTCTGTTATAAGAGCCACAGCTTTTGCAAACCCTGTGTGGCATCATAAGCTCACCGCATTTGCTGCACTTTACAAGAGTTGGGGTAGCAATCTGCCAGCTCTGAGCCTTTCTTTTATCTCTTTTTGACTTAGACATTTTTCCCTTAGGACAAATAGACACTTCCTACACCTCCTTATCGTTAAAAAGAGTCATCAGCTTTTCAAACCGAGGATCCCGCTGTACCCTGTCGCAGCCGCATTCACCCTTATTAAGGTTGTGGCCGCATATGGGACAAAGACCCTTACACTCATCGGAACAAACCGCCTTCATAGGCATATTAAGCAGGATGTCAGCTATAAGCGCCGGTTTCAAATCAATCGTTTTATCCGAAAAGCTCCAGAACTCCTTTTCCGAATTTTTCTCGCTGCAAAACACCTCGTTTACGGTGAAAGCAATATCCGTATCAAAAGGTTCAAGACACAAGTCGCAATTTAAACTTAAAACCGCTTTAACCTCGCCGTCGAGCACATAAGCGCCCTTGCCGTCATTTAAAAGGCTGCCGTCAAAATATATCTCGGCGGACGCTCCGTCCCTAGGTATATCGACCCTTTCGCCCTTTAACGACACAGGCATACTGTTGTACGGTGCAAGGTTACTAACATTAATAAGCATTAAAACACTCCTGTTCCGTGTATTACACAGTCCATTGTTTATTATACGACTAACATTATTATTTGTCAAGCAATTCTTTTGTATCCTGAGCGATCATTAATTCCTCATTGGTAGGTATGAGCAGAGCCCTTATTTTGGAGTTTTCTGCTGCAAAGTCTATCTCCTTGCCTCTCTGTGCGTTCTTTTCGGGGTCGATCTCCATACCGAAGCACTTAAGATAATCGCAGATAGCTGCTCTGTGGCCCGAGTTGTTTTCTCCTATGCCTGCCGTAAATACGATGGCATCGCAGCCGCCGAGTGCAACATAATATGAGCCGATGAACTTGGCTATCTGGTATCTGAACATCTCAAGGGCGAGTGCGCATCTTTCGTCGCCCTCCTTCATACCCTCCTCAACATCTCTGAAGTCGCTTGAACGACCCGAAACACCGAGTATACCGGACTTTTTGTTCATTACATTGTCTATCTGGTCGGGAGTTAAGTTCTCCTTTTTCATTATAAAAGGTACGATGGCAGGGTCTATATCGCCGCAGCGTGTACCCATCTCAAAGCCTGCAAGAGGTGTAAGACCCATTGTTGTGTCTATTACCTTGCCGTCCTTTACAGCCGCAAGGGACGAGCCGTTGCCGAGGTGGCAGGTAATTATCCTTGTGCCCTCAGCCTTGCCGCCGAGCATCTCTATGGCTCTCTTTGCAACAAACTTGTGGCTTGTGCCGTGGAAGCCGTATCTGCGTACATTGTACTTTTCGTAATATTCGTATGGCAGAGCATACATATATGCCTTTGGAGGCATGCTCTGATGGAATGCAGTATCAAACACCGCTACATTTGGCTTGCCGGGCATAAGCTTGCGGCAAACCTCGATACCCATAATGTTTGGAGGGTTGTGGAGGGGTGCAAGGTCGGCGCAGATATTCATTTTTTCTATAACCTCGTCGGTAACTACTACCGAATCGCTGAAGAAGTTGCTGCCGTGTACTACCCTGTGGCCTATTCCGTCTATCTCGGAGAGGCTTGAAATAACGCCTACCTCGGGGTCGACAAGCTTGTCGGTAACAAGCTGTATAGCCTCCTCGTGGTTTGAAAGGGGCTGCTCAAAAACCACCTTTTCCTTGCCTGCGGGCGTGTGCTGGAGGTTGGAGCCGTCAATGCCTATCCTCTCAACAAGACCCTTTGCAAGCACCTCGTTGTTGTCCATGTTGTATAACTGATACTTTAATGATGAACTTCCGCAGTTGATAACAAGTATTTTCATTGTATTACTCCTTTAAGTGTTTTTTATTACAAATATATCAATTTCCCGCTCAATTTCCCGCTCAATTTCCCGCTGCGGGAAATCGGCTAAGGAAATAAAAAAGTAATTTTGCGAAAAATCTTAACGCTGCACTCCGTTTTTCTGCGAAAAACTTCGACTTCCGCTTGATTTTTCGCCGCTTACAGCTAAAATTATTTTTTATTATGAATATATCAATTTCCCGCTGCGGGAAATTGGCTAAGGAAATAAAAAAGTAATTTTGCGAAAAATCTTAACGCTGCACTTCGTTTTTCTGCGAAAAACTTCGACTTCCGCTTGATTTTTCGCCGCTTACAGCTAAAATTATTTTTTATTATGAATATATCAATTTCCCGCTAACTGAGCCTGTACGGCTGTCATAGCCACAACGCCTACTATATCCTCGGCAAAGCAGCCCCTTGAAAGATCGTTTACGGGCATTGAAAGACCCTGGAGAACAGGACCGTATGCCTCGGCCTTGGCAAGCCTCTGTACAAGCTTATAGCCGATATTGCCTGCCTCAAGGCTTGGGAATACGAGTGTGTTTGCGTGTCCCGCAACCTTGCTGCCGGGAGCCTTAAGCTCGCCTACGCTTGGCACAAGTGCCGCATCGAGCTGAAGCTCGCCGTCAAGCTCTATATCGGGGAATTTTTCCTTGGCTATTTTTACGGCTTCCGCTACCTTTGTAACATCGTCGTGCTTTGCGCTGCCCATTGTCGAGTATGAGAGCATTGCAACCTTTGGCTCGCCGCCCGTGAATGTTTTGAAGGATTCAGCCGAAAGCCCTGCGATTTCCGCAAGCTTAGCGGAGTCAAGGTCGGTATTTACGGCACAGTCTGCAAATACAAAAACGCCGTTGTCGCCGCAGTCACAATTTGGCACTTCCATTACAAAAAAGCCAGAAACCGAGCTGATGCCGGGTTTTGTCTTTAAAAGCTGGAGAGCGGGACGTATGGTATTGCCTGTGGAATGGCATGCGCCCGAAACCGCACCGTCTGCATCGCCGCACTTGCACATAAGGCATGCGTAGTACATATAATCCTTTTCCATCTGTTCTTTTGCCTGCTCGGGTGTAACGCCCTTTTTAGCCCTTAACTCAACAAATTTGTCAATATATTTCTGCTTGTTGGGGTCGTTGAACGGATCTACCGTAACAGCGCCGGAAATATCGTAGCCCTTGCTGTTTTCGGCAATTTCCTCGGGGGTGCCTATAATAACTATGTTGGCAATGCCCTCCTTTAATATCTGTTCTGCTGCCGCAAAGGTCCTTTTATCCATTGATTCGGGTAAAACAATGGTCTTTTTGTCAGCCTTTGCCCTTGCTTTGATCTTGTCTAAAAAGTTCATTAAAAATGTCCCCTTTCAATATGTAAATTTAAGAGCGCCCGCAGCTTTTGCACAAGCGTTCATACTATCTACATTATAAACCTTTTGGCAATTATGTACAATAACTTTTTATCAAAAAACCTTATAATTTTTTCTGCGGCATATTGGAAACTTTACACAAAGCCTTTATGTACATGCGAGGTGCGTTACATTTTGTATGCGGTGCCTCAAGCCCGCAAATATAAAATGCTTGCTTTACATACAGTATAAATGATATAATTATTTTGTAATATTGTTTCGTAAATCATAAAGGAGGATACCATGAAAGCAAAACTTATTTTATGTGCAGCTCTTTCGGCGCTTATTCTCACCGCCTGCGGAAGCACAGACAACCCCACGGATACCGCCCCAGTACAAGAAGGATATTTCGGCTGTGGATGAAGCCGAGCCGGAGGGTGGATCGGACGCTCTGCCCGAGAGTGAAGCCGAGGAAAATGCCGAGCAGAATTTTGACGAGCTTTTAAGCGGAAAATTTGTTATAAAGGGTCAAGAGGTACAGTTCCCTATGACCGTGGGAGAGTTTTTGACGGCTGCGGGATATACGACCGACGAGGATATGCAGGAGGCAGTATCGGCTTACGATACGGATTCTCTGCGTGTGGGTGACCCCAAAATATCCATAGAGTATGAAAACCCCACAAATGCGGAGATAACCGTAAGCGAGTGCAGCATATACAGCATCCGTTTTGATCAGGAAAGCATCGCCAACGGAGATATAGTCTGCCCCGGAGATATAAAGGCGGATATGCTCAGGGGAGCTTGTGAGGAAAAATACGGGGATATGCCCATATACACAAAGGTGCTTACGACCGATCCTCAGCACGGCGAGTATTCGGGAACGAATCAATATGCCGATCTTAGGTTTAAGATAAGCGACGAGGCGGATTCCGTGGCGGCAGGCTCGCCTGCATACCATGAGTTTTATGTCAACTCACCGCTTTCCGAGTGCAAATTCGGCTTTGCTCCAAAGGATATTGACGGCACCCGTGAATACAATATCACGAGCTATGCGGCGGTAGATATGCCTACTTCGTTTTTTGTCAAGCGTTTGCAGGAGGATGCCGAACCCGAGGAGGGAGCATATGTTTCCGACGATATGTGCGGACAGATAGCCCTGTCGTTTTCCGATGAAGGCAAATGTGCGGATATGGATGAATTTAAATCATTGCTGGATGAAAATTCGGATTCCTATAAAATGCTTGTCGAAAACGACAATCTGGCGGTCGCATACCTGGGAGGCGAGCTTGATAAAGGCGGCTATGTCGATCTGGTAAGCAATTATGCCATCTATGACAAGGGTACGGGAATGGTTACATCCGTCAGCTCCAAGCTGGCTCCCAATGACGACTATATAAGCGAAGACGATAACTATCCGGATAAAATATATGATGAGGCAGCCGAATACGTTGCAAATATTTTATCCACATACAGAGCGATACAATAACATAACAGCATACAACTGGTTCGGGAGTGTTTTTATGAATGTCGGCATAATTGCTGAGTACAACCCGTTTCACATGGGACATAAGCTGCATATAGAAAAAACAAGGCAGCTTACGGGCTCAGACGGCATAATTGCAATAATGAGCGGCAGCTTTGTGCAGCGAGGAGAACCTGCCGTAGCGGACAAGTTTCTGCGTACACGCACTGCGCTTGAAAACGGTGTGGATATGGTGCTGGAGCTGCCCGTGCCCTATGCCGTGGGCTCTGCCGATGTATTTGCCTTTGGAGCCGTGGACAGCCTTAACAAAAGCGGCATTGTGGATATGCTTTCCTTCGGTACGGAAACGGGCAGCCTTGACGGGCTGCGGGAGGCTGCGGAGCTGCTTGCCGACGAGCCCGACAGCTTTAAAAGGGAGCTGAGGCAGGCGCTTGACGGCGGTATGTCCTATGCAGCCGCAAGGGAGCTTGCGATAGGCAGATCTATCGGGATCGACACAAAAATTTTGTCACAGCCCAACAGCATATTGGCGGTGGAATATCTTAAGGCGCTTAAAAGGCTTAACAGCAGCATAAAGCCCGTCACGGTAAAACGTGAGGGAGGGGCATATCTCTCCCGTGAAATGTGCGGAGAGCTTTCCTCCGCATCGGCTGTACGCAGCCGTATTTATGCGGACGATATCGAAACGGCTCTCACAGCCGTCCCCGATAACAGCCGTGAGAGGCTCAGAGAGGCGCTTAAGGGTACAAAGCCGCATATTGACCTTTACAGCGGCATACTGGGATATATACTGCTTAAAAGCACCCCAGAGGAGCTTGCTCTCACGGACGGCATGGCGGAGGGGCTTGAAAACCGCATAATATCTCTTGCAGGCAGCGACGGAGTGAGCGCTCTTGCGGACAGGATAAAGAGCAGGCGCTATACGCACTCCAGGATAAGGCGCATACTGCTGCATATAATACTGGGCATCAAAAAAAGCGATGCCGATACAAAAAACGGTGTAAAATACATTCGTGTGCTGGGCTTTAGGCAAAGCAGACGGGATCTGCTGTCGGAGCTTTGCAAAAAATCCGATGTACCCGTCATCACAAATGTAAAAAATGCCCCTGTCGGGCTGCTTGACAAGGAGCTTTTTGCAACCGATATGTATTATCTGCCTCTGACGGGCGAAAGAAACAAGGATTTTACCGAACCAATAACAGTAGTATAAAAATATCCCGTTTCCTGCTTTAACTGTTGGGAACGGGATATTTTTGCTTTTTGCGATGTGTCGGTGTTCAGCTTGCCTTCAGCTCCAGCCTGAGCCTGTCGGCTATAAGGGCAATAAATTCGCTGTTGGTGGGCTTGCCCTTATGCCCCGATACCGTGTAGCCGAAAAGCGAGTTTATGGCGTCCACCTGTCCTCTGCTCCATGCCACCTCGATTGCGTGCCTGATAGCCCTCTCCACCCTGCTGGGCGTGGTGTTGCACTTTTTGGCAATTGCGGGATAGAGCTCCTTTGTAATGTAATTAAGTACATCAATATCGTTTATTGCCATTATTATAGCCTCACGCATATAGTGATAGCCTCTTATGTGCGCAGGCACGCCTATCTCGTGTAGTATGGCTGTAACACGGGTTTCCAGGTCATATGAGCTGCGGGGCGCAAGCACGCCTGCACCTGCGGCACGCACGTTAGAGGGCATAGGCTCCTTAAGCTGGCGTATGCGGGCTATAAGCAGCTCCATGTCAAAGGGCTTTGCAATATAATAGCGTGCGCCCAGGTTAAATGCCCTCTGGGTTATTTTTTCGTCCGTTACGGCGGTAAGCATTATACAGATGGTGGATATTGTGCTGCCCGTTTCCTTAAGCTTTTCCAAAACGCCTATGCCGTCAAGCTTGGGCATGATCCCATCTATGAGTGCCACATCGGGCTTTTCGCTTAAAATTTTTCTGTATGCGTCAACGCCGTCGGCGGCAGTGGCAATAACGGTCATATCTTCTTGTTTTTCGATGCAGTTTACCAGACAGTCGCAAAAATCCTTGTTATCATCCGCTATAAGTATCCTGAGCTGTTCTTTTTTCAATGTAATTCCCTCCATAAATTTATTTTAAAAATGGAAATAATTTCCATATATGGGAATTATAATACAAATTTGTCACGATTGCAAGAGGTTTGGTACGCCAAATTTTGACAAAGAGGCATTTGAATATCTTTTATCCTGTGTGATTTCCTGACCGAACCAGTCGGGAGGTGTAAAAACAAGGGCTTCACGCTCCGACCCAAATTCCACCTCAACATTCATAAACCCCGACAGATCGCCCGTATATATGTCAAGCTCCGCCCTGAGAGAGCCGTCAAGCGGTATTATATAGCGCTTTTTTGATATGGTGCTGCCTTCCGCCTTTTCCCTTAAGCGTGTAAACTGCTCCGAGGTAAGCGGCAGCTCATACTCGGTGCGCTTTATAAGGCCGCTGCCCTTTACGGTGAGTATATAGCTGTTATCGCATCGGCGTATGCGTATGGTGGGGTCGGTCGAGATATAGCATTGTATTATGTCGTGACAGACAAAGCCCTCAAGATCATCGGGCAGGCTTTTTACAAGAAACTTTCTTTCTATTTCCGTATTTTGCATTTTGACCTCCTTGAAAAAAAGTATATACAGAGTTATAATAATTATATATCATTTTTTTACGGGAGGCAATAATTATGAATAAGGCTGTTATTTTTCTTGCGGACGGTTTTGAGGAGATAGAGGCTCTTACGGTCGTAGACGTTCTGAGGCGGGGCGGCGTGGATATTGAAACGGTGTCGGTATCAGGCAGGCGAAGCGTTATGGGAGCACATAATATAGAGGTCGCGGCAGACAGGCTTTTTGACGGAGAAACGGAAAAAAATGCCGATATTATAATTTTGCCCGGCGGAGGCACAGGCACACAAAATTTAAAGGAGCATGAGGGCGTAAACAAGCTTTGTGCGCAGTTTATAGCCGAGGATAAATATGTTGCCGCAATATGCGCAGCCCCAAGCGTGTTGGGCGTAAAGGGGCTTTTAAAGGGCAGGCGTGCAGTATGCTACCCGGGCTTCGAGCCTCAGCTGGAGGGAGCGGAGATAGGCAGCGAAAGGGTAGTGACGGACGGCAGGCTCATAACCTCAAAGGGCCCCGGCACGGCTGCGGACTTTGCGCTGACGCTGCTGTCGCTGTTAAAGGATAAGGAAACCTCGGATAAGGTAAGGGCAGGCATGCTCCTTTGACAAAAAAATATCAGGCGCCGCTCGGTACGGGATGCAATTATCCCTTGTATCAAAAGCAAAATGTACGGAGGTGCTTTGGATAAAGCAAATATCCCGCACCGATGACGGGCTTGAACGGTATTGCAATTTCAGGATGCACAAACCTTTATCCTTTTGAATACATCACTCAGTGCCGAGCTTTTTGCGGCAGTTATGCCCAGGCTTGTAAATGCCTTGTCAACGGAGGCACGGTCTATATTGTATATGTAGGCAAGCTGTGCGGGCAGGTAGGTGTCGCTGCACCCAAGCCTCAGCTCCCTTGCAAAAAGGCGGCATATGGTGCTGCTGCCGTTTTGCATTATTACGGGAAAGGTGCGTCGGGTTATGTCGGTTATACGGCACAGCTTCATTATGCGGTGCAGCTCACACAGGCTTATGCAAAGTGCGTCCGCCGCCTCACGGGGGCTTATGTGCTCGTTTGTTTTAAGCAGTACATCAATGTGCTGCAAATGCGGCATAATATCGGTCAGATAAATGTCCCAGTAGCTTTGGTTTGTTTTCATATGAATATTCTCCTTTGCGCTGTATAAATCAAGTATACAGTACACGGGGCAAATAATCCACAGGTAATTTCTGAAAATCGCAGACGGAGGGATAGGATTGAATGCACTGCAAAAATATTTTGTATACAGGCAAAGCCTTATAGACCAGTATATAAAAGGCGATATGAGCAAGAGGGAATACCTGGACAGAAATTTTGATGCGGTACTTGCCCTCAATATCAAACCGTTTAAAAATGTTGACAGCGTGGATAAGGGGCTGTTCAACTATCAGTATTACAACGCAATGGCAAAGGACGCACGCATGGTGTCATACGGCTGCTCGGACAGGGAGATGGAGCATATTTACAATGAAAAAAGCAATTATTATTACAGCTGCAAGGACAGGGCGACAATGAAGGTGCTCGAGCTTAAGCAGTTTAAGGGCGTAAGGGCATATTTTATACGTGTAAGGAGCAGGGAGCTTAAAAACAGGCTTATAGAGATAGTGCTTGACGACTACGGTATGATACTCCACTCCGCAAGCGAGGCTGTAACAAACAGGCTCAGAGAGGAAAATGTTTTTGAGGATACGGTAAAAAGGTCGCTTATAGACGAATATATCAACCAGAGATATTAATATTAGCGTGTCGAAAAAGTTCCTTCGGGACTTTTTCGAGGATAAGCAGAAGTATAAACAGCTCATTCCGGCGGGACCAAAGAGAAAAGCACTTTTGCCTGCGGCAAAAGCCGCCCTTACAGGGCGTCCCGATTGCTTTTTTCGGGTGCAGACCTTGAAACTCGCTGTTTTCCTCGGCGGAAAAAGCACTTTTGGCTACGCCAAAAGCCGCCCTACGGGCGTCCGCATTACTTTTTTGCGGTGCACAAATGAATTCCGCCTGCGGATTAAAGTCTGCGACGCCAAAGTTACCTGAAAGTGTTTTGCAAGTTTATGTTATTTTAAAAACTGCTTTTTATGGCAAAGCTAGGTTCATTGACAGTATTATATTCTAATTTTAGGGTCAAAAGCCGTGGTTATTTTCAACAAAATAAAAAGGCTGTAATTGTGCAAAACAGATATTTAGTTATTTTTGTAACAAAAATGTAAAAATGGAATTGCTTTTTTTCTCCTATGCTATTATAATATAGTTACATAATGGCGGCTTGATTGAAGATGGATGTATTAAAAAGATAGGAGGGTATTATTATGGAAATTGATAAATCTTATCTTGATACAAGGACATTCAAGGCTTTTTCGGAAACATCAAAAAACCAGTATATTTATTTATGCAATATGCAGACCAATGTATCACGCTGGTCAAAAAATGCTGTGGAATACTTCGGGCTTCCCGATGAATATATAGCCGATGTTGAAAAGGTGTGGGCAGAGTATATCCACCCCGATGACAGGCAGGCTTTTATTGATGACATTGCCGATGTTTTAAGCGGCAAAAAGAAAAGGCATGAGATGGAATACCGTGCAAGGAACAAGGACGGCAGCTACGTTGCGTGCATCTGCAAGGGCATGGTGCTTAAGGGCGCAGACGGCGAGCCGGATCTTTTTGCGGGCACAATAATAAACAACGGCATAATAGACAATATAGACCACAATACAGGCCTCGGAAACATATACGATTTTATGGACGCCGCACGCACGCTCCTGGAGGAGAAGGTGCCTGCGGGCATATTGCAGGCAGGCTTTAACCACTTTGGAGAGGTAAACGATATTTACGGCTACAGCTTTGGCAATGCCGTTTTAAAGGAGTTCGGACAGAGGGTAAAGGCATACCTGGGCGGCAGCGGCAGGGTGTTCCGTATGGACGGAGCCAAGTTTGCCGTATTTATGTACGACATGACGCAGAGGCAGGCAAAGGAAATATTTGCCTATATGCAGGATGCAGCCAAAAACGAGATAGTGATAAACAATGTAAATATATCCCTGAGCCTGTCGGGCGGCGTTGTGCTTGTGGACAGCTACACAAACAGCGAGCATTCCATACTGGCAAGCGTTGCCTACGCATTTGAAAAATCCAAGATAGAAAAGCACGGAGAGCTTGTCTTTTTTGACAACAGCATACAGGGCATTGATAAGGAACGCATTGAGCTTATGAATGCCATACGGCAGAGCGTTATAAAAAACTGCTCCGGCTTTTACCTTTGCTATCAGCCCCTGGTGAGCGATACGGACGGCAAAACCATAGGCATGGAGGCGCTTATAAGGTGGAAGCAGGATATTTACGGCGAAATATCTCCCGGCCTTTTTATACCGTGGCTTGAAAACGATACCTGCTTTTTTGAGCTGGGCAACTGGATAATGAGGCAGGCGCTTACGGACGGCAAAAAAATAGTGGACGCCTATCCGGATTTTATCGTAAACGTAAACGTGTCATATACACAGCTTGAAAGGTCGGACTTCCGCAGTGCGGTGCTCAATATCCTTAAGGAAACGGGCTTTCCGCCTCAAAACCTCTGCATAGAGCTTACGGAGCGCTGCAGCAATCTCAATATAGATTTTCTCAGGGAGGAGCTTAGCTTTTTCCGCTCATACGGCATAAAGATAGCCCTTGACGACTTCGGCACAGGCTCGTCCTCGCTCAACCTTTTAAGAGAGCTGCCTATCGACTGTCTTAAAATAGACAGGACATTTATAGCCAATATACAGACAAATGATATTGACCAGGCTATAGTGGAGAGCGTTGTGCAGTGTGCGGGCAAGTTTGGCATAAATATATGTATAGAGGGCGTTGAAAATAAACAGATAAGCGACTTTGTCAAGAAGTATAAGGCGGGTACGCATCAGGGATATTTCTACTCCCGCCCCGTCAGGATAGAAGAGTTTGTCGAAATGCTCTGATAAGGAGGCTTTACAAATGGATAACTGTATTTTTTGCAAAATTGCGGCAGGCGGGATACCGTCAAATACCGTATATGAGGATGAAATTTTCAGGGTGATACTGGATATTGCACCTGCAAACCCCGGTCATTGCCTTATATTGCCAAAGATGCATGCAGCCGATATTTTTGAGCTGGACGAGGCGCTTGTCGGCAAGGCGGCCGTGCTTGCAAAAAAAATTGCCTCCGCCGTAAAAAAGGCGGTTAAGGCAGACGGCATAAACATTATACAAAACAACGGCGCTGCCGCAGGGCAGAGCGTGAGCCATTACCATGTACATGTTGTGCCTCGCTTCAACGGTGACAGGGTACAGCTCAATACAGAGGGCAAAGCCTTAAGCGACGAGGAGTTTGCCAAAATAAAAGAGGCGATCATAGCCGAGCTTTGATCGGATGATATAAAAATAAAAGGCTGCCGCAAAATGACCTTTCCGTCAATTGTGCCGCAGCCCTTTTTTATCCGTCTGTCAATGCACGGCCGCAGTCCTTGCGCTGCGTATGCCGTCAAGTATTATCTTTTTTGCCCTTACAGCCCGCTCCGGAGGCAGAGGCTCCGTACCCTCAAGCGGATATGCGATGCCAAGCTGCTTGTATTTGCTTACGCCCATCGTATGGTACGGCAGCACGTCAAGCGCCTTTACGTTGCCGAGCGTGCCTATAAAAAGCCCCAGGCGGTACAGATAATCGTCATTGTCGGTTATGCCGGGTACAACAACGTGTCTGATCCATACAGGCACATTTTTTTTGTCCAGCCAGCGTGCAAAGGCAAGTATATTGTCGTTTGGCAGAGAGCAAAGCTTAAGGTGCCCCTCGCTGTCTATATGCTTTATATCAAGCATTATAAGGTCGCATACCTCGGCAAGGCGCTCAAACTTTGGCATAAGGGTCTTGCTTTTTGGGGCAAACACGGCGCCCGAGGTGTCCAGGCAGGTGTGTATGCCGTGCTCCTTTGCAAGCTCAAAAAGCCTGCATACAAAATCTATCTGTACAAGCGGTTCGCCGCCTGTAACGGTTATGCCTCCCGAGCGGTAAAAGCTTTTTACGCTTTCATAGCGCTCTATTATCTCCTCGGCTCTCATTTCCGTGCCTCCCGACATCTCTCTTGTATCGGGGTTATGGCAGTAGGCACAGCGCATGGGGCAGCCCTGCATAAATATTGTCATGCGTATGCCGGGGCCGTCCACCGTGCCAAAGGATTCTATTGAGTGTATACGCCCTTTTATCTCCATGCAAATACCTCCGTTCCGTTAAAGGGAGCCGATGCGCCTTTCCCTCGGAGGGTGCCGCAAAACGGCTTTTTTAAAGAGATTTGTGAAATGTTCGGGCTATTACCTCGTCCTGCTGCTCCTTGGTAAGCTTTATAAAGTTTACCGCATAGCCCGAAACACGCACTGTAAGCTGCGGATATTTTTCCGGGTGCTTTTGTGCGTCAAGCAGTGTTTCCCTGTTAAATACATTTACGTTAAGGTGGTGTCCGCCCTTTTCGGTATAGCCGTCAAGCAGCGAAACCAGATTGTCTACCTGCTGTTCGTTACTCATGATAATACCTCCTTATTATTCCTCATCTCTGTCAAGCCCCTCAAAAAGCGTAGGCGAGGAGCAGGCTGTGCTGCCCTCGGGGCAGTCTGCCGTATGGTGTATGTCAACGGTTTTGTCGGAGCCGCCGCTTTTGACCGTAATGTTCATATGGCCGCCTCCGCCCGACATAAAATCGTCTATCAGCTTTACAATATCATCGGTTTTGTCCATGGCACCCTCCCTTATTTAAAACTTTCAAGTTCCAATTCCAGGTCGCCGTAAAATACGGCGTCCTCTTTGCCGAGTGCTCCGGGTACGACGGAAAAGGTGTTTGATATGCCGTCCTGCGCATCGGCAAACGGCAGCTTGGATACCGAGGCAAGAGATGCCACGGCACCGTTTGTATCCCTTGAATGCATTGGGTTTGCGCCGGGTGCAAAGGGTACGCCTGCCTTGCGGCCGTCGGGAGTGGCGCCTGTATTTTTGCCGTACATTACATTTGAGGTTATTGTAAGTATCGATGTGGTGGGCTTGCCGTCCCTGTAGGTGTGGTTAGCCTTTACATAACCCAAAAATGTGTGTACAAGGTCGGCTGCCAGCTTGTCAACTCTGTCGTCGTTGTTGCCGTACTTTGGAAAATCGCCCTCTACCTCGTAGTCAACGGCTATGCCGTTTTCATCTCTTATGGGCTTTACCTTTGCGTATTTTATTGCCGAGAGCGAATCGGCAACTACCGACAGCCCCGCTATGCCCGTGGCGAACCAGCGTGTTACATTGCGGTCGTGCAGAGCCATCTGGAGCCTTTCGTAGCAGTATTTGTCGTGCATGTAGTGTATTATGTTGAGCGCATTTACATATACGCCTGCAAGCCATTTCATCATATCGTTGTATTTTTCCATTACCTCGTCAAAATCAAGATACTCCGAGGTGATAGGGCGGAATTTCGGTCCCACCTGCTTTTTGGATACCTCGTCTACGCCGCCGTTTATAGCGTAGAGCAGACATTTTGCAAGGTTTGCCCTGGCGCCGAAAAACTGCATCTCCTTGCCTATCCTCATGGAGGATACACAGCAGGCTATCGCATAGTCGTCACCGTGGACCGCACGCATAAGGTCATCGTTTTCATACTGTATTGACGAGGTATTTATTGAAGTTTTTGCACAGAAGCGTTTAAATTTTTCGGGCAGCCTTACCGACCAGAGCACTGTGAGGTTCGGCTCGGGGGCAGTGCCTATGTTTTCCAGCGTGTGCAGGTAGCGGAAGCTCATTTTTGTAACAAGCGTTCTGCCGTCCACACCCATGCCTCCCACGGATTCCGTGACCCATGTGGGGTCGCCAGAGAAAAGCGCATTGTATTCGGGCGTGCGGGCAAAGCGCACAAGGCGGAGCTTCATTATAAAGTGGTCTGTAAACTCCTGTATCTCCTCTTCGGTAAAGGTGCCGTTTTTGAGGTCACGCTCGGCATATATATCAAGAAAGGTGGATGTTCTGCCCAGTGACATTGCGGCGCCGTTTTGCTCCTTTACGGCAGCCAGATAGCCCAGATACGTCCACTGTATTGCCTCCTGTACGTTTTCGGCAGGGCGTGAAATATCAAAGCCGTATATTATACCCAGCTTTTTAAGATCCTCCAGGGCTCTTATCTGTTCCGAGAGCTCCTCCCTGTCACGTATAACATCGTCATACATTACGGACGAGGTGGAGTTTTTTTGCTCCTTTTTGTCCTCTATGAGCATATCTACCCCGTAGAGCGCAACACGCCTGTAGTCGCCTATTATACGGCCTCTGCCGTATGCGTCGGGCAGACCCGTTATTATGTGGTTTGAGCGGCAGGCACGTATTTCGGGCGTATATACGTCAAATACGCCTGCGTTGTGCGTTTTTCTGTGTACGGAGAAAAATTCAGCCACCTTTGGGCTTATGGTATAGCCGTTCTCCGCACATGCCTTTGCAGCCATGCGTATACCGCCGTAGGGCTGCAGGGCTCTTTTAAAGGGCTTGTCCGTTTGCAGCCCCACTATCTTTTCCTTATCCTTATCTATATAGCCTGCGTTGTGGGAGGTTATGGTGGAAACGGTTTCGGTATCCATATCCAGCACTCCGCCTGCCTCACGCTCTTTTTTGGCAAGCTGTGCTACCTTATCCCAAAGCTCCTTTGTAGCCTTGGTGGGGCCGCATAAAAATGACTCGTCCCCCTCATAGGGCGTGTAATTGCGCTGGATAAAATCCCTTACGTTGACCTCGTTCTCCCATAGACCGCCTGTAAAGCCGTTCCACTGTGGTTTCATTTCAACATTCCTCCATATATAAAAGTACAGCCTTGTTTCCTTATTATAACAATTTACGACTTTTAATGTAATTATATATTTTTTATGCCCAAAGGTCAATAAAAGCACACCCATAAAAAAATGGAAATGCGGTGTATGGCACAGGTGTGCGTTTATTGGTAAATTTATATATTTTTTGCCTCCGATGCGTATACTTTATGTCAAAATGGTTAACAATACGGCTTAAGGGGACTTTTAACCTACCGTAATTTATAAGTATTTTATAATATTTTATCTTAAATACACAAAATTATTGAAAGTTGTACCTAATATATACCAAGGACTTACAAAATTTACAAATTATTCATATTTTGTTCATATTTGGGCTTTATAATCAACTGTTAGAGGAGCATAATGGGCTCTTCCAAAAATGATATTAAATATTATGAAAAGAAAAGGGGAAATTTCATCATGAAGAAGTTATTATTAGGCGTTGCAGTTCTTTCACTTGCATTTGCATTTTCAGCATGCTCTTCAACAACAGAAACAGAGGATACAACAGGCGGCAGCGAGGTTGTAACAGAGGCTGAGGTTGAGGCTGAAACAGAAGCTGAGGGCGAAACCGTTGAGGCTGAGTCCGTTGAGGACGAAACAGTTGAGGGTGAGTCCGTTGAGGACGAGTCTGAGGCTGAGTCCGCTGAGGATGAAACAGCAGAGGGCGAAACAGAGGCTGACGTTGAGATCGTAACAGAGGCTGATGCTGAGGCTACAACAGCTGCTTAATTTTACATTTTAAAATTATGCTTTATTGTAAGTACCCCGTCCAAGGCGTGGGTACTTACTTTTGTATTGGGTGCTTTTAAGCCCCGTTGTTACCCGGCAGCATTATTGACATAAGGAGTATTGACTATGAAAAAACCGATTATTGCGGCTTTGGCGGCAGCTATGCTGCTTAGCGGCTGCACGACCGCCCCTGCCCTGCCCGATGAGAGCAATGCCGAGAGCCATACCGCTGCCGAGCTTACCGAAAGCACAACGGAGCAGCTGCCTGCTTATCCCCTTACACCAAATGCCGAAACAATAACCGCATACGGTCAGCTTTTAAACAATGCCTGTGTTTATCTTAACGAAAACCATGCCGATAAAATAACGGGCGATATAAGGCAGGAATATGACGCCGCATGCGAGGAGCTGCACAATATCAACCTCCAGGGCATAAGTGCCTTTGCCAAGAAAAGCGAGGAGGAGCGCAGCGAGATATTTTCACGCCTTGAGGAGATAGAGCGCATTATTTTTGACAGCGTTGCACAGGAGATAGGCGTCAAGGCGGAGCTTACCGAGGCCGTTACCACAAGTGCGGACAAGCATGCCGATGAAAAGCGGCGGGAAACCATAACATCCGCACCGGAGGAAACTACCGAAGCGCCCGAGAGGATAACCGCCTCAACGTAAGGGAGCGCATTTGACTTGCAAAAACATTTTACGGAATAATAAAAAGGTGACGGAACCTTTGCTCCCGCCACCTTTTTTATTGCTCTTATAAACAGCTTTACCTATATTCCGATATATGATCTAATGATGACCTTCATCAAGGACAAGGTGTCCAACCCTCTTCTGCCCATTCGCCCTTTGTTGCATTCCATAATCTTCTGCAGCGGACGCCGTTGATATAGGTATATTTATATACATACACATCGCCTCGCTGTATTTCCGCATCATGTGATGGTGCAGAGATGGTCGTTATCACATCTGCACATGCAGGTAAATAAGAACACATTGTTACCATACATACGGCAAGAACTAATGTAAATTTTTTGAGCATTTATTATTCCTCCTTTTTGAGAAACGATTCTACATCCTCCTTATTGGGGCTTTTTATTAAAACCTCACCGTTATGATACAGGATGTATAGATCGCCCTCCTTGGTTATGTAAGAATTTTCTGAATTTATATCTATTTTTTCGGATGGTATATCTTCCGCCGGTATATCGTAATACGGCTGAAACACAACAAATACGGTTGCTGCACAGCACATCAATGATAAAACTACGGCAAAAATACATATCGGAATATTGGTTTTTCTGCCTTTGGCAATAATTTCAAATCGTTTTTCGATCTCGCTTGCTCTTGCACTCCCTATAATGGGGCTTGCAAACGCACTTGCTGAAATCGAATCAACGTTGATAGTCTTGTAAACATTGTATAAACAATGCAAATAAGAATACTTTTGGGATTTTGTAAGCTCTTTGGTCACCGACAAGTCCGTATATATTTCCATCAGCTTGTCGATTCGGCTGTATAACGGATATACTGCCGGGTTCCACCAAAAGATAATTTTAAGCAACTCCGCAAAGCATTTTGCAGCGTCGTTTTTAAGCTTATAATGCGTTATTTCGTGCAAAAGTATGTAGTACAGCTCTTCATCGGTGTATTGTGCGCCGTTTAGCACAATGGTCTGCTTAAACAAGCCGTACTCCGACGGAGAGCAGTTGCTCATTATTCTTAACACCCTCGGACGGGACTTTATGCCAAGCTGTGAGCATATCATATCGACCGTATTAAGTATATGCTCGTCATGCACCTCCGCAAGCTGCTTTACCCCAAGCCTGAAACGGCAGTACTTTGCGATAACAAATACGGAGTGTACCAATATACCTGCGATCCATACGGCAACAAATAAATTGCCGATACTGAAGCTCAGAGAGCCTGCCGCAAATATTTTATTCCGCATAAAGTCATTTATTTTTGTCATTATAAAGTCAGAGTTTATCTCAAATGATAATCTGTCAATTTCTACGGGTATCAGCAGCCGCAGCCCTGTTGCCGCCAAAAACACATATACTGCCGACAGCGGTATACGCCTTATTATGCCGCTATAGCTTGTCAAAATAACAAACGCCAACACAAACAGGCAGGACATCAGGGTTATGGTGAATAATGAGTATGGGCTGAAAATCACTTTTTATCACCCTCTGTTTCTTCTATTTCTTTTTTGTATTTTTCAAGAAACAGCTCCAAGCCCTTTATTATCTCTTCCTTATCCTCTTTTTTGCTTTTTACAAGGTGCGTCATAAACTCAACAACATTAAACCTTTTGTGATTGTCGCTGAAAACTGCCTCCGACCTGAGCATAGCAAACTCGGACATGGTAACCGTAGGACAGAACAGCCTGCTGGGTACCTTTACCATTCTTACACTGCCGACTACCTTTATAAGCTCCTTCCTCATAAGGCTGTTGAGGAGAGCGTGTATGGTATGCACGGATATATTTTTTGTAAGAGGTATTATTTCGGAAACCAGCATAGGTCTGTCGGCTTCCCAGAGAATTTTCATTACAGCATACTCTCTTTCCGTAAGATCCACATTCTTCATTTATTCATCTCCTTACCTATATATTTTATATAAATGTTACTATAAAACAGAGATTTTGTCAACACCGCTGCATAAAATTTAATTATATATTTGTAAATTTTAATATTTCATAACACTTTTATACTATCTTATACAAAAAAACACAAATGCTTATATTGGAAAAAGTCCCAAAGGGATTTTTCAGACACAAAAAAAATACCCGCACACAACATGCGGGTATCAAAGCAGCGGAGTAGGAGAGATTTGAACTCTCGCGCCGCTTTCACGACCTACTCCCTTAGCAGGGGAGCCTCTTCAGCCACTTGAGTACTACTCCTTAACAACGCTTACTCATTATACAACATAAACAGGATAAAAGTCAATACTTTTTTTGCTCTTTTTTTGCGCTGTCACGGTCGGAGAAGGCGCAGGACAGCGGCAGCGCTTAAACAGGCGGTCTGTCACTGCTGCCGTGCGGCTTTTATGCTGACATCGCAGCTTAGCTCGTCTGCGGAAACATCTGCATATGTCTGCTTTGCGCCTGTTTCCTCAAGCAGGGCTTTTATCTCTGCGTATTTTATGCCCTCGCAGTGTATGTCGATACGGGCATCGTCACGGTAGGTAAAGCTTACCTGCGGCATATCCTCAAGCTTATCGGCTATTTCGGAGAGGCTGTCCGTATCGCAGGTAAAAATGACATCGGCGCTTTTTTCCTCCGCCTGTTCCATGAGTGGGGCAGAGGAGCCGCCGCCCGACGCTCGGGGCATAGGCATGCCGTACTCCTCCGCCTCAAAAAGCTCTGCCGTGTTCTCATCGGCTTCAATGCTTTTGTCGGCTGTGTTCTCGTTGGCTTCAATGCTTTTGTCGGCTGTGCTCTCGTCGGCTTCAATACTCTCGTCTGCCGACGCCGTTACGGCTGCGGCGCTGCCTATGCGCATCTTTGATGCGGAGGGCTCGGTGCCGTTAATCTCTCCGGAGGCATTGTTGAGGTCTTGGGTAAAATTTTCGGCGCTGTCGGTACCTAGGCTTGCCGTATCGCCGTCCGTGCTGTTTTTGGCGTTTCCCGTATCGGCAATGCCGCTGTCATCGGTGGCGGTGCGGACATCCGTATTTTGGGGTTTTGCCTGAATGTCATCGGGCTTTGCGTCATAGCTGTCTGCCTGCGGTGTTTCCGTATCCGCCGTTTTGGCTTGCGGCTGAGCCTCATCCGTGCTGTCGGTATCCGTGCTGTGTTTTATGACCTCGCTTTGAGGCTCGGTATCCGATCCTTCGGCAGATCTGCCTTGCGTGCCGCCGGATTCGGCACTTTCGTCATTATTCTCTTCGCTTTGTACAACGGAATCGGAAAGCTCCCTATATCCCCCGTCAAGATATTTATATCCTCCTCTGCCGCCTATGACAACGCATACAAGCAATATTGCGGCAGCGGCGCCTATACCGGGTATACCCGTGCAAAGCAGCCTTTTGAGCCTTATACGCCTAAGCCTTGCCAGCAGCCTTTCCTCAAAGCCGTTCGGGAGAGGCTCCGCAAGCGAGGCAAGCTCCGTTTTAAGGCTTTTTAGCTCCTCATACCGCATGCGGCAACTTTCGCAGGTGCGTATGTGCGCCTCTATTTCCGATGATACGGTGTTGTCGGTTTCCCCGTTTATATATTCGTCAAGCAGATCGTTTACATCTTCACAGTTCATTTTTGTCACCGCCCTTTACCTATACAGACGTATTAAATAAGATTTTGTTCCGTTATTATTTCACGCAGCTTTTTTCTTGCTCTGTTCAAGGCGGATTTTACCGTGCCTATCTCCATATCGGTCATTTCCGCAAGCTCCTTATAGCTAAGCCCGTTTATATCACGCATAACTATAAGCAGCCTTGCACGCTTGTCCAGGCTGTCTATGGCTTTTTTGAGGGCTTTTTTCCTCTCCCTTGCCATTACCTCCTCGGATACGGATATATCGGAGGGCAGGGCTTCGCTTATTTCCTCCCGGGTGCTTATGCGTGATGCTCTGCGGCGCTTTTCGTCAAGGCAGACATTTTTGCATATGCGCAAAGCCCATGTTCTGAATGAGGCCTTCTCGTTATATGACGGCAGGGCTTTGTAAACACGCAAAAAAGCCTCCTGTGCCATATCCTCCGCATCCTGCCTGCTGCCGTCCATCATGCGCAGGGCGAGGTTGTACACAAAAGGCTCTATGCTGCCTATCAGGGTGCAAAAAGCGCTTTCACTGCCTCTTTTTGCTTTGTTTATAAGCTCGTTTGTAAAATCGTCGTTAAAGGCAATAAAAAACAAAAACACCTCAAAACCTCCAATGGTTTATCGACCGGGTAAGACCTGCAAATTTTGGGCAAAGCCCGTCCCACGGTGCCGCAGAGCTATAGGCAGCCAATGCCGACTATGCCGAATACGGCGCCCAAAAGCCAGCCCGCAAGCACATCAAGCGGATAATGCACGCCGATACATATGCGGGATATGCCCGTAAAAACCGCAAGCACCGCAAGAGCGGCACCCAAAAGAGGGCTTACGGCGAAAAGCGAGAGCGAGATGACCATAGCACATGCCGCATGATTGCTGGGTAAGGAGCCGTTTTTTTTGTGCTTTGGCGCAGGCTCCAGAGCAAAGCGCACAAATGGGCGTATACGGTTTATAAGCCTCCTAAGAAGCATATTAAGGCAAAGTGCGCCGCAGGGAAAGACTATATATCCTGTAACGGAGGGATCGGCTTTGAGCAGCAGCCATATACCGCCTGCCGCATATGCCGCAAAATAAAACCCCTCGGACAGCGCCGCCGTTTTTGCGGCAGCCTTTCCCACGGCAGCATGCCTTTGAGTAAAATTATATATGAGCCAAAAAAGCTTAGTATCCATTTCAGTCAAAAAGTACTCCGTCAAAAACAAAGTCGGCAGGGCCTGTCATATAAACGTGACCGTCCTCCTCGCTCCAGTTTATGGTGAGAGTGCCTCCGAGCAGCTCAACATCAACGGGGCCTCTTTTGCATATGCCCACAAGGTTTGAGGCAACTACGGTGGCGCAGGTGCCTGTACCGCATGCCCATGTTTCGCCCGTGCCTCTCTCCCATACCCTCATTTTAAGATGAGTGTCGTCCACCTTTTGCGCAAACTCAATATTTGCCTTGCGTGGGAAGTGCTTGTCTACCTCCAGCACGGAGCCGTACCTTGCAACGTCAAAATCCTTTACGGGAGTATCTATAAAGGTGACCGCATGAGGGTTGCCCATGGAAACACAGGTAAAGCTCATAGTTTTGTCGTGTGCGGTAAGGGCAAGCGCCTTTACGGGCTCCTCCTCGGATACAACGGGTATCTTGTCGGGCGCAAGTATAGGCGTGCCCATATCTACGGTAAGGGTTTTGGTGCTGCCGTTTTCGTCAAGATGCAGCGTAAGAGTTTTTATGCCCGCAAGCGTTTCCACGGTTATCACGTCTTTATTTATTATGCCCCTGTCGTGTACGTATTTGCCGACGCAGCGTATGGCGTTGCCGCACATTTCGGATTCGCTGCCGTCGGGGTTGAACATCCTCATTTTGCAGTCGGCGGTATCGCTTGGGCATATGAGCACAAGGCCGTCCGAGCCTATGCCGAAGTGCCTGTCGCTGACACGCTTTGAAAGCTCCGCAGGATCGCCTGCCCTCTCCTCAAAGCAGTTTATGTACACATAGTCGTTGCCGCAGCCTGTCATTTTTGTAAACTTAAGCATTGTAAAAAACCTCATTTCTTATTTAAATAATACATATGGATAAATCCGTGTCCCTATTTTTTTCTTTGAAGTTAAGATAACACAAATTGCGGCATATGTCAATAAACAGGGCGTTATGCGGACATGGTTTATCGGCGCACGACCCCGCTTAAAAAATTGTGGACTTTGCGCCCGTTTTGTAATAAAATATAATATAAATAACCGTTAAACGGAGGCATTAAATATGAAAAAGATAATTCTCACAGGCGGAGGCACTGCGGGGCATGTCACCCCAAACATTGCACTTTTGCCTGCACTTGAGGCTTCGGGCTACGATATAGTTTACATAGGCAGCAAAGACGGTATGGAAAAGGGCCTTATAGAGGCGTGCGGCATAAAGTATTACGGCATAAGCACGGGTAAGCTGCGCCGCAGCAGGGAGCTTAAAAACAACATTAAAAATGCTGCGGATATGTTCAGAGTGGTAAAGGGTCTGGGCGAGGCAAGCGCCATCATACACAGGGAAAAGCCCGATGTTATTTTCTCAAAGGGCGGCTTTGTATCCGTGCCTGTGGCAATAGGCGGATACCTTAACCGTGTGCCTGTTGTTGCGCACGAGTCCGATATAACCCCCGGGCTTGCAAACAAGCTGGCTTCACCCTTTGCAAGCAGGGTGTGCTGCACCTTCCCGGAGGCGCTTAAATACGTTAAGGGCGGCAAGGGAGTGCTTACGGGTACGCCCATAAGGTCGGAGCTGTTCAAGGGCAGCAGACAGGCAGGGCTTAAAATGTGCGGCTTTGACGGCAGCAAGCCCGTTGTGCTTGTAATGGGCGGTTCGCAGGGCTCGGTAAAGGTAAACGCCTGCATAAGAGAGCTGCTGCCGCAGCTTGCCGAGCGCTTTGATATAGTGCATCTGTGCGGAAAGGGCAATATGGATGCCGATATAAGCGACCCTGCATATGTACAGTTTGAATATATATCAAAAGAGCTTAAGGATCTGTTTGCGGCAGCCGATATGGTAATATCCCGTGCAGGCTCCAACTCGATATGCGAGCTGCTTGCCCTGCACAAGCCAATGCTGCTTATACCGCTCTCAAAGGCTGCCAGCAGAGGCGACCAGATACTTAATGCGGCGTCGTTTAAGGAGCATGGCTTTGCCGCTGTGCTGAATGAGGAAAATCTTAATGCGGATACACTTGCAAAAGAAATAAATTCGTTGTATAATAACAGAGTAGGGTATATTTCGGCAATGGATAACGCCTCGCAGTCCAGGGGGGTCGAAAAGGTGATGTCCGTCATAGCCGAATGTACAAGGGAAAAGCGTACGGGCGCCGTATGACCCGTACACGGAAAGGGGATATTACATGAAAAGGTTTTTTGCTGCGTTTATTGCAGTGATAATGATGTCGGTAACGGTATCGGCGGCTCAGGTCAAGGTAAACGACAAGCCTATTGACGCCGAGGCTGTTATAGTGGAGGGACGCACGCTTGTGCCCGTAAGGGGAGCTTTTGAAGAGCTTGGATATACGGTCGAATATGACGCAGACACCAAAACGGCTGTGCTTACAAAGGGTTCGTCCTCGGTTGTAATGACGGCAGGCGAAGCAAGCTTTACGGCAAACGGAGAGAGTATAACGCCCGAGGTGCCTCAGCAGATAATAAACTCACGCTTTATGCTGCCGCTCAGGGCAGTGGGCGAGGCTTTGGGAGCAGAGGTGGACTGGGACGCACAGACAAAAACTGCCTCGGTCAAAGCAAAAACAGGGCTCAAGATAGGCGGCACGCAGACCTTCCCCGTTGAGGAAGTGCCCGTGAACGAGATAGAGCTTGATTGATATACATTTTACAATAATGGGATAAGAGCTTTTTGCCGAAAGGCGTTTTCGATGTTCCGCAGGCAAAAACGATTTGTGCATATTTTAAAAATGTCGACTGCTTATATTTGTTTTTTTACAATCAAAAAGCGGGATATACCGTAACAAAAAGCAGTTTTTTGTACACTACGGACAAAAACGTCTTTTTGCGGCTTTTATTTTTGTTATTGATAAACAATTTTGTTTTTTGTTAAAATTTTATTTTATTTCTTTTGTGAAATGTGCTATAATGTCATTGGACGGGTATGTGTGTACCGTTCATCGCTTATGACAGCAATTGGAAGGATGGATTTATATGGCTAAATATATTCTTGTCAGGTTAATAGACGGCACCGAGTACTATGTCAACCAGAGAAAGCAGGTTTACTCAAAGGTTGACGGTATGTCGGGCAAGCGTACCAACGTAGAGCCCTCTGCGGATTGGACTGTTGAAGGCTTTTGGTATAAAAAGATGTTCGGCGGCAAGGACTTTGTTGATATGTTTGAGTTTCTTACAAACATTGAGCTTGGAAATTTAAAGTATCAAGATAAAAAGGATCGCTGGAAATACGGAGTACATGAGGTGCAGCACGGTACCGTGATAGAAAGGGAGCCTCTCTCCGACTACGGTGTATCGTTTGTACAGCTGCGTGAGGATGATAAATAAAGTCTTTGTGCGGTATGTACATAGCATAGAGCTTTGCATATACAAGGATATATCTTTTGCTCCCTGTCACTTATGAGGCAGGGAGTTTTTTGCTGTAAAAATTGGGTAAAAATTGTCGTTTGCCGCAATATGGCAATACCCCCGTTATTGCAAGCCCTGCGTAAAAAGCAGTTTTTTGTGCGTGAAATACAAATCAGCGGCATTGAAAATATCAAAAAATTGTATTATAATAATAAAAATATGCTTTTTTCGGGAAGATTTAAAGCATCAGACTGCCTTTTTCAGATACAACATATTATTAAAAGAGAGGGGAGGATACAATGTCAAAAATAAAAATTGCTTTTACCGCAGTTTTGCTCTTTGCGGCTGTGCTGCTTTACGGGTGCAGCGGAGAAGAGGAGAACAAAACCATAAAGATAGCCGTCACGGGCAGCCCGAGCGTTTACTCGGAGTATTTTGAAATGGGCATAAAAAAAGCCTATGAAATAGTGTGTAACCAATACAAGGACAGCGGCTACGATATACAGCTTGAATTTTATGATGATATGGGCAACTACGAAAAGGGCAACGAGATAACCGCAGAGCTTGTAAACGATAAGGAGCTGACGGCTATAATAGCCTCGTCGTCGCCCGATATATGCGACAGCCAGATATACCAGACAGACAAGGCGGGCAAGATACTTATCTGCCCTCATTGGACATATGACGATACGCTTGAGGAGGCAAATTACAAAAGGGTGTTCTCGCTCAATTACAGCAACAAGGACACGGGCCTTGTTATGAGAAGGATGGCGGAGTTTTCCCCCGCAAAAAAATGGGCGCTGTGCTGCTCGGACAACCCTATAAGCAGAGATGAGGCATCGTCCTTTTACAGAAACGAGAGTACCGAGGATATAAACGTTGTGGATTCGGTCAGAATAAATACCATGATATCGGATTTCGACCGCACGGTCGAAAGGTGGAAGCTGCTGGGCGTGGAGGGCGTTGTGCTGATACCGAGCGATGACGAGGGCTTTGAGCTGCTCTATAAGCTAAAAGAAGAGATGCCCGAGCTTTATGTGGTAAGCGACAGCAGACTGGACGACAGCAAGGCTCTGCTTGAACATCTGGACGCATTTAACAACGTTTACATTGTTTCGCAATTCAATTCCGACATTGCTCCGGGATCGGATCCGGGTCTGCCGGAATATGAGGTACAGGATACATGGAAGATACACGGATACAATGCGTTAAGGATGATAGTGGATACGGCGGTAAAAAACAACACGTCATCCTGCGGCAGGATAGCGGAGATCCTGCACGAAAAGGGATATTCGGGAGAATATCAGCAATTTACGTTTCAGGATAACGGTATGGCTGTCTACAAATACTTCAGCTGTTGTAAATCAACAAAGGAAGGGCTTGAATATTTTTTTGTCATATCCGAAGATAACGAAAGCTCCGAACAGGGTATATTAAACGGCAAGATAGCAGGGTCCAGTCTTGTGTCTTGGGAGGAGCAAAGTTTGCAGGAGGAGCAAATGAGGAGTTTTGCAAATGAATGATCTATTTCGCAGGGAAGCATCCGAGAGCTTTAAGGATATGTTTTCCACAGACAGGCAGATAAAAAAGCTGTCGGTTTCGGTCAGAGTGCTGGCGGCAGTGTTTATAACGGGCATTTTGCTTACGGGCGTATGGTTTGTATTCGGCAATATCGCATCGACGGTCAATATAACGGGCGTAGTCTATCCCGCAGGGGGCATCAGGTACATAACTGCGCCCGAGGACGGCATAATTTCCGATATATGCGTTACGGCGGGAGAAAAGATAGAGGTAGGAGATATAGCCGCAATGATACCCAATGAGGGGATATTAAACAAAATAGATGCCGCATCGGTCAGCGGAGAGCCTGCGGAGGAGCTAAAACAGGATTACCGCAACACATCCGTTATCGTATCGGAGTACAGCGGTACTGTGCTCTCCGTGGCAGATAAGGGCGCCTATATACAAAAGGGCGGCATTATAGCCTCTGTTGCGGCAGTCAGGGAGGATAACGACCAAAGGCAGATATTTGCCCTTATGCCCAGCGAGCTTATAAACAGCATATCAAAGGGCTGTTCCGTTCAGGTTTCGCCCAACTATGCACCCAGGGAAAAGTTCGGTTACATAAACGGATATGTTAATGACATAGGCGATACTGCAATAACCAAAAGCGATGCCCTTAAGGATTACGATATTTACAGCATACCAAGCCTTTTGGACGAGGACAAAACATATGTGGCGGTATATATAAACCTGCTCTCCGACCCGGATACGGCAAGCGGACTCAACTGGTCGGACAGCAAAAGCGGAGATATAGACGTAAGCCTGGGTACGGTGTGCGAAAACTCCGTGGTTATCTCCAACCGGCCTCCGTACAGATGGCTTTTGGGAGGTGGCAGCAGATGAAAAGGGTCAGAGTGCCTTTTGTGCTCCAGATGGAAAATGTTGAATGCGGCGCCGCCTGCCTGGCTATGATACTTAAGTACTTCGGCAAGGAGGATATGTCGCTTGAACAGCTGCGTGTGGACTGCAGCGTATCCAAGGACGGCGTCAATGCCAAGGGCATAAAAAGGGCTGCGGTAAAAAACGGTCTTGTCTGCAAGGCGTTCAGAGCCGACCCGCAAAGCGTGAAAAATGTACCCCTGCCTGCCATTATCCACTGGAATATGGGGCATTTTGTGGTGCTGTGCGGCTTTGATAAGAACGGTTACTATATAAACGACCCCGCACTGGGCAGATACAAGGCTAGCTGCAGCGAGTTTGACGGCAATTTTACGGGCATAGTGCTCACCTTCGGTAAGTCCGACAAGTTTGTATCTGCAAAAAAGCACGCAGACAACAGCTTTACACTTAACTGCATAAAACGATATATACCGGGCTTTGTGTTTATATCCTTTGTGCTTATGACAGTTACGGTTTTCGGTATGCTGATGCCGTTTTTTAATTCCGCCTATATAGACAACATACTCCTTGATAACAGGACGGACAGCTTTTTTGTGCTTGCCGCCTCTATGGTATCGGTGATGCTGCTATCGTTTATTGCCTCGGTTCTTTACGAAAGGATGGGCTACGAGATACAGAGGAACCTTAATATAAGCCTCAGCATAGGCTTTATGGAAAAAATACTCAGGCTGCCCATCACATTTTTTTCGCAAAGGGCTCCCGGAGAGCTTGCAAACAGGCAGCTGGGCAGCTTTGAAACGGCACAGCTTGCCGTAAAATATATATCGCCTATATTGTTTCAGGGTGTGCTTATGGTGCTTTACTGCACAGCCGCCTTTGTCTTTGACGTGTCTGTGGCTTTTGTGGGCATTGCCGCAATTATACTCAATATAACTGCGGTAATTTACATCTCGGGCAAGCTCGGCACAATATCCGCACTGTGCAAAAAAAACGAGGCTATGCTCCAGGGCTCTGCCGCCTCTGCCGTTGATATGATAGAAACAATAAAATCCTGCTCCTGCGAGGATGCGATGTTTGCAAGGCTTACGGGTATGGCTGCCCTTAATATCGGCTCCTCGGCACGCACGGATAAGCTTAATATTTATCTGTCGTCGGCATTTTACTTTATAAACTCGGCTGTTTCGGCAGCCATTTTGACAATAGGCGCTTACAAGGTGCTTTCCGGCAGCTTTTCGGTAGGCACGGCAGTGGGTGTTATGGGTATGCTTTCGGCATTTCTTACCCCTCTCGGCTCGTTTATGGACTCGGTATCGGCAATATTCGGCTTTAAAAGCATAATTGACAGAACGGACGATACCATGAAATATGCCGACGAAAATATATTTCTGCCCTCCGGCGAAACGCAGACAAAGCGGATAAACGGAGAGATCAGGGCAGAGGATGTGTCCTTTTGCTATCCCGGTTCGTCGGATTATGCGATAAGCGGCGTAAGCTTTACCCTTGAAAAGGGCAAAAGCATAGCCTTTACGGGCGGCAGCGGCAGCGGAAAATCCACTGCGGCAAAGCTTGCGGCAGGCTTGTATGCCGAAACACAGGGACATATCTACTACGGCACGGCGGAAAAAAGCGAGCTTAAAAGGGAATACTTCTATTCCAAAATAGCCGTTGTAAGCCAGGGTGCGCAGCTGTACGAGGGAACCGTTTTTGACAACATAACCATGTGGGATAAGACCATAACCTATGAGGATGTTGTGACGGCATGCAAAAAGGCATGTATACACGATGATATTGTCGTAAGAAAGGGCGCCTACTACGAAATGATAACCGAGGGCGGCAAAAACCTTTCAGGAGGACAAAGGCAGCGCATCGAGATAGCAAGAGCAATAGCAAGGCGCCCCGAGATACTTATACTGGACGAGGCTACAAGCGCATTGGACGCAAAGACGGAAAAGGAAGTAATGGAAAACATACTCTCGTTGGGCATAACTCTTATAATTATTGCGCACAGGCTAAGCACCATAAGAAGCTGCGACGAGATACTTGTTTTTAAGGACGGAAAAATAGCGGAACGGGGAAACCATGCCTCTCTTGTAAAGAACGGAGGCATATATTACAGGCTCGTTTCGGATAATGGGGAGTGATAAAATTGCCTGAGAGAGAGCTTGAAAGAGAGCTTGAAGCCCTTAAACGAAAACACAGTGAAAATATGTATTCCGCTTATGCAAATATAATAGCCTCGGATACGGATATATATAAAAACGAGCTTGAAGCGGTGCTGGGATATTACGGCATAAAATACACAATAGAGTCTGTAAGCCTTGAGGACCGCCTTGAAGAAATAAAAAACAAATTTAACATAACCTGCCGTGTTGTAACGCTGGATAATGGGTGGTACAAGGATAATATGCTGCCCCTGCTTGTAAAAAGGGGAGAGGAGTTCAAGGCGGTGCTGCCATCCTTTAACGGCAGCTGTATCTTCCGTGACGGGCGCAGGCGCATAAGGATAACGGGCAAAAATGCAGCCTCCTTTGACAGCAAGGCGCTTTGCTTTTACAGGGGCTTTGAGGACGAAAAGGTAACAAGGCTGTCCCTTATAAGGTATATGTTTAAATGTATAACCGCAAAGGAATATGCCGCTCTTATTGCGTCCATGATAGCGGTAACGCTGTTTTCAACGGTAATACCGCAGGCGCAGTATTACATATTCGGCCACATCATTCCTGCCGGTACAAAGGGGGATATTTTGCCTATGGGCTGCCTTTTATGCGGTATAATAATCATATCCTTTGTAATGTATTTATATAAGGGCTTTGTTGCCACAAACATACCGCTTAATATAAACGCAAATTTGCAGGGGGCAATAATTTCGAGGCTTTTATCACTTAAGGCAGGCTTTTTTAACGGACAGAGGTCGGGCAGCCTGAGCAGCGCAATAACCGATATATCCCGCCTTACGGCGCTGTTTTCCGCAGGTAGCATAGCTGCCTTTATATCGTTTTTGTTATCTGCCGTATATGCGGCGGGCATATATATTTATGCGTACAGCTTTGTGCCGTTTTTGTCCGCCGCTTATGTCACGGTGCTTGCGCTTACGGTGATAAATGCAGTCTGCTTAAACAGATACAGGTACAATTTTGCCAAAAAGCTCAACTCCATGACGGGCTTTGTATACGAGCTGTTTTCCGGGATGGAAAATGTAAAGCTCAACAATGCGGGCTCAGCCATGTTCAACCGTTGGGGCAGCTTTTATTCCGACAGCTTAAGGGCGCAAAAAAAGCCGTTTATCACAAAATATTACAATGCAATATACACCTTGGTGCTGTCGGTATTTACGCTTGTATTTTTTAAAACAGGCATAAAGGCGGATACCGATGTATCGGAGTTTATAGTGTTTATGTCGCTTTACGGCTTGTTTATAGGCTCTGTGGGCGGCATAGGCACCGTGCTGAATGCCGCAGCGGAGTTTAACTCCTCCTACGGCAGGCTGAAGGATTTTTTTCTTGCGGAAACCGAGGAGAGGGAAAACAAGCGTGATATACGCAAATTTGAGGGCAGCATAGAGTTTTCAAATGTTTCATTTAAATATGAGGGCAGCGATAAAAATGTGCTGGATGATATAAGCTTTACCGTAAAAAAGGGACAAAAAACAGCCATAACGGGCAAAAGCGGCTGCGGCAAATCAACTCTGATAAGGCTGCTGCTGGGCTTTGAGCAGCCTACAAGCGGCAGGATATTTGCAGACAATAACGACCTTAACGAGATAAACCTTTCAAGCTACCGAAAAAACCTGGGTGTGGTGCTGCAAAGCTCAAAGCTGATACCTGCGGACATTATTTCAAACATAACTCTTATTGCTCCTCGTGCAACCTATGAAGAGGTGCTTGACGTAATTGAAAAGCTGGGGCTTAAGGACGATATTGAAAAGATGCCTATGGGGCTGTATACCTTTGTATCCGACGACAACCTTACCATATCGGGCGGACAAAAGCAGAGGATACTGCTTGCAAGGGCATTTATGGGCAAGCCGTCCATGCTTGTGCTTGACGAGGCTACTAATGCGCTTGACAATGCCTCGCAGGCGATGGTCACACGCTATGTGGACAGCCTTGACACAACAGCCGTTATTGTTGCGCATAGGCTCTCCACCGTAAAGGAATGTGACAATATTATAGTGTTGGATAACGGCAAAATTGCCGAACAGGGCAATTATGACAGCCTTATGCAAAAGCAGGGTATATTTTACGAGCTTGTAAAAAACCAGATGCAGTAGCATACCTTACATTGTACTTTTTGCAGTATGAGTCAAGAACCGAAAGACCGCAAAATAAAAGTTACTTTTCTTATGGCAAATAAAAAGGGCAGCCAAACAAACAACTGCTTAGCTGCCCTTATATTGAACTTTCGGTAAAGCTTTTTATTTAAGAGCTTTGACCTCCTCAATGGTAAGACCTGTCTTTTTAGCTATTGTTTCAATATCCAATATATCTAAAAGTGATCTTGCCAATTCTTTGCGTTCTTCCTTACGCCCCTCTTGTTTAGCCTCTTCCTGCCATACCTCTTTTGCAGCGTCAATATCAAAAGCTGTGTACAACATATTAATCACCTCCGAGCTGTTAGTTTCCAAAAACTTCCTTAAAATATCCTGTTTGATACAATCCTCAATTGCGCTTTTTATTGCATTTTTAAGCTCCAGTCCATTTTTAAGATACTGTTGTATATCGTATATAAAATAGCTGTAATCGTTCAGGTTTTTGCTCTTTTGCAATACCGAGGATTTTCCGTAGTTTATATTTATTACCTTAACCTTCAGTTCAAGCTTTATATCGTCCTTTTCGATAAAAGCATCCGAGAGCTTCATTATCTGCTTTTCGGGTATATCGTCTTTGCCGTTATAAAGCACAATAAATTCGGGTGTTGGTATTTTTATCAGCTTTTCCTTGTAAACCGATCGGTTGTCTATTATCTTTTCGTAGAGCCTTGCGACATACATAAGAAACCTCAGCGGCATATTTTGGTTAACCGTTGTCTGATGCTCCACAAGTATAACAAATTTACCGTTGATAGTAAAAGAAATGTCATTTACCCTGTCCATATACAGCACATCTTCAAGCGTATTTATTTCAACTTCGGTATCCTCACCGTAGTTAGTACCCTCTATGGCATTGTACAGCTCTATAAGATTTTCCTTATTGCCAAAAAGACGTGTAAATACCGAATCCTTGTATGTTCTGTTTGCCTGCAACCTATACATCTCCCTTTTTATTTAGTATAGCACAATGAAGAGTTTTTATCAATAATAAAAAAATGTACAGTACATTATGAGTGCTTTTTAATGATATATTATTACCCCGATTGCGTGAAAGTCAGGTTTTACGACGTGAAATTCAATTTAATTTTTTAAAAAAAGTGATATAATATTAACATGGACGGTCGTTTTACGACCGACAGAAATATATACAGAAAGGTGATGAGAAAATGAAAAGGAGTAAAAGGCTTATTGCTCTTATGCTTGCATTTACCATGGCGGCGCCGAGCACCGTATGGGCAGACGCACAGCCTGAGATAGATGTATCGGCTCTGAGAGTAAGCGACCAATTTGCCGCAAAGCACCCAAACGGTATGTTTGAAGTGCTTTCGCCCATGATACAGACGGGCGAGGGCAAGGAGTTTGATTTTTACGTTCTGCGCCGAGGCGGCACGGAGGGTAAGGCAAGCGTAAGCTTAAAGGCAGTGGAGATCTCCGCAAAATACGGTGAAGACTTTGTTTTGCAGGAGAAGGACGCACTCGGCTTTTATCATGACATTAAAAAAAGCGGCGATGCTCCCACACTCCTTGAAAAACAGGTGGAGGAAAACAAAAATGTTCTCTTTACCACCGACAGGATCGCATCCGGCGCAGCCGTAGAGATGTATTCGTATGACGAACTCACCTCCGGTGCGGCAGCCGAGGTTTTGGGAAAGACCTCGGAGGACGAAAATGCACGGGAGAGCGAAAATGCACAGGACAGCGAAAATGCGGATGCCGATACCGTCACCATAGATGACGAACTCGGCAAAACCGAAGAGGCGCCCGTAACGGAATATTCCGACGGTTTGGGCGGTTACACCTCGGCTCTGCACAAGATGCGTGACGAGGCTACCGGCAAGGCAACACCTACGGTAAGCGATGAGGCAGACGGCTCGCTTGACAGCTTTTTTGAGGTCAAGGATAAGCAGTCTGTGGAGCTTCTCAACGATATGGCGGAGGCATTTGACGGTGCGTCCTACACTATGGACTTTGACGACGGAGAGGCATACAAGCTCGTCCATGTCAAGGTATTAAACGACGATATTTACGAAACACAGGAGGCTCTTTCAATATCTCTGTACGATCCGACAAATGGTGCGGAGTTAGGAGAGCAGCTTAGCAGCAACATCCTCATAGACGATGACGAGGACGTTGTAAAAAGTACAATAGCCTTTGATCTTGAAACCTATCAAGTCTTTTCCGATGCGGACGGCGTTACGGTAACGCTTAAAAGAGAGGGAAATATAAACGATTTTGTAAATATGTATATTTCCACCCTTGCAGATACCGCAAAGGCAGACGAGGATTATGTTCCCGTTATGGGCGATCTGATGTTTATGCCGGGTGAGGCCGAAAAGAAGATATATGTGCCTCTTTTAAAGGACAATATCGCAGGCAAAAACCTCGAAGAACCAATAAGCTTTGAGATAACGGCGGAAACCGAGGACAATGCCATTGTTACCACAGGAAAAACCCGTGTGGAGATACTGCCCGGCACAAGCGGTAACAATAAGTCGCTTTTAAAATATTCAAGCGATCCCTCGGATCCGGGAGAGAATAAGGATCTTATAGGTCCCACGCAGGATAACAATATAGATCTTTATGTATATAGCTTTACCGAGGAACACGGTACATACCGCTTTTGGAATCATACATTTAATGTGTATACCTACCATGGTTTGTTTAGCTCGGGTGATAATTATACAGATGGCAATGCCGACCTAAGAGGCGTTGAAAACATCACATGGAAGTGGAGAATGCCCGAAGAATCTTCGATAAAATCATCCCGTCAGGTCAGCACGGTGACTTTTGGAGGCGTTACAAAAACTAAAAACAAGGGCTTTAGCGAAACTACCGGTTCCATCAGTGCCGATGATATGAAAAATAACAAACTGAGGAAGGATAATCAGTACTGGAAGATAAATGCGCATTCAGCCACAGACAATGCTGTAGACCTGTATGTATGGGATGTGACCTTTAATTACACCCCTCTTAAGCTGACCTTGGAAAAACCCGATAAGCTTAAGTACTATGTATATACGGGTACGGACAAGAGCAAGAGGGACGGCGGTACCGAGTTTGAACCCGGCTACACGGTAAACGGAAGCCAGAGATCAAACGGCAGCAACGGCTTTACATACTATCGTGAAGAAACTATTAACGCACACGGTGAATTGAGCGATGCAGGTAAGCAATACGGCTGTTCCTTCAAGAGCACAGATTACTGGGGCTCAAGCGATAAAAACAAAATTACAAAGGACAGCAGCTCATACAGCTTAAAGCTGGACGGAAGCTTTATCTACAATTATATATACGGCGGAGATAAAGGCGACCAGTCGTTAAAGGCTTTCCATGCAAAGTCAAGCTTTGAAAGGACCGAAAAGGTAAGCAGGATACATGTAAGCTCATACTCGCACGGTGTTTTCAAGCTGGACGGCAAGACCTACAACAATGCCGATATAACAAGCAATGACTGGCTTAAGGGCGATTACATCAAGCCCGAGGTATATCCCGACCAGGGCTATTATATCGAAAAGATAAACGTCAACGGCGTCAACTACAAGCAGGGCGACGCTATACCGCTCAGCAACAACATGACAATAAACGTATCCTTTGCAAAGGATAACAACAAGGTAACCGTTACTCATGCCTTCCTTGGCAACGACATCACGGATGCTACCCTTGACGAAAACGCAAAGCACGGTTATGTTACGGGTGTAAATATGTCAGCTGATGAGAAAAGCCGTGCAATATTCAACGATATAACGGAACTTAAGGAAAGTATCGCCAAAGCAGCTGAAAGCGGCGATGCCGGTCCTATATTGGAGCAGCCCCTCAGCCGTGAGGAGTATGTAAGGACATACGGTGTCGGCGAATATACGGGTGATCCCAACCTTTCCGAGGAAGAAAGAAATCAAATAGAAAATAGAAACCTGGAAACAAAGAAAGATTTATTACGGAATTACATGATGGACGACCGCGGTTTCGATGATTACTACTCAGAGATGGATTTTTTCCAATTTTATAACAACCATTATGGCGTGCTTGATTATTCTCAGCTTGTAAAACTATATGCCTGCTATTATTCAGATACTGCAAGACGTGATATAATTAAGGACGGCAAGGAAGCCTTCAAGAAAAAATTTGTGGATTTCCTTGTCAATAACAAAGATGCACAAACGGCGTTTAATTATGAAAAAAAGGAAGGCTCCATTGCTTCTCATAGTTTCAGTGTCAGAAGATCTTCTTCTACAAAGGGTTCGGGCAGCACCATAGAGTCGGCTGCGCAGGATTTTGTCGAAAAGATTTATGACACGGACTCTCCTTTTGATTATATTGTGGACATGAACCAGAGAAAACAGATACAAAACATGCTGGGCACACGATACCCCATCTATTCCGATGTTGAGGAAAGTATGTACATTAGCTTGTCGGATGTTAATGCAGAGGAATATATTTACGACGATGTGCTTGAACCGTTATTTTTGGATTATATCAACACTTATGATCATGGGTACAGATCTTACCTTGATGCCATAGAGAGGATAAACAGTGATAAAAGATATGAGTACTTTATGTTCCTCGGTGGACAGGATCCACAGCAGAAGCTGAACGAAAAGCTTGCCGAGCTTGCAAAGCGTGACGGACATATAGAAAACCTTTCCATAGGCGATACGGTAAATCTTTACGCAGTACCCGAGGAGGGTTATACCTGCTTATGGCTCTACAAAGAGGGATCGGGCACTGTAAAGGAAAGTGACCAGGGTCTGTACGTCATTCATGTGGGCGACACCTTCAGCTTTGACGTAAAAGCGCCCAATGCTACCGTGGAATACTACTTTACACCTATAAACGAATTAAGGCCCGACACCGTGCTCCACGGCAGGGTCATCAAAGCTACCCAGACCTTGAGGACACCGGGAAGCGAAAGGGTCAACATAAACGACAAAAGCACCTACACCGGTGCAAAGGGCATAGATGTGACCATAGGCTCCCTTGACCCCGGTCTGTTCAGGGAGCTGAACGGCAAAAAGTACTATGTATCCACATCCACCGATGAAAACGGATACTTTGATATACTTGTGCCTCACGGCTTTAGAGGCTATATGACCAACCTTATAATGGCAAACGGCGACAAGACCTTTGTAAAGCACGCCGTTATGCTTGACAGCGATCAGCAGATAGTCTTTGAACTGCCATTCCAGGACGACAATATCTGGATAAGGAGCCTTAAGCTCAGCGGCAATGACGGCAATGCCGACGAGATACAGGTAGAGGACAAAAACATGACTGCTACCTGCGAGATACAGCTTGCTAAAGGCTACAGCGTATCAAAGGTGGTATTAAGGAGCTACAATATAAAGGGCGACCTTATAAAAGCACTGGAGATGGATAAATCCGGCAGCAATTATACGGCAAGCTTTAACGCAAAGGAGTTTTTGAGGGATGGCGGCAAGCTGACAGTTGAGGCATACGATGCCTACGGCAGAGGCTGCGGAGCCGTGGACACGGGCTATGTATTTACGGAGCCCCCACAGCCTGCAAATGTAAGCTTCCCCGATATTGACGAGCTTGGCTCGGCAGACCTGGGCATAGTAGGCTCAATTGCCCCATCAATGGAGTTCGGCTCCTATGAGATGACTCCCGAGAAGATGGAATACGACAGCAGCATGCCTGCAAGCTCGGGCATAAGCACATTTGCGGATGACGGCTCTGCGTCAAGCAGCGGCAGCGGCAATACCAGACAAATGTTTGAGGTTGCCATACTCAGCGGCAATATAATCAAAAATCAGATAAAGGAGTATGAGTCGACTACCGAATACGCCAAAGTATTTTCGGAAGGCAGCGCTCAGGAGCGTATAAGCGCTCTTACGCAAGCTATCTACAACCAGTCGTCCGATATACCTTTAATGAGATACACAAGCGGCGACAACAAGTACAGGAATACCGATGAAAGAGGCAAGTATTCTGCAAGGGGCGGAAAGCTCGCTATCAGTATCGGTCTTGATATAGGCTTTTATCTGCGCCTCTACAAGGAGAACAACGGGGATACCGTTAAATACGGCTACGACCAGTTCTATGCGCTTGTAGGCGCAAACATAGGCGCACAAAAGGACTTCTCGATCTTCTTAGGCCCCGTACCCGTTTATATCACCTTAAAGGGTGAGCTGACGGCTCAGGCGCTTATGGGTATAGTTGCCAAGGAGGACGCATTTATCGAATTCGGCGGTCTGTTCCCCAAGGCTGATGCGGGCAAGGTACAGGTAGCGGGACTTATCTACTTTAAGCCTAGGTTCACGCTTGGCGCAGGCGTCGGCATGAGAGGCATCATATCGGCGGGCGTAAGCGGCAAGGCCGACTTTGACATGGCATATCAGCCATGGGAGGACGGCGCAGGAACCGTAGAGTTTTCACTTAACGTGGATATAGACCTGATGTTCATACCTATCTCGTTCACCGTACTTTCGGCTAAGCTCGGTATGTTCTATACCGATGATTACGTTGACAACGATTGGGTAGACTTTGACGATGCGGTAAATAAAAACAGCTTTGATAACTACAAAAAGAAGCATGAGAACAACGCTTCCGTAAAATCCCTGTCCGTAGACGATCCTAACGAGATAAGGGGTACAATGGGGGCTGTAGCACGAGGCAGCGGCAATAATATCGAGTCGTCCTTAAGGAGCTTTGAGGAAAACAATACAAATGTCTTTGCCGAAAGCGATGTAAGAAACACTCTTAAGCATCCAAAGCCACAGCTTTTGCACCTCGGAAACGGCAAGTACATCCTCTTCTACTTAGGAGATGACAACACAAGGGCAGACTACGACTGCCAGGCTGTATACTACACCGTTTACAGTAACGGCAGCTGGGCTCAGCCACAAAAGGTGGACGATGACGGTACGGCGGATCCCGATTTCTCGGCAGCACAGGCAGGCGACAAGGTAATGCTTGTTTACAGCGACCTTAACAGGACCTTCGGCAACGATACGCCCGATATGCCCGAATATCTGGGCAGCGCAGACCTCAGCTTCTGCACCTTTGATGCAGACGGAAATATGAGCGAACAAAAAACGCTCACCAAGGCCGACGGCTTTGCGAACTCAATGCCTAAGATAGCCTATAACGAAAACACGGGCAGAACATTTATTGCTTACCTTGCAACGGATTATTCCGATACAAGGGCAGAGTTCTCTTATGAAACCATAGCAGACCTTAACAACTTTATCAATAACTCCTACAGCACGGTATGCTATAAGGTGCTTGACAGCTCTCTTAACGAGGTGGGTTATAATCAGAGCGAGCTTACATACCTTGCTTATGAGGATAACTACGGCGAGGGCAGCCTCGACAACCAGCGCTTTGTACCTCTTGTATCCGATACCCTGGGTATAAACGAGATGAGCGTAAATACCTTTGACAATGAGGTATATGTTGTATACACCGTTGATAAGGACGGCAATACGGAAACCAACGAGGATATGGAGCTTTACGCATCCGTTACGGATATAAGCAATAACTCCTCCGTAGGCCCGATAAGGCTTACCGAAAACGATGTACAGGACAGCAATCCTCAGACGGTAAAATATGACGGCAATGTATATCTTTACTGGAACAGGGATGGAAATGTGGTATTCGGCGACCTTAGCTCCGCACTCGGCGATACCGTTACGCAGACGGACGAGGGCTACGCAGCAAGAAATATGAGCTATAACACCGTACAGGCGGGAGCGGAGGCTGCTCAGAGCTTTAACGTAAGCATGCAGCCAAACGGTATACTCTACCTTGTATGGAACGCTCTTGACGTTACCACCGAAAAGAACGAGGATACCAACGACATAATCAAAACCACAAAGCGCAACATCCATATGCGCACCTACGATCCTCATTACGATCACTCGACTTATGTCGACGAGGAAACGGGAGAAACCGAATATATCTACTACGGCAGGTGGGGTGCAGACTGCGTATTTGACGAGCCGGAAGCAGCCGACACAATGTACGGCGAGCAGACATTCATAGCTCTTGACGAGGATACCGCAATGTCGGCATTCAGACGCTACGAGCTCGTGGACGACGGCAGCGGCGGTACAAAGGAATCGCCTAACGCAGACCTTGTTATACACAGCTACCGTGTGGCAAGCTCACTGGATATAACGGACGCTTATTCCGATCCCGAATATCCTGCTATGGGCAGCAGCGCAACACTCCATGTTGTGGCAGACAACGTGGGTATGCTCCCATCCGAAAAGGTGACCTTCAAGGCAACAATGACAGACAGCGAGGGCAATGTAACAGACCTCGGCGAAAGCATTGTAAACACTCACCTTACGGCAGGTACAAGCGACCTTGACTACAGCACCGATGAGGACGAGGCAAACGAGGAGGATAGACTCGCAGCCAATCAGGCAGAGGGCACATTCCTCTATCAGGTACCCGAAAAGGGCGACAGCTATAAGTTCAACATAACCGCATATGAGGACGATGTTACGGAAAATGCGGCTGTATACGAGGTGACCATGAATAAGGCTCCTTCTATTGAAAACATCGATCCCGAAATAACAAGAACAAACAACGACACTGCTTATATCCGTGCAGCCTTCGTAAACAACGGCAATAAGGCTACGGGAGATATGACCTTTAAGGTAAGTGCCATAAACAACGGCGAAAATGCAAAGGCGGAGGAGCTGTTAAGTATGCCTGTTGCATCCATGGAGCCTAACGATGTACTTCCTATAAACGAGGAGATAAGTATAATCAACGGCTGGGGCAGCGGAAATATGGAAAGACTTATCATCACCCTTGAAAACGGAGAAGAAACCCTCTATAGGGAAACCTCCGACCTGTATATGCTGAGCGATGAGGATCTTGAGGTTACCGACATCCTGATAAATGACGGCGACGAAAGCACCATAGAGCTCAACGCAGGTGATAAGGTATATCCAAACTTTGCAATAGCACCATACGGCGCAGAAAAGGGCAGCAAGCTGGAATACTCCATAAGCGATCCCGATATTGCCGATGTTGATCCGTCAAACGGCAGCATCTACGGCAAAAAGGACGGTACGGCTACACTTACCGTAACAGCGGTAAAGAGCACCTACAGCCTGTTTGTGGATCAGGACGACAACACCTACGACAATGAGGGCAACGAGGTAGTCTTTGACCGCAGCGGCGGCATAGACGCCGACCTCGGCGAGGAGAGCGACAAGACCGTTGTAATGAGCAAGACCGTTCAGGTAAAGGTAACGGGTACTCTGCCCGAAACCACAACGGAGAGCACTACCGAAACCACAACGGAACCTGCAACAAAGCCCGAAGACAAGCCTGCAGCCGATGACAATAACGATACATCCTCAAGGAGAAGCGGCGGCGGCAGCTCCTCCAAGGCGGCAAACGGCTCAAAGGCAGCGGACGAAACCGATACCGAGGCAACCACCGAGTCGGTCACCGTTGGCAGCACGGATAACGAGGCATACAGCGGCTTTGACGATGTAAAGGGACTCTGGTGCGAGGAAATCGTAAACACGCTGCATTCACTGGGCATAGTAAACGGCAGAACAGACAAACTGTTTGCACCCGATGACAGCCTTACAAGGGCAGAGCTTGTACAGCTCATAGCAAACCTCAGCGGTGCGGATCTTTCATCCTACGGCAGTGCAGCGGAAAGGTTTGCCGATGTAAGCAGCAATGCGTGGTACTACCCCGCTGTCATGTGGGCAGCCGACAACAATATCGTTTACGGCATAAGCAGCGATGAGTTTGCTCCGGACAGAAGCATCACCAGGGAGGAAGCAGCTGCTGTTATCTACAGGTACTTAGGTATGCAGCCTGCCGCAGCGGCTGTAAGCTTCGGCGACAGTACAGACATAAGCGCATATGCGTCCGATGCGGTAAACACCCTTGCATACGAGGGCATAATAAGCGGTTACCCCGACAATACGTTCCGCCCGGGCGGCACCATCACAAGAGCCGAAACGGCGTCCATACTGTACAGGGTAAACGAGAGGTAACTCGCAAAGGGAAGTAATAATGCGGGCGGTCTAACAGCCGCCCCAAAAAGAACAAAAATAAAGGTATTATATACAGGCGGTCTTAACGGTCGCCTCGTAAAAGAAAGGAGTAATTGAAATGTCGGATGATAAAAACTTAAACAATGATCAGCTTGAAGAGCTCGACGACGAGCAGCTCGAAAACGTATCGGGCGGCAAGAAGTACGTTGTAAGCGGTGAAACCGTTATAGGCTCCGATAATATAATAAAGTCTAACAGCTGACAGACAGACAAAGGGCACAGCTTGCATGGGCTGTGCCCTTTTTGCATTTTACATAAACTAATGTATTACTGCGTAAACGGCAAAATTGTCATATTGAAAACAGCATAAAAATGTAATATAATTAAAAATATATTTTTATCCGTGAGTAAAGCAAAAACAACGGTAAGGAGGGATGTCATATGCGTATTGCCGTTTGCGACGATGATCCCAGGGGGCAGGAGCAGCTTGAAGAGGCGCTGCGGGGCTGTGATCCTGCACTGAGTGCGGAAAAATATTTAAGCGGCGCTTCTCTTTTGGAGGCGGCTAAGGGAGAGCCTCGGTTTGACATTGTTTTTCTGGATATATATATGCCCGGCGAAAACGGCATAGATATAGCAAAAAGCCTGAAAAAAATTTCTCCGGAAACGGGCATAGTGTTTGTTACCTCAAGCAGCGAGCATGCCGTGGAGGCGTTTGCGCTTTATGCAATACACTATCTTGTCAAGCCCGTGACTCCGGAGGGTATAAAGGAGGCGTTAAAACGTCTGCATGAAACCCGTTTTGTATATAGGGAGCGTATCACGTTCAAGTCGGGTGCGGATACATATACCGTTTATACCGATCGGATATGCCTTGCGGAAAGCGACAACCACACGGTAGATGTCCTTATGGCAGACGGACAGCGCCTCAAGGTGCGCATGTCATTCAGCGAGCTGGAGAAAAAGCTTAACGGCAATTTTCTTAGGATAAACCGCGGTATTTTGGTCAATATGGACTACATTATCCGGATGGGCAAGGAAACCTGCACCCTGCAAAACGGTATAAAGCGGCCTGTAACGACACGCCATAATGCAGACATACGGGCGACCTATGACGATTATGTTTTTGAAAAGCTTGCAGGAAAAAGTAAAAATGATATTAAGGGGGGGGGTAAGCAATGGCGGATTTTCTGAAAAATGCAATCGGATTTTTTATACAGGTACTTCCATGTAATATTATTATATTTTTGCCGTTCCCGGAGGGGAGCTGCCGCATAGGGCGCAAAAGACTGTTTGCTGCGGTAATATCCGCAACGGCTTTGCTCTCCGTGCTGCTCTCGGCTCTGCTTTGCAGCGATATAGACCCGGACATTGCGTTTTTGGCGGACTTCTCCATGCTATGCGCATTATCTCTTATGCTGGCTGCGTATATATACATTGTCAGGGAATCCGTAATTAAAAAGGTACTGGTATTTTTTATTATAATGTTTTACGGAGCGCTGCAATACTGTATAGTAAATGCGCTCAGCGGCTTTATTTCCAAATTTTTGGGTATTTCGCCCCTTTCAACGGGACATGCGGCGTATACCGTCCAGGGCATACTGCTCTATTTTGCAACGTCGGCATTGATGCTGCCGTTTGTGGTAATGTTTTTATCACGCACAATCGGGGAGTATATACGGGAGATAGACCCGCATAATATGCGCCGTGATATGTTTATACTTATGTTTTCGACAATAGCTTTTATTGTAATGATGTTCGGGCTGGATCTTGCATATTATTATATGGAATACAAGCTGTATATGATGCTTATGGTCATATTTGCGGTGGTGCTTGTGTACCAGATAACCATATATTGGCTTATACTGCGGGAGTCAGTCAGGAGCAGGCACGAAACCGAGCAGAAAAGGCTTATGGAGCTGCAGCGGCTCCAATACGAGCAAATTGCCGACGATATAGAGAGTACCAGGCGTATGCACCACGACCTGCACCATCATTACAATACCCTGGGCAATATGCTTGAAAGAGGGGATCTTGACGGTATGAAGGGCTATTTATCCAAGCTGAGGGATGAAGCCGTTATGCGTGACAGCAGGATATATTGCAGCAATGCGGCGGTCAACGGACTTCTGAGGTACTATACGGGTATTGCCGAGGATGAAAATATACGCTGTGACGTATATGCCGAGTGCGGCGAGATGAATATAGAACCGTCGGATCTGACCGTACTGCTTGGCAACGCCATGGAAAATGCCATAAATGCGTGCAGAAAATATCACGGGGAACCCCTTATTGAAATACATATAGGTACGGTAATGGATTCTCTTGCAATAGAGATAAACAACTCCTGTACGGAGGTGTGCTACAACGACAGCTACGGGTCGGGTGACGGCTTTTTGCCTGCCGAAGCGTTCCGCAGCAGCCGACCCGGCGGAGGATACGGCTTGCGCAGTATAGACAATACCGCACAAAAATACGGCGGCAGCGCCAGATTCCGCTTTAATGCGGAAAGAAAAATTTTTACGGCGCAGATAAGACTTAATATGAATATCAGGCTTTAAAAAAATTTTCGGCACGGCAAAATTGACCGCTCCCCTTTTATCATACCATAAAAGAGGAGCGGCTTTTTATACGCAAGCTTTTTATTTTTACAAGCACAAGCTATCAGATCGGCAAAAAACTAATTGAGCTTATCCATTATCCTCTGCGCAAGGTAGTCAAACCTTTCGTCAAGGCTGCTGTCCTCTTCCTCTCCGCCTATCGAGGATACGGCAGGGTCGGCAGGCAGCTCGCAGAGCAGCTCGGCGCCCGTCTTTGCCACAAGCTGCGCGGTATCTCCGCCAAAGAGCCTTATTTTTTCACCGCAGTGGGGGCAAAGCATATAGCTCATGTTTTCAACTATACCAAGCACATTTATCTTCATCATATTTGCCATATTGATGGATTTTGCAACTATCATGCCTACCATATCCTGTGGCAGGCTTACCGTTATAACGCCGCTGAGCGGTATGGACTGCATAACGGTGAGCGTTATATCGCCCGTGCCGGGAGGCATATCTATTACAAGATAATCCAGCTCGCCCCAGTTTGTTTCGTTCCAGAACTGCATTATGCAGCTTGAAAGCAGAGAGCCCCGCCACACAACGGGCTGCTCCTCGTCCTCAAGCATCATATTAAGGCTAAGCACCTTTATGCCGTCCTTGCTTTCAACGGGTACAATAAGCTTGTTTTCGGCATAGGCACGCTTGCCTGCAAGCCCCATGAGCCTTGCCGCAGACGGCCCCGTTACATCGGCGTCCATAAGACCTACGCTAAAGCCCTTTCTTTTAAGCGCCTTTGCAAGCAAAGCCGAAACGGTGGATTTGCCCACGCCGCCCTTGCCGCTCATTACGCCTATAACATTTTTGATTTTGTTTACCGGGTTATTGACAACACCGCAGCTGCCGCTGTCGTTGCCGCATTTGCCCTGTGAAGGACAGCCCTCACAACCTGCCATACCATTACCTCCATATCAGAAAAGTTTTATGTTGATTATTTATTTAAAGGGCATTTTTAATTATGCTGCTTATCATTTGGCAGCGGTTGAACGGCGCTATAATATAAAGCCCGTCCGCATGCTCCTTTACCTTTGCTATTATTTCGCAGGCGATAAGCTCGCCTGTTTTTTGCGCCTCCTCCCGTGTCATATCGGGGTCAAAGCGCTTTACTATATCCTGCGGTATATTTACGCCCGCAAGCTCGTTGTTTAAAAAATTGATATTTTTATAGCTCACGGGCGGCATAATGCCCGCAAGTATTTTGTAATCCCTGTCCTTTGGGAGAGAGGCTATAAAGTCTATGGCGGCATCGTCAAAAATAGGCTGCGTAAGGAAAAAGTAAGCGCCGTTTTGGTGCTTTTTTAAAAGCCTTTTAAGCTCGTTTTCCTTATTGGATACGTTAAAGTTGACTGCACCGCCTATACATATGCTGCCCTCGTCAAACACGCTCTCGTTCATGCGGGAGATCATATCCGTGAGGGTATATGAGTTCATATTAAAAACACTTTTTACATCCGCTCTGTTTTCCCCCGGTACGGGGTCGCCCGTAACGACAAGCACATTTCTTATGCCCTCCATATACGCTCCTATAAGCAGGGAGCGCAGGGCGACCGAGTTTTTGTCACGGCAGCAAATATGGGGAAGAACCTCTGCGCCCGTTTCACGCTTTATTTTAAGCGATGTTATTACCGAATCTGCCCTTGACTTGCCCATAGGCGAGTCCGCCATGGTGATAATATCTGCCCCTGCATCCCTGAGTATGCGGGCGCCTTCGATAATTTTGCCGCTGTCGGGCTTGAACGGAGGGTCAAGCTCCACGGCAACAACAAATTTACCCGACTTGAGCTTTTTGGCAAAGGTGCTTTCAATAACTGCCGACGAGGTGTTTGCCGTGTCGGCGCTCCGTTTTGCCTCGCAGGAGGGTGCCTCTCCGTAAAGCCGCCTGCCGAGGCAGGCTATGTGCTCGGGCGTTGTGCCGCAGCAGCCGCCTGCCGCACTTATGCCGTATGCCGTACTCTCGGATAGAGTATCCGCAAAATAATCGGGATTGGGCACATAGCTTACTCTGCCGTTTATCATCTCGGGATAGCCCGAGTTTGGCTGTACAAAGAGCGGCTTTGAATGTCTGCCGAGCTTTTTTAAGATGCCTAGCATATGCAGCGGGCCTACTCCGCAGTTAAAACCGACGCTGTCAATGTTAGGGTCGTTGTCCGAAAGGGAAAGCAGTGTATCTGCGTGATAGGAGTTTTTTGTGTGACCAGTATCCGTAAGCGCATATGATACATGTATAAAGCTTTCCGGAGCCCTGCTGCGTATATATGCCGCAACCTTTGCAGGCGTATTGGGCTCGGTAAAGGTTTCCAGCACAAAGGTATCCGCACCCAGGGACAGCCATATATCGACAGCCTCACGGTATTCCGCCGCATCGGCTCCGGGCCCTATGTCTGCTGCAATAACCGAATCGCTGCCTGCCGCCGCATTTTTTGCGGCGGTATATGCGGCGCTTATTATCTCCCCTACATGCGGCATATCGTAGCCGAGGGCGGCGGTGTTTGCCGCAAATGTATTTGTCCTTATAAGGCGTGCGCCTGCCTTAATGTACTGCCTGTGTATGTCCTCTATCAAAGAGGGCTGTTTAAGGTTTGCCTCCTCCGACATCTCGCATATGCCGCCAATGCTGCGGTAATAGGTGCCCATGGCGCCGTCGGTCAGCAGTATGCCGTTTTTTAAAAGTTCTTTCAGCTTCATTTTTGTTTATCACCTTATAGGGACGCTTACTTCAATAACACCCTTGGATACTGTGGCAAGTACACCCGGGCTGAACATATATACCACGTTATCTCCGTCTATATACTTTGATGCACGGGAAAGATCCAGTCTTTCGTATACATCGGTATAAAATTTAAGGCGGTCGCCCTCTATAAGCTTTCTGAATGCGGCTCTGGCTGCGGAATTGGCTGCCTCAAGGTCTATAAGTGAGTTTACATCTATTATCCTGCCTGTTTTAAGGTCACAGGTATATGCGCTGTATAAGGTATCCTCGCTGCCGTCGCCCTTGAATACATATGTGCTGGTTACAATGCTTGCAAGCTCGCCGTTGTTGTATTTTACCTCAAAATCGCCTGTCCAAAGCCATGGCTCAAAGCGGTCGTTTTTGCCGCCCTTTTCATCATTGAATTTTTTGTAGGCGGCAAGGGCGTCCGAGCTGTTTTCGGCTTTATATGCCGCAGCTGCGTCCTTTTGTATCTGTGCTATGGTTTTGTTGAGCGCAGAGAGCTTCTCCTCCCTGCCGATAAATTCGGGGTAGGTCACGTTAAGCTCCATTACAGTGTCGTTTGTCTGGGAGGTAAGCTTATCCGAGTAGGAAACGGTGTTTACATCCACACCCGTTTCCGGTACAGCCTGCTCCTCCTCGGGCAGTTCAATGCTGTATTCAACCGTATCCTTTGCAAGCGCACCTGCATTTATTACAAATATGAGCTTGTTGTCCTCAACGTAAAAGCTGGTTTCGTCAAGCTTAAGCCTGTCTACGGCAAGCTTTTCGTATCCCCTATCCGTAAGGCCCTCGATTGCGGCAGCCTCGGCACCGTCCGAAAGCTCGTCGGCAGAGAGCAGCTCTCCTGTTTTTGCGCTGAAGGTAAGGCCCGAAAGTGTTGTCTTGTTTTCGGTATCGGATACGATTTTTTCCGTTACCGTAACGGAGATCAGGCTGTCCGAGTTGGTTTTTACCTCGTAAGAAAGGCTGTAGCCGTAATCGTCAAACATATCCTTTTTACGCCGGTTTAGGCTTTCGTCGTAGAGTGCGGTAAGCCTTTTTATGTTTGCGGTTTTATAGCTTGTTGTTTTGCTTTTTGCATCGTTTGCAATGTACTCGTTTATTTTTGTGACCGTTCTGCCGTTGCCCGCAAAAACAGGGTATTCGGCTGTTATGGGCACAATTTCCCTGCTGCCTGATTTAATTGAGTTTGAGTATGATTCGGTTTTGTAAAGTGGGCTTTTGCTCTTTTCGGCAGCCGAGGGAGCGGTATCGGACTTATCCGTCTGCTCCTTGTTTGTGGTTATTATCACCGTTTTGGTTGTACCGTCCCAGTCGACCTGTACACCGAGCCCCTCGGAGATAGCTCTCAGCGGTACATATGTCCTTGACGAGATTATCTGTGCGGGTACGTCAACGGTAACGGTGCCGTCTGAGGTAGTCATTGTACGGGAGCCTATTTCAAGCTGCACCGATCTGCCGTCAAGCTGACATGCAACGGTTTTTGTGCCTGCGTCCCAGTTTACGGATGCTCCCATTTTTTCCAGCACCTCACGGAAAGGCACAAGTGTGCGTCCGTCCAGTATAACAGGCTCGGACTCCATATCAAGGTTTATGCCGTCTATTGCTACGGTAACGGTGTTATCCGCATATGCGCTTACGCACATTGAAGATGCTGTAATAAGCGATACAAGCAATAAGGATATTTTTCTTTTCATATTATATACCTCTTTTCCCAAAATAATTATACAGCCTCCGCCCTTTTCGGGGCAGAGTGTGTGTTGACCCCTTGTAAACAAATTATACAACAAAACAGCCGCATTGTAAATTATTTTTGTTTTTGGGCAAAAAAAGCTTGCAATATACCCCCTGGGGGTATATACTGTAGTCAGAATAAACAGGGGGTGCTGTTATGCAGGATAAAAAGGAAGAGTGCTTCTGCCATAAAACAAAGGAACGCAGTCCGCAGGAATACAAGGATCTTATACACCGTCTTAACCGTATAGAGGGACAGATACGGGGTATAAAAAATATGGTGGAAAAGGATATATACTGTACCGACATACTTACGCAGGTAGCTGCCGCAAACGCAGCGCTAAACAGCTTTACCGGGGTGCTGCTTGCAAACCATATAAGGACGTGCGTTGCAAATGACATACGTGACGGCAGGGACGAAACGATTGACGAGCTGGTGTTGCTTTTGCAGAAGCTTATGAAGTAGACAGATAAAAAACGGCACATATATTGTATCGGTAATACCGATAATAATTAAGGCAAACACTGTAACGGAGGTAAAAATGAAAAGATATAATGTAACCGGTATGAGCTGTGCGGCCTGCAGCGCAAGGGTGGAAAAGGCAGTGCTTAAGGTGGAGGGTGTTACCTCGTGTGCGGTCAGTCTGCTGACAAATTCAATGTCGGTGGAGGGCAGTGCAGACACGGATCGGATAATGGCAGCGGTAAGGGCGGCAGGCTACGGTATCTCGGAAAAGGGACAAAAGCAGGCTGCGGACGAATACGACGCTCTTAAGGACAGGGAAACTCCCGTGCTTAAACGCAGGCTTTTATGCTCGCTTGGCTTTTTGGCTGTGCTTATGTATTTTTCAATGGGGAATATGATGCTGGGCTTGCCCCTGCCGCATTTTTTTGACGGCAATCCCGTTGCGGTGGGGCTTGTACAGCTTTTGCTTGCGGCAGCGATCGCCGTGATCAACGGCAAGTTTTTTGTAAACGGCTTTAAGGGGCTTGTCCACGGTGCGCCAAATATGGATACACTGGTGGCGCTCGGCTCGTCTGCTGCTTTTGCGTACAGCACCTATGCGCTTTTTGCCATGACCGATGCGCAGGCAGGCGGCAAAGCGGCGGAGGCGATGATGTATATGCACGAGATGTACTTTGAGTCCTCCGCTATGATACTTACGCTTATAACCGTAGGCAAAATGCTTGAGGCACGCTCAAAGGGCAAAACGACGGATGCGATAAAGTCGCTTATGCAGCTTGCTCCCGATACCGCAAATATAATATCGGACGGCAAAGAGGTCACCGTACCTGCGGGCAGCGTAAAAAAGGGGGATATATTTGTTGTGCGCCCCGGCGAGCGCATACCCGTGGACGGCATTGTGACCGAGGGCAGCAGTGCGGTGGACGAATCGGCGCTTACCGGTGAGAGCATACCCGCAGACAAGGTTCCCGGCGATACGGTATCGGCTGCCACAATAAACAGGTCGGGCTTTATAAGGTGCGAGGCGTCTAGAGTGGGTGAGGACACCGCACTTTCGCAGATAATAAAAACCGTAAGCGAGGCGGCTGCGTCAAAGGCACCCATAGCAAAAACGGCGGATAAGGTATCGGGCATATTTGTGCCTGTTGTTATATGTATAGCGCTTATCTGCACGGCTGTATGGCTTATAGCAGGCAGGAGCTTCGGCTTTGCGCTTGCAAGGGGCATATCGGTGCTTGTTATAAGCTGCCCCTGCGCACTCGGTCTGGCGACGCCCGTTGCCATTATGGTAGGCAGCGGAATGGGAGCAAAAAACGGTATTATGTTCAAAACGGCTGCTGCTTTGGAAACGGCAGGCAGGGTGCGTATTGCGGCGCTTGACAAGACGGGTACGGTCACCAAGGGTGAGCCAGCGGTAACGGATATTGTGCCTGCGGACGGCATAAGCGATGAAGAGCTGCTGCAAAGCGCATATTCGCTTGAAAAAAACAGCGAGCATCCGCTTGCATGGGCTGTGGCGGAATATGCAAAGCAAACCGGCATACAGGGCTTTGACGTCAAAAATTTCAAGGCACATGCGGGCAGCGGTCTGTCGGCTGAATATAACGGCGGTATGCTTACGGGCGGAAGCATGAAATATATTTCGGAAAAGACCGATATACCCGACAAACTTGTAAATAAGGCGGAGCAGCTTGCCGAACAGGGTAAAACACCTCTGTTTTTTGCCTTTGACAAAAAACTGCTGGGGCTTATAGCGGCGGCGGACGCCATAAAGGAGGACAGCGCACAGGCTGTAAAAGAGCTGCGTGATATGGGTATCAGAGTAGTTATGATAACGGGCGACAATGAGAGGACCGCAAACGCAATAGCAAGGCAGGCAGGTATAGACGAGGTCATATCCGGGGTCATGCCGGAGGAAAAGGCAAATGCGGTAAACAGCCTCAGAGAGCAGGGTACGGCGCTTATGGCAGGCGACGGTATAAACGATGCGCCTGCCCTTACAACTGCGGATATAGGTGTTGCCGTAGGCGCAGGCACCGATGTGGCGATAGATGCCGCCGACGCCGTGCTTATGAAAAACAGCCTGAGAGATGTGCCTGCCGCAATAAGGCTGGGCAGAGCCGTACTGAGGAATATAAAGCAAAATCTGTTTTGGGCATTTTTTTACAATGCACTGGGCATACCTCTGGCTGCAGGCGTGCTCATACCCGTTATGGGCAGGCAGCTTGACCCTATGTTTGCCGCAGCGGCAATGAGTTTATCAAGCTTTTGCGTGGTAAGCAATGCACTAAGGCTTAATATGTTTAAAATATATCCCGACAGGGATAAAACCATAAAAAACAAGGAGGAAAACAAAATGGTTAAAACTATCAAAATTGAAGGTATGATGTGCGGACACTGCGAGGCAGCGGTAAAAAAGAGCCTTGAGGCGGTTGAAAATGTGTCGTCTGCGGAGGTGAGCCACGAAAAGGGTACGGCAGTGGTCACCCTTGTGGGAGAGGTTGCCGACGATGTGCTTAAAAAGGCTGTTGAGGACAAGGATTATAAGGTGCTCTCCGTAGAATAAAAACGGAAAAAACGATAAAGACAGCCGACCGTGCCGATACGGGCAAGTCAGGCGTAAAAAAGCTCCGGCGAAAAAAATCGTCGGAGCGTTTTTTTATATCCTTTAACCTTAATATATCGGGCTGTCATAACGGTTAATAAAAAACCAGCGATATGCAGATTGATAAATCTCAGACTGTCAAACAACCTAAAATTAGATCCAAAAAATGATTTTTAAAGAATTTAAACTTGCAAAAGCACTTAAGGTAATTTAAGCGTCGCAGACTAAAATCCGCAGGACGAGCTTTGCCCGTCCGAGGAAAAGAGGGAGTGTCGAGCGATAGCGAGGCACGAATCTCTTTATTCATTGTGAAAAAATGAATGAAATGCCAACCGGCATTTCATTCAAATGGGGGTGTTGTTTTACAACAACCCCATGTTTAGAGGCTTTTCAATACCTCCATAACAATACGGCTTACAAGCTTATTATCCGCTCTGCCCTTGGTTTTTGCGGTAACGGCGCCCATGACCTTGCCCATATCCTTTGGAGAAACTGCGCCCGTTTCCTTTACGGCAGCCAAAACAGCCTCTTTTATCTCATCCTCAGAGAGCTGCTCGGGCAGGTATGCCTTTAGTATATCCATCTTTCTTTTTGCTTCGCCGATCAGGTCGTCCCTGCCGCCCCTTTCAAAATCGGGTATGACATCGGCAAGCTTTTTTATCTCCTTTGTTATTACGGTGATAACAACGCTGTCATCAGCCTCTGTTTTTTGATCCTTTTCTATCTGAAGCACTCCTGCACGCACCATCTGCACTATTTCCTTTTTGGCGGTGTCCTTGTCCTTCATTGCCTGCTTAAGGTCATTAAAAAGCATATCCTTTAACGACATAAAATCACTCCTTAAAATAAATTGCCTTGCTCCGACCTATCGGCACTCACGGGGCGCCGCCGCATAGGCAAAAGCTTTAATGTAAATGCAAAGAAATGCCGATATAATTACCGGCATTTCATAAAAATCAAATAAAAATGTAAAAGCCCTTATCAGTTATATTTACGCTTTCTTGCAGCTTCAGACTTTTTCTTGCGCTTTACGCTGGGCTTATCATAATGCTCTCTTTTACGAACCTCGCCCATAATACCTGCTTTGGCGCAGTTTCTTTTAAAGCGGCGAAGTGCATTATCAAGAGATTCATTTTCTTTTACTCTGACCTCAGACACGAATTTCCCTCCCTCCGGTTTACCTTTTAAGTGCACACCCCGGTAACTGGTGCGCCGACACCGGCTGTCTGATCAATTAGCTATCATACGTTTATCCGCATCGTGCATCACCCCGTTATGGAAGGGGATTTACCTGTAAATAACAAGTAAAGCAGCACACTCTATGATTATACACAAAAAAGGGCAAAACGTCAACCTTATTATTAATTTTTTTTAAATTTTTTTTACAAAGGTTAAATTAAATGCCGTTGAGGGACATTTATTAAGACAAACCGAAATACTCAGTTATCGTAATTTTCTCTTTGAAAAATTAACATGAGCACGGGACGGAATTTACTTGCGCACCGTAAAAGCAATAGGGACGCCTGCAGGACGGCTTGCCGCCGGGATCATCTGCCTATACCTCTGCTTATCCTTGAAAAACTGTCATAAAGTATACTTTGTGACGGTTTTTGTCTTTGTAAATTTATATGGTAAAATTGTATCATATTGGCATTTAAAAATCAATATATTTAGACAATTTATACATAAAAATTTGCATAAAAAATATATTTTTCACCTGTTGCAAAGTATACTTTAAGACGGTAAGAAAAGGAGGAATTTTATGTATTTAAAACGTCAATTAAGCGCATTGTTGGCTGCTGTTATGGTGATGAGCTCGGCAAATATCACTTTGGCAGATGATAAAGCGGCAATGGCAAATGAACAGTCGGACGATGTTGTAAGCGGCTCCGCCGTTATCATCAATGATGAACATACCGAACCTACGGGGGATGTTGTTGAAACTTCTGCTGACGGAGATATTAAACTTATGGTAAACAGTATTGTTGCCTATCCCGTTGAGGGAGGTAATATATACTTTGATAAAAGTAGAGGTACAATTACCGATACGGATAGAAGTATAACCTCTGCCAATATACCAAGTACAATTGAAGATGTAAGTGTTACTTCTATCGGAGGTTCTGCGTTCCGTAACCGCAGTTCATTAACAAGCATAATAATCCCGGGCAGTGTTACTTCTATCGGAGAATATGCGTTTTATGACTGCAGTTCTTTAACAAGCATAACAATCCCGGGCAGTGTCACCTCAATCGGATGGTATGCGTTCGATGGATGCAGTGCCTTAACAAGTATATCTATCCCTGACAGTGTTACTTATATCGAAAGGGGAGCGTTCAGAAACTGCAGTGCCTTAACAAGCATATCTATCCCTGACAGTGTTACTTATATCGGAAGTGATGCATTCAGAAACTGCAGTGCCTTAACAAACATATCTATTCCTGACAGTGTTACTTATATCAAAAGTGATGCGTTCTGGGACTGCATTGCCTTAACAAGTATTAATGTATCTAAAGGAAATACAAATTATGTGGATGTTGAAGGTGTTTTGTTTGATAAAAACATTTCTACAATTATATGTTATCCTATGGGAAAACTCGATAAACAGTATACAATTCCTGACAGTGTTACGTACATTGAAAGTTATGCGTTCGTTGACTGCAAGTCATTAATAAGCATAACAATCCCGGACGGTGTTACTTCAATCGGGTGGGAGGCATTCTATGGCTGCAGTGCCCTAACAAGCATAACAATTCCTGACAGTGTTACTTCTATTGGAAGTTATGCGTTCCATGACTGCAGTGCCTTAACAAGCATAACAATCCCGGACAGTGTTACTTCTATAGGAGATGCAGTATTCTCTGGTTGCAGTGCCTTAACAAGCATATCTATCCCAGATAGTGTTACTTCTATTGAATATTGGGCGTTCGATGGATGCAGTGCCTTAACAAGCATAGATATACCTGACAGTGTTACTTCTATCGGAGGTTATGCGTTCAGGGGCTGCAGTTCATTAACAAGCATAATTATTCCTAATGGTGTTACTTCAATCAGAGATAATGTGTTCTCTGGTTGTAGTGCCTTAACAAGCATATCTATACCTAACAGTGTTACTTCTATTGGGCAAGAGGCGTTCTCTGGCTGCAGTTCCTTAACAAGCATAAATATACCTAACAGTGTTACTTCTATTGGGCAAGAGGCGTTCTCTGGCTGCAGTTCCTTAACAAGCATAAATATACCGGATAGTGTTACTTCTATCAAATATGAAGCGTTCTATGGCTGCAGTTCCTTAACAAGCATATCTATCCCTGACAGTGTTACTTCTATAGGAGATGTGGTGTTCTATGACTGCAGTTCCTTAACAAGCATAAATATACCAGATAGTGTTACTTCTATTGGAAGTGATGCGTTCTATGGCTGCAGTTCCTTAACAAGCATAGATATTCCGGACAGTGTTACTTCTATAGGAGATGGTGCGTTCGAGGATTGCAGTTCCTTAACAAGCATAACAATCCCTGACAGTATTACTTCTATTGAACCTGAGGCGTTCAACGGCTGCAGTTCATTAGCAAGTATATCTATCCCAGACAGTGTTACTTCTATTGGAGCGTATGCGTTCGATGGTTGCAGTTCCTTAACAAGCATAACGATTCCTGAGGGTGTTACTTCTATCGGATATGATGCGTTCTCTGGCTGCAGTTCATTAACAAGTATAACAATTCCGAACAGTGTTACCTCAATCGAATGGTATGCGTTCTATGGCTGCGGTTCCTTAACAAGCATATCTATCCCTAACAGTGTTACTTCAATCGGAAAGAGTGCATTCAGTGGCTGCAATTCTGTTACCGAATTGGTGACAGGGCAAGAAGGCATAGATTACGGTTGGTCTAATCATAAGTTATTAAAAAAAGTTGTGCTACTAGATGACGTTACTTCTATAAGAGATAAGGTGTTCTCTGGCTGCAGTTCCTTAACAAGCATAAATATCCCGGACGGTGTTACTTCAATCGGACATGATGCATTCTCTGGCTGTAGTTCCTTAAAAAACATATCTATCCCAGGCAGTGTTACTTTAATCGAAGAGAGTACATTCAATGACTGCAGTTCATTAACAAGCATATCTATTCCGGGCAGTGTTACTTCAATCGGAGAGAGTGCGTTTAACGGTTGCAGTTCATTAAAAAACATATCAATCCCAGATAGTGTTACTTCAATCGGAAGTGAGGCGTTCTCTGACTGCAGTTCATTAACAAGCATAAATATACCGAACGATGTTACTTCTATTGGATATTTAGCGTTTGATGGTTGCAATTCTGTTACTGAATTGGTGACAGGGCAAAAGGGAATAGATTATGGTTGGTCTAACCATAAGTTATTAAAAAAAGTTGTGCTATTAGAGGATGTTACTTCTATAGGATATGAGGTGTTCTCTGGCTGTATTTCCTTAACAAGCATAACGATTCCTGACGGTGTTACTTCAATTGGACATGATGCGTTCTGTGACTGCCGTTCTTTAACAAGCATAACAATCCCTGACGGTGTTACTTCAATCAACGATTCTGCGTTCTATGGCTGTAGTTCATTAACAAGCATATCTATCCCTGACAGTGTTACTTCTATCGAAAAGTCAGCGTTCAATAACTGTGAAAAGCTTACAATTTATTGCAAACCTGATTCATATGCCGAAACATTTGCCAAAGAAAATAGCATTCCTTATTCTGCAGAAGGTTATGTCGATTACACATTAAACGAAGCTGACATACCTGCAGATGTAGGTGATAGCATACGGTGGGAACATAAGGTTTATGAATATGATAAAGGTTATTTTAGTATAAATAGTCCTATATATACAGCTCAGATAAGAAATTTGGTAAAAGATGAAAATATGATGGATCAGGTTAAATTAACTTTCAGTAATGAGGGAATAATTGAAACAGAAAAATCTGCAGAAACCGGATACAGAATTGACTTAGAAAATGCAGGGTATGATTGGCAATCTACTCATGAAACCACATTACTCAAAAACGGTGAAACCATAGTGACAGCAACTTTGCCAAATGGTGACAGTTCCTCATGTCTTGTAAGAGTAAAATGCTATGATATAGGCTTTAATGCAAAAGATGGAAAAATAGTTATGAAATCATCGGCTAAGTATAGCATAGAATCTCATGATAAAACGAGCGAAATTACAGCTTCTCTTTATCCCCACAGTGATGATCATAGTGATATAGTGTGGACAAGCAGTAATCCCGATGTAGTTGAAGTAAGTGTAAAAAACAGTATAGATGGTATTAGATCAGATTTGTTGATAGGTTATCTGAATTGTAAAAAAGCCGGAACAAGTACAATAACTGTATCAAATTCCAAAGGTGCCAGCGCAAGTTGTCTTGTAACCGTTGTAGAAGATAATGTTCCTATAATAGATAATAACTATGGAGTTAATAACACAGCGGAAGATTCATCAGATGCTTCTTCAGCTGAAGTAAAGGAACAACTTAAAACAGCAGTAGAAGAATATGATACAGCTTTGTATTTATATGAACAAAACCTTGCAAAATCACTTAGTAATGTTAAAGTACCTAATGCAACGGATATAGATTTATACAACTCTTTTAAAAGCAAAATAGCTTTAATGACAAGCTATGTTCCAAAAAATATAGAAGATGTATGTTATAAAGCAATTTATTATACTATAAGAGATATGTCTTACAGTAAAACAGCTTTAAATAAAATTGATATGTCAAAAGATACAATATCTGTTTCAACATCAATTATAAAGCAAATTGCAAATGCTTATATGAACGAACCGGCTAAAACATATGACATAGATAAATATACAGCAACGGTAACAATAAACGGATTTAACGGCGCATCATTTGGTACGGTAAATATAAAACCGAAAAAAGGCGGTGCGTCAATACCTATAGTATTTACTACAAGTCAACAGGAAATGGCTAAAATTATGGGAGATTACCTTAATCAGCTAAGCGCATTAGAAAAAAATGCTCTTGATGAAGCACTTATTTCCACAATAGATTTTTTCACAGAATCTGTAGGACTTGATAAATATATAAAATCAAAATTTACAAAAGTAATAGATAAGTGTACTCCACAACTTAATAATTTGGGATTAGGAGAAATTGTTACATTTGTAAATGATTGTAAAAGCTCGGCAAAAGAAGTTAAGAAAATTTTAACTGTAGATGATTGGAATTATGAATCTGTGTACAATGAAATAACTGCAATAAGTAAATTAGACCCCGGAAATGTAAAGAAAGTATCAACTACGGCTGTGGATAAGGCTTATAATAATCTCCAAAAATGCCGAAACAAACTTATCAGTGCTGCAACAAGCTACCTAACAAATACACCCGAGCCGCAAAATTTATGGCAGAAATTGTTTAGTTTTAAATGTCCTGTCGATATAATTGTTTACGATAAAACGGGAAATGAAATAGGTTCGGTTTATGGTGATGAAGTTACCTGTACTTCTGATGATATTTTGATTAAAAAGACAGGTGATACTAGAAATGTATATATATCAAACGATATAGAAGTAAGTTTTAAAATAATAGCTACGGATTATGGCTTACTGGATGTAACTGTTGAAGATTATGATAACGGAATAACAATAGGCAGACAGAACTATTACAATATTCCTTTGGATATTAATGATGAATTTACTACTTCAACAGCATCAAAGCAAATAGAAAATATGATTATATATACACCTGACGGCGAAAGGATAGCAGATGAGTATATACCTGCCGATCAAAACGCCTGCATTAATATTTCTGTTGATACAGAGGGCAGCGGAAATGTAAGAAACACAGGTGAATATGTCAAAGGTGATGAGGTAATGCTTACAGCTGTACCCGATGATAACTATAAATTTGTAGGGTGGTATAATAATGAAGAATTACTAAGTACAGATATAATTTATAGTTTTAATGCTACTGAAAATTTAAAACTTGTTGCTAAATTTATTGAAGATGCAGAAGAAATAACAGAGCCACCTATAGAAGAGCCCGATATCCTTTACGGTGATGCCGATATCAACGGTGTTCTTACCGCAGCGGACGCCTCTATGGTACTGCAAAAGGTATTGGACAGCAGTTTTAAAATGTCTGTTGAGGATACAAAGGAAGATTATATGTATATTGCGGATGTTGACCGCAATGACATATTGACCGCAGCAGATGCCTCGATGATACTGCAAAAGGTACTGGACAGTTCATTCCAAATGACTTGTGAGAGTCAATGATACCGGTCGGCTGAGCTGCGTACAGATCGGCTTTTGTGATTAAGCACAATTAAAATAAGTGTTATGTCTGCCGACAGAAGCAGGCAGCGCAAAACACCATAAAAAGCTCCGTAGGTATTTCCCTGCGGAGCTTAATACTTTAAAAAAATGTAAATTTTTAATTTTTAAAGCTGTGTATCGGAGCGGGTATTCTGCCGCCTCTTTTTATAAATGCCTCACAGCCGAAGCGGTTTACGCTCATAACGGGCGCATAGCCCAAAAGCCCGCCAAACTCCACCGTGTCGCCCACATTTGCCCCTATAACGGGTATTATCCTTACGGCGGTAGTTTTGTTGTTTATCATGCCTATAGCCATCTCGTCGGCAATAATGCCGGAGAGTGTTTCTGCGGATACATCGCCCGGCACAGCCACCATATCAAGGCCTACCGAGCATACACAGGTCATTGCCTCCAGCTTTTCAAGGGTAAGGGCGCCTGCATTTACGGCGTCTATCATGCCGTGGTCCTCGCTTACGGGTATAAAGGCGCCGCTTAAGCCGCCAACGCAGGAGGACGCCATAACGCCGCCCTTTTTAACGTTGTCGTTTAGTATTGCGAGGGCTGCGGTGGTACCCGGAGCGCCTGCGTGTTCAAGCCCCATCTCGTTAAAAATTTCGGCAATACTGTCGCCTATGGCAGGGGTAGGGGCAAGCGAAAGGTCTATAATGCCAAAGGGTACACCTAGCCTGCGGGACGCCTCCAACGCAACAAGCTGACCCACTCTGGTTATTTTAAATGCGGTTTTTTTGACGGTTTCGCAAAGGGTTTCAAAATCGGCGCCTCGTACATGCTCGAGCGCCCTTTTTACAACTCCGGGTCCGCTTACACCCACGTTTATAACGCTGTCCTTTTCTCCTATGCCGTGGAATGCGCCTGCCATAAACGGATTGTCCTCAACCGCATTGCAGAATACCACAAACTTGGCGCATGCCATGGAGGAGTTATCCTTTGTCAGGAATGCCGCCTCTTTTATTATCTCACCCATGAGCTTTACGGCGTCCATATTTATGCCGCTGCGGCTTGAGGCTACGTTTACCGACGAGCATACCCTGTCGGTGGAGGCAAGAGCCTCGGGTATGGAATGTATAAGCTCCTTGTCGGCTCTGGTCATGCCCTTTTGCACAAGTGCGGAGTAGCCGCCTATAAAGTTTACGCCTACAGCCTTTGCCGCCTTATCCAGTGTTTTGGCTATGCCGAGGTGGGTTTCGGAACCGCTTCCGCCTGCAACAAGGCTTATAGGGGTAACGGATATGCGCTTGTTTACTATGGGTACGCCAAACTCCTTGCCTATTTCGTCACCCGTTGCCACAAGCTTTTCGGCGCTTTTGGTTATTTTGTCGTATATTTTATCGTTTAATTTTTTACGGTCGCAGTCCACACAGTCCAAAAGATTGATGCCCATTGTTATGGTACGCACATCAAGGTTTGCCTCGCTGATCATTTTGTTGGTTTCCTGCACCTCAACATTAGAAATCATAGTCACAACCCCCGCTCTCAGATCCTGTGCATGTTGTTGAATATATCCTCTCTCTGGAGCCTTACATCAACGCCCATTTCCTCGCCGCACTTTTTAAGCTCGTCAACCACCTCGGAAAACTTGTGCGAGCAGGTGGAAAGATCAACTACCATCATCATATTAAAATAGCCCGATACTATTGTCTGCGAAATATCGAGTATATTTATCTTTTCCTTGGAAAGGTAGGTACAGATGGCCGCTATAATGCCTACACTGTCCTTGCCTACAACTGTAATAATGCCTTTCATTTTATTTAACCTCCGGTTTTCAGTCTAAGCAGTCATCATCGTCATCGTTTGTCAAAAACTCGCTTGCACGTATTTTGTTTTTCTTTTTCTGTATTTCAACATTTTTGTGTATAAGCTCTTTTACGTCAAAGGGCATTTTTACGTTTTTGATCTCGAGATGCGAGTTGGTCTTATCGGAGGAGTGTACAATTACCGTGCCGACGCCGAATATTTTTTGCATGAGCGTCTGTCTGAAAGTGAGATCCTTTATGCGGTAAAGCAGTATTTCATCCTGTACGGTGGTAAACACCCCGGTTTTTATAAAAAGCCTGTCCTCCGTCATGGAGTAAAAGGTAAAGGATATAGGCATACCCAGTATGCGCTTTTTATCCGACCATAAATATTGCATAGGCTCAAGACCCTGTATTTTTTCCATATATGCTGCCCCCTTAAGTCGGCTCCTTAAAGCCCCGTTCCGGCTTTAATGCCTTATTTTTTCGCTCGGTCAATTATTTTCATGACCGACGGCTTCTCTAATATTTTACTATTTATATCAATTTATGTCAACCGAAATTGTAATACCCCTGCCCTTTTATTCATATCAATATGTATAAGAGGTGTTTTTTATGTTTAAAAAATATAGGGCAGGCTTCTATGCGGCGGCGGTTTACATAGGTGCGGTAATGGGTGCGGGCTTTGCAACGGGGCAGGAGCTTATGAGATATTTTGTAAGGTTTGGCAGAGCGGGGCTGTGGGGCATTGCGGCATGCGGCATACTTTTTGCGTTTGTGGGCTGCAAGGTGCTTTGCTTTATGTATATCAACGGGCTTAACGATTACAGGCAGTTTTTGCGCTGTATAATGGGTGAGAGGGCAGGCGCTGCGGCGGAGGCGGTAAGCTTTTGCTTTATAACGGCGCTTTATTCGTCTATGCTGGCTGCGGCAGATTCCCTTACATACTCGGTATTCGGCATAAACGGCGTATGGGGCAGTGCGGCTGTGCTTGCGGTGTGTGCGTTTATGACGGTGTGCGGCATAAGAGGTCTGGGTACGGTAAATATTGTGCTGTGTCCGCTGCTTGTGTGCGGCAGCGTGGTTACGGGGCTGCTGCTGTACTTTGGCAGCGTGAGCGCCTTTGCCCCTATTGTAAGGCTTGACGACAATATATTGGGTTCATGCGCCGTATACATATCCTATAATGTAATAAGCAGCCTGAGCCTGCTGTGTGCGGTGTCAAAGCAGATAAAGGATATAAGGGAGGCAGCCGCAGGAGGCATTGCAGGAGGCATTGTGCTTGGGCTTGCAGGGGTCTTGCTTGCCCTGCCGCTGTACAAATATTCATCATTGGCAGGGGGCAGCGAGCTGCCTGTGCTTGTGCTTATATCAAGCAAAAACAAGCTGCTTGGGTACTGCTATGTGCTTATGCTTGCCGCCGCAGTGCTTACAACTGCCGCAGGCAACTGCTACAGCGCTGTTGAAAGCCTCAGACCGGTCGGCAAAGCGGATAGGTGCATATGGGCGGTGCTTGTGAGCGGTGCGGCGTTTTTGCTCTCACGCATGGGCTTTGCCGATATTGTGGGCAGGCTGTATTATATATTCGGCTGTCTGGGGCTTGCGGAGCTTGCAATAATAGTATCCTTAAAATTAAAGCGTTGAACTTTGCTGCGGTTTTTGCTATAATATAACAGCAGCAGGCTGTAAATTATGCCCTGTGGAATAAAATGAAGAAAAATGTATATCTTCTTCATTTAATTACGAAACTGCAAAGGAGATAAAACAATGGATTATAAAAAAGCAGCTATGGAGAGCCATGCCCGCTGGGCAGGCAAAATAGAGGTGGTATCCCGTGCGGAGCTCAATACGCCCGACGATCTGTCTATAGCCTATACTCCGGGTGTTGCGGAGCCTTGTCTTGCGATAAAGGCAAACCCCGAGCTGAGCTATACCCTTACACGCCGTCACAATATGGTAGCGGTGGTAACGGACGGCAGTGCGATACTCGGGCTTGGAAACATAGGCCCGGAGGCAGGTATGCCCGTAATGGAGGGCAAGTGTGTACTGTTCAAGGAGTTTGGCGGTGTGGACGCAATACCGCTTTGTGTACGCTCGCAGGATCCCGACGAGGTCGTAAGGACAATATCCCTGCTTGCAGGCAGCTTTGGCGGCATAAACCTGGAGGATATAGGTGCGCCCCACTGCTTTGAGGTGGAGGAAAAGCTTAAAAAATGCTGTGACATACCCGTATTTCACGACGATCAGCACGGTACGGCGGTAGTTGTCCTCTCGGGCATACGCAACGCATTGAAGCTTACGGGCAAAAAGCCGGGGGAATGTGTTGTGGCAATGTCTGGCGCAGGCGCTGCGGGCACCGCAATAGCAAAGCTTTTGTTAAAGGCAGGCTTTAAGGATATAACGCTGTGCAATATAGACGGTGTTATCTCTGCGGACAACAAATATGACGACCCTTACCTTGCAGAGCTTGCCTCTCTTACAAACCCAAAGCGCAAGAGCGGTACTCTTAAGGATATAGTAAAGGGAGCCGATATATTTATAGGCGTTTCCGCACCGGGGCTGCTCACACCCGATATGATAAAGACAATGGCGGACAAGCCCGTTATATTTGCCATGGCAAACCCCGTACCCGAGATAATGCCGGATGCCGCAAAGGAGGCAGGGGCGTTTGTCATAGCCACGGGCAGGAGCGATTATCCAAACCAGATAAACAATGTGCTTGCATTCCCGGGCATCTTCAGGGGCGCCCTCGATGTAAGGGCAAGCGATATAAACGATGAGATGAAGCTTGCCGCAGCCGATGCAATATCGGCGCTGGTTACGGAGGAGGATCTTAAAAACGGTATTATAATCCCGTCCGCATTCAACAAGAGCGTTGCAAAGGATATTGCCAAGGCGGTATCGGAGGCGGCGGTAAGGTCGGGCGTTGCAAGGGTGTAGGGAAAGAAATCAGCTTTGTATGCTTTTCAGCCTCTCCAGCTTTCTCTCATAAGCCCTTAAAATGATTATTTTGCCCGTTGCCGCCATGGGTACGGCAAGCACCATGCCCCATATGCCAAACAGCTTGCCTCCCGCAGCAAGCGCCGCAACAACGCCAAAGGGACTTATTTCCACACGTTTGCCCATTATCGCAGGCACTATCACGGTGGAATCTATCTGTTGCAGGATCAGCATAACGGCAAAGCCGTAAACTATTTTTATATATTCTCCGCTGAGAAGGGAGGCTGCGCCCGTCAACAGAAAGCCCGTTATTGAGCCGAAATACGGTATTATGTTGGAAAAACCCGATATTATGCCTATTGCAGCGGCAAACGGTATGCCTGCCGCCTTAAGGGACAGACCGATCAGCACAGACATAATAAGCCCGTCGGTGAGCTGACCCTTAATATAGCCAGAAAAGACGGCGTCAAGGTCCCCAAGCAGTACGGCGCCCGCACGGTAAAGCCTTTCGGGCAGCAGAACACGCAGCACCCTTGAGGCGCCCGAAAACGGTGTATCGGAAACAAGCAGATAAAATGCCATTACCATGCCCAGCAGAAAGTTTAGCGTACAGGTGGCGGCAAGCTTTATTATTTTGCCGCTTGTATATCCCGAAACGCTGTATCGGTTGAAAAATTCACGCAGCACGGGCGATACCATACCGTCGAGGGAGGCTCTTTCAAGCAGTTCGTTTGCCTGCATATAGGCTATATCAAACTGCTTTGTGCATTTTGCAAGCCATACGGATATACCCTGCGCAATACTGCCCGAGCCGCTCTGCTTAAGGCGCAGCATTACCGTGCCCGCAATTATCACGGGAGGCAGTATCAGCAGCATAAATACTATAAGGCAGGCTGTACGCCTGCTTTTTACATGCTTTTTTATAAGCTCGACAGGGTCCTTGAGCACATATGCCGCCGCAAACGATATAAGTATGGGGGCGAATATGCCTGCAATACGTTTTACCGAGCGCAGAGCCGACTCCGCAACTCCGCTTACGTTTATAAGGGTATAGGCGCACATATCTATTATGAGCTTGAAAATATATATAACCGTAAATGTAAATATCAGGTAAAAGCAGCCCTTAAACCAGTTTCTGTCCCATGGCAGTTTCATAAAAATACCTCTCCTCGTATAATATATTAGTATTTACAGACAGAGAGGTATTATTTATTTTGTTTTTTTGTTTTTTGCCCGGGTGTATTGCAAAGTGTATCGTGCTGTGATATGATACAATAAGTATATGAAATATAAAGCATATATATTGTACGGGTATGTATTATGCGCAGTAAAAGGGGTGTTATTATGAAAAAGCTTGGCTTTGGCTTTATGCGTCTGCCGCTGCTCGACAAAAACGACCACAGCAGCATAGATATTGAAAAAACCAAAACACTTGTTGACGAATACATAAAAAGGGGCTTTAACTACTTTGATACAGGCTACGGCTACCACGGTGAAAAAAGCGAAGAGGCGTTAAATAGGTGCGTGGTGAGCCGTTATCCCCGTGACAGTGTTATAATTGCGGATAAGATGCCCACTATACGTGTAAAGAGTGCGGAGGATTACCCCGTATTGTTTGCAAACCAGTTAAAACGCTGCGGAGTGGAGTATTTTGATTATTATCTGCTGCACAATATATGGGAGAAAAGCTTTAGGGAAAGCGAGGAGTACGGAGCCTTTGACTTTGTAAAAGAAAAGATGAACGAGGGGCGCATACGCCGCTTTGGCTTTTCGTTCCACGACAGACCCGAGCTGCTTGACGAGGTGCTTACCAAGCATCCGGAGGTGGAGTTTGTTCAGCTGCAGCTAAATTACATAGATTGGGAAAACCCCGGTGTTATGTCACGCAGGTGTGCGGAGGTCTGTAAAAAGCACGGCAAGCCTATAATAGTGATGGAGCCTAACAAGGCAGGCTCGCTGATAAACCTGCCCGACGAGGCGGAAAGGCTTTTAAGGGAGTATGCTCCCGACGAGCCAAATGTGAGCTGGTCAATGCGCTTTGCGGCTTCACAGGAAAATGTGTTTATGGTGCTAAGCGGTATGAATGATATTGCGCAGGTAAAAGAAAACACTCAAATAATGGATGACCCAAAACCGCTTTGCGCCGAGGAATACGAGATAATAGACAAGGTTTGCAAAATTATCAGCAAAAGCGTTGCCATACCCTGTACAAAGTGCCGCTACTGCACCGAAGTATGCCCCGCAGGAATACCCATACCGGAGTATTTTGCGGCATACAACACATATCATATGACAGGCAACATGGGTAATGCGGGTATGTATTACAGACGCTATGCTTATGTATTTCCGCCTGCCTCAAAGTGCCTTAAATGCAGGCAGTGTATACCCAGCTGTCCTCAGCATCTGGATATACCCTCCCTTTTGGGAGATGCAGTAAGTCTTTTTGAGGAGTAAAAAGGGCTGCCGCAGGAAAAGCTTAAAAAACAAAATCCGGAGATCGATATATTTCAATCTCCGGATTTTTTATTGTAATAATATGTATAATTTGTCAATGCTTTGATATGATCCCCAAGGCAGATTTTTTGCTTTAAGGGGATAATATCAATTAATTTTATAAGGTTTTTAAATATCAGTCAAGATTGAAGTAAGCAGCGGCGTTGTTATAGCAAATATCGGCTACAAGCTTGCCTGCAAACTCTATGTCGTTTGCATACTCGCCGTCCTCTATCCACTGACCGATAATGTTGCAGAGTATTCTCCTGAAGTACTCATGGCGTGGATAGGAAAGGAAGCTCCTGGAGTCGGTAAGCATACCTACAAATTTGCCGAGTACGCCGAGGTTGCCGAGCGCCTTTATCTGTGCCTCCATACCGTCCTTGTTGTCGTTGAACCACCAAGCTGTACCAAACTGTATCTTTGATGCAGCCTCGGTGCCCTGGAAGCAGCCGAGTATGGTACCGAATACCTGGTTGTCGGCAGGGTTGCCCGCAAACAGGAGAGTTTTTGGAAGGTTGTTGTTGTAGTCAAGCGCATCAAGCAGGTTTGTAAGTCCCTCGACCGTTGACCAGTCGGATATACAGTCAAAGCCTGTATCGGGGCCCATCTTCTCAAACATTCTGGTGTTGTTGTCCCTCTTGATGTTCATATGTATTTCCATAGCCCAGTTTCTCTTATGGTATTCCGCACCGAGGAAAAGCATAAGCGCTGTCCTGTACTTTTCTCCCTCGTCCTTTGTTGGAGCTGTGCCGGAAAGAGCCTTTGCAAGTATGGCGTCTACCTCAGCCTCGCTTGCCTTGTTGAAAGGCACATATGTAAATGCGTGGTCGGAGGCACGGCAGCCGAGCTCCTCAAACAAAGCCATTCTCTTTAAAAGCACGGCTTTAAGGTCTGCAAAGGTTTTTATCTCGGTGTTTTCGGTATCGCCGAGAGCTTTAATGTACTCTGCAAAGGTAGGCGCATCGATGTTGAGCGCTTTATCGGGCCTCCATGCAGGGTATACCTTGAATGCGGTTTCCTCCGCAGCTATCTTTTTGTGCCATTCAAGCGAATCTGCAGGGTCGTCCGTGGTGTTGATAGCCTTTACGTTGGATCTCTTTATAAGCTCCCTTACCCTGAACTCGGGCTTTGCAAGCATCTTGTTTATTTTGTCGTGTATCTCTACGGCATTGTCCTTTGTAAGAGGCTCGTAAATACCAAAAAATCTTTGCAGCTCAAGGTGCGTCCAGTGGTAGAGAGGGTTGCCGATGGCATACTGTATTGTTTCTGCCCATTTAACAAACTTGTTGAGCTTGTCTGCATCCTTATCCGTTATTTCTGCCTCGGGCACGCCGAGTGACCTCATAGCCCTCCACTTGTAGTGGTCGCCGCCCAGCCATACATCGGATATATCCTCAAAGTTTTTGTTCTCGTATATCTCCTGTGGGTTTAAGTGGCAGTGGAAGTCGTAAATAGGCTCATCCTTTGCATATTTGTGGAACAGCGTCCTTGCTGTTTCTGTCTTTAACAAGAAATTTTCGTCAATAAAACCCATAATTAACTCCTCCTTTATTTTTAAAGTGTAACGCCGTTTTTGAATATAGCTATCTCTCTGTAGCCGTTTATCTCGTTTTTGGTTTTGACCCTGTCGGAGGCAACATCAAGTATGTATTTGAAAAACTCCTCCGCATAGGAGTCCATCTCCTTGTCCTCGATAAGTCTGCCCGCATTCCAGTCTATCCAGTTGGGCTTTCTTGTTGCAAGGTCGGTATTGGTGGCAATTTTTACGGTAGGCACGGGTGAGCCTACGGGAGTACCTCTGCCCGTAGAGAAAAGTATAAGGTGACAGCCGCTTGCCATCATGCCGCTTATAGCCACTATATCGTTGCCTGGGCCCTGTAAAAGGCTTAAGCCCTGTGCGGCAGCCTTTTCGCCGTAAAGCAGTACGCCCTTTACATCGGAGGTGCCGCCCTTCTGCGTACAGCCGAGGGATTTGTCCTCCAGGGTGGTTATGCCGCCCTTTTTGTTGCCGGGTGAAGGATTTTCGCCTACGGGCTCGCCGTGGCTTATAAAGTATTCCTTAAAGTTGTTTACAAGGTCAACGGTCTGCTTAAAGAGCTCCTCGTTTTCGCACCTGTCCATAAGTATGGTTTCCGCACCGAACATTTCGGGCACCTCGGAAAGCACTGTCTTGCCGCCGTTTGCAACCATAATGTCGGATATGCGTCCTATAAGAGGGTTGGCAGTGATGCCGGAAAGACCGTCCGAGCCGCCGCATTTAAGGCCTATAACAAGCTTGCTTGCGGGAACCTCCTCCTGCTTGAAGCGGGAAGCGTATTCAACCAGCTCGCCTATAACGTCAACAGCCTCGGCAACCTCGTCGCCGTGCTCCTGGCAGATGAAAAATTTAACTCTCTCCTCGTCATATTCGCCGAGTACCTTTTTAAACTCGTTTACGTTGTTGTTTTCGCAGCCGAGGCTAAGCACAAGCACGCCTGCCGCATTGGGATGGTTTACCATGCCTGCAAGGAGCTTTTGTGTGTTTTCGTGATCCTCGCCGAGCTGCGAGCAGCCGTATGGATGCACAAAGTTGTATATGCCGTCCACCTTGTCGCCGTACTTGGCTCTTGCCGCCTCCACTATGGCGTTTGAAACACCGTTTACGCAGCCTACGGTATTGACTACCCATATCTCGTTGCGGATGCCCACCTCGCCGTTTTTCCTTACATAGCCCATAAAGGTTTCGTTTCTGGTAACGGGTATGGGGTTGAGCTTTGGATTATATGTATATTCAAGCGTAGAGCTGAGGTTGGTTTTTACATTGTGGGAGTGCGCCCACCTGCCGGGAGCTATGGTTTCGGTAGCGTGGCCTATGGGATAGCCGTACTTGATGATGTTTTCACCCTCTGGTATCTCGGCGATCGCCATCTTGTGACCCCTTGCAATATCCTCCGCAGCGGTAACGCCGCAGATGACCTCACCGGCCTTAATATCGTCAATAGCAACAACAACGTTGTCGTTGGGATTAATTTTGATATATTTTTCCATATTTTCCTCCGGATATGTATCCCGCCCTTTCGGGCGGGAAGAAAAACTGTTTGATATGTATTTATTTTATGCAAGCACTTTCTTTATCTCGGCAACAACACCGCCGTTGAGAATGTTGTAAAGGTGATCCGCAACAACCTCGGGGAAGTTTCCGAGCTCTGTGTTAAGGTCGCTGCCAAGCCAGAAGTCCTTGTTTGCGCAAACCTTTTTAACAAGCTCCGCAACAGCTGCCTTGTCGGCTGTGTCAACGCCTGTCCATGCAGCTTTGTAAAATTCAAGCACTTCGGGGCTGTCCTTGATTGGGTACTCGTCGTTGCCTCTGTGGCCTATGAGAGCGCCGTCCTTTATCTCTGTGCCCTTATAGAATGCAAGGTAAGCTGCAAAGGAGAATGTAAGTATCTTAGGCAGCTCGCCCTTCTGTGCATAGTATTCCTGAATGGTGTGCAGTACTCTTGCCTCAAACTTGGATGTTGAGTTAAGAGAGATGTCAAGCAGCTTGTGGTCGATGAATGGGTTTTTGAACCTGTCAAATACCGCATCCGCAAAGCCCTTGAGGTCGTCATGTGTAAGCTCCTCGCTTGTGATGGCAGGTATTATCTCGTTGTTGAGAGCGTCCTCAAGATATTTGTAGAAGAGGTCGTCGTTCATAACGTCACGCACGATGTCGTAGCCTGCAAGATAAGCGCCGAGTACGGAGCAGGTATGCGCACCGTTGAGTATCCTTACCTTACGCTTTTTGTAAGGCTTAACATCGGGAGTAAAGATGACCTTAAGGCCTGCCTTTGGGAAAGGAAGCTCCTCTTCAAGCTCTGCGGGGCCCTCGATTACCCATGTGTGGAATATCTCGGAGGTGTCGATAGCGTTGTCCTCGTAACCGAACTCCTCGCAAAGCTCCTTTGCCTCGTTGCGTGGGTAGCCCGTAACTATTCTGTCAACAAGCGTGCTTGTAAATACACAGGCTGTTTCGATCCAGTCGATAAAGTCATCGCCGAGCTTCCAGTTTTCGGCATGCTTAAGAACGTATTTCTTCAAGGTCTTGCCGTTGTCGTCGATAAGCTCGCATGGGATAAATACAAGGCCCTTGCTCTTGTCGCCGTCAAATGCCTTGAATCTTAAATAGAGGAAGTTAGCAACCTTTGCAGGGAAGGAATCCTGTGGCTGATCCGTGATAAACTCCTCGTCTTTCCATGAGATGCCTGCCTCCGTAGTGTTGGAAACAACAAACCTGAGCTCGGGGTTTTTTGCGCAGGCATTGTATGTATCAAGGTCAACATAAGGGTTGATGCACCTGTTTACACAGGAAATAAGCCTCTTTGCAGCGACCTTTTTGCCGTCCTCACGTCCTCTTGCGATAAGGGTGTAAAGACCCTCCTGCTCGTTTAAGATGTTCCTTAAAAAGTCGCCGCCGGGGATAGGCTGTATAAGAGTTATGCCGCCCTCAAAAAGACCCTGTGCGTTTATCTCGTCAAACATATAGTCTACAAACGCACGCAAAAAGTTGCCCTCACCAAACTGAATGACCTTTTCGGGCAGTACGGCTGCTTTGCCGATCTTTAAATCGTCGTTGAACTTAAAGCCGTTGGTAAAAAGTTGTCTGTTAAGCTTTTCCATAGGATAAATACCTCCGTTTACTAAGGAAATACCGATAAAGGAAAATAACTTTTTTGCTCCGTCTTATGCGGTAATTCCCAATTATATTTTCTTAGTTTAATGATACTATAAAACAAGTCAAAAATCAATAATTTTATGAAATATATTTGTAAAATATAACAAGCTCGGCACGGATAGGCAATAACGGATCCCCACCCGTTAAATGCAGGCTGTGCGGCCTTCGGCTGCGGCGTGAGAAAAACAAAAAACGCACGGGCAAGCCCTTGCGGACGGAGCAAAGCCCTGCCCGCAGGCGTAAAACCTATGCGCTTTTATTATTTTATTTTAAATTTGTACTTTACCTTTTTTTTGCGGCTTTTGCCGCCGTATTTGCCGCTGTAGCTGTATATGCGCTTATATCTGCCGTTCCTGCGGCGCCTTATGCCGTTTATTAGCCTTACCGCAAATATTATCACAAGCAGTGCCGCAAGTATTGCTGCGGTGTATTTTGCGGCGCTTAAGGCAAAAGCCTTTAAATTTTCCATTCTTTCACGGTGCTCCAGCTCGCTTTGGGGTATGGCGTCAAGCCCCGTGGCTGCGACAAGGCTGCGGGAGCCGAGCTTGTAATCGTTGTAATAGAGGTCAAGCGTACCTATCTCGGAGCCTACCGCTACGGGCGCCTCGGTGTTGGGGTCAAGGCTTGCCTTGGCGGTCACGGCGCTCTTATCTATAAAGTAAGGCACCTTCATATCAAAGTCGCTTTCGGGCTTGAGCGATACGCTGCCAAGGTCTATGACCCGATCCTTGTAATGCTGTATTACGGGTATATCCGCAGTATAGTCCGACTGGGAGAGCAGCGTTTTGTCCTCGTAAAGCGTGAAGCCGTATTCCATAAGCTTTACCGTGTCCGAGTATGCCACTGCTGCGCCGTTTGCCTTAAGCACAACGCTGATAAGGCGCATATCGTCCTTGCCCGCATATGTCACAAGGGTATTGAGAGCGTCGTCGTGAAAGCCGGTTTTGCCGCCTATGGCATATTCATAGTAATACGGAGAGGTATCCAGCAGCATTTTGTCCTTGTTGTGCAGGTATCTGGTTTCGTTTACCATATTTGTGGGCGGTATGTTATGGTGAGGCGTGGAGAAAAATTCAAGAAATTTTTCGTTATGTACAGCCGCCTTTGTTATAAGCGACATATCGTATGCGGTGGTATAGTGGTCGGGGTCGTGAAAACCGTGCGGATTTGCAAAATGGGTGTCGACGCAGCCCAGCTCCTGCGCTCTTTTGTTCATGCGGTCCACAAACTTTTCGACCGTGCCGTCTATATGCTCGGCAACTGCCATACATACCTCGTTTGCGGAGGCAAGCAGTATGCCGTAAAGCGCATCGCTGAAGCTTATGGTTTCGCCCTCTCTCATGCCTATATGGCTGCTGCCGGGGCCTATGTTGTAAACGGCGTTGTGCGAGTGGGTAATGTTATCGTCAAAATTGCCGTTTTCGCAGGCAAGCAAAACCGTCATTATTTTGGTTATGCTTGCGGGATAGAGCTTTTCGTGTATGTTTTTTTCGTACAATATTACACCGGTATCGGCGTCTATTAGTATTGCCGCTTCGGCAGCCACCTCGGGACGGGCGGCACGGGCGGGAGAGGACTGCGCCGCATCGGATGGGGGCTCTGTATTTTCTCCGGATGTGCTCTCCTGTGATGCTGTTTCCGGCATTGCAAAAGTTGTTGTAAAAATGTTTGTCAACAATACCGAAAGTATGGTAATATATAATAAAGCTTTTTTAAAAGACATTTTTCGACCTCACTGTACATTTTTATGTATTGCTGTTTACTAATTATAACACTAAACGATACCGTAGTTCAAGAGTTAATATTTTTTGAGGGCTTATTTATGGAAACTAAGTATATAAGCATGGTTGCCGCTGCGGTCTTTGCGCTGGTATGTCTTGTGGGATACATTATGTACGAGCATGCGGACAAACGTGCGGACAGTATAAACTTGACCGAATATGAGGCCGAGGAGATAACCTATATAGAGGAGGCTTCGGAACCGACCACTATAATAGTTTATATAACGGGAGAGATAGCAGAGCCCGACGTATACGAGATGCCTGCCGACGCAAGGCTTGTTGACCTTGTGGAAAAGGCGGGAGGCTTTACCGCCTATGCCGACAAGGATGCGCTCAACCTTGCCGCCCACCTTGCGGACGGAGAAAAAATTGTTGTGGGCAATATCAATGATAAGGTTGACAAAACCGAAGATTTGGAAGAAAATATAAATAAGGATGAAAGCATACCCGTGAATATAAATACCGCCGATGCAGCCGAGCTTGAAACGCTGGAGGATATAGGGCCGTCCCTTGCGGAGAACATTATAGAGTACAGAAACAGGTACGGCAGCTTTACAAGCATTGAGGAGATACGGGAGGTAGACGGCATAGGCGAGGCTACATTCAATAAAATAAAGGACAGTATAACCATAAACTGACAACAGGGGAGGATAACAATGGCAAACAAAATTCTGGTAGTTGACGATGAAAAGCTTATTGTCAAGGGTATCAAGTTCAGCCTTGAGCAGGACGGCATGGAGGTGGATGCGGCATACGACGGCGAGGAGGCGCTTAAGTTTGCCCGTGCAAACAAGTACGACCTTATTCTGCTTGACGTGATGCTGCCCAAGTTTGACGGCCTCCAGGTATGCCAGATGATAAGGGAGTTTTCAAACGTGCCCATTATTATGGTAACGGCAAAGGGAGAGGACATGGACAAGATAATGGGGCTTGAATACGGTGCGGACGACTATATTACAAAGCCCTTTAACATACTGGAGCTTAAGGCGAGGATAAAAGCCATACTCAGGCGCTCCGTAAGGACTGTGGTGCATGAGGATACAAAAAAGAACGTTATAAGCATAAGAGGGCTTGAAATAGAGGTGGATTCAAGGCGGTGCAGCATAGACGGCAAGGAGATAAACCTTACTGCAAAGGAGTTTGACCTTTTGCAGCTGCTTATGGAAACACCGGGCAAGGTATACAGCAGGGACAGCCTTCTTAATACCATATGGGGCTACGGCTATCCGGGTGATGCAAGGGCGGTCGACGTGCATGTAAGGCGCCTTAGGGAAAAGATAGAAAAAAAGCCGAGCGAGCCTCAGTATATACACACAAAGTGGGGGGTTGGTTACTATTTCCAGTGACAGCGGTTTAAAATGGTATCAGAGCCTCAGATGGCTGCTTTTTATAATATATTTTTTTATAAGCTTTATACCCCTTGTGCTGTTTTCCTTTACGATGAGCGATACCCTTAGGGGCTATTTTACCGATATAAACGAAAAGGAGGTACTGTATCAGGCAAATAAAATAGCGGGTTCCATACAAAAGGCGGAGTACCTCACCGACAGCGCAAAGCAGGAGAGCTTTGAGTATGAGATGGACGAAAAAAGCAGTGAGGAAAACTTTCGTATAATAGTGGTAAACAGCTCCGGTGTTGTAGTTGCGGATACAAGCAAGACCGAAAACGGCAAAATATATATCGTGCCCGAGATACTTACCGCCCTTGACGGCAAGGATCAGGCAAATTTAAGATGGGACGAGCATGCGATATATGCCGCCGCCTATATTGAAAACGACAAGTCGGAAAAGACGGGTGCGGTGCTTATAGTATCCTCGTTTAACGAGATATACGAGCTGATAGACGTAATAAACCACAGGTGGCTGCTGCTTACGATAGGCATAAGCATAGCGGTGGCATTTTTGGTTTATTTTGTGTCGCAGCTTATACTTGCTCCCCTTAAAAATATACTTGAAACCATCAAAAAAATGGCTGACGGTCAGCTGCATCAGCGTATAGAGATAAACGGCAAAAACGAGTACACGGAGATAGCGGACGCCATAAACGATATGACGCAGCAGCTTGAACAGGTAGAAAGCTCCAGGCAGGAGTTTGTTTCCAACGTGTCGCACGAGCTTAAAACGCCGTTGAGCTCCATTAAGGTGCTAAGTGAATCCATACTGCTTCAGGAGGAAATGCCCACCGAGATGTACAGGGAGTTTTTGCAGGATATAAACTCCGAGGTGGACAGGATGACAAACATTGTAAACGACCTGCTTTCCCTTGTAAAGCTTGACCACAGAGAGGCTGCCCTCAATATAGGCGAAACGGACGTAAATGCAATGACGCAGGATATAATGAAGCGTCTTTCTCCCCTTGCGGAAAAGAAAAATATCGAGCTTTTGTATGAGTCCAACCGTGATATGGTCATAGAGGCTGACGAGATGAAGCTTACGCTGGCGATCTCAAACCTTATAGAAAACGGTATAAAGTACACGCCCGACGGCGGTATGGTAAAGGTGACCATAGACGGCGACCATCAAAATGTTTTTATAACCGTGCAGGATACGGGCATAGGCATAAGCGAGGAGGAGCAGAGCAAGGTATTCAAGCGCTTTTACCGTGTGGATAAGACCCGTGACAGGGAAACGGGCGGTACGGGACTCGGCCTTGCCATAACTCACTCCACCGTAATGCTGCATAACGGCAGCATTAAAATAATAAGCAGCGAGGGCAGCGGCGCTACCTTTATAGTAAGGCTGCCTATAAAATATAACGGAGCATAGGCGGTAAGGAGGCATAAAATGAAGGTCAAAAAAATTTTTCTGGCGGCTTTTGCCGCCGTATTTGCCGCAATTGCGCTTATATGCCTTTTTGCATATATAGGCTCGGTCAAAAAAAGCGAAAACCTTATGGATATAAACCTGTACTTTTTCAATCCGTCCGACAATACCATTACTGCGGAAAAACGCAGCATACCCAAAACGGAGGATCACAATGTGCTGATAAGCTCGGTGGAAAAGGCTTACAGGGAGGGCCCCCGCAATCCGTCCTTGACAAGGGCTATGCCAAGTTCGGTCGATTTTGAGATAACCAATAACGAAAAGGGCATAGGCAATGTGATAGATATAGACCTCAAGGGGGATTTTGAGGGAGCGGGCAGCAGCTCAAAGCTTGTGTGTATAGGCTCGGTGGTGTACACGTTTTCGGACATAAGCTTCATAGACAATGTAAGGCTGTCGGTAAACGGCGAAAATATTGCCGACGCCTATAATATGTACGGCAAAAACACAGCCTCCCTCAACAGGGAAAATGTTGTAAGCGATCCCGTTATAAACCCCGAAAAGATAGATAAGGAAAAGGTGGTATTATACTTTCTTAATGCCGAGAGTACGGCTCTGCTGCCGCAGGAGTGCAGCATTGAGGTAAAACAGAGCCGCAGCCTGGAGTATCAGATAGTGGAGCAGCTCATTACAGGGCCCTCGGATGACGAGATGAGGGCAGTGCTGCCTGCCGATACAAAAATAAAGGATATAAAAACCGAAGAGGGCATATGCTATGTAAACTTTTCGGGCGATTTTGTAAGCAAATTGAGCGGCAGCGCCGCACAGGAAAAGCTTACCATATATTCCATAGTAAACTCGCTTACGGAGCTTAATACGGTCAACAAGGTGCAGTTTCTTGTAGACGGTGAAAGGATGAGCGAGAAAAAGGGACATTATGATTTCAGCAAAACCTTTGAAAGAGATGAAACGCTTATAAGCAAGTAAAATTATGAAAAGACCGTCCGTATATGTATTGTGTTTCCTTTCCGCAGGTATTGCGGCAGGCAGATATGCCGCCGATACGGCGGATATTGCGGTGTTTGCCGTATTTATTGTGCTGAGCGCATTTTTTCTTGTCAAATTTTACGATCTTTGGCAAGCGGCGTTTCTGCCTGCGGCTGCCGTCGCAGGCTTTGTATTGTGCCTGTATGCTTCGGCGGATGCGGGCGGTATATCCGATCTTGTCGGCAAGGATATAACCGCAGGCGGTACGGTGGCTTCTGTGGTGTACAGCGATGAGGAAAGAGGCAGCTGCTTTGTGCTGGATGCCACTGTGATACACGGCACCCGCACGGTCAAAAGGGATACCCGTATAAGGGTATACGGCAAAGGCGTTGCTGCTGCGGGAGATAAGGCTGTTGTAAGGGGCAGGCTCGAGCTGCCCGACAAAAGGAGCAATCCCTCGGATCTTGACTATAAAAATTATCTGCTTGCAAGGGGTCAGAGGTATATAATGTATGCCGACGATATTTTGCCGACGGGCAAAAAATATACGCTTTCCTCTGTCCTGCAGCATATAGGGGAAAAGGTGCGCAGCAATTTTTATCTTATTATGCCGGAGGAAGAAGCAGGCGTCATGTGTACCATGCTTACGGGCGATTCGGACGGAGCGGGCAGCGAGCTTAAGGAGCTTTACAAAGAGGGAGGCATCTACCATGTAATAGCCATATCGGGCCTGCATATCTCTCTTTTGGGCGTATTGCTTATGAGGCTGTTTTCACGCAGCGGCAGGATAATGTCCGCACTGGCGCCGGCATTTTTGCTGGGCTGCTACTGTATATTGACAGGCTGCAGCGCATCCGTGGTAAGGGCGGTGCTTATGTTTTATATAATGCTTGCAGGCTCACGCCTTTATTGCGATTACGATATAATAAGCTCTGCCTCTGTGGCGGCATGCCTTATTTTGATATACAGTCCGTTTTATCTTTTCGATATCGGCTTTGAACTTTCCTTCGGTGCGGTGTTTGCAATAGGAGCCGTAAACGATATAGCCGTTAAATACCGCAGATACAGCACGGTCATAAATGACATCGGTGTTGAGGCGGCTGCCGATATAGCCACAAAGCCTATACAGATGTTTGGCTTTTATTATGTCAACCCGTGGAGCATAGGTGCAAATATAATGCTTGTGCCGCTTATGAGTGCGGCTGTTTTTATAGGCTTTTTTACTGCGGCTGCGGGTTTTGTAAGCCTTCCGCTTGCAAAAATTTGCGCCGTGCCGCTTACGGTCATTTTAAGGTCGGTGGAGGCATGGTGCGGTATGATAGGGCTGCTGCCCGGTGCAAAAACGGTAACGGGCAAACCGCCTGTTATATTTATTTTGCTTTATATCTTGCTGCTTGTGCTTATTTATAACCTTGCAATGAGAAAAAAATTGAAACAAATTATCTGTCTTTTGGCTGTATCTTTATCTGCGCTTTTTGTTTATCGTGTATCTGCGGAGAGGCTGAGGACGCCTGAGGTCACGTTTCTCGATGTCGGGCAGGCGGACTGTGCCGTCGGCACGGTCGGGGATCACTGCTTTGCAGTCGACGGAGGCTCGGACGGAGATATACTGTCAAATTATCTTATGTACAGGGGCATAGACAGGCTTGACGCAGTATTTGTATCGCACAGCGACAGGGATCATATAAGGGGCATATCGGAAATAATGGGAAGCGTGGATATTGACACGGTGTATTTGCCGCCTTCGATAGATAAAAACGAGTATTATTACGAGCTTGTATCCCTTGCCGAAGCCAACGGCACCGCCGTAAAAACCTTTGAGCTTGGCAGCACTGCCGAGCTTGGCAAAAGCGGCAGGATGGTTTGTCTTTATCCCTTCCCCGGGACGGTTTCGGAGGGCAACAACGGCTCTATGGTGTGTAAATATATATGCGGCGGTGCAAGCGTGCTTTTTACGGGAGATATAGAGTATAAGGCGGAGGAGCTGCTGTGCGGAGGAGATATCGACCTGAGTGCGGATATATTAAAGCTTGCGCACCACGGCTCGGACACCTCAAATACGGAGGAGTTTATAAAAAGAGTATCTCCGTCCGCCGCAGTAGCCTCTGCGGACAGCAGCATTTACGGGCACCCTGCACGGTCTGTGACCGACAGGCTGGACAAATACGGCATACCCTGCTTTGTTACCGACAGGGACGGTGCCGTCAGCGTAAAAATGAGTAAAGGGAAAATATCGGTTGTACCGTATACGGAGGGCAGAGATGAATAACGCAGATAAAAAATCGTCTTCGGACGGACCGAAAAGAGTATATCTGTTATACGGCGAGGAGAGCTATCTTGTGCGGGAGCATACCGAAAGGCTGAGGGCAGCCGTTACGGACAAGTCGGTGGAAATGCTCAATTTAAGCGTGTTTGAGGGCAAGACGGATGCAGATGTTATAATAAACGCCTGCGATACCCTGCCCTTTATGAGCGAAAGGCGCTTTGTGCTGGTAAAGGACAGCGGTCTTTTTGAGGCGGGGCGCAAGGACGATACGGAAAAGCTCAAGGACTATCTGCCCGATATACCGCAAAGCACCGTGCTTTGCTTTGCGGAAAAAAAGGCGGATAAGAGAAACGCTCTTTACAAGGCCGCATCAAGGACGGGTGTGTGCATGGAGCTAAATACGCCCGATGATAACGAGCTTGCCGCATGGATAAACAAAAAAAGCGGCAAAAGGGTGGATATGCGCCGTGCTATGTACATTATAAGAAATGTGGGCACGTCCATGGAGCTGCTTGAAAGGGAGCTTGACAAGCTCCTGAGCGCCGCAGAGGACACGGAGGAGATAAACGAGGAGCTTATAGACAGCGTATGCACCAAATCGCCCGAAACAAATGTGTTTGAGATGATAGAGGCGGTAGGCGCAAAGCAGAGCGCAAAGGCGCTTGAGATATACAGCAATATGCTGAGGATGAAGCAAAGCCCCGTCTATGTGCTCAAGACAATGTCAAGGCAGTTCAAGCTCATAATGCAGTGCAAATATTTAAAGGGAAAGGGCATGGATGCCGCCTCGATAGCGGGGGAGCTTTCCTTAAGGCGCTTTGTGGCGGACAGGTGCCTGCGCCAGGCTAAAAACTTCAGCATGGCATCGCTTGTACAGGCTCTCGACGACTGCGCAAGGTGCGATGCGGACTTTAAAAGCGGCAGGATAAGCGACAGGCTGGGCGTTGAGGTGATAATACTCAAATACAGCAGATAGGCGGCGTATATAAAAAATGCGCCAAATTGAAAATTTACTGTTGTAAAATTTGAAAATTATGGTATAATATCGTTATATGCCAACTGAAAGAAAGTTTGCGGTTATATAAATTGCATTTATAAGGAGGTAATCCAATTGGACAAGAAATATGTCTATTTATTTTCCGAGGGCAACGGCAAGATGCGTGAGCTTTTAGGCGGTAAGGGCGCAAACCTTGCGGAGATGACCCTCCTTGGTATGCCTGTGCCTCAGGGCTTTACGATCACAACAGAGGCGTGCAACCAATACTACGAGGACGGAGAAACCATCAATGCCGATATACAGGCGCAGATAATGGAGTATATCACAAAGATGGAGGAGATCACGGGCAAAAAGTTCGGCGATACCGAAAATCCTCTGCTTGTTTCCGTGCGTTCGGGCGCAAGGGCATCCATGCCCGGTATGATGGATACTATCCTCAACTTAGGTCTTAACGATGTTGTTGTTGAGGCTTTTGCCAAAAAGACAAACAACCCAAGGTTTGCTTACGATTCCTACCGCAGGTTCATACAGATGTATTCCGACGTTGTTATGGGCGTAGGCAAAAAGTATTTTGAAGAGCTTATCGACGAGATGAAAGGCAAAAAAGGCGTTGTTCAGGATACAGAGCTTGACGCTGCCGACCTTAAGGAGCTTGCAGAGCAGTTTAAGGCAGAGTACAAAAAGGCTATCGGCGAGGACTTCCCTTCGGATCCAAAGGAGCAGCTCATGGGCGCTATCCGTGCCGTATTCAGGTCATGGAACAACTCCAGAGCCATCTATTACAGAAAGATGAACGATATACCCGGTTCATGGGGTACCGCTGTAAACGTACAGTCCATGGTATTCGGCAACACGGGCGATACATCGGGTACGGGTGTTGCATTCACACGAAACCCCGCTACGGGCGAAAAGAAGCTCTTTGGCGAGTTTCTTATGAACGCACAGGGCGAGGACGTTGTTGCGGGCGTAAGGACGCCTCAGACAATAGACACACTTAAGGACATAATGCCCGAGGTTTATACTCAGTTTGTGGATATATGCGCAAGGCTTGAGGAGCACTACAGGGATATGCAGGATATGGAGTTTACCATAGAGGATAAAAAGCTCTATATGCTCCAGACCAGAAACGGCAAGAGGACAGCCTCCGCCGCTCTCAAGATCGCCTGCGACCTTGTGGACGAGGGCATGATAGATGAAAAGCAGGCTGTATGTATGCTTGACCCCAAGCAGCTTGACGCACTGCTTCATCCTCAGTTTGACGCCGACGCTTTAAAGAAGGCGGAGCCTGTTGCAACAGCGCTTGCGGCTTCACCCGGCGCAGCATGCGGCAAGATAGTGTTTACCGCCGAGGATGCTGCCGCACAGGGCAAGCTTGGCGAAAAGGTAGTGCTTGTAAGGCTTGAAACCTCACCAGAGGATATAGAGGGTATGAACTATGCACAGGGCATACTTACCGTAAGAGGCGGTATGACCTCTCACGCAGCCGTTGTTGCAAGAGGTATGGGTACCTGCTGCGTATCGGGCTGCGGCGCAATAAAGATGGACGAGGCAAACAAGTGCTTTGAGCTTAACGGCAGAGTATACAAGGAGGGCGACTGGATCTCCCTTGACGGCTCCACAGGCAACATCTACGGAGAGGCTATACCTACCGTTGACGCAAGGATAAGCGGCGAGTTTGGCAGAGTTATGGAATGGGCAGACAAGTACCGTGTGCTCAGCGTAAGGACAAATGCGGATACGCCAAGGGACGCTAAGCAGGCAGCGGAGTTCGGTGCAGAGGGCATCGGCCTTTGCCGCACGGAGCATATGTTCTTTGATCCCGACAGGATACCCGCTATCAGAGAGATGATCTGCTCCGATACGGTTGAACAGAGAGAGGCTGCGCTTGAAAAGCTGGAGCCAATGCAGCAGGGCGACTTTGAAAAGCTCTATGAGGCTATGGAGGGCAAGCATGTAAATATCCGCTTCCTCGATCCTCCTCTGCATGAGTTTGTGCCTACCGAAGAGGCAGACATCGAGCTGCTTGCAAAGGCACAGGGCAAGAGCGTTGCCGAGATAAAGAACATAATTGCATCTCTCCATGAGTTCAACCCAATGATGGGTCACAGAGGCTGCCGTCTTGCGGTTACCTATCCCGAGATAGCAAAGATGCAGACCACAGCGGTTATCAAGGCTGCAATAAATGTAAGCAAGGCTCATCCCGAGTGGAACATAGAGCCCGAGATAATGATACCTCTTGTTGGCGAGGTAAAGGAGCTTGCTTTTGTAAAGAAGGTAGTTACGTCAACAGCCGATGCCATAATCAAGGCAGCAGGCGTTGACCTTAAGTATAAAGTAGGTACCATGATAGAGATACCCCGTGCTGCTCTTACGGCAGACAGCATTGCTGAGCAGGCAGAGTTCTTCTCGTTCGGTACAAATGACCTTACCCAGATGACATTCGGTTTTTCAAGAGATGATGCGGGCAAGTTCCTCGATGCTTACTATGCAAACAGCATCTACGAGTCCGATCCTTTTGCAAAGCTCGACCAGACGGGTGTAGGCCGTCTGATGGAAATGGCTGTTAAGCTCGGCAAGCAGACAAGGCCCGACATTATGCTCGGTATCTGCGGCGAGCACGGCGGCGACCCCGCTTCCGTTGAGTTCTGCCATAAAATAGGCCTTAACTATGTATCCTGTTCACCTTTCAGGGTGCCTATTGCAAGGCTTGCGGCGGCTCAGGCAGCTATCAAATATCCAAGAAGCTGATGATATTTACGACCGTCTGCATTGTACCGCATTGCAGACGGTCAATTTTATATTTCTGCGGTAAAACGGGAGAGAACGTTATATGAAGGAATTTTATCTGAAAAATAAAGAGGACATCGACAAAATATTTCAGTTTGTCGTGCTGATAGCCTTTATATATATTTTTATAAAATTTTTGTCGCCTTATTTTGCGCCTCTTATATTCGGTTACATAATATGCCTTGTATTGTCGCCCGTGGCAAGGTTTTTTAACAAAAAGCTGCACCTGCCGAGGCAGATCTCGTCATTTTTGTCCATAGTGCTGCTTTTGCTTTTTGTGGCGGTAATAAGCAGCAGCCTTGTATCCAAGGTGGTGAACGAGGCAAAGGAGTTTATCGAAAATTCGCCTCAGCTCGTAAGCAGTACGGTGGATAGCATAAGAAGCTTTCAGGACAGTATAATAGAGTATCTGGATATACTGCCCGACAGCATTACGGAAAATTCGGACAAGGTGTTTGATACGGTGATAGAAACCGTTACGGGTCTGCTAGGCAGCGGTGTAAAAACAGGCTCCGTGGAGGCTGTAAAGGTGCTGCCCAACATACTTTTTGTATCGCTTTTAAGTATAATATGCGCATTCTTTTTGCTCAATGACAGAAAAAACGTTGAGGCGTTTTTTATAAGGCAGCTGCCAAAGCCTATCAAAAACCGCTTTAATGTGGCAAGGTCGGGGCTGCTGCACGCAATAGGCGGATACATCAGGGCGGAGCTGACCCTTATGTGCATAGTTGCCGCCATATGCGTTACGGGGCTGGTTATATTAAAATCGCCGTATGCGCTGCTTATAGGCATACTTATAAGCGTTGTTGACGCCCTGCCCGTCTTCGGCAGCGGAGCGATATTTTGGCCATGGTGCATATATTCCATAATAGTGGGCAATTATAAAACAGCAATAGGCCTTGCCGTTATAGATATAGTTATCATTATAACAAGGCAGATGCTCGAACCCAGGATACTGGGCGACCAGATAGGTATGCACCCTCTTGCAACGCTTATGTCCATATTTATAGGGCTTAAGGTGTTCGGTCTGTTCGGTTTTATTTTGGGGCCTATAATACTTGTTACAATAAATGCCATGCAGCAGAGCGACCTGCTGCCCAAATGGAAGTAATGCTTGTATTATTTTAAAAAATATGTTATTATCTGTTTATGTGTAAAATTATATTTGCCAAGGAAGGATCATGATAATATGAAAAAAAGACTTGCACTTGTTTTAACGGCTGCGGTATTGTCGCTTACAATGCTTGCCGCCTGCAGCAATAAGGATAACGGAGATGTAAAGGAGAGCGCCGCCGACACAGCAGAGCAGACTGTTTCCGAGGAGGAAACGGAGTCTACCACTCTCAGCCCGGAGGAGCAGGCATACTATGATAAGATAATGCAGCCCGTTACCTCGCTCCCTCAGCTTGAAGGAGTCAAGGAGGGAGATACCATAGCCACCATACACACCAACAAGGGTGATATAAAGGTATGGTTCTTCCCCGAGTATGCTCCCAAGGCTGTTGAAAACTTTACAACACATGCCAAGGACGGCTATTACGACGGCACGCCCTTCCACAGAGTTATGGAGGGCTTTATGATACAGGGCGGTGACCCAGAGGGCACAGGCATGGGCGGCGAGAGCATATGGGGCGAACCCTTTGAGGTGGAGCCAAGCTTTGCGCTCAGGCATTTCAGGGGTGCGCTTTGCATGGCAAAAAGCTCTCAGCCGGTAAGCATAGGCAGTCAGTTTTATATAGTACAGAACAACGGACTCTCGGATGACGAAAAATCGCAGCTTGAACAGCTCAAAGCACAGGCGGATACACCGTTTTACGAGGATCTTACGGTAGGGCAGACCTACTGGCCCGAGTCCGTCATAGACGAATATATCGAGCACGGCGGCACGCCTGCCCTTGATATGCAGTATACCGTTTTCGGACAGGTATACGAGGGCATGGATGTTGTGGATGCCATTGCCTCGGTGGAGAAAAAGGAGAGCGAGAGCGGAGAGCTCAGCGTACCTCTTGAGGATATACATGTAGAATCCATCGAAGTTGGCACCTACGGTCAATAATGCTTGACAAGTCCGTATTTTATGATATACTTGTAAATAATTACAAAAAACCGTGATGGCGAAAGTAATCGGTGCGGTTTACCCGGAGAGAGGGTGCCATAGGCTGGGAGCATCCTTGTAATAAAGCCCCGATGAAGTTCACGCCGGAGTTGACCCTTTGAACACAGCAGGTAGGAGGGTACGTGCGGGGAGCGTTAATCCCGTTGAGTGCCCGTATATCATTGTGCGGGAAATTGGGTGGTACCACGGAATTATGCCTTTCGTCCCTTTGCGGATGAAAGGCTTTTTTATTGCAGTGCCGCATAATAAGGCATAAGAGTCTATTGAAAGGGAGATATTTATCCGATGAAGGAAAAACTTGAACAAATCAGAATTTCTGCATCCAAAAGGTTGGCAGAGGCAAAGGGTCTTAAAAGCCTTGAGGATCTGCGTGTTGAGCTGCTGGGCAAAAAGGGCGAGCTTACACAGATACTTAAGGGCATGGGCGCCCTCAGCAAGGAGGAAAGGCCCGTTATAGGTCAGCTTGCAAACGAGGTAAGGAGCTTTATAGAAGGTGAGCTGGAAAAGGCAAAAACCGAGCTGCTTGCAAAGGAAAGAGAGCTGAAGCTCAAAGCGGAAACCATAGACGTAACAATGCCGGGCAGGGTAAAGCAGCTTGGACACAGGCATCCCATGACGCTCGTCATAGACAATATAAAGGATATATTTATAGGCATGGGCTATGAGATAGCCGAGGGACCCGAGGTGGAAACGGCTTACTATAACTTTGAGGCGCTCAATATCCCAAAGGATCACCCTGCAAGGGACGAGCAGGATACATTTTATATAGAGGGCATGGGGGATTTTCTGCTGAGGACGCAGACCTCTCCTATGCAGGTAAGGGTCATGGAAAAGAAAAAGCCACCTATAAGGATAATAGCACCGGGACGTGTTTACCGCTCCGATGAGGTGGACGCCACACATTCGCCCGTATTCCATCAGCTGGAGGGGCTTGTTATAGACAAGGGTATCACCATGGGCGACCTCAAGGGCGCATTGGAGGTTTTTGCAAAGGAGCTTT
>CANQDF010000002.1 GCA_947591605.1 uncultured Clostridia bacterium | reverse complement strand
TTTAGCTTTTCTTTTACTTATATTTTTCTGTATATGTATATGGATAAATATAAATACAAAAAAGTAACCGCCTATAGTCCCAAGCTATAAGCGGTTACATCCTGTTTTTTTCGTTTTTTGGGGTGTAACTGCTGTTACTCCCTTTGTGATTTTATTATATCACTTTTATATTATATGTCAAGTTTTATTTTTTATAGCCTTAAGAAGCCTAAAATCTAAGTTTTACCCGCACTGTTTTTTGTATGTACATCGCATCTGCGTGTCAGGTCACGCACCGTCATCACCGCCTTACAAAACGGCAGGGCTTTTTTGCCGCTGTCTTTCCAAATTAGCACAAAGCAAAAACGCCGCACGCTCAAATTTGCATAAACAATGTGTATAATCGCTTACAAAGATTGTTAAAATAGCATAAGGCAATATTTGGGGTTTTATGTTATAATTATGTCTGTATATCGGAAAACATTTGACGGTGCCGCAAGCTCCGTCGGTTTTATAATTAAAAGGAAAACGATTTGTTGAAAGGAGATATTAAAAATGCTCAACAAAAAGTCAGTGGATGATTTAAACGTAAAAGGCAAAAGAGTGCTTGTAAGGTGCGACTTTAACGTACCTATCCAGGACGGCGTTATAACGGACGACAACCGTATAGTTGCAGCCCTGCCCACCATCAAAAAGCTTATTGCAGACGGAGGCAAGGTAATACTTTGCTCTCACCTTGGCAAGCCAAAGGAGCCATCGCCCGAGTTTTCGCTTGCACCCGTAGCCGCACGCCTTAGTGAAAGGCTCGGCAAAGAGGTCGTTTTTGCAGCCGACGACAACGTAGTAGGCGACAATGCAAAGGCTGCCGTTGCCGCTATGAAAGACGGCGATGTTGTTCTTTTGCAAAATACACGTTTCCGCAAGGAGGAAACCAAAAATATAGAAACATTCAGCAAGGAGCTTGCCTCGCTTGCGGATGTATATGTAAACGACGCATTCGGCTCATCTCACAGGGCACACTGCTCTACCGTAGGTGTTACCGAGTTTGTGAGCGAGTCCGCAGTGGGCTACCTTATGGATAAGGAGATAACCTACCTCGGCAACGCCGTAAACAACCCCGTTCGTCCTTTTGTCGCTATCCTCGGCGGCGCAAAGGTATCCGACAAGATAAACGTTATCAACAACCTGCTTGACAAGGTAGATACGCTTATCATCGGCGGCGGTATGGCATACACCTTCTTCAAGGCTCAGGGCTACGAGATAGGCAAAAGCATACTTGAGGCAGACAAGATGGACTATGCTCTTGAAATGATCAAAAAGGCTGAGGAAAAGGGCGTTAAGCTCCTCCTCCCAATAGATACCGTTGTTGCAAAGGAGTTTGGCTCCGGCAAGCCTCATCATGTGGTAAACTCTCACGAGATACCCGCAGACGAGGAGGGCTTTGATATAGGCACCGAAACCAGAAAGCTCTATGCAGAGGCTGTTAAGGACGCCAAGACCGTTGTATGGAACGGACCTATGGGCGTGTTTGAGATACCCGAGTACGGCGAGGGCACAAGGGCAATGGCTCAGGCACTTGCAGACCTTAAGGACGCTACCACCATCATAGGCGGCGGCGACTCCGCTGCTGCTGTAAACCAGATGGGCTTCGGCGACAAGATGAGCCACATTTCAACAGGCGGCGGCGCTTCGCTTGAATTTCTTGAAGGCAAGGAACTCCCCGGCGTAGCTGCGGTACAGGACAGATAATAATAACTAAGTAAAAAACCAAATGAAATGCCGGCATTTCATTAAAAGGGGTGTTGCTCTGCGACACCCCCTATATTATAAAAAAACAGAGAGGGTGCTAAAAAATGAGAAAAAGACTTGTTGCAGGCAACTGGAAGATGAACAAAACTCCAAAGGAGGCTCTTGAGCTTGTAGCTCTTTTAAAGGATAAGGTAAACACAGCCGATACCGATGTTGTATTTTGTGTGCCTTTTGTAGACCTTATACCCGTAAGCGAGGCTCTGGAGGGTACAAATATAGCCTTTGGCGCACAAAACCTTTATTTTGAGGACAAGGGCGCTTTTACGGGCGAGGTTTCCGCACCTATGCTCAGCGAGATAGGCTGCAAATATGTTGTTATAGGCCATTCCGAAAGACGTGCATACTTTGGCGAAACGGACGAGAGCGTAAACAAAAAGCTTATACAGGCTGTAAAGTACGGCATTGTACCTATAGTATGCGTTGGCGAGGAGCTTAAAACAAGAGAGGAAAACGTTACAATAGAGCATGTGCGCTCGCAGGTAAAGCGTGCCCTTGTGGGCGTGAGCGCCGAGGACGCCGCAAAAACCGTATTTGCATATGAGCCTATATGGGCTATCGGCACAGGGCTTTCCGCAACATCGGAGCAGGCACAGGAGGTATGCGGCGCTATCCGCACCGTGCTTACCGAGATCTACGGCAAGGCGACAGCCGACAGCATACGCATACTGTACGGCGGCAGCGTATCGGGCAAAAACAGCGAGGAGCTTTTTGCAATGCCTGATATTGACGGCGGCCTTGTAGGCGGCAGCTCCCTTAAGGAAGATTTTGCAACCATAGTAAACTGTAAGTGATCGGCAGGAGTTTTTACAATGAACAATAAATTAACTGTTTTAATGATACTGGACGGCTTTGGCCTTAACGACAAAACCGAGGGCAATGCCATAAAGCTTGCCAACACGCCCAACCTTGACAGAATATTTAAGCAATATCCCTTTGCAAAGGGCTATGCAAGCGGTCTTGCGGTAGGTCTGCCCGACGGACAGATGGGCAACTCCGAGGTAGGTCACCTCAATATGGGCGCAGGCAGAATAATCTACCAAAACCTTACCAAAATAACCAAATCGATCGAGGACGGCGACTTTTTTACAAACAAGGCGCTTACCGAGGCTGTGGAAAACTGCAAAAAGCACAACTCTGCGCTGCATCTGTACGGCCTTGTTTCGCCGGGCGGCGTACATAGCCATATCACGCACATATATGCGCTTTTAAAGCTTGCAAAGGATAACGGGCTTGAAAAGGTGTATCTGCATGCTTTTCTTGACGGACGTGACACGCCTCCCACATCGGCTGCGGGCTTCCTTGAAGAAGTTGAGTCTAAAATGCGTGAAATAGGCGCAGGCAAGGTGGCTACGATTTCCGGACGCTACTACGCTATGGACAGGGATAAAAACTGGGACAGAGTGGAAAAGGCTTACAATGCCATGGTGGCAGGCGAAGGCAAAACCGCATCAAGCGTTAAGGAATGTATGGAAAAGAGCTATGCGGACGGCGTTACCGATGAGTTTGTCGTACCTACCGTTATACTTGAAAACGGTGAGCCTACGGGCAAAATATCCGCAAACGATTCCATAATATTTTTCAATTTCCGCCCCGACAGGGCAAGGCAGATAACAAGAGCCTTTTGTGACGAGGATTTTGAGGGCTTCAAGCGTGTAAACGGTTTTATGCCCGTAAAGTATGTATGCTTTACCGACTATGACGAAACCATAGCAAACAAAACCGTTGCATTTACGGAGGAGCCTCCCAAAAATACACTGGGCGAATATGTTTCGAGCCTAGGTCTTAAGCAGCTGCGTATTGCGGAAACGGAGAAGTACGCACACGTTACGTTTTTCTTCAACGGCGGCGTGGAGGAGCCTAACGAGGGCGAGGAGCGCATATTGGTGCCATCCCCCAAGGACGTGCCCACCTATGACCTCAAGCCCGAAATGAGCGCCCCTGCCGTTACGGAAAAGCTTATTGACGCCATCAAAAACAAAAAGGCAGACCTTATAATAATAAACTATGCCAACCCCGATATGGTAGGCCATACGGGTGTTATAGAGGCTGCCGTAAAGGCTATAGAAACCATAGACGGCTGCGTTGCAAGGGTTGTCGACGAGCTTATAAAGGTTGACGGACAGATGTTTATATGCGCCGACCACGGCAACAGCGATCAGCTTATAGACTACGCTACGGGCAAGCCTTTTACGGCTCATACCACAAACCCCGTACCCTTTGTTATAGTTAATTGTCCAAAGGCAAAGGGCATCAAGGAGAACGGCAAGCTTTGCGATATAGCGCCTACCCTGCTTGATATGATGGATATACCTCAGCCCGAGGAAATGACGGGACACTCATTATTAATAAAGTAAAATAAAGGGGGGTTAAAACACCCCCTTTTTTAGTACAATTATCCAAAATACTAATTTTTGCTGACGGTAAACAGATTGTACGCCGCAGTTTCTCCTACATAGGCGTCCCCGGTGCTCCTTACGGACACATCGCCGTCATCTCTTTTATAGCCTGCCTTATCAAGGCTTTGCGCCATCTCCTCGGCAAGCTCCCTGCTCCTTTCTCCAAAGCCCGTTTTTGCAAGCAACTCCGCCGCATCATCAATATTTTTTTGGCTCAGCTCCTCCATATAACGGGAGGAGGCAATAACAAACTCCACTCTTTCCGTCCTGCCTCCGTCCTCGTAGATGAGCGCCTTCATGGGCATATTTTCAATTTCTATATCCACATCGGGATAATTTACGGAAAACAATGTGTAACCGTTAAAGTCGGCAACGGTAAACTCCGTATTTTCGCATATTACAACGCCCTTGCCGTTTAAGCCCCTGTTCCAGTCAAAGGGTTTAAACCCGGTATCCTCAAGCGTATCGTACATATCACTGCATTCCCCCGGCATAGTATACGTACCCTTTACGCAAGTGAGCCAAAAGCCGTCATAGAGCAGATAAATGCTTGGTTCGTCCTTGTGCCTGTACACCTTGACATCCCTGCCGTTGCTGTGCTGTATAAATTTAATGCCGTCCACTTTTTCGTATTCCTCGGCCAACAGCTTTTTCTGCGCCGCCGTAAGCCCCTTTTCACTGTCATAGTTTTCGGAAAGTATCTCAGCCCTCTCGACAGCCGCCTTGTAATCCTCGTCAATTTCCATATTGTTTTCTTCCGCTTCGGCATCGTCCGCACCGTACTTTACATATCCGCAGGCGCTCAGCATAAGACACAGTATAAGAGGTATAATAAGCTTTTTCATATCAGAACACCCCTCCTTGTACAAATATAACATCCGCAATGTTAAGCGCAAAAAATACGACAAGCACAATAAGCATGATATTTACAGCCTTGTTATAGACCAAAGCGGAATTTCCTCTTTGGTTGTTTTTTCTGTTTAAATATATGCCAAGCACAAGCATTGCAAATATAAATACCGTATAGATAATTGTGCCTGTGCTTAATGCCGTATCGGGTATATAATCAAACATACCGTACATTATACGATACTTAGCCTCGCACAAGCTGTCCATGGCCTCACTGTAGCCGAAAAACCATGAAAAGGGGGCTATGAACAGCTCGGGTATAAGCGCAAGCAAAAATACCGCCGCACTTGCCAGAATACGGTTGTTAAAAAGCATAAACAGCGTTTGCGTTATTATATACACACCGCAGTTTACGCTGATAAAAAGCGGCAGAGTGTATAAACCGTAGGTATTGAAGCCCAGATAACCCAAATCCTCAACAAGAAAGGCATAGCTGTGTATCATGACACACGATAACAAAAGCTGCGCCAGCCCCGTTAAAAGTATAAACAAAAGCCCGTAGGCAAGCCTGCAAAAATAAAGCCCGTTTACCGTATACGGCATACTGCCCCAGAAGTCCTCGCCCGAGCCCCTCTTCTGACAAAGGGTGAGCAGCAGCGGCACGGGCAGATACCAGCTTACGGTATTTACCCAATCCCTGAACCAATGCCCCTGTATAAGCCCATTGAAATTGCTGTTCATGCAGTCCGCTATATTAAGCCCGGAAAGAAACATACAAAATATCACAACAAAAATTATCCACGATGTGCGCTTGAACTCATCCGCAAAAACACTTACAACTCTCACACTATCACCTGCCTAACAATAAAATGATACGTTTGCTTACAAACAGTGCGACAACACCAGCAAAAGCCATTGCGCAGAGCGCCGCCGCCATGTTCAGCCTGTAATTTAAATTCATAAGGGACAAAATATAGTAGCTGCAAAGGGCAGCGCATACCGATATACACGCAAGGGCAAGCCTTTCCGCCCAAGCAAAGCGGAATATGCTGTCCCTGCGGGATATATCTCCCCTGCCGGAAATAAACAGCCCCCACAGCGCCGATACAGCAAAGAGCACAAGCAGGATCACTATACCTCTTTTGTCCGTATTGATACTGTGTTTTATCTCTCTTATGCCGATCACAACTCCCTTGTCGGGTATAAAACCGCTGTAATTTTTTATAAAGCCCTTAAGCCCTGCCAGCGAACCGGCAACCGCAAGCACCGCAAGCACAAATATGCACGGAGGCAGATACGCCTTGCCCGTAAGCTCCGCAAGCAGCAGCAAAACGCTTGCGGAAAGCGCTATTGAAAGCATATTGTTCACCCTTATGCCTGTGTCGATGGAAATTACGTTTTCCGCTATATACTTTGAATCCATGCCCAGTATTTTAAGGGTCTGTATACAGTCGTCAAGCCTTATGTTGTACTGCTTTACCGTCCACAGCCTTGCGCCTTCGGCGGCAAGCACTATAACAAGCAGCCCCGCAAGCTTTGCAAGGAACATGCTCCTGCGCCTTACGGGCAGCGAGGCGCAAAAGTCCGCTGTGCTTGACCCTCTCTCGTATATGTAAAATACTACCGTCATAAGTGCAAGCAAAAGCCATATATTGCTGCCTATGCCGTAGCTGCCTATACCGTAATTTACTCTCATTGCGGTATAATAAAAATCGGGCAGCGTCTTTTTTCCCTCGTCCGTATGTATCGGCTCATTCAGGTCCGCATAGTAATGCATTGAGTCGCCGTCTATCACAACGGTGCTCAGACCCTTGCAGCGCAGCCCGTCAAGAGTGCCGTTTGCCCGCACATATTCGTTTGTCTTGTCCACTGCGGACAAAACGTTGACCGTTTGCTTGTTTATCACCATGCCAAGGCAGAGCAGCAGACCGATGAGGGTAATTATAAAATATCTTTTATATATAGAATTCATATACTCTCCTCCCCTTTATACCTGCCTGTGCTCCTGCGCCTTGGTGGTGTAGATGAATATTTCCTCCAGGCTCATACCTATCTCCTCCACTATGGATGCGCCCATCGCCTCAAGCTGCTTTTGGGTTTCCGTGCTGTAATCGGACACTATTATACGGTATATGCTGCCCACTCTTTCAACATTTAAAATACCGTCTATTCCCTTGAAGTCCGTTTCCTTTTTAAGTACTGCCTGTATCTTTTTAACACTGCTTTTTATATCATCCAGCCCACTCTGCCAGTAGATATGTCCGTTTCTTATAAGCGATACGGCGTCGCACAGCCTCTCCAGCTCGCTTAAATGGTGCGAGGATATAAACACCGCCGTACCCTCCTCGTCCACCATATCTATCAGCATTTCGTTAAAAGCGTTTTTTGCTATGGCGTCAAGCCCGCTGGTGGGCTCGTCAAGTATCAGCACCTTGGGGTGTATGCTCATATTGAGCATAAGCGCAAGCCTCATCTGCATACCCTTTGAGAGCTGACTTATCCTCTTTTTAGGTTCAAGCGCAAACACCTCGTTGAGCTCGTTAAAACGTTTTTCGTCAAAGGTTTTGTAAATGCCCTTGTAAAAACGCACCATCTGCTTTACCGTATACATGCCGAAGTAGGCGTTGCTGTCGGCAACATAGCCTATAAGCGATTTTGCCTGCGGATTATCGTATACGGGCATATCGTTTACAAGCACCTGACCGCTGTCGGGCTTGTAAATGCCCGAGGCGCATTTTATTATGGTGGTCTTGCCCGCACCGTTTTCGCCTATGATGCCGTGTATGCTGCCCGCCTCCACGCTTACGGAAGCATTTTTGACAGCCGTAAAGCCGCCGAAGCTCTTGCTTATGTTTTCTATTTTAAGCATATACTACTCTCCCTTCCCTGTGGGGTCAAGACTGCCTATAACCTCGCCCACACAGCCTAAAATTTCTTCCCCCGACATACCCGCAAGCAGCATTTCCGCCACAACGGGCTTTAATTTGTCAACAAATATACTCTGCTCACGCATATCCGTCATAGGGTTTTCCGACACAAAGGTCCCCTTGCCCCTTATTGTAACTATTATGTGCTGCCTTTCCAGCTCGTTATACGCCTTTGCCACCGTGTTGGGGTTTACGTCTATCATTACCGCAAGCTTGCGTATGGACGGCAGCGGGTCGTTGGGGCTTAAATAGCCCTTAAGCACGTATTCCTTTGCTTGGGCTATTATCTGCTCATATATGGGAACACTGCTTTTAAAATCGGGTCTGAACATAGCTTTCCTCCTTTTCTCTCCACTGTACAGCCTCGGTTTGCCGCAGATTCGGGGCAAACTGTATTAAGTGTATTAACTGTACTACTTAGTATAATACACTTAACCCAAAATATTGTCAATACCTTTTTTGTAAATTTTTATATAAAATTAAGTCGGGGCTTGAAACGACCGACTTGCTCACACTTGACGCAGGAAAAAGGCGGGCGGCTTCAAAAGGAGCAGTCGCAAAACTAAATTATTCAATAAAAAATGGAATTTTAGATAAGGTTGCTTGCAGAATACCTTAAAGTAACTTTGGCGCCGCAGGCTAAAATCCGCAGGACGAGCTTTGCCCGTCCGAGGAAAAGAGGGAGTCGCCAGCCTTTGGCTGGCACGAATCTCTTTATTCTTTGTAAAAAAAATGAATGAAATGCCGGCATTTCATTCAGGGGGGGTGTTGCAAAACAACACCCCCCCCAAGTTATTTACCCGTTTTCTTGATCTGTATATGTCTGCAAACATAAGCTGCCACCTCCGACGGTGCCACAGACGCCGCTGCCGCAACAGCCGCATCGTTTGCACGGGGAAAGATAACACATTTGCCCTCAAACATACCCTCTATCGCTTTAAATGCCGCAAACTTGCTGCTTATAGGCCTTGCGGAAAATTTAACGCCTGCCCTGTTGTTGAACTCCGTTTCCACGGGGCCGGGACAGAACACCGAAATATGCACATTTCTGCCGCTTGCCTTTATCTCGTCGTTTACGGCAAGGGTAAGGCTGTGTACATACGCCTTTGTGGCATAATAGGTGCTCATAAGCGGTCCGGGGCAGTATGCCGCAAGGCTTGCGACGTTGAGTATATATCCCCTGTTTTGCTTAAGCATTTTTCTCAAAAACAGCTTGGTCAGTATGTGGACGGCGCATATGTTGACATTTACCATATCCATTTCCTTTGGCAGGGAGGTTTTGTAAAATCTGCCGAAGATGCCGAAGCCCGCATCGTTTATAAGTATATCCACAGGCTTATCCTTAAACATATAGTAAAGCTTAAAGCAATTTTTGCGCTTGCTCAGATCCATTGGCACAACAATTGTCTTGGTATCAAGCTCCGCTGCAAGAGAGTTGAGCGCAGCCCTGTTCCTTGCCACCAGAATAAGGCCGTAACCCTTTTTTGCGAGCAGCCTTGCCATATCCCTGCCTATACCGCTGCTTGCACCCGTTATCAATGCGTACATATATTGCATACCTCCTTTATAAGATATTCCCTGTTGTTTTTACCGGGATCCTTAAGGACCTCGTCAAGACATTTTTTAAGCAGCTCACCCAGCTGCCTGCCGTCCGCAACTCCCAGCGCCTTAAGATCGGTGCCGTTTACTGCAAGCTCCGCCATGGAGCAGCATTCTCCGTTGTCAATTACAGCTTTTAAAATATTTTTATATGAGGATGTGTCCTCATCGGTCAAAATGCCCTGCATATCTATGATGTCCGCTGCCATGGCAGGGGATGTATCACATATTATTTTTCTTATGCCGTACGGTGAAAAATCGTTTTGTATTTTCATATATCCCGAAAGGGTAGCTATATCCTTTATGGTTTTGTTGTCTGCCCTTAGAGCACGCAAAAAGCCTTCAATGCTTTTTTTATCCCGACTGTACAGCAGCAGTGCAAGCCTTTTTGCTATGTCGGGCGGTACAAGACCGATACAGCGCTTTATCTCCTCGTGCCTTTCCTCCAGCAGCGCAGAGAGCAGGGGCAGCACACAGTCAAGTATACCCGTTTGCTTAAGGGAATATATCTTAAGCGGATCTGGTGATAAAAGCAGCTTAAAAAGCTCGTCCCTTATCCTCTCCGGGCTTACATTTTTTATAAGTGCCGAATTTTGGGCTATCGCATCAAAGGTCTTGCCCTCTATTTCAAAGCCGAGCTGTGCAGAAAAGCGCAAAGCACGCATCATGCGCAGCGCATCCTCGTTAAAACGCTCGGCAGGCTCTCCCACCGCACGTATAATGCCCGACTTTATATCCCCTATACCGCCGAATCTGTCCACAAAGCCTGTTTTGGGGCTGTATGCAACGGCATTCATGGTAAAGTCACGTCTGGCAAGGTCGCCCTCCAGCTTATCGGTAAAAATAACGCTGTCGGGGTGGCGTTTATCGGTGTACTCACCGTCTATGCGGTAGGTGGTCACCTCGCAGCTCTCTCCTTTTATAAGCACTGTTACGGTACCGTGCTTTATACCCGTATCGTAGGTATGCTCAAAAAGCGCTTTTACCTCCGCAGGCAGCGCCGAAGTGGTTATATCCCAGTCCTTTGGTGCTTTGCCAAGCAGGCAGTCACGCACACACCCGCCTACGATATATGCCTCCCTGCCTGCATTGTTAAGCCTTTCTATTATCAGGGCTGCCGCCTCCGGTATTTTAATTTCGTCCATATACATACCCCGAATCCGCTTATTGTGATAGGTTGATTATAGCATATCCGTGCATTATTATCAACTTTTTTATATTGCACGGAGGCTTAAAATTCAATATATAAAAGCCTGCATGGGTATTGTAAACCATAATTTAAAAATTATTTGGTTGACAATATCTGCCTAAAATGCTATAATACATCCCGTAGCAAATCAAACGGGGCGTATTTATGCCTAAAGGGTATAAATTGCCCGTATAAAACCATCACGGGAGGCAATAATGAAAAACGGTTTAAATACAAAAAAGATGACAACATATGCTCTTATGTCGGCTGTTATGTGCATTCTGGGGCCGATGTCCGTACCGATAGGCCCTATGCCTATCTCGCTTACCAATCTGGTAATTTTTCTGTGCGCCTATGTTGTGGGTGTATCGGGTACATTCTGGAGCTATACGATATATTTTTTGCTTGGCATTGCGGGTCTGCCCGTGTTTTCGGGCTTTACGGGAGGCTTGGGCAAGCTTTTGGGGCCTACGGGCGGCAATCTTATAGGGTTTTTCTTTACGGGCGTTTTGTCGGCGCTTGCGGTAAAGCATTTTAAGGGACACAGGTTTATACAGGCGGCAGGCATATATATCTCGGGCTTTATTACATATGCGTTTTCGGTTTTATGGTTTGCCTTTTCGCAGGAGGTAAGCTTAAAGGAGGCATTTGCGGTGTGTGTAATGCCGTTTATGGCTATAGACCTTGTAAAGGCGGTCATAGCTTCATATCTGGGGCCGATAATTGCTGCCGGGCTTAAAACCTGCGATCTCAAGGACGGCTGCCAATAACGGTATACGGGGGCTTAATATCACAATATGGTTACAAATATAATAATTTACTTGTAATTTTCACCCGAAAGGAGTATAATGTTTCGTAAGCATATCCAAAATGCGGATCATTATTATATGTTTTTGAGGCGGCACATAAGCTGCCCTTGACAGAGGTGAACCTATTTGAACAATATTTTGATATTTGCCGGTGACAGCATAACCCACTGCGGTGACTATATAAATTACCTTATGGATATTTACCCTACCTGCCTTATGCTCAATAAGGGCACAAACGGTTATAAAATATACGATCTTGAAAGAATATGGCAGTCCATCTGCCTCGATTACGACCCCGGCGTTGTTACCATACTGGTAGGCATCAACGAGGTAATAGATTGTATGAAGGGTATGCCCGATGTGGAAAAAAGGTTTAAGGAAAGCTATACAAATGTAATTGAAATGACAAGGGAAAATACGCAGGCTGATATTATACTTATGGAACCGTTTATTATGGCGTACCCCAAAAAGCTGTATAACTGGATGCTTGTTACAAAGCGTTTTGTAAATATAGTGGATTCCCTTGCGGAGGAATACAATACGGGGCTTGTAAAGCTGTGGGATGTCTTTAACAAGGCAGACGCCAGCCTTATGACCCTTGACGGCATACATATAACACCCGAGGGACACAAGCTCATTGCCCAGGCATGGGATAAGGAATACCGCAAAATAATGGATAGACGTATAAACGAGGAGCAGGAGTAGGTAATAAAAGCGGTAAAGGAGCGCTTACGGTTCAACAGCAAAATATATTTTAATATAAAAGGATTGCCTAAAAATAAATTTTGTTATTTTAAGGCAGTCCTTTTTGCTTAAAAATACAAATTAATTTTTTGCGCTATACCTTTTTAGTTACTCTTTAAATACGTCAAACCCTTATTGTCTTTGGCAGGTGTATGTGTTAAAATATTATAAAATGGGACAGTGTATGAAAGGAGCTTTTTTATGGAATGGACAGAGGTCAGTATATATACAACAACAGAGGGCATAGAGCCTGTGAGCGCCGTACTTCTTGACTGCGGCATAACGGGCATACAGGTGGAGGATGACAACGAGCTTAAGCAATACCTGAAAACCTCATCCCAATTTTGGGACTATGTCGATGAGGAGCTTATGAACAAGCCTCCCGAGGAAACACGCCTTATAATATATGTAAGCGACAACCCCTACGGAGAGGAAATGCTGATACAGGTGCGTGAGGCTGTAAACCGTCTTAAGAGCGTAGATACGGGGCTTGACCTGGGCAGGCTGGCGATAGAAACAAAATCCAACCTAAACGATGAGGAATGGCTCAACAAATGGAAGGATTTTTACAAGCCGTTTACGGTAGGCAGCAGACTGCTTGTAAAGCCCGTGTGGGAAGAGGCGGAAAATCCGGACGGCAGAGCCGTCTTCAACATAAACCCGGGCCATGTTTTCGGTACGGGTCTGCACCAGACAACGCAGCTTTGTATGGTACAGCTTGAAAAATACATAACCGATACGAGTGTTGTTGCCGACCTCGGCTGCGGCAGCGGCATATTGTCGGTGATAGCCCTGCTGCTCGGCGCAAAAAGCGCCTTTGCGGTGGATATAGACGCAAATGCGGTAAAGGCGGCATATGAAAATGCCTCTCTTAACGGCATAGGCAAAGACAGATACTATGTTACAAGCGGCAATGTTATTGACAATACCGCTTTGCAGGACGAAATGGGATACGAAAAATACGATGTTGTGGTCGCAAACATCATAGCAGACGTTATCTGCGCCATCTCTCCTTTGGTGCCAAGGCTGCTTAAAAGGGACGGTATATTTATATCGTCCGGCATAATAAGGGAGAGAGTGGAGGATGTATACCGTGCCTTTGAGGAAAACGGCATGGAGGTGACCGAAACCCTTTACAGGGACGAATGGGTAAGCATAACGGGAAAAAGGAAGGTATAAAATGCCTAAGTTTTTTGCATACAACGGACAGATAAACGGAGATATGATTGTAATAGAGGGCACCGACGCAAACCACATAGCAAATGTTTTAAGGAGCAAAACGGGCGATGAAATAGTGGTATGCGACGGCAGCTGTACGGATTATTACTGCACGCTTGAAGAGGTAAGCGGACGCAGGGTCACGGCAAAAATAAATTCCGCCTCAGCCTCCGCCTCGGAGCCCAAAACGGATATAACGCTTTACCAGGGGCTGCCCAAGGGCGACAAAATGGAGCTTATAATACAAAAATGCGTTGAGATAGGCGTAAACAGGATAGTGCCCGTCAAAACAGAGTTTTCGGTGGTAAAGCTTGACGGCAAGGAAGAAAAAAAGGTAAAACGCTGGCAGAGCATAGCCGAGGCGGCGGCAAAGCAGTGCGGCAGAGGGCGCATACCAAAGATAGAAATGCCCGTGGGCTTTTCTCGTGCCGTTGAGGAGAGCCGAAAATGCGACGGCAGGATAATACCCTACGAAAACGAAACCGAAAAAGGCATAAAAAGCTTTGTAAGGAGCTTTGACGGCAGTAGCATAGCCGTTTTCATAGGCCCCGAGGGCGGCTTTTCACAGGGTGAGGCAGCCCTTGCCGCAGATGACGGCATTATTGGCATTACTCTTGGCAAACGCATACTGCGCACGGAAACGGCAGGGCTTGTTACGGCAGCCATACTGCTTTATGAATTGGAGGAACAAAAATGATATACTTTGACAATGCCTCCACAACACAGCTCACCGAGCCTGTTCTGGAGGCAGTATACAAGGCGCTTAGGGAGGACTATGCAAACCCGTCGTCCCTGCACAGCGAAGGCTTCAGAACGGAAAAGCTTATGAACAGGGCAAGGCGGCAGATAGCGGCTGCGCTTAAGGTAAACGCCGACGAGATATATTTTACCTCGGGCGGCACGGAGGCAAACAACACCGCCGTTTTGGGCGCCGCAAGGGCGGCAAGGCGCAGGGGCATGCACCTTATAACGGACGAGATAGAGCACCCCTCCGTTACCGACAGCTTTAAGCAGCTTGAGGAGGAGGGCTTTGAGGTCACCTATCTTAAAACCGACGAGATGGGCTATATCTCTCCCGAGGCGCTTAAAGAGGCTGTAAGAGAGGACACCGTGCTTGTCAGTCTTATGCACGTAAACAACGAGGTGGGCACTGTACGGGATATTGCGGCGCTTTGCGCAGCCGTAAAGGCGGCAAATCCGTCCTGCCTTTTTCATACCGACTGCGTACAGTCATTCGGCAAGCATCCCATACCGGTCTGTGCGGATGCCGTAACCGTAAGCGGTCACAAGATACATGCGCCAAAGGGCGTGGGAGCGCTGTATATTAAAAAAGGCTCAAACATTAAAAGCCTGCACTTTGGCGGAGGACAGGAAAAAGGCTTCAGACCCGGTACGGAAAACACAGCCTCCATAATAGGCTTCGGGCTTGCCGCCGAGCTTGCGGCAAAGGATATGGCTGTTAACCGTGACAGGGTAAAGGCGGTAAAGGATACCCTTTTAAGGGCGCTTGACGGGCTTGACGGCGTTTATGTAAACGGAGATAGAGAAAACGGCAGCCCTTATATACTCAATTTGAGCTTTGAGGGCATAAAGGGCGAGGTGCTGCTGCATGCGCTCGAAAACGAGGGAATATATATTGCAACGGGTTCGGCATGCTCGTCACGCATAAAAAAGAAAAAGAAGATAGTGGATCTGCTCATAGACGGCAGGGGCGAAAACAATATACGCCTCAGCTTTTCGGAGCTGAACACCCCCGAGGAGGCGGAAAGAACGGCAGATGTCATCAAAAAAACCGTGCCCGTGTTAAGACGTTTTCGCCCCAGATAAAAGTATTGACAATATTCCTTAAAAGGAATAAAATATTATTATACAGAGGTCTTTTATATTGAAATTTGAAATAATATTTTATCAAAAAGAAGATAATACTAAGCCTGTTGCTGATTTTATCAGACAGCTGCAGCCTAAAATGAAGGTAAAGGTACTCAGAAATATACAATTATTGCAGGATTTTGGCACAGAGCTTAGGGAACCGTATTCAAAACAGTTAAAAGACGGCATATTTGAGCTAAGGATAAAACAGGGTTCCGATATTTCCCGAATTTTATATTTTTTCTTTGTAGGCAATAAAATAATAATGACAAACGGTTTTGTTAAAAAAACTCAAAAAACTCCCGAATCGGAACTGAAAAAAGCCGAGGAGTATAAAAGAGATTATGAAAGGAGAGCAAAATATGAATGACTTTGAAGAAATTTTGAATGAAAGTATGCAGGATGAAAATTTTAAAAGGGAATGGGAAATATCCGAAACGGAATATCAGATCGCAAAAATGCTGATTGCCGCCAGAAGTGAAAAAAATATGACGCAAAAGCAGTTATCCGAGCTGTCGGGAATAAGACAGTCAAACATAAGCCGTATTGAAAGCGGCGCCTGCGTACCAAGCATAAGTACGTTGGAGGCTCTTGCAAAGGGGCTTGATAAAACATTAAAAATTGAGCTTATATAACAGCCTCTGCAATATATCAGATCCGCAGGAGCAAGCCTAAGCTTGGTTATTGCGTAAAAACAAGACATTACACGAGGTAAAACAAATGAATATTTATGCGGAATTAAATCGGAGGTTCGAGGCAGAGGCGGACGATAATAAGGCAAAAAAAATGTCGGCTTATATGAAAAACCGGTTTGCTTTTTACGGTCTGCCCACTCCGGAGCGCAGGGCGCTTTACAATGATATAATAAAAGAAATAAAAAGCGGCGGCAGGGCGTGCTATGATGTTTTGGACAGGTGCTATTCGGACAGTCACAGGGAGTTTAAGTACTTTGTTATAGATGCTCTTGCGGCGGTCGGCGGTCGTCTTGCGTATGACGATGTGCCCCGTATAAAAAGATATATACAGACGGAATCTTGGTGGGACACGGTGGACGGCTTTGATACTATAGTCGGAGATATAGGTCTGACGGACGAAAGGATAAATACGCTTATGCTCGACTGGTCACTCGACGAGGATATATGGCTCCGCAGAACGGCGATAGACTGTCAGCTTTCAAGAAAGGATAAAACCGACACCGCACTGCTTGAAAAGATAATCTTAAACAATCTCGGCAGCAGGGAATTTTTTATAAATAAGGCAATAGGCTGGAGCCTTAGAGAATATTCCAAAACAAATCCCGTCCGGGTAAGAGAATTTATTGAAAAGTACCGTAAGGATATGGATAAGCTCGGTATAAGAGAGGCTGAAAAGTATATTTAAGGGAGGACAATATGCGCAATGTTTTGCTTGTAAAATACGGAGAGATAGCCACAAGGGGCAGCAACCGCTATCTTGTGGAAAACAGGCTCATAAAAACCATAATAGGCAGGCTGGCGGATCTGCCGGGCTACCGTGTATACAAGGAGCAGGGCAGGCTGCTTGTTGTAAACGAGGAGGGGGAGTTTGACTATGACGAGGTGATACCCCGTGTGGTGACCACCCTTGGCGTTACGGCGGTATGCCCCTGTACGGAAACGGAGGAGCGCAGCATAGAGCATTTGCAGAGGCTGGGTTACGAGGTGTTCAAAAGCAAGTATCCCTCGGGCAACATATCCTTTAAGGCAATTACAAAGCGCTCCGACAAAAAATATCCGCTCACCGGCAACGAGGTATCAGCTGCCGTAGGCGGCTATATATTAAACAGCGATATTGAGGGGCTTAGGGTGGATGTGCATGACCCGCAGGCAGTCATATATATAGAGATAAGGAACAGCATTTACATATACTGCGGTTTTATAAAGGCGGTCGGCGGCCTGCCAACTGGCAGCTCGGGCAGGGCGACAGTGCTGATGAGCGGCGGTATCGACAGCCCCGTTGCGGCATTTACCGTTGCAAGGCGTGGCGTGGAGATAGAAGCGGTTTACTTTGATTCACCGCCCTACACCTCCGAGAGAGCAAAGCAAAAGGTAATTGACCTTGCCCAAAGATTAGCCGTATTTACGGGCGGAGTAAAGCTTTTTGTAATACCGTTTACCGAGGTTCAGCTCAAAATATACGAGAGTGTGCCTCCGGAAAAGATAACCCTGTTTTTAAAGCGTGCCATGCTGAGGTCTGCCGAGCTTACAGCTCTTGAAACGGGCTCGCTTGCACTTGTGACGGGCGACAGCATAGGGCAGGTGGCAAGCCAGACAATGGAGGCAATAAACGCCATAGACAGCGCAGCCTCCTCAATGCCCGTTTTAAGGCCGCTGTGCGCTATGGACAAGCAGGATATTGTGGATATTGCAAGAAAAATAGGTACCTATGACATATCCATACGTCCTTATGAGGACTGCTGCACGGTTTTTGTACCAAAGCACCCCGAAACCAAGCCCAAGAAGAGCATAATAGAAAAAATGGAAAAAACAAAACTGGAAGGGCTTGAAGATATGCTTAAAACAGTCGTAGCCCGGAGGGAGGAAATAAACTGCCAAAATACCGTACACACCGACTCTGTGAATACATAAAAATTGGGGATGTCATAAAGCGGCATCCCCTTTAAAATTTTTATTTGATAAATAAGCCTTTTGGCAGTCCGAGCCTTATTTTTTATATTACATAGTCGTTTCCGCTTTCGGCATCCGCAATTATATCGGCAAGCGTTATGTTGTCCACAACGTCCGATACTGCCTTATACAGCTTTTTCCATACGGGCAGGGTGATGCACTCGCTGCAGCGGGGGCAGGTGTTTACCTCGTCCTCCAGGCAGGAAACGGGCACAAGGCTGCCCTCGGTAAGGCGCAGTATCATGCCTACGGTATAGTTTTCGGGCGGGGAGGTGAGCTTATAGCCGCCCTTTGAGCCTCTCACTCCTCTTACATAACCGGCACGGACAAGTATATTTATTATCTGTTCAAGATATTTTATGGATATATTCTGCCTCTCACCCACCAGCTTAAGGGGGATGAACTCTCCGCTGGGCTGCATTGCCAAGTCCAGCATAAGGCGCAGAGCATACCTACCCTTGGTAGAAATTTTCATACAATTACCTCCCTTTGCAATAAGTATATTCCATACTTTCGGGTAAGTCAATGGGTTTTTTGCACTGCAGGGCTATGTAAATTTGTAAGTAATATTTTAATTTTTTAACATTTTTCTTTATTTTTTGCAAAATTTAAAAAATTTTTGCCGAATCGTATATTTTTTTAAAAAACCCCTTTTAAACTTGTTTTTTTAATGTTATAATATCATAATGGATTGATAAAATCGTTGTTTACTTCAGTAAGCTTGAAAGGTGCGTAGTTTGATGGATCAGTTGGTTATACGCGGTCAGCGCCAGCTTAAGGGCGAGGTTGCCATAAGCGGCGCAAAAAATGCAGCTGTTGCTATAATACCTGCGGCAATTATGTCCGGGAGTGTTTCCGTAATAGAAAATCTGCCTTGCATAGAGGATGTTACAAGCCTTGTAAAAACTCTTAACGCTTTGGGGGCTGTATGCGAATTTTTGGATGAGCGTACACTTAAGATAGACTCGTCGTTTGTGGATAAATGGGAGGCAACGGACGAATCCGTGCGCAAGATAAGGGCGTCCTATTATCTTATGGGCGCACTGCTCGGGCGCTTTAAAAAGGCAGTTGTTGCCATGCCGGGCGGCTGCAACTTTGGTTCAAGGCCGATAAACCTGCATTTAAAGGGCTTCAGGGCAATGGGCGCCGAGGTCATAGAGGAGCGGGGCGGCGAGGTCATAAGGCTAAGTGCGGAAAGGCTGCACGGTGCCAACATTTTTTTGGATACCGCCTCGGTAGGCGCTACCATAAACCTTATGATAGCCGCTGCAAGGGCGGACGGCACCACCGTTATTGAAAATGCGGCAAAGGAGCCTCACATAGTTGATACGGCAAACTTTCTCAATATGATGGGCGCAAAAATAAGGGGCGCAGGCACCGATGTTATAAGGATACACGGTGTTGAAAGCCTCAGCGGCGCCGAATATATGATAATACCCGACCAGATAGAGGCAGGTACATATATGCTTGCCGCAGCGGCATGCGGCGGCGATGTCACGGTTAAAAACATTATACCCAAGCATATGGATTCGCTCTCGGCAAAGCTGGAGGAAATGGGCTGCCGCATTATAGAGGGCGACGACTTTGTGGAGGTCATATCGGACGGCATATTAAAAGCGGTAAATGTAAAAACCATGACTTACCCCGGCTTCCCCACGGATCTGCAGCCGCAGATGTCGGCGGCGCTTGCAAAGGCAAAGGGTGTCAGCACCCTTACCGAAAACGTGTGGGAAAACCGTTTTCAGTATGTAAACCAGTTAAGGCGCCTGGGCTGCGACATATCCATTGACGGCAGAGTTGCCACAATAAGAGGCGTGGACAGCTTTACGGGCGGCGAGGTAAACGCCACCGATCTGCGTGCGGGTGCGGCGCTTGTTATAGCCGGGCTTGCCGCAAAGGGCGAAACACATATAGGCAATGTAAAATACATAGACAGAGGCTATGAAAAGATAGAGTTTAAGCTGCGCTCGATAGGCGCCGACATAGAAAGAGTAAGGGTGGAGATATGAGGCTGGAGTTTGCCAGTATTGCCAGCGGAAGCAGCGGCAACTGTATCTATGCCGCCTCGGGCCACACAAGGCTGCTTATAGACGCAGGCCTCAGCGGCAAGCGCATAGAGGCGGGGCTTGGAGAGCTGTCGCTTACAGGCTGCGATATAGATGCCATGCTTGTTACGCATGAGCACAATGACCATGTTGACGGCTTGGGCGTTATGTCAAGACGGTACAATATACCCGTATACGCTACCGAGGGCACATGGGCAAATATGCCCGAAAAGGTGGGCAAAATAAATTACGGCTGCCGCAACACCGTATATGCGGGGGAAACGCTTATCATAAACGACCTTATGATAAAACCCTTTGCAATACCGCACGATGCGGCTCAGCCCGTAGGATACACCATAACCGACGGGGTGGAAAAAATAACCGTTGCGACCGATATAGGGCATATTACCGATGAGGTAAAGGAAAACATAAATGACAGCACCATATTGCTTATAGAGAGCAACCATGACGTGGATATGGTCAAAAAGGGTCCCTATCCGTATTATCTCAAACAGCGTGTTTTGAGCGATCTGGGGCACCTCAGCAATGAAAACTGCGGCAAAATGCTGCGTGATACTGTATCGGGCAAGCTTAAATACATATTTCTGGGGCATTTAAGCAATGAAAACAATACCCCCGTACTTGCCTTTGAAACCGTCAAAAACACACTTGAGGCGGAGGGCGCCGTAATAGGCGGAGATATAAAAATGTATGTGGCTCCCCGCTACGGCGTAAAAAGGCGCATTAAGATATAGCACAAGGCAGCGGAGCAACAATGCTCCCTGTATAGAATTATTATATATGCCTGCGGTCAATGCAGGCTTTCGGGTTTGTTTGCCAAGGAGGGCTGCTGTTTTGTAACGGCAGCCGTTTTTTACGGGCTGCGGATAATGCCAAGCGTCAAAATGATTGAATTTTTTTATCCTGTTGCAATTGTCAGACAATTTTTAGCACAATTTTTGACCCTCCGCACCGCTTAAAATTATATAAAATTATTAAAAAATTACCTATTTACAAAGGTTTTTGAGCCTATTTATGGTGATTATAAATAAATTATTTAAAATGAATGTCTTTTGCTTGCATTTTGCCGTAATTAGTGGTAAAATTATGAATGATATAGTTAAATGATTATGGTAGAATGTTGAAATTTGTTCAAAATTTCTGTTATGAAATTTTTGCTCTGCCGTCATTCATTGTTAAAGGCTGCGCTGTGTTAAGCATTTATAACCGTGCAGAAGCATATTTTCTTTCCGGTTGGATTTACCCATTGGATCTTCCAAAAAGCATTTCTGATTAGGATTGATTTATATAAAAATATTATTTAAGGAGGTTATTTTATGAAGAACCCGATCATTAACAAGATGGATCTTCCTCAGTGCGTTACGGACATTTTAAAAGCCGTACCCGAGGTTATAGTACCCGAAAGCAGAGAACATCTTTTTGAGCTGTCGTTCGGCGGTAAGGAAAACAAAACCTATGACGTTACCTTTGATGTAAACGGCAAGCCTGTGCGTGAAGCTTATGTAACAAGCTGTAAAAACGGCATGGTAGTAAACTTTGACGACAAGGCAATGCGCCGCCGTGACCCTCACTCAATGGTCATTGCGGACAGCTACCCAACCGACAAGCCCACCTATGAGGAAAGGTTTGGTGTGCCCTTTGAGGGCGTGCGCAAGGAAACCTTTGAGTGGTTAAAGAGCAGGGATTCCCTCATTGTGCTGCCTTTTTATGCAGGCAACGAGGATCTTAAGCTCGGCTACCCTTCAATTGCCATAGTGCCTACAAATGCTGCCTGCTTCGCGGCAATGCTTGCGGATATGCAGTGCTTTATACCCGCAAAAAAGGTGCCTAATTTCTTTGCACCCAGAGGAGTTATATATGTTGCACCTCCCTTCCGTCATACACATTTTGAGGGCAAGCAGATAGTTGTACACAATCGTCTGCACAATATGCAGGAGGTGTTCAGCTACAACCTCTATCCGGGCCCATCGGCAAAGAAGGGCGTTTACAGCATACTGCTCGATATAGGCGAGCGTGAAAAATGGGTGACCCTCCATGCCTCCACCGTAAAGATAATCACTCCTTACGAGCTGGAGCTCACCATCATGCACGAGGGTGCGTCGGGCGGCGGCAAATCCGAGATGACAGAGCCGTTCCACAGGGAATCCGATGGACGTCTTTTGCTTGCAACAAACACCATAACGGGTGAAAAGACCCTTGTAAATATAGCAGATACATCCGAGCTGCACCCCGTAACGGACGATATGGCGCTTGCTCACCCATCACTCAGGAACAACAGCAACAAGCTTGTTGTTGCCGATGCGGAAAACGGTTGGTTTTTAAGAGTAAACCATATAGACCACTACGGTACCGAGCCCGAAACGGAGGGTTCAACAATACATCCAAAGGAACCGCTCATCTTCCTTAATATGCAGGCTGTACCCGATTCGACCTGTCTTATATGGGAGCATATAGAGGATGAGCCGGGCGTGCCTTGTCCAAACCCAAGGCTTATTATGTCAAGGCGCCTTAAAAACAACATTGTAAACGGTGCCGTTGAGGTAGACGTAAGGAGCTTTGGCGTGCGTACTCCGCCCACCACAAAGGAAAACCCAAGCTACGGCATAATAGGTCTTTTCCATATTCTTCCGCCTGCACTGGGCTGGCTGTGGAGGCTGGTTGCGCCAAGAGGCTTTGCAAACCCATCCATTTTGGATAACAGCGGCAATGCGCTCAAGAGCGAGGGCGTAGGCTCCTACTGGCCTTTTGCAACAGGCAAAAAGGTCGACCAGGCAAACCTCCTGCTCCAGCAGATACTCAACACGCCTTCCACAAGGTATATACTTATCCCTAACCAGTACATCGGCTACTATAAGGTAGGCTTTGCGGGTCAGTGGGCTACAAGAGAGTACCTTTCAAGGAGGGGCGGCGCAAGGTTCAGACGTGAGGCTCTTGATGAATCAAGGTGCCCTATCCTCGGCTATGCGCTTAAATCTATGAAGATTGACGGCAACGACGTGCCAAAGGGTCTGCTTCAGGTAAACCATCAGCACAGGCTCGGCAACGAGGGCTACGACGTGGGTGCAAAAATACTTACGGACTTCTTTAAGGAGCAGCTCCAACAGTTTGATACACCCGAGCTTGATCCTCTCGGCCATGAGATAATACAGGCATGTATGAACGATGCCGATGTACAGACCTACTTTGATTTTATACCAAAGCTTTAAAATTCAAACGGCATTAAAATAAAAGCGCCGCACAAATGCAAACGGGTCGTCCCGCTGCTGCGGCGCTTTATGTATATTTTCCTTTGGCAGGCGCAGTTTACCGATAAAATCAGTATAAACCTTATCAAATCGAGTAACTCAAAGCGCCGCAGGCTAAAATCCGCAGGCGGAATTCACTTCCGCCGAGGAAAACAGTGAGTTTCAAGGCTCTTTAGAGCCGCCGGAATGAACTGTTTATACTTCTGATTATTCTCGAAAAAGTCCCAAAGGGACTTTTTCGACATGAAAATGCTCCCTCGATCCAAGGGAGCATTATTTTATGTAAATTACTTTATATAACCGTAGTGTGTTTATTCATGCTGTTGGTTTTTGTAAGCCATAACCTTTTTCATATTGCTTACAACTATCTTTATTTCCTCTTCCGTAAGAGAAAAAGCCAGATCCTTTGCCTTTCTTTTAAGTGTGTCGTTTTCGGGTACATATGGCTCGGGGGTTACCGTGCCTCTTATCATGGTTTCAAGCGTAACATCAAAGAAACTGCATATTTTGGCGAGGTTAGCGAGGGATACGCCTCTGGTGCCCCTTTCCACAAGTCCCAGAAATCCGGGAGCAATGTCAAGAACATAAGCCAAGTCCTCCATTGTAAGCCCCCTGCTTTTTCTGAGAGTACGTATATTGGAGCCTATATTCTTCCAATATTCCATTCTTTCCACTCCTTTCATATTTTTATTATAATATGGAGCAGACTGTACAAAACTTCCCCCACAGCCGCCCTAATATATCATATATATATATTAACATATATGCAAAGGCCTTACAAGGTAATAATTGTACGGTTTAAAGAAGTGACTATTTATCAATATTACAGGTATTTTTAATATACATTATTTCATTTTACGATATACAGTAAAATACATCGTGATAAAGCAGGCTGCTCCGCCCAAAAAATTTGAGATCGGCTCTGCGGCAAAAACACCGTATACGCCAAAGGCTTTTACCGTAGGAAGCAGGCAGGTGAGAGGTATAACTATTATCACCTTGCGCAAAAGCGAAAAAAACACTGCGGATTTTGCTTTGCCCAGCGCCTGAAAAACCGTCTGCCCGGTGAACTGAAAAGCCATCATAAAAAAGCCGAAAAAATATACATGTATTGCCTTTACCGCTATCGGCAGCAGAGATGCGTCCTTGTTGAACACGGTCACCGTATGGGGCGCAAATATCATCACAAGTATCCATGCCGCAGTTGTATATATAAGCAGTATTGCCGCCATTGTCCTTATGCCCTCTTTTACACGCAGGGGCTTATCGGCGCCGTAGTTAAAGCTCAATATGGGCTGAGAACCGCTGCTTATGCCCGTTACAACAAGGTGTACAACCTCTCTTACGGAGTTTATTACGGTCATTGCCGTAATATATATGTCCCCTCCGTAAATAAGCAGGTTTTTGTTGCAGACTATCTGCACCGCACCGTTTGTTATCTGCATTGTAAAGCCCGATATGCCCAGTGCTATTATGCGTTTTACACGCTTTGAGCCAAGGCGCATATTGCGCACCCTAAGCTTTGACTCCGTGCGTTTGCCCAAAAGGAAGGCAAGCGTCCACATACATGCCAGCAGCTGCGAAATTACCGTTGCATAGGCAGCGCCCTTTATACCCATATCAAGCACAAAAATAAATATAGGGTCAAGTATAACGTTGGAGAGGGCGCCTATGGATACCGTTGCCATACCCGATTTTGCAAAGCCCTGTGCGGTTATAAAGCAGTTAAGGCCAAGGCTTAGCATAACAAAAATTGTGCCGTAAAGATAAATTTGTATATAATCTCTTGCATAGCCGAAGGTGGCGCTGCTGGCGCCGAACAGGTAAAGCAGCCTGTCCTTGAATATGCTGCCTGCAATACCCATAAATACGCCAAAAATTATAAGCAGGGTAAAGCAGTTGCCCAGTACCGTTTCCGCCTCCCGGTTGTCGCCCCTGCCCCTTGCAATGGCAAAGAGCGGGCCTCCGCCCGTGCCCACAAGGTTTGCAAAGGCTATGGTTACAGTACATATGGGGAACGCCACGCCAAGCCCTGTAAGGGCGTTTGTGGCGTCATACGGCATATGCCCGATAAAAATTCTGTCTATTATATTGTAAAGTATGTTTATAAGCTGTGCAGTTATCATGGGTATGGACAGCCGCATTATATGTGAAAGTATCCTGCCCTCTGCAAAGTTGTTTTTTGTATCGTACATAGTTGATCACCGTATTTTACCAAGCTTCTCTTTTACTCAGGCTTTGTGAGGGGTATAAACATATCACGTTCATGCTGTGCCTCGGGTGTGTTTTTTCTTACAGCCATATCGTAAAAGACCATTTGCGAGCATATGCTCTCCTTGCCTCTGCCGTCAACACGTTTATATGTTCCGTCGCTTTTCATCTCCCTTGCCTTTACGGTATCGCTCAGGGTAAGGTTAAGTATTTCAAGCACCTCGTTTTTGACATCCTCATCCTCAACGGGGAACGCCACCTCAACACGCCTGTCAAGGTTGCGGGGCATCCAGTCTGCACTTGCAAGATAGAGCTTTGGCTCGCCGCCGTTTTCAAAATAATAAATGCGGCTGTGCTCCAAAAATCTGCCCACTATGCTTATAACGCTTATGTTTTCGCTCACGTTTTCAACTCCGGGGCGCAGGCAGCATATGCCCCTTACCACAAGCTTTATTTTTACGCCTGCCTCGGCGGCTTTATAAAGCTCGCTTATTATGCCCTTATCCACAAGGGCATTCATTTTGGCAAGTATAAGCGCAGGGCGGCCGTTTTTTGCATTTTCCGCCTCACGCCTTATATTTTGTATAAACATTTCCCTTAAGCCCGTGGGGGCTGCGGCTATCCTGCTGTAAGCAGTGGTTTTGGAATAGCCCGTAAGCACGTTGAACAGCTTTGATACATCCGCACCGTAGCTTTCCTTAGCCGTAAACATACCCATATCGGTGTACAGCTTTGCGGTTTTGTCATTGTAATTGCCCGTGCCGAGGTGGAGATAGCGGTGTATGCCGTCCTCCTCCCTGCGCACCACCATACACAGCTTGCAGTGCGTTTTTAAGCCCACAAGCCCGTAAACAACATGGCAGCCCGCCTTTTCAAGCTTTCTGGCACGGTTTATGTTGTTCTCCTCGTCAAACCTTGCTTTAAGCTCCACAAGCACGGTTACCTGCTTGCCGTTTTCGGCAGCCTGTATAAGTGCGTTTATTATTGGGGAGTTGCCCGATACCCTGTAAAGGGTCTGCTTTATTGCAAGCACGCCGGGGTCCGCAGCAGCCGTTTTTACAAAGTTTACAACGCTGTCAAAGGACTCGTAGGGGTGGTGTACAAAAATATCCTTTTCCTTTATCGCTTCAAAAATATCCCTGTCCCTGAATGCCTTTACACTGACGGGAGGCATGGGCTTGTCGCACAGGTCGCCGCAGCCCTCAAGCGACGCAACGTTAAAGTAAACCGTAAGGTCTATTGCACCGTTTATTTTGTATATATCGTCCGTATCAAGCTCCAGCCTGTTTTTTAAAAAATCAAATGCACTGGGGGTTATATCCTTTTCCACCTCCAGTCGGACAGGGTCGCCCCACTTTCTGCGTTTTATGGACTCCTCAATTTCGACAAGCAGGTCGTGGCTGTCCTCCTCGTCTATTTCAAGGTCGGAGTTTCTGGTTATCCTGAATGCCGAGGAGGAGCTCACCCTGCATCCGTCAAAAAGCTTGTCGGCAAAATGCTTTATTATATCCTCCAAAAATATAAACTCTCTGCTGCCGTCATCGGTATCGGGCAGCTCCAAAAGCCTGTTTACCACCGAGGGTACCTGTACCACCGCATAGGTATCCTCCCCCTCAAGCTCCGCAATTATATTGAGGCTTTTGTTTGCAAGCAGCGGAAACGGCCTGCTGCTGTCTATCGCCATAGGCGTGAGTATGGGGAAGAGCACCGTATTAAAGTAGCTCTTTACAAAATCCTTCTGCGCCCTGTTAAGACTGCCGTATTTTTTAAAAACTATTTTGTCTGCCTTAAGCTGGGGCAAAAGGCTCCTGTTAAGACAGCTGTACTGCTTTGATACCATCTCGTGTGCTCTTGCGGATATTTTTTTTAGCTGCTGTGCAGGCGTAAGACCCGAAAAATCACGTTTTGTCCTGCCGGCATACACCTGCTCCATAAGTCCCGCTACCCGTACCATAAAAAATTCGTCCATATTGGAGGCTGTTATTGCAATAAATTTAAAACGCTCAAGTATTGGGTTGGTTTTGTCAAATGCCTCCTCAAGCACTCTCTCGTTAAATTCAAGCCAGCTTAACTCCCTGTTTATATAAAGGGATGTATCGTTAAAATCCGTCATTTATATCACGCTCCTTTTGTTGAGCACAGCCTCAATGCCGTATACATCGGCAAAAAATTCGTTTTTGGAGCTGAAGCTCCACTTTTCAAGCTCTATGTCCTTGTAGGTGACAAGCGTGACCGTCAGCCTGCCGTCCTTAAGCTTTACGTTTATATCCTCGTACTTGCCGCCGTGACCGCTGTTTACCGCAACGGCAAGGCGCAGTATGGCGCACAGCTTGGATACGAGCACCCTGTCCTCTGCGCTCAGCTCGGCGTACTCGGGATAATTGATGTCGGGCAAAACAGAGCCGTGGTAAAGCGCAATTGCAGCTATAATATGTTTTTCGTCCTCATCGATGCCCGCTATGTCAAGGCCGTTTATAATATGGTAGGAATGTGTGTAATGCGATTTTGGGTTGATAAACTTGCCCACATTGTGCAGTATAACGGACATCTGCAAAAGAAAGCGCTCCCTTTTGCTAAGGCCGTGTATCTTTTGCAGCTTGTCAAATATCATAAGGGCACATTCCTCTATGCTTTTAATGTGCGCCATATTCATATCAAACCGTTTTGCCGCTTTGTAGGCAGCCTCGATCGCACATATCTCGTAGTGCTTTTTAAGCGAGTTGTATTTTTCGCTTTGCAGCTGCTCCCACAAAAGGCTGTCGCCTGCCGTTATCGGTACGGCGACCAGCTTATCCGCCTGCGAATATTTTAATATGCGGTTGTATATAAGCAGCGCAGGCTGCAATATCTCCTGCTGGTCAAAGGATAAATGCAGGCTCTCTGCAAGCTCCGAGGGGCTTTTCTCCTTGGTCTGCTTGTAAAAGGCAGTAAAATCCGCCCTGTCTATCTCTATTATGCCGCCTGTGCTTTTGCCGCCGCAGCAGCTTGAAATAAGCTCCACATCGTAGCCTGTAAGTATCACGCTTGCGATGCGCTCCGGCAAAAATGCCTCAATGGTATCCAGAAATTGGCGCAGATATTCACGCACAACGGAGGCATATTTTTCAATGCCGACCATCTCAAACATTTCGCTTAGCCTTAAGCCGCCTATCTCGATGGACTGCGTGTAGGTTATGCCCGAGTTTTCAAGCAGGGATATGGTTATGTTGCCCGAGCCCAGGTGTACCACAACGGCGGACTTCATATGCTCCTCGGGCAGTATGTTGAACATAAGCGTGTTTATATAGTTCTTTTCCCTGCTGTCGTCGGCAACGTTCAGTTCAAGCCCCGTTTTTATCCTTATCTGATCCAGCACATACTCCCTGTTGGCAGCCTCCCTTACGGCTGTGGTTGCTATGGTTTGTATGCTGTCTGCCCCGTACTCCTTTGCCGCCTGTATAAAGCCGTTTATTATTTCGGCTGTTTTTGATATGCTTTTAAAGCTTATTTTGCCGTAGTGAAAGGTATCCTTGCCCAAACTCAGAGGATAGCTGAGGGACTCCAGCATTTTAATGCCGTCACCCTTTTTTTCCGCTATTTTAAGACGCAGCTCGTTTGAGGCTATCTCAATTACGGCAGTCGTTTTTTTGCCCAAAATATTCACTTCCTTATAAAAAATACCCCTCTTTAAAACCGCTTAATCTCCAAAGCTTACGCCTATACTCCTTGCGGAGGCTATTACCTCGTTATCGAGCGGTACGCATTTAAGCCTGCCTGCCACCTCATTAAGGGGAACGGGCACTACCTCGTCGTTTTTCATACCGACCATAAAGCCGTAGCTCTCGTTTTTGATAAGCTCGGCTGCCTTTGTACCCAGCCTTGTGGACAGCACCCTGTCATAGGGTGAAGGGCTGCCTCCCCTTTGTATATGTCCCGGCACGGCTACCCTTACCTCGTGCCCCGTAGCCTTTGAAATATCGTCGGCTACCCTGTAGGCTATTGAGGAGTAGGTCATCTTTGCCCTTGCCGCCTTGAACTCCTTTTTGCTCATTTTGCTCTCCTCAAGCGAAATTGCACCCTCGGCAACGGCAACTATGGAGAACACCTTGCCCTCCTCCGTTCTTTTGTTTATTACCTGAGTAATTTTTTCTATGCTGTAGGGTATTTCGGGTATAAGCACCACGTCTGCGCCGCCCGCAACGCCTGCGTACAGGTTGAGCCAGCCTGCCTTGTGACCCATTATTTCAACCACAAGTATCCTGCCGTGGGAGGTGGCTGTGGTGTGGAGCCTGTCAATTACATCCGTGGCAACATCAAGCGCCGAGTAAAAGCCGAAGGTTATGTCCGTGCCCCAGAGGTCATTGTCTATGGTTTTGGGCAGAGTTATTATGTTTAGCCCCTCCTCGCTTAGGAGGTTGGCGGTTTTGTGTGTGCCGTTGCCGCCCAGTATAACAAGGCAGTCAAGCCCTATGCGGTCATATGTCTTTTTCATTGCGGCGACCTTATCTATGCCGTCCTCGCCTACTACACGCATCTCCTTAAACGGCTGCCTGGATGTACCCAGTATGGTGCCGCCCAAGGTAAGTATGCCCGAAAAATCTCTTTCTACCATTACCTCATACTCACCGTCAATAAGACCCTTGTAGCCGTTTTTTATGCCGTATATTTTTACACCCTTGCCAAACTCGGCATAGAGCGCCTTGGCAACACCTCTTATTGCAGGGTTAAGACCCTGACAGTCACCGCCGCTTGTAAGCAGACCGATCTTTTTCATAGCAATTCCTCCTTATGCAATAGGTTATAGTGTTTATTTGCTTTGCCGCCCATAGCTTGTATGGCGGCGGCAAAAATATTGCGGTATATTTATTTATAATTATACCACATAAAAGTAAATATGACAATTTTTTATATGGGTATGCAAAAAAAGCTGTGCGGCAGATGCCGCACAGCGCAGAATTTTTCGACACTCTTTTAAACACTCTTAAAGAGCCTTTGCAAAGTCCCTGCCAAATTCGACTGCCTTTGCGTACTGCTCCTCGGACGGTTTGAACATTATTCTGAGAGGTGGCAGAGGGGTTTTTAACTTGAGCTGCTCAAACCTTGCCTGTATATTGTTTGCAGCCTCTCCCGACCAGCCGTAGGAGCCGAATGCCGCAGCCGAAAGACCCTTGTGTATGGTTGGGTTAAGCCCGTATATAAGGCCTGCAACGGGAGGCACCATATCGTTTACAAGCGTAGGCGAGCCGACAATAATGCCCTTTGCAGCCGATACGGCGGCAAGCACCTCGTCCGCAGGCACCTTTTCAAGGTCAAAGAGCTTTGCCTCTGTGCCGCTCTCCTCAACGCCCGTCTTTACAGCCTCTGCTATAAGCCTTGTGTAGCCGTATGCGGAAGCATAGGCAATAACAACATAATTACCCTTTTGCGGAGCCGACCATTGCCTGTACAGATCGAATATTTTGTTTATATCCCTGCGGATCACAGGGCCGTGACCGGGGCAGACAATGCTTATATCCATTTTTTCCACCTTGGAGAGAGCTTTTAAAACATGCTCCTTGAACGGACCCATAATACAGTCAAAATAGTATTTGTAAACATCGGTAAGATCCTTGTCTATAAGGTCGTTAAACACCCTGTCATCGGCATAGTGGCAGCCGAAGGAATCGCAGGTGAAAAGCACCTTGTCCTCCGCAAGATATGTGTACATGGAATCGGGCCAGTGCAGAAACGGTGCGGATACAAAGCTTAAGGTCTTGCCGCCGAGGTCTATTGTGTCGCCCTCTTTTACAACAAGAGATCTAAAGCTTTTGTTTGTTATCTCGCCGAGGAATTTTATTGCCGAAACGGAGCCGACAACCGTTATATCGGGGTTTATATCGAGCAGCCTTTCAACGGAGCCGCTGTGGTCGGGCTCGGTGTGGTTTACTATGAGATAGTCAAGCTTTTCGGGGTCGATGACCTCGTTGACACGCTCTATGAACTCGTCAAAAAACTTATCCTTTGCGGTTTCTATAACGGCGGTCTTTTCGCTGCCCTTTACAATGTAGGAGTTATAGCTTGTGCCGTACTCGGCAGTCATAATAATGTCAAATACCCTCAGATCCTTGTCAAGAGCGCCTGCCCAGTATACATCGTTTGTTACGTTAAGCGGTTTGAACATAGTATATTACCCTGTTCCGGACAAAGTCGGGCTTGCCCGGACGCAGACCATGGGGGTGCGGCATGTCTGCGTTTATCCTTTCCTTGAAAATTTGTTTCACCCTTATTTTGTATTGAATTTATTATTGCACCGCTTTTGTCAATTGTCAATATCGGTTATGCCGTATTTTTTATAAAATTTTTTTATATCAGCCTCGCTTTTTACAAGCTCGGCATACATAAGCCTGTTTTCCGCAGGCGAAAAAAAGCCTATGGTCCTCTCGCCCGTGCAGGTGCTTGCCTCTATCCTTACGGAGGCTGCGGTAAAGCCGTCCGGTATGGGCAGTGTACTTTGGGTCTTTTTAAACAGATTCATTTTAAAGCTCCTCTTTAATGTATATTCTAAAGCGACTTAAGGTATTTTACCTCGTCTGCGGTAAGGTGCCTGTATTCGCCCGTTTTAAGACCGCCCAGCTTAAGCGTGCCCGTTGCAGCCCTCCTCAGACGCCTTACGGGGTGCCCTATTGCCTCGCACATCTTTCTCACCTGGCGGTTTCTGCCCTCGTGTATTATTATTTTAAGGTAGGTATACCTGCCGTCGGTCTTTATAATGCCGAGCTTTGCCCTTGCGGTCTTTCTGCCGTCTATTACTATGCCGCTTTCAAAGCGCTTTATCTCCGACTGTGTCGGTGCGCTGTCAACTGCGGCGATATAGGTCTTGTTTATGTTGTGCTTGGGATGAGTAAGCCTGTAGGTCAGCTCACCGTCATTTGTCATCAGCAAAAGCCCTGCCGTATCGTAATCCAGCCTGCCCACGGGATAAATGCGCTCCCCCACATCCTTTACAAGATCCATAACGGTAGGGCGGTCAAACCTGTCGCTGACCGTGGTTATATATCCCTCGGGCTTATTGAGCATAATGTAGATATGACTGCCGCCCCTCTTGATCTCCCTGCCGTCAAGGGTGACGGTATCGGTTTTGTCGTCTATTTTGGTGCCGAGCACGCTTACCGTTTCTCCGTTGACGGCAACTCGCCCCGACAATATTATCTCCTCGCATTTTCGCCTTGAGGCGACCTGCGCCTCTGCCATAAATTTTTGTAACCTGATAAGCATAATTTCTCCTTGATGATGATAGGGAGCAAATACCCCACATAAATAAACGCAGCCTTTACGGTAATTATATCACATTGCCGCTGCAATTTGAAACAAAAAAATTAAAAATGTCCAGTATGTACGCCTCAAAGCCCGATCTTGCAATATCCTCGGTACAGACAACGGCACTTTGCCCCGCACATACGCCGTTTATGTATGCGGCAAGCGTACCCACACGCTGTCCTTTTTTAACGGGCGCCTCTATGACCTCGGGCAGCTCGGCTTTGTAGGTTACCTCCTCGTCCGACGACATAACAAGGCTCACGGGATCACGGCAGACAAGAGCGGTGTTTTCCTTTTCGCCCCGTTTTACGGCAATGCTGCCCGCTTTCCTGTTCTCCTCTATTATGTTTTTAAGCTCAAAGGTGTCAAAACCGTAATCGAGTATGCGCTTGGTATCTATCCACTTTTGTTCCTTGCCCTTGCTGCCCCAGCCGCTTGCAAGCACTACGGATACATAGCCCTCGCCGCCCCGCCTTGCGGCGCCCGCAAAGCACTGCCCTGCCTTGCCCGTAAAGCCTGTTTTTACGCCGAGCGCCCCCTCGTACTCCCTTAAAAGTCTGTCCTTGTTGACAAAGCTGTAGCTTTTTTTGCTGCTTTTAAACTGTGCCGAGGGAGTGTTTATAAGCTTTACAAAATCATCGTTTTCAAGCGCATAGCGTGTTATAAGCGCCATATCATAGGCAGTGGAATGGTGGCTGCCCTTGTCAAGCCCGTTTGGGGTTTCAAAAAAGGTATCCTTGCAGCCCAGCTCCTCCGCCTTAAGATTCATTGCCTCGCAAAACTCCTCAACGCTGCCGCAGACATGCTCCGCCACCGCCACGGCGCTGTCATTGTATGACTGCAGCATCATGGCCAAAAGCAGATCGTACATGCGCACCTGCTCGCCCTCGGACAGATACATTTTTACGGGCGGTGCAAGCACGGCGTTTTTGCCGACCGTTACGGTATCGTTCATATCGCATCTTTCAAGAGCTATAATTGCCGTCATTATTTTTGTAGTGCTTGCCATTGACATAGGCTGCTCCTCGTTTTTGCCCCAGAGCACACGCCCGCTGTCCATATCCATCAGCACAGCCGCCTGCGCAGCCACATTAGGCTCGGCGGCATATACGGTTTTGACCGTTAAAACAAGACAAAAAAACAGTGCCAAAGCTTTTTGCATAACATCGCCCCTTCAGCACTATTTTAATATTGTTATACGGTTTTTATGACTATGTATTTTAATTATATTTCACAGTAAATACCGACAGGCATTTCATTCAAGCTTTTTTGCCGTCTATCTCGTTTATTGCCTCCAGCCTAAGCTGCTCGTCCGGCTCGGGTCTTACGGGCATGGAGGCACAGCTCTCATAGCCGAAGTACTTTAAAAATTCGTCCGTTATGCCAAAGAGTATAGGTCTGCCGGGTACGCTGAGCCTGCCCTTTTCCTCCACAAGGCCGAACTCCACAAGCTTGCTTACGGCTCTGTCCGCATTTACGCCCCTTATCTCCTCTATCGCTCCCCTTGTTATAGGCTGCTTGTAGGCTATTATTGCAAGGGTTTCCAGCATGGGCTGGCTGAGTGTGCGCCTTACGGGCGAGGAGTAGAGGGTTTTTACATAATCATAGTAATCCTCCCGTGTACACATCTGGTAGGCGTCCTCTACTCTTATTACGGCTATACCCCGTTTTTCACTGTCGTAGCGGTCTATAAGGTTTTCAACCACAGTCCTTGTGGTTTTTTCGTCCTGACCGAGGCTCAAAGCAATATCGCTTAGCTTTACCTCCTCGCCTGCCGCAAAAAGTATAGCTTCCACAGCGTTTTCCATATCGGCTATCGTCATTGTTTCACACTCCGTAAATCATAATTTCACCAAAGGGCTCGTCCTGCACAGCCCTTATGTCCGCATTTTTCACAAGCTCCAGCATAGCCATAAAGGTAACGGCTATTTCGGTTTTGGTAGAGTTTGGGCGGAACATTCTTTTAAAGGCTACGTTGTCCTTAAGGCGCAGCAGATTTTGTATGTACTCCATTTTTTCCTCAATTTTAAAGGGCTGCACATAAACCGCTCTCGCAACCGCCTTTGCCCTGTTGGGCTTTACCTCACGGCGCTGCATAAGTGCGGTGTAGGTTTCGTCAAGCAGCATACCCGTGACATCCTTTAAAATTTCGTCAAGGTGTATGGGCACATCGTTTTTTGCCCTTTCAAGCATGGGTCTGTCGCCGCTGCCGTAGTATCTGAAGCCTGCCGACGCCTGCTTCTCCTTAAGGCCTTCGGCAAGCTGCTTAAAGAGCTTGTACTCAATAAGCCTTGCAACCAGCTCGTCCCTCGGATCCTCCTGCTCCTCGTCCGTATCCGCCTTGGGCAGCAGCATACTCGATTTTATTTTAAGCAGCTTGGACGCCATTACTATAAACTCGCTCATATTTTCCATTTTTTCGCTGTCCATCATGCCGAGGTATTCCATATACTGGTCGGTAACAAGAGCGATAGGTATATCGTAAATATCTATTTTGTTTTTTTCTATAAGAGAGAGCAAAAGATCCATAGGGCCCTCAAAGCTCTCCAGTTTAAGGTTTATATCCATATCGGGCTCTCCCTGTCAGAATATTTTGAGCAAAAGCTTTGCAGCGGTGCCTATAATGGGGCTTACAATGCCTATAAGCAGCAAAAACACAACTATCATCTGGTACATTTTTTCATTCTGGGCAAAGTTCATTTGTGCATTGGGGCTTAAAAAGCACCTTATAAGCCTGCTGCCGCACATGGGGTGTACGGGTACGAGGTTCATTACGGCTATAAGCACAAAATCGTTGCGCAAAGCCGCAAGGAAAAGCGTAAGATAATATCCCCATGACGCATCGCCGCCCAAGGCTATGGTAAAAGCCATTATATATTTTATTGTAAGCGCAAACAAAAGCGAAACTATAATGGGGGACAGATAGGTGATAAGCGTGCCCCTGCGCTTGCTTTTGTAGCTTGTCATTGAGGTTTTAACGGGCTCGCCCCAGCCGAAGTTCATAAACAAAAAAAGCATAAAGCCTATAGGCTCAAAATGTTTAAGCGGGTTTAGCGTAAGGCCGCCCGTATTCTTTGGGGTAATATCCCCCTGCACGGTGGAGGCAAGCGCCTTTGTAAACTCAAAAATATCAATGACCACAAAAACGGAAATTATTTTAAACAAAACAATTGTCAAATTTTCAATACCAGGCAAAATTATCTCTCCTTTCAAAGCTCGGCGCATACCGCCCTGCCGCTTTCAAGCGATGCGGCAACGTCTATTATGCGCTGGTTTTCGGACCCTCGGAAAAGCAGCATAAGCGACTTTTTCTCCTCCACAAAGGGGCCGTCTATTATATATCTGCATTTTTTTGCAAGCACAAGCGCCTGCGGCATTGTAATAAGCTTTTCCCATACAAAGCCCGTATATGCAATTATATCGAGCCCGTGAGCGCTTACCCTGTCGGCAAGGTCGCAAAGCGCCTCGCACTGCAAAAACGGCTCTCCGCCCGAAAGGGTAATGCCGTCAAGCAGGGGGTTTGCAAACGCCCTCCGTGCAATATCCTCGGTATCGACAAGCTCGCCGCCGTCAAGGCTGTGAGTCTGCGGATTGTGGCAGCCCGGGCAATTGTGCGTACAGCCCTGTACAAACACGGTCATCCTTATGCCGGGCCCGTCCACTATGGAATCGTCAATTATGCCTGCTATCCTGAGCAGCATATGTCCACTCTCCTTGTAAACCGTCAAGGGTGCAAATATCCTTAAAAGCAATATATCTGTCGGTCAAAGCACCCTTTTAAACTTTTTTTCAAGCTCGTATTTGCTCATTTCTATTATGGTAGGTCTGCCGTGGGGGCAGTTAAATGGGTTTTCCAGCTCCAGCATCTGTTCTATAAGCGCCTTTGCCTCGGTAAGGCTCAGCCTGTTGCCGCCCTTTACCGCAGCCCTGCAGCTCATTGCAGCAAGCGCATCCGGCTTTGTATCGTATATGCTTTTAAGAGCCTTATCCTTAAGCACGTCTATTATATCCAGGAAGAACGGCGCACCTGTGGGGCTGTCAAACACAAACGGCACAGCCCTCAGTGCATATGCCCCCGGACCGAGCTGCTCTATATCATAGCCGAATTCCGACAGCAGGGAGCTGTTTTCCTCCACTATGGCGGCCTCGGACTCGGTAAGGCTCAAGGCGATCGGCTGCAAAAGCAGCTGACTTACGCTGTCGCCCTCGTTTACTCTTTTTACAAGGCGCTCGTAAAGCACCCTTTCGTGGGCGGCATGCTGGTCTATAAGGTACATTTTGTCATCCTGTTCAACTATCCAATAGGTATTGAATACCTGCCCTATTATCTTGTAATGGGTAAAAAACGGCTTTCTTTCGTCGGAGGACACGGTATTTTTTGCGGTGCCCTCGGCAGGATCCATAGGCAGCTCGGCTTGCTTTGCCGTATTGGGAGCATAGGCTGCCGCACTCTCCGCCGTTTTTGGCATATCCGTATTTGCACTTTTGTCCGAGTCGGAGCGCTCCTCTTTAGCTTCTTCGGTCCTGCCGCCGTACAGACGGTTTACTATGTCGGCAAAGGCGGTGCCGTGCTTGCTTCCCTCCGAGGAGAGATCCTCGGCAAACCTGAGCCTGCCCTCATCGATTTTGCCCGGATCTATTACCTTTTCGGGCTCCCGATCTTCCCTCACAGGCTCGGAGGAGGCATGTCCCCATTCCGTTTGCGGTATCAGCTCCGCTTCCCCCAGAGCCTTTGCCGCCGTGTCGTAAACAAGGCTGTATATAAAGCTCTCGTCCGAAAACCTTACCTCCAGCTTGGTGGGGTGTACATTTACATCCACCGTATTTGCAGGAACCGTCATATTGAGCATAAAAACAGGAAATCTGCCGTTCATGAGCCTGCCCTTGTATGCCTCCTCAACGGCCCCCGAAACTACGGAAGACCTTACATATCTCCCGTTTATAAAAAAGCTTTCATAGCTCCTGTTAGCCCTTGAAAGAGAGGGCTTGCACACAAGGCCGTCAAGCGTATAGCCGCCCCTTGAAAGCCTTGCTTCAAGCATAGAGGCTGCCTGCTGCCTGCCGTATATTGACAGCACCGCCTCTTTGAGGCTGCCGCTGCCCGAGGTATGCAGCATAACGTTGCCGTTGTTTATATATTTTACCGATATATGAGGGTGCCCGAGTGCTATGCGGTTTACCGTTTCGGACACATAGCCGCTTTCCGCCGAGGGCTTTTTAAGAAACTTGCGCCTTGCGGGGGTGTTGAAAAACAGATCCTTTACCGTAATGGTGGTGCCCCTGCGTGCTGCGGACGGTTTTTCCTCAACCACCCTGCCGCCGCTGAGCACTATCCTTGTGCCCTCACCGCCGTCCGAGCAGGAGGTGACCATCTCCACCTCGGCAACGGAGGCAATGCTTGAAAGCGCCTCGCCTCGGAAACCGAGGGTAGCTATATCCTCAAGATCCTCAAATTTTTCAAGCTTGCTTGTGGCATGGCGCATAAAGGCGGTGCGCAGCTCATCGGCAGGTATGCCGCAGCCGTTGTCGGTTATCCTTATATAGCTTGTGCCGCCGTCCTTTATCTCCACCTCAAGAACAGACGCACCCGCATCCACAGAGTTTTCCAAAAGCTCCTTGACTACGGAGGCAGGGCGTTCCACGACCTCTCCTGCCGCTATTTTATCTATTAAGCTGTTGTCAAGCAAATGTATCGTCTTCATAATTTATTTACCTTTTCCTTAAGCTCAAAAAGCTTTTTAAGGGCGTCAAAGGGCGTCATCGAGTTTATGTCAAGCGTGCTTAATTCATCGCCTATTTCACTGAATCTGAGTATTTCGGGCTCCATAGACGGCCTTTTGTACACATAGTCCTCATCGCTGTCTGGCACGGGCACAAATGTCATGCTGCCGCTGTCGGCAAGCACACGCAGTATTTCGTCCGCCCTTTCGGTGACCGAATCGGGCACGCCCGCAAGCCTTGCGACATGCACACCGTAGCTCCTGTCGGTGCCGCCCGGTATTATCTTACGCAAAAAAATGACCTGTCCGCCCTGCTCCTTTACGCTTACACAGTAGTTTTTAACGCCGTCCACCTTGCCCTCAAGCTCGGTAAGCTCATGGTAGTGCGTGGCAAACAGTGTCCTTGCGCCCGTTTTGAGTGCAATATGCTCCAGCACCGCCCATGCGATGCTCAGCCCGTCAAAGGTAGAGGTGCCCCTGCCTATCTCGTCAAGTATAAGCAGACTGTTTTTGTCCGCATTGTTAAGTATGTTGGCAACCTCCACCATTTCCACCATAAATGTGGACTGACCCGTTGCAAGGTCATCCGAGGCGCCTACCCTTGTAAATATCCTGTCGGTTATGCCTATATGTGCCGAGTCGGCAGGCACAAAAGAGCCTATCTGAGCCATAAGCACAAGCAGCGCCGTCTGACGCATATATGTGGATTTGCCTGCCATGTTGGGGCCTGTGATTATTGCAAGCCTGTTTTCGCCCGTATCCAGCTTTACATCGTTAGGTATAAAGCCCTCTCCCTTAAGTGTCTGCTCCACTACGGGATGTCTGCCGTTTTTTATATCTATCACACCGCTTGTATCCACAATCGGCTTTGTATAGGAATTTTTTTCGGCAGCCTCGGCAAGGGAGCGCAGCACATCGCACACCGCAATTGCCGAGGAGGTGCGCTGTATCCTGTCCAGATTGTCGGCAACGGTCTGCCTTATTTTTGAAAAAAGCTCGTATTCCAGCAGTTCAAGCTTTTCCTGTGCGTTTACTATGGTATCCTCAATTTCCTTAAGCTCGGGGGTTATGTACCTTTCGCAGTTTACAAGGGTCTGCTTTCTTATATAGCGCTCCGGCACAAGATCCTTGTTGCCGTTTGTTACCTCAATGTAATAGCCAAAAACCTTGTTGTAGCTTATTTTGAGCTTTTTTATGCCTGTAAGCTCTTTCTCCTTTGCTTCAAGCTCCATCAGCCACGAGGCGCCCTTTTCCCTTGCGGAGCGCAGGGTGTCTATCTCCTTGTCGGCGCCCTCCTTGATAAGCCTGCCCTCACGCAGGGTAACGGGAGGATCGTCGTTTATATTGTCCCTTATCAGGGCATAAATATCCTCAAGGGGATCCATCATTTCGGCAAGCTCTGCCGTGCAGCTGCTCTCAAAGCCACCCGCAAGCCTTTTTATATGCGGCAGGTTTTCAAACGAGAGCTTAAGCGAGAGCAGATCCCTGGCGTTTGCACTGCCGTAGACCACCTTGCCCATAAGCCTTTCTATATCGTAAACGGTGCTTAAAAGCTCCTTAAGGTCGGCGTTTTCAAATGCACTGTTTTTTATTGCCTCAACGGCGTCAAGCCTTTTTTGTATCTCGCCGCAGTCGGTAAGGGGCTGCTCTATCCAGCTCCTCAAAAGCCTTGCGCCCATTGCCGTTTTTGTCTTGTCAAGCACCTGCAAAAGGGTGCCCCTCCTGCCTCTGTCCCTTATGTTTGCCGTAAGCTCCAGATTGCGCCTGGAGCTTATATCCAAAACCATATATTTGCCCGAGGTATATTTTTTTATTGCCGATATGTGGCTAAGCGAGTTTTTTTGCGTATATATAAGGTACTTCATGAGAGCACCCGCCGCACCTATGCAGAGTATATCTCCGTCCAGACCGAAGGCGCCCAAATTGAGCACCCTGAAATGGCTGCAAAGGCACATATCCGCATCGGCAAAGTCAAAGCTCCTGTCCTCAACACTGCTTGTTTTAAGGTCAAACACCTTTTCTATACGCTCCGCAAGCGAAAAATCGGTGCCCGATATTATCTCTGAGGGCATAAAACGTGCTATCTCGTCAATGACCTTGTTATCCTCGTCGTAGCCGAACGACGTAACGTCAAACTCGCCCGTGGATACATCGCACACCGCAACGCCGTAGCCCTTTTTATGCTCGTAAATGCACATTATATAGTTGTTTTTGCCCTCTTCGAGTACGTTGGTATCCAGCACCGTACCGGGGGTGACTATCCTTATTACATCTCTTTTTACAATGCCCTTTGCAGCCTTCGGATCCTCCACCTGCTCGCAGATCGCCACCTTGTAGCCCTTTTCGACAAGGCGTGCTATATATCCGTCCGCACTGTGGAACGGCACGCCGCACATAGGCGCACGCTCGGGCATGCCGCAGTCCTTGCCGGTAAGGGTTATTTCAAGCTCCCTGGAGGCAATAAGCGCATCGTCAAAAAACAGCTCATAAAAATCACCCAATCTGTAAAAAAGCAGACAGTATTTGTATTTGTCCTTTATCTGCAAATACTGTTCCATCATAGGTGTGTACTTTGCCATAATCGCTTCTCCTTTACCGCACGGGCGGTCGTCAGTGACAGCCGCCGCAGCTTGCACAGTTGCCGCTGCATCCGCCCTCTGCGCTGCCTGTTACGGTAGCGTTGAGTATGCTCATGACCTCGTTTACCATCATGCTGAATTTTGTTTCCGCATCCAGCATATCGGTGATAACGGGGTTTTGCTTAAGCTCCTCCATCATTTCGCCCAGCTTTACGCTTTCCGCCGCAAGCTCCTCGTCGTTTATAAGCCCGCTGTTGTATTTTTGCTGTACGGACGCCTTGTAATTGCTGTAATTAAAGAGCTTGCTCTGCGCCTCCTTATCACCGTCAAATACATACCTTGCATCCGCTACCGCCTTTCCCTCGTCGCTTTGAAGCATTTTATTGCCAAGCTCTCTTGCAAGCTCGTATACCGTCATGACCTCAGATCCTTTCTCCTATAAGATAAAATGTTTTGCACTCGGTTATTTTTACCCTCACAAAGCTGCCTATAAGCTCCCTGCCGCCTTTGAAATGCACAAGCGAGTTATCGTCCGTCCTGCCCGTGATAAAGCTTGCGTCGCCCGAGCTTACCTCCTCGGCAAGCACATCAAAGACAGAGCCTATTTTTTGGGTATTAAGCTCGTATATTATGGGGTTCAAAGCCTCCAGCACCCTGTTGAAGCTGCGCTTTGCCTGCTCCTCGCTCACCTGATCTTCCATAACGGCGGCGGGTGTACCCGTGCGCCTGGAATATATAAATGTGAACGCACCCGAAAACCTTGCCTTTTTTATAACATCTATGGTGTCGTCCGTTTCTCTGTCGCCCTCCCCCGGGAAGCCCACCATTATATCGGTGGTCACGGCGCAGTCGGGCATTGCCTTTTTTATTTTATACACCGTTTCAAGGTATTTCTCCTTGGTGTAGTGCCTGTTCATTTTTTCAAGTATGGCGTTGCAGCCTGCCTGTACGGGCAGATGTATATGCCTGCATACCTTTTTGCACTCTGCCATGGCGCTTATAAGCTCGTCGGACAGATCCTTGGGGTGGCTTGTCATAAACCTTATCCTCTCTATGCCGTCAACGCCGTTTATAAGCCTTAAAAGCTCTGCAAACGAGGTTTTTTGCTCAAGCCCCCTGCCGTAGCTGTTTACGTTTTGCCCCAGAAGGGTGACCTCCTTTACACCGTCGTCTGCAAGCCGCCTTACCTCGCAGAGAATATCCTCCGGGGTGCGGCTGCGCTCCCTGCCCCTCACATAGGGCACTATGCAGTATGAGCAAAAGTTGTTGCACCCGTACATAATATTGACGCTTGCCTTGAACCTGTACTTGCGTATGGAGGGCAGATCCTCCGCGATCTCCCCGTGCCTGTCCCATATGTCAAAAACCGGGGAGCCGCTCTCTATGTTGGTGTAAAGCAGCTCCGGCAGCCTGTACAGGTTAAAGGTGCCGAACACTATATCCACATGTCTGTATTTTTGCCTTATTGTTTCAAGCGCTGTGGGCTGCTGCATCATACAGCCGCACAGGGCTATTTTCATATCGGGCTTCTCTGCCTTTTTGTGCTTAAGGTAGCCGAGGTTTCCGTATACCCTGTTTTCGGCATTTTCCCTCACACAGCAGGTGTTGTATATTATAAAATCCGCATCCTGCTCCTTGTCGGTGCTGCCGTAGCCCATTTCGCAGAGCATACCGAGCAGCTTTTCGGAATCGTGCGCATTCATCTGGCAGCCGAATGTAATTACGCATGCCAGCCTTTTTCTGCCGTTTTCGTTTTCATAGACCGTGTTTTTTTCCTTTATAAGAGATATATATTTTTTCTGCACTTCAAGCGAATCCACGCCCGGCAGAGCCATCGTTCCTTCCACAATATTTCCTCCAATGCTGTTATGGGCAAAAGCCTGTACCTTATATTATACCACGGCTGCAGTCTTAAAGCAAACATAAAAAATGCAGGAAATGCAAGCATTTCCTGCAAGCGTATCACAAAAATAACATCCTATAATTAATCTTGCAGCCTGCCGGTATATTTTGGGTTTTTAAGCCGCTCTTCAAACTCGCTGCAGGGCAGGGGCTTATCGTACAAAAAGCCCTGCACCGTGCGGCACTTTACCGACCTCAAAAAAGCCGCCTGCTCCTCGGTTTCGACGCCCTCGCATATAACAAGCTTGTTAAGGTCGGTTATCATTTTGATTATATTGCCTATCACCTTTTGAGTGACCGTGTTCTCCAGTCCGTTTAAAAAGGATTTATCCAGCTTTACAACATTTATATCCATATCCTTAAGCATAGACAGCGAGGAATAGCCCGTACCAAAATCGTCTATTGCGGTATATATGCCGTTGTTCTGCATCCTGTCCACAAATTTTGTCATGGCGTCAAAATCCTCATAGCCCGAGGATTCGGTAAGCTCTATCTCGATATAGCGGCTCTCTATGCCGTATTTTTGCATGATCTCAAATATATCCTCCGCAAAATATGCGTTTTTAAGGTGCAGCTTGGAAAAATTGACCGATATGCGCACCGGCTCGATGCCGTTTTCCTTCCAGCGTGCTATATCCTTGCAGACCTGCTCGAATACATAAAAATCAAGCTCGGTGACATAGCCCTTTTCCTCCAATATGGGTATGAATTTTGCGGGAGGTACGGTCTTTGAATCCCTTATCCAGCGTGCAAGGGCTTCGCTGCCGCACAGCAGCTGCGAGTCAAGGTCGACCTTGGGCTGATAGTACACCTTGAATTGCTCGTTTGCAAGCGCATATCTGAAGTCGGCAATTACCTCTCCGTCGTTCTTTTCCTTATCCAAAAGCTCATGCGTATACCACACAAAGTCCGAGGCGGACGATTTGCGTGATTCCTCCATGGCGGAAACGGCACGGTTTACCGCCTTGCTTATGCTGTCGCCGTCCTCCGCAAGGTAAATGCCGCACCGTGACTGTATGGCAAATTTTTTATCGTTATTTTTTACCGTCACGGTAACGGGCATATTTTTTATATGTTCCAAAATTTTTTCCGCCCTGTCCTTTTTGATGAGGGCAATAAAGTTGTCGTTGTTTATCCTTGCAAGCACCTCGCCTTTTTCAAGAAAGCCAACAATGCGTGAGGCGTACTCGGTAAGCACCGCCTCCTCTCCGTTTGTGCCTATGACGGAGGACATATATTTAAAATCCTTTATATTGGGCGAAAGTACCGCATACTCCGACAGTGTGCCCGAGTGGGAATATTTTTCCCCAATTTCAAGAAATCTGTCATAGTTTGCGGCGCCCGTTACCGCATCGGTATACACTATCTCGGCATACATCCTGAAGCACACCATAAGCCCCAAAAACGACCCGGACAGTATAAAAAAGAGCAGTATATACGAGCCTATATCCACAAAAAGCGTGTTTCTGTTGAGCTTATCCCTTGCCGCACTCATATCGTCGCTTGTAAGCTGCTCAAACTCGCTTACCTTTTGGTTTACGGTGTCTATATAATCTCCGAGCGAGGTATCCATGTAATATGCCGCCGTTTCGGTATCGTTATTGCGGCTGAAATCAAAGATGATGCTCACATTTTTAAGGTAGGCACGTATATCGGAGTAAATGCTGTGGTAGTATGACTCGTATCTGTGCCCCTTCATATTTGTGCCAAACTCTTTGAGCACCTGCTGCATATGCTCCTCAAGCTTATTTATCTGTTTTTCAAGCTTTTCCTTTTCCTGCGGTGAGGAGGTTATAAGGTGCTCGGTCACAAGCACCTGATGATGATAAAGATCCCTGTCAACGGCACGCACATACTCTGTGTTGGTATAGCCCTCGTTGACTATCTCGGAATAATTTTGCGCAATTATGCTGAGGCTGCCCCTGAGAAACACTATAGCTATAAGGCCTGTGAGCGAAAGTACAACCACAAAACGCCTTATACGCCTTGTGAGATATTTTCTGCGGGCAACGCCCTTTGAGTTTTCGGTAAAATGCTCCATAACAGCCATCCCCCGATGCTTATTTATTAACGGACGGTTCAACTATAGCCTGCTGTGCCTCGTCAAGCAGCTGCTGCAGATCCCTGCCGTCGAGGTTGCCCGAGGCAAGGTATACGCCCAGCTTGCTTGATGCGTCCCAGAACGGGTCGGCAACACTTTGTATGTATCCGAATGACGACTGCTGCGCAAGTGCGGATACAACGGGAGATGCCTGCACATCCTCGTTTGCCGCCGCATTTATGTTTACGGGACACTCGCCGCTGTACTCAAAGCGTTTGAGCTGATTTTCCTCATCGGTCAGGTAGGAGGCAAGCTCCATGCAGTACTCGGGATACTTTGTAAATTTGTTTATGCCCACAAGCTTAAAGCCCGTAAAGCAGCACATCTGCTCTTGGCTGCCCTTTATGGTAAAGGTAGGCAGCTTTGCTGCGGCAAAGTTATCTCCCCATGCCTGCTCAACGGTTTCCGCATTCCATGCTCCGTTTATGCCCGCTATCACGGTGCCGTCCTTAACGCCCTCCACAAAGCCGTCATCGTTAAGCGATACAAACGCCTTGCTTGAGGAAATATCCAGCATTGCCCTTGCAACGTCAACGCCCGTATAGGGCTCGGTATCTGCGGCGTTCCAGTTGCATATGTTTGTAACGCCGTCATCGGCGCAGCTCAGGTCAAGCCCCGCTCCCTTGAAAAACGAGTATATATACCAGCCGCTGCCGTAATCCATGGTAAATTTTTTGCCGCTCTCCTCCGCCTTTGCAAGTATGGTATCCATACTTTTAACATCCTCCGGAGAAAAGTACGCCTTATTGTAATACAAAAAATAGCTGTTGCCCGCCGTTTCGGGATAAGCATACAGCCTGCCGTCATACGTTGCCGCCTGTATTGCGGAGGAATCCTCGCCGCCGCAGGCATCTGTCACATCCTGTGCGTCCTTTGTTATTTCAAGCAGCACGTCATTGAGGCAAAGCTCCTCAAACTGATCGTCGGCAAAGGTGTATATATCGGCAGCCCCCTCGGGATCGGCAAGCACCGTTTCCTTACAGGTGTCCTCGCCCTCCATGCTTATTGTAAACTCAAAGACCGCCTCGTCCTTGTGCAGCTCGGCAAAGCTGTCAAGCTGCTCCCGTAAAAGCGGCGCATTGCTTTCGTCTGTCCAGAGCGAAAGCCTTACCTCCGGCAGCTTGTCGTTTTCCGACGCACAGCCCGCAAAAAACGGTACGGATACCGCAGATGCAAGCACAATGCCGCAAAAGCGGCGCACCGCAGCTTTAATATTTGATTTTTTCATGCGATCCCCTCAAATCTGTATCCCCCTGCCGCACGTCCCGGCACGGAAACATATTGCTTTTAAGCTTAAACAAATACCGAGGGACTTCCCCGATCCCTCGTTTTTAAAGCAAGCGCTGTTGTATTTACGGACAAAAACAGCACTATATTATATTTGAATTATAACATACAAATATAAATTTTGTCAACTTCATACATACGGGAAAAGCCAAAAAATTAAGGCATTTTATGGACATATTTTATGTATTGATGTATAATTAACGTATCGATATTTTAAAGTATGAAAAGAGGTTTTGCTTTTTGGATCGTAAACAAGCGGCGGTATACATAATAACAATAATTCTGTCGGCAATTTTTATATTTTGCGGCTATAAGTACAACACAAGGGAGTACAGCTTTCTTTCCGGCGAGCAGGCGGACAGCGCCTACAGCGGCAGGATAACACGCATAATATCCGACGAGAGAGTAGAGGACGATATTATTAAGGGCAGGGTAATAACCTTTGAATGCCTTATAGGCGACAAGGATATGAAGGGGAGTACCGTTACCGCAGTACAAAACCTTGACGACCTCGACCAGATGCCTCAGCCGCCCGTGGAGGAGGGCGACAAGGTGCTTCTCTACAAATACGAGGGCGATAACTGGCAGTTTTCCGAATTTATAAGGCTTGATCCGCTTATAGTGCTTTGCGGAGTGTTTTTTGCCATGGTGCTGATCTTCGGCGGCAAAAAGGGCGTAAATACACTTGTGGCGCTTGTTATAACCTGTCTTGCCATATTTGCGGTCTTTGTGCCTGCCGTGCTGTCGGGCTACAACATCTATTTTTGGTCGCTTACGGTATGCGCCTTTGTAACGGTTTCGTCCATGATAATAATAAACGGTCTGCATAAAAAAACCTTTGTGGCAATAGCGGGCAGCTTTTGCGGCGTTGTGGTATCGGCGCTGCTTACCCTGCTTATGAACAGGTTTCTTAAAATGACGGGTATGCTTGACGACTCCTACCTGTACCTGTCGCTGCTCAACCCCGACAGACCCATAAACCTTAATGCAGCAATTTTTGCCTCAATAGTTATAGGTGCGCTGGGCGCTGTAATGGATATTGCTATGGATATTGCGACCTCCCTTTACGAAATGTACTCCGGCAGCGCCTTAAAGCCTCGGCAGCTTATAAAAAGCGGCTTTGAAATAGGCAAGGATATGATGGGCACAATGACAACAACGCTCATACTTGCCTATATAGGCAGCTCGCTTGCGGTCACCGTGCTGCTTGTGGCATACAACGCCTCGCTTACCGAGCTTTTAAACAAGGAGATGGTAATAGAGGAGATATTGCAGTCGCTTGTGGGCAGCGTGAGCATCATGGTGGTGCTGCCGTTTACCACAGCCGTTGCCGCCCTTGTGTACAGGGGCAAATACGACTGGCTCGACGAGCTTGACGAAAAGGAAATAGGCAGCTTTTTTGACGATGACAATAAGGAATGACAGCGGCGGCAGATACGGTACACCTGCATATTAAACCGCAACAAAAAAAGATCCGGAGTCGGTACAGCCCAAACTCCGGATCATATTTTTTTATTTATTCTGCTTGTATACTTCCTTCTCCTGAAGACTGTTTTCGCTGCTTACATTGCCCTGATACGAATCAAAAACTATGTCAAACACGCTGAGGTAGCTGTCGGGGAGAAAATCAAACTTTTCGTCACGTACTATAGGTGCGATTATGTGGCTTGACTTTACGTCATACACATTGAACTTATTGCCGCCTACGTCCTTTTTACCCTTATATTCCTCGTCAATTTCACAGATAAAGGCATTTTTATTGCCGCCGAGCAGATCTGTGCCGTACTTATACGGTGTAAAGCCCACAAGGTGCATATATTCGGCGCCGTCTGTCCAGTCTACGGCAGCGCCGTATGCGTACTGTACCTTTTTAACGGTATTGCCGAGCGGATAATCCGCTTCGTCCACGGCAAATTCAACGGGTACGATAAGTATTACCGCCGCACTTATCACCGCAAGCAGAAACGCCACTATAACATTGCCGAATTTTTCGTGAGCAACATGAAATACAAACAGAGCCACAATAACGATTATGGCAATAGCTATCCATCTGAACATTTTTTTACCTCCCTTATTTACGGGTTTTATGCCGATAAACCCTCATCAAAATTAATACATCAAAAAATATTATATCACAGCAAAAGGCAAAATTCAACACCATTTTAAACGGAACGGTACTCCGTTTATAAGTATTTGTATTTGTCCGCTATTATATCATATGTCGGCATGGGCACGCCCAAGGCTCTGCCCTTGCGTGCGACCCTTGCTATAAGTCCGTCCGCCTCGGAGCGCCTGCCTGCCCTTATATCTCTCTGCATAGAGGTATCCGCATCGGGATCCAGCCCCGCAATTATATCCAGGTTTGCCTTGAGCATATCCTCCTCATATTCTATGCCCATGGCTCTGCCCAGTGCAAGCAGCTCTTCGGTAAGTGCCGATAGGACATCTCTTGCCCTCCCCGGCACCAAAAAATCCGCTGCCCTTGCATTGCAGTACAGCCCTGCGGCAGCCACCGGAGATATGTATGTAAACTTGCGGAACGTATCCTTTTTTACATCGTTTGAGAGGTTTGCCTCAATGCCTGCCTCGGTCATATCCAGTGCGGCCTGCTTCAATATGCCGTATGTTCTCTTATCGACCCTTTCCTCGGTGCCGAACACCACCCTGAATATATCGGACGGCTTTGCTATAACACCGTATTCCTTTATATAGGCATAAATGTATATGCAGCCGTCTGTCACGGTAAGCGAGGGCAGCTCGGACTGCATCTCTCTGCCCGTACCGAAAACGTTAAGCACGGGTATAACTGCCGTGCCGCTGTGCGAAGCCCTTTTGACAAACTCCACAGCCTCTCCCAGAGAGTAATATTTTACACATACAAATATAACATCCGCCTTTTTGCCGTATTCCTCGGCAGAAAAGGCTCTTGTGCCGGGGATATGTATTATGCCCCTGTCGGAGCTTTCCACGGTAAGCCCGTTTTGCTTTATGGCTTTGAGATGCTCTCCCCTTGCTATGAGATCCACATCCCTGCCTGCCGCCGCAAGATAGCCGCCTATGCAGCCACCCGTGCCGCCCGTACCCATAACGGCGTATTTCATTGTATCACCTCCGTATATTACCATTATATTAGCTTTGCGCCCTTATGTCAACAAAGCCTCGGCGCCGTATTTTGTGCTATTTGACAAGATAAGCCCGTATTTTACAATAAAAATTGTTAATATGTTTTCTTGATAAGGACCGTTTTTTTGTGATACAATGGTATTTAGCGTAAATTGCCTTTTTATGCCTTTGCATATGGGGCTTATTATAAAAATTTATCCGAAAGAGTGAGAAAATATGAAGACCAAAAGAGAGGACATAAGAAACATTGCCATAATAGCCCATGTCGATCACGGCAAGACCACGCTTGTGGACGAGCTTTTAAAGCAGAGCGGCACCTTCCGTTCCAATCAGGTGATAAGGGAGAGGGTCATGGACTCGGGCGATATAGAGCGTGAAAGAGGCATAACCATCCTTTCCAAAAACACCTCCGTATACTACGAGGACGTTAAAATAAACATAGTCGATACACCGGGTCATGCGGACTTCGGCGGCGAGGTGGAGCGTGTGCTTAAAATGGTAAACGGCGTTGTGCTTGTTGTGGACGCCTACGAGGGCGCCATGCCTCAAACCAAGTTTGTTTTGCGCAATGCGCTTGCGCTGGGTCTGCCCGTTGTGGTATGCGTAAACAAGATAGACCGCCCCGAGGCAAGGCCCGCAGAGGTGGTGGACGAGATACTGGAGCTGTTTATGGAGCTTGACGCAACGGACGAGCAGCTCGACAGCCCGTTTGTATTTGCCTCGGCAAAGCTGGGCAAGGCGGCGCTTACGCCCGAGGAGGCTCTTTCGGCAAAGGATATGAAGCCGCTTTTTGATACCATAATAGAGCATATACCCGCACCCGAGGGCGACCCCGACGCCGACCTGCAAATGCTGGTCACCACAATAGACTACAACGAGTACGTGGGCAGGATAGGCATAGGAAAGATAGAAAACGGCAGCGTAAGGCTGAACGACGAAATTGCAATAGTAAATATACACGACCCCCAAAAGCTTGTAAAAACAAGGGTAACAAAGCTCTATGAGTTTGAAGGGCTTGAAAGGATAGAGGTAAAGGAGGCGTCCATGGGCGCCATAGTTGCCGTAAGCGGTATGCCCGAGATACATATAGGCGATACCATATGCAGCCCTCTCAACCCCGTGCCCGTGGAGGTAAACAAGATAAGCGAGCCGACGCTTTCAATGACATTTTCGGTAAACGACAGCCCCTTTGCCGGTACGGAGGGTAAATTTGTTACCAGCCGCCACCTGCGTGACAGGCTGCAAAGGGAGCTTAATACGGACGTAAGCCTCAGAGTGGAGGATACCGATGTTGCGGAGGCGTTCAAGGTAAGCGGCAGGGGTGAGCTGCACCTTTCCATCCTTATAGAAACAATGCGCCGTGAGGGCTACGAGTTTCAGGTTTCACGCCCCGAGGTGCTTTACAAGGAGATAGACGGCAGGCGCTGTGAGCCTATGGAGCTTGCCACAATAGACGTACCCGAGGAGTATGTGGGCAGCGTTATTGAAAAGCTCGGCACCAGAAAGGGCGAAATGATAAACATGCAGCCCTCACAGTCGGGCTATACAAGGCTTGAGTTCAACATACCCGCAAGGGGACTTATAGGCTACAGAAACGAGTTTCTTACCGATACAAGAGGCAACGGCATATTAAACACCGTTTTTAACGGCTATGAGGAGTACAAGGGCGATATACAGAGCCGCCAGTCGGGCAGCCTTGTTGCCTTTGAAACGGGCGAGGCGGTCACCTACGGTCTGTTCAACGCACAGGAGAGAGGAGAGCTGTTCATAGGCGCAGGCACAAAGGTGTACGGCGGTATGATAGTCGGCAGAAACTCCAGAACGGGCGATATGGAGGTAAATGTCTGCAAAAAGAAGCAGCTTACCAATACCAGAGCAGCAGGCTCGGACGATGCGCTCAAGCTTACGCCTCATACGGTAATGAGCCTTGAGCAGTGTATAGATTTTATATCCGACGACGAGCTTGTAGAGGTCACTCCCGAAAGCCTCAGGCTCAGAAAAAGGCTGCTTGACCCCGTAGCAAGGCGAAAGGCGGCAAGGTGCTGATATAACAGTGCCTTTGGACTAAGCAGGAGAAGGTTTTATGAGCAATGTAAAAAAGAACGATTCATTTGTAAAAATGGCTGCAATACTGGCTGCGGCAGGTATAATAGTAAGGCTTATAGGCTTTCTCTACAGGCTGCCCCTGACAAACAAGATAGGCGATGCGGGCAACGGTATATATGCGGCAGGCTACAACATTTACAACTTTTTTCTTATAATGAGCTCTGCGGGGCTGCCCGTTGCCATATCCCGCATGGTGGCGGAAAAGCTTGCACTGGAGCAGTACGGCAACGCAAAGCGCATATTTAAGGTATCCATGATAGCCGCAGGCTCTCTAAGCCTGTTTTTTGCACTTGCAATGGCTTTTGGCACCTTTGTCTTTCACAGGTATTGCATTGCTTCGGGCAGCACCGAGGATATATGGTGCAAAAGCGTATGGTGCCTTTACACTCTCTCGCCAACCATATTTATTGTGGGTATAATGGCTGTATACAGGGGGTATTTTCAGGGCTTCCAGACCACGGTGCCAACCTCGCTTTCACAGGTAGTGGAGCAGATATTCAATGCGGTGTTCAGCGTGCTGCTTGCTTATATGTGGATAGGCTACGGCGTTGAGTTTGGCGCCGCAGGCGGTACGGCAGGCACGGGCATAGGCGCATTTGCAGGCCTTGCGGTGCTTATGCTTTTTTATCACAAAACAAGGGCAAGCCGCAGCAGGCTGTTTGCCTCGGACAAAAACGACTACGAGCTTGAAAGCGGCAGAGAGATAGCAAAAAATCTGCTTAAAATAGCGGTACCAGTTATAACGGGCACAGCAATATTCAGCATGACAAACTTTGTGGATATGGCAATGGTGGATTCCAGGCTGGCTGCGGCAGGCTTTGACAACGACACCATAATGAAGCTGTACGGTCAGCTCAACGGCAAGTATGTTACGCTTACAACAATGCCCGTTTCCATATCGACCGCAATTGCCACGGCGGTAATACCAAGCATTGCCGCAAGCATGACAAAGGGCGATAAAAAACCGGTGCAGTCCAAGGTGGATACTGCGCTTAGGGTAACGATGATGATTTCCATACCCGCCGCCTGCGGCCTGGGCGTGCTGGGCTCACCCATATTAAAAATGCTCTTTCCCCGATACAGCGAGGGAGGCAGCCTTATAACCGTAGGTGCGATAAGCGTTATTTTTCTTGCGCTCAGCCAGATCTCCACGGGAGTGCTTCAGGGCATAGGCAGGGTAAAAACACCCGCTCTTAGCGCACTTTGCGGTGCACTTGTAAAAATACCGTTCAACTATGTGCTTATAGCCATACCCGGCATAAATATAATAGGTGCCGTAATAAGCACCACGGTATGCTACATTGTGTGCAGCATACTTAACTTTATAAGCCTTGTAAGGGCTACGGGCGTGCGTCCCGATTACACGGGCATGCTGGTCAAGCCTACGGCTGCCGCCGTTGTTATGGGTGCGGCATGCTTTGGCTGCTACCGTGCGGTATACGGCATACTGCCCGTAAATGCCGCTGCAACGCTTATATCCATAGCCGCCGCAATGCTGGTATACTTTCTTGTTATGGTGCTTTTAAGGGGCTTTGCAAGGGAGGATCTGCAAATGATACCTATGGGCGGCAGGCTCATATCATGCCTTGAAAGGCTTAAACTCATGTAAATAAAAGCGTAGGGGAGGCTGCAAAAAATATATGCTTTTTGCTGTCTTCCTTTTTGTATACTTATTCGACATTTTTCCTGTATTGAACACTTGAAAAAAAATATATCTTCATTTATAATATAATACGACAAAATGTGCTGTGAACGACCGCATATGTCATATGCGATAAATCCGCTGTTTATCGGCTAAGTAAGACCCCTTGGGGTACTTACTGTTATTTTAGGCAGAAGTACAAGCTGCTGCCTAAAACAAAGGTTTCGTCGGAAACCGTCGCAGAGGAACAAAACGTGGTTTTTTCCCCATTCGTTCCTCGTAATATGAGTACGCAGCGCAAGCGGAGTACTAATATCATTGACTTTGGATAGGAGGATCACTATGAATACTCATAAGGTAGGTATAGATATAGGCTCCACAACCATAAAGCTGGTTGTTATGGACGTAAATAACAATATTTGCTTTTGTGATTACCGCAGGCATCTCTCCAACATTCAGGAAACGCTTTTGGGTCTTATAGGGGACGCCTATAAAGCGGTGGGCGATATAACCTTCGGTGCAAGGATAACCGGTTCGGGAGGTCTTTCCATATCGGAGTGGATAGGCATACCGTTTATACAGGAGGTAGTTGCGGTAGCCGAAGCAATAGACAGGCTTGCGCCCCGTACCGATGTCGCCATAGAGATAGGCGGAGAGGACGCAAAAATAATATACTTCAAGGGCGGCATAGAGCAGAGGATGAACGGTATATGCGCAGGCGGCACCGGCTCCTTTATAGACCAGATGGCAACGCTTTTGCAGACAGACGCCTCCGGGCTTAACGAATATGCCAAAAGCTACAGCGTTATCTACCCCATAGCGGCACGCTGCGGCGTATTTGCAAAAACCGATATACAGCCCCTTATAAACGAGGGTGCGGCAAAGAGCGACCTTGCCGTATCCATTTTTCAGGCTGTGGTAAACCAGACCATAAGCGGCCTTGCCTGCGGCAAGCCCATAAGGGGCAGCGTGTGCTTTTTGGGCGGTCCGCTTCACTTCCTTACCGAGCTTAAGGCAAGGTTTATAGATGTGCTGGGCCTTACGGACGACGAGGTCATAGATGTTGAAAACTCACATCTTTTTGCGGCTATGGGCTCCGCATTCAATGCGGACGGCAATACAAGCTTTACCTTTAAACAGCTTATTGAAAACCTCAGCGGCGAAAAGCACCTTACAATGGAAATAAACCGTCTTGACCCGCTTTTTTCCTCCGAGGAGGAGTATAAGAGCTTTAAGGCAAGACATGACAGGGATAAAGTAAAAAAAGCCGATCTTACCGATTACAGCGGAGATCTTTTCCTCGGCATAGACGCAGGCTCCACAACCTCAAAGCTTGCGCTCATAGGCAGGGACGGTACACTTTTGTACTCCTTTTATGCAGGCAACGAGGGCAGCCCGCTCAAAATGGTAATGAAGGCTTTAAAACAGATATACAGGCTCATACCCGAGGGCTGCGAGATCAAAAAGGCATGCGTTACGGGCTACGGAGAGGGGCTTATAAAGGAAGCCCTTATGGTAGATCTGGGCGAGATTGAAACGGTCGCCCATTACAAGGCGGCGTCGTTTTTTGAGCCGGAGGTCGACTCCATACTTGACATAGGCGGTCAGGATATGAAGTTTATGCGTGTAAAGGACGGCGTAATCGATGATGTGCTGCTTAACGAGGCATGCTCCTCGGGCTGCGGCTCTTTTATAGAAACCTTCGCAAAAAGCCTGAGCTACTCGGTAACGGATTTTGCAAAGGTAGCGCTTTTTGCCGAAAACCCCATAGACCTCGGCTCACGCTGTACGGTGTTTATGAACTCCCGTGTAAAGCAGGCGCAAAAGGAGGGCGCAGAGGTTGCGGATATATCCGCAGGCCTTGCCTATTCCGTAATTAAAAACGCCCTGCTCAAGGTAATAAAGATAACCGATCCAAAGGAGATGGGCAAGCATATAGTTGTACAGGGCGGTACCTTTTACAACGAGGCTGTGCTGCGTGCCTTTGAGCTTATATCCTCAAGGGAGGCTGTACGCCCCGATATAAGCGGCATTATGGGTGCCTTTGGCGCTGCCGTCATAGCCAGGGATAAGTATGTCGAGGGCGAAAGCTCCACAATACTCAATGCCGAACAGCTTGACGAGCTGGAGATAACCTCTACGCTTACCCGCTGCAAGGGCTGCGCAAACAACTGCCTGCTCACTGTAAACCGCTTCAGCGGCGGCAGACGCTTTATCTCGGGCAACCGCTGCGAGAGAGGCTTGGGCAGGGAGATAAACGACAGCTGCGTGCCAAACCTGTTTGACTACAAATACAAAAGGCTTTTCAGCTACAAGCCGCTTGACCCCGACAAGGCGCCCAGGGGCGTTGTGGGCATACCCCGTGTGCTCAATATGTACGAGGACTATCCGCTGTGGTTCACCTTTTTTACGGAGCTCGGCTACAGCGTCAAGCTCAGCCCCAAAAGCAGCAGAGCCGTGTACGAAGCCGGCATAGACTCCATACCCAGCGAGTCTGCCTGCTACCCCGCAAAGCTTGCCCACGGGCATATAGAATCGCTTATAAACGACGGAGTAAAATTTATCTTTTACCCCTGCATCGCCTATGAGCACAAGGAGATAGAAACGGCGGACAACCACTATAACTGTCCTATCGTTACCAGCTATCCCGAAAATATAAAAAACAATGTGGAAACCATCAGGTATAAAAATATAGATTTCAGAAATCCGTTTTTCAGCCTGCAAAACGAGGAGTTTTTGGCAAAGCGTCTGTGCGAGGAGTTCCCCGATATACCGGGCGACGAGGTCAAGCGTGCCGTAAAAAGCGCCTGGAAGGAATGGCAGAGCTTCAGAGAGGATATACGCAAAAAGGGCGAGGAAACGCTTGAATATATCAACGAGAGCGGTATGACTGCAATTGTGCTTGCAGGCAGACCCTACCACCTTGACCCCGAAATAAACCACGGCATACCCGAGCTTATAACGGGCTACGGCGTTGCCGTACTCACCGAGGACAGCATTGCCCACCTCGGCAGGGTGGAACGTCCTCTCAACGTGCGTGACCAGTGGGCATATCACAGCAGGCTGTATGCAGCCGCCTCCTTTGTAAGGGACAAGGACAACCTGGAGCTTATACAGCTTAACAGCTTCGGCTGCGGTCTGGATGCGGTAACTGCGGACGAGGTACACGACATTATGTCCGCAACGGGAAAGATATACACCCTTATAAAAATAGACGAGGTAAGCAACCTGGGCGCCGTGCGCATACGCATACGCTCTCTGCTTGCAGCCCTGGAGGAAAGGGCGGAGCGCAGCTTTAAGCCGCACGAGGCTCTAAAGCGTGAGCCCAGGGTAGTCTTTACCAAGGAAATGAAAAAAAGCCATACCATACTGATGCCTCAGATGTCGCCCATACACTTTGACCTTGCAAAGGAGGCGTTTCTGGGATCGGGCTACAATGTGGTGGTAATGCCCGCAATAGACAGGGACTGCATAGATATAGGCTTAAGGTATGTAAACAACGACGCCTGCTACCCTGCGCTTATAGTTGTAGGGCAGATACTAAAGGCGCTGCAGTCCGGGGAATACGACCTCGACAACACCTCCGTGCTGATAAGCCAGACGGGCGGCGGCTGCCGTGCCACAAACTATATAGGCTTTATAAGGCGTGCCCTTAAAAAGGCAGGGCTCGAGCATATACCCGTTATATCGGTAAGCGCAAGCGGGCTGGAAAAGAACCCCGGCTTTAAATACAGCCTCAAATTTTTAAACAGCCTTATACAGGCGGTGCTGTACGGCGACCTGTTTATGCGTGTGGTTTACCGTATGCGCCCCTACGAGCTGGAAAAGGGCAGCACGGACGCACTCTATAACAAGTGGAACGAGATATGCAAATCCGCCGTGCGCAGAGGCTCGTTAAGCGAGTTTAAGAAAAACGTGCGGGCAATTGTAAAGGACTTTGACTCCCTGCCCATAGACGAGAGCCTCGTAAAGCCGAGGGTAGGCGTTGTGGGTGAAATACTTGTAAAGTTCCACCCCACGGCAAACAACGATATTGTCACCCTGCTTGAAAACGAGGGGGCGGAGGCTGTTGTGCCCGACCTTGTAAACTTTTTCACTTATTCGCTCTATAACAACACCTTTAAGGAAAAATACTTCGGCGCAAGGCACACCAACACCGTGCTTGCCGATATAGGCATAAAATTTGTCGAAAAATACAGAAGACCCATAAGCGACGCCCTTGAGGCAAGCGTGCATTTTGAACGTGCAGCCGATATAAAGGAGCTTGGCGAAATGGCAAAGGATATAGTAAGCCTTTGCAACCAGACGGGCGAGGGATGGTTCCTCACCGCCGAGCTTGTGGAGCTTATACACTCGGGCGTAAACAACAATATCTGCACCCAGCCTTTTGCCTGCCTGCCCAACCATGTTACGGGCAAGGGCATAATAAAGGAGCTTAAAAGGCAAAACAAGCTCAGCAATATAGTTGCTGTGGATTACGACCCCGGTGCAAGCGAGGTAAACCAGCTCAACCGCATAAAGCTTATGCTCAGCACCGCACAAAAAAACCTTGACCCAAGCGGACGCAAGGCTAAGGATGTAAAAATCGGTGCGGAAAAAGCCGTTGAAATGTAAAACAAAACCGACGGAAACAATCTTCGGGTCGCTGCCGTCGGTTTTTTATATACGGGCAATTGCCCCGCACCCGTTAAACCGTATATATCGGCATACAAACAGGTAAAATCAAACTTAGATTTTTTGAGGCTCAATTTATTGTTCTTTATTAATAAAAATTGTCATATATTGCATATAAAAAATGTAAAAAGCATAATTAATGTTTTTCTTATCACTTGCCAATTTTATGCAAGAGTGTTATAATAAAAATGTAAATCAAGAAATAAACAGGCATTATGCCGAAACTACCAAGGAGGCTTTTAACTATTATGATGAGATTTACTTTACCCCGTGACATCTATTACGGAAAGGACGCTTTGTCCGTACTTAAAACCATTAAGGGCAAAAAAGCTATAATGGTGCTCGGCGGCGGCTCCATGAAGAAGTTCGGCTTTGTTGACAAGGCTCTCGGCTACCTTAAAGAAGCAGGTATCGAAACAAAGCTTTTTGAAAACGTTGAGCCCGACCCTTCGGTTGAAACGGTTATGAAGGGCGCAGAGGCTATGCGTGAGTTTGAGCCCGATATTATCATCTCAATGGGCGGCGGTTCTCCTATAGACGCAGCTAAGGCTATGTGGGTATTCTATGAATATCCCGAAACCTCTTTTGAATCCATAATACAGCCATTCTCGTTCCCCGAGCTCAGGAAAAAGGCTAAATTTATAGCTGTTTCCTCAACATCCGGCACGGCTACCGAGGTTACGGCTTTCTCCGTTATTACGGACTATGCAAAGGGTATCAAGTATCCTCTTGCGGACTTCAACATCACACCAGACATTGCCATAGTAGATCCCGAGCTTGCAAGCACAATGCCTCCAAAGCTGACTGCTCACACCGGTATGGACGCTCTTACACATGCCATCGAGGCTTATGTATCCACAATGAACAGCCCATTTACCGATCCTCTTGCATTAAAGGCTATCCATATGGTATTTGATTACCTGCCCGACTCCTACAACGGAGATACAAACGCAAGGGAGCAGATGCACTATGCACAGTGCCTTGCAGGAGAGGCATTTTCAAACGCTTTGCTCGGCATAGTTCATTCAATGGCTCACAAGACAGGCGCCGCTTTCTCTACCGGTCATATACCTCACGGCTGCGCAAACGCAATTTATCTGCCTTACGTTATCAAGTTCAACGCTAAGTGCGCAGAGGCACGCTATGCCGATATTGCAAGGAGCGTAGGCATTGAGGGTACCGATGCGGAGTGCGTTAAGGCGCTTTGCGACAAGATCGACGCATACAATGTTAAACTCAATATACCTAAAACTCTTAAGGAGTTTGGAGTACTCGAGGACGAATTTAAGGAAAAGGTTGCTGCAATTGCCGTTAATGCTGTGGGCGATGCCTGCACAGGCTCAAATCCTCGTCCTATCACTCCCGAGGAGATGGAAAAGCTGCTTACCTGCACCTACTATGGTACAGAGGTTGATTTTTAATACCTGTTTCTGAAACAGAGATCGGTACAATATAAACTTCCATTTATATAGCGGGCCGCCCTGCAGATGTGCTTGTCACACTGCGGAGCGGCTTTGCTTTATCGGCTTTTTTGCCTGTAGACCCGCTTTGTTAAGCCGTATTTTGCACATCCTGCACCTTAAAAGGCAAAACCAAGATCCGCAGTTTTCCACATTTGTCTGTGGATGGTATGTTGACAGCCGAAATTTGCAAAATGTTGATAAGCTGTGCCGCAGTAAAAATTTTTTCAGTATTTATGCGCCATAGCACTGCTGTGGATAATTTTGTGAATAAATGGTATTGACATACTATATGTTGTGGTGGTAGAATATTATTTACACGAAATATAGTAACGTTTTAAACTTTATAACAGCTCGGCAATCTATTGTAGTGGCTGCGGAAAATGTCAGAGAGAAAATAACAAAGTGTACAAATATACATAAGCGGAGGTATTAAAAATGGAAGGGACGGAAAATGTATTTATAATCAAAAAAGACGGCACGCTGGAGGCTTTTGACGCTTCAAAAATAATAAAGGCAATAACCAAGTCTGCCAGCAGAGTGATGTACACCTTTACCAAGGAGGAGTACGACAGTGTTGTCGAGCACATCACCTCACACATAAAAGCCAAAAATATGGAAAAGATACCCATCCAGACCATGCACAACCTGGTTGAGAGCGCTCTGGAGGACATCGAGCCAAAGGTAGCCAAAAGCTATAAGGACTACCGCAACTACAAAAAGGACTTTGTGCATATGCTTGACGACGTTTATCAAAAGGCACAGTCCATCATGTATATCGGCGATAAGGAAAACTCAAATACGGATTCCGCTCTGGTGGCTACAAAGCGAAGCCTTATATACAACCACCTCAACAAGGAGCTTTACCAAAAGTTCTTCCTCACGACCGAGGAGAAGCAGGCATGCCGTGACGGCTATATCTATATACACGATATGTCCGCAAGGCGTGATACAATGAATTGCTGCCTCTTTGATATGGAAAACGTTTTAAAGGGCGGCTTTGAAATGGGCAACCTCTGGTACAACGAGCCAAAGACGCTGCCCGTTGCCTTTGACGTTATAGGCGATGTGGTGCTTTCGACCGCAAGTCAGCAGTACGGCGGCTTTACCGTACCCGAGATAGACAAGATCTTATCGCCTTACGCACAAAAGAGCTATAACAAATATTACGATGAAATTAAAAATATACTTCTCTTCTCAAGGGAGGATAAGACCCTTACGCCGGAGGAGGAGCAATATGTGGACGCCGAAGCCGTTAAAAAGGTAAAGCGTGAATTTGAGCAGGGCTTCCAGGGGTTGGAATACAAGCTCAACTCCGTAGGCTCGTCAAGAGGCGATTATCCGTTTATAACAATAACCTTAGGCCTTGCAAGGGACCGCTTCGGCAAAATGGCAGCCATAACCGCACTGGACGTACACAGGGTAGGTCAGGGCAAGGCGGACAACAAAAAGCCCGTGCTCTTCCCCAAGATAGTGTTCCTTTACGACGAGGAGCTGCACGGAGAGGGCAAGGAGCTGCATGATGTGTTCACGGCAGGTCTTAACTGCTCGGCAAAGACAATGTATCCCGACTGGCTATCACTCTCCGGTGACAGCTATGTTGCAAAGGCTTACAAAAAATACGGCGTTGTTATAAGCCCCATGGGCTGCCGTGCATTCCTTTCGCTGTGGTTTGAGAGGGGCGGCATGGAGCCTGCGGACGAAAACGACAAGGCTGTTGCGGTAGGCAGGTTCAACCTAGGTGCAATAAGCCTGCATCTGCCTATGATACTTGCAAGGGCAAGGGCAGAGAGCCGTGATTTTTACGAGGTGCTTGACTACTACCTTGAAATGATAAGGGGCATACACAAAAAGACTATCGAATACATGGGCGAGATGAGAGCCTCCACAAACCCTGTTGCTTACTGCGAGGGCGGCTTCTACGGCGGTCATCTCAAGCCATCGGACAAGATAAAGCCTTTGCTTAAGGCATGCACCATCAGCTTTGGCATAACGGCGCTCAACGAGCTCCAGGAGCTCTACAACCACAAAAGCCTTGTTCAGGACGGCAGGTTTGCGCTTGAAGTTATGGAATATATAAACAAAAAGGTAAACGAGTTTAAAAAGGAGGATAATATCCTCTATGCGCTCTACGGTACGCCTGCGGAGAGCTTATGCGGCTTGCAGGTAAAGCAGTTCCGCAAAAAGTACGGCATTATAGAAAACGTATCCGACAGGGAATATGTTTCCAACAGCTTCCACTGCCACGTTACCGAGGACATTACCCCTATCGAAAAGCAGGATCTTGAAAAACGCTTCTGGAACCTTATGAACGGCGGTAAGATACAATATGTAAAGTATCCTATCGACTACAACACCGAGGCAATAAAAACGCTTATATACAGGGCTATGGATATGGGCTTTTACGAGGGAGTCAATCTTTCGCTCTCCTACTGTGACGACTGCGGACATCAGGAGCTTGATATGGATGTCTGCCCTAAGTGCGGCAGCAAAAACCTTACCAAAATAGACCGTATGAACGGATATTTGAGTTATTCCCGTGTAAACGGCGATACAAGGCTCAACGATGCAAAGATGGCTGAAATAGCCGACAGAAAGAGTATGTGACGGAATGCGTTTGCAGGGTAAGGAAGTATGATTACCGTTCCTGCGTAGAGTAAGGGAGTACGATTACTGTTCCTGCGTAAAGTAAGGGAGTACGATTACTGTTCCTGCGTAGAGTAAGGGAGTACGATTACCGTTCCTGCGTAAAGTAAGGGAGTACGATAATTGTCCTTGCGCTTAAAGAGGCGCTTCGGACAAAACATCGTACTCCTTATGCGGTGTTTGGTTTAGGCGCTGCGTCAAAAAAATTGTACTTCATATATAGCATTTAGGTCAGGCGCCGGACAAAATATTGTACTTCTTATGCGGTGTTTGGTTTAGGCGCTGCGGACAAAAAATATACTACTTTTGCGGTGTTTAGGTTAGGCGCTGCGTCAAAATATTGTACTACTTATATGGTGTTTGAATTAGGTGCTGTGTCAAAACATTGTACTTTTGGCGGCATAATATAATAAATTTAACAATTTTGGAGAAAACTTATGAGATACCACAACATTACACATGACGATATGCTTAACGGTGAGGGGCTGCGCACCGTCCTATGGGTGGCAGGCTGCACGCACAGGTGCGAAAACTGTCACAACCCCATAACATGGGATATTGAGGGCGGCATACTCTTTGACGATTCGGCGGAAAGAGAGCTTTTTGGCGAGGGCGGCAAGGGTTATATATCGGGTATAACCTTCAGCGGCGGCGACCCTCTTCACCCCGAAAACAGGGAGGAGATCACACGCCTTGCACGCCTCTATAAAGAAAAACATCCCGAAAAAAGCATATGGCTGTATACGGGTTTTATGTGGGAGGAGGTCAGCAATCTGCCTGTAATGCAATATGTTGATGTGCTTGTTGACGGCAGGTTTGTGGACGAGCTTAAGGACCCGCAGCTCCATTGGAGGGGCAGCAGCAACCAGAGGATAATAGATGTAAAGGCAACGCTTGAAAAGGGCGAGGCAGTACTTTATGAATGCGAAGCATAAATATACCCTGCAAACAATTTTTGACAAAAAGGTGTATGGGGATTACAGGGATTTTGTTTTTCGCAGACTTGACGATATTGAGCTCGCAAGAGAACCTTTGTTGGGCATTTTCGCTATACCGGTGTTCATTATCCTGCACAGCATAGGTATAACAAACATCTCCTCCCATATGTACATATGGATGCCGTTTTTGTATGTAGGGATATATATTGCAGCAGAGCATATAATAGCCAAAACGGTAAAGGCAAGGCTGAATAAAACCATTGCACACAACGGCATAGAAGAGGGCTGCCGTGCGGTTATTGATTTTTTTGCATATGATATGACCGTAAGCCTTTATTCCTCTTATGATGAAACGGTGTTTGAACATAAAGTGGAATACGGAAGCATTAAAAAGGTGCACAAGTACAAAAAATATCTTTTTATAGAGCTTAACAGGCAGGAGTATGCCCAAGGTTTTATTCTGCCCGTAAAAGAAAGTGAAATTGACAGCGAACTCGCAGATTTTCTTGTCAATGCAAAAAAATATCTGCGTTTGGATTAAAGGAATAAAAGTGCTATGGATAAAATATATTTTGCAAAGGTAAAGGACGGGGCAAAAATACCCCAAAGAGATATATGGAACGCAGGTATGGATATTTACCCCTGCTTTGAGGAGGACTACATGGTGATACCTCCGCACGAAACAAGGCTTGTGCCTACGGGCATTGCAAGCGTTATCCCCGTTGATTATTACATACAGATACAGGAGAGAGGCTCCAGCGGCAGCAAGGGCATAAAATACAGCGCAGGCGTTATAGACTCGGGCTACCGGGGCGAATGGTTCCTTGCGACGACAAACTGCGGCAATAAGCCCGTTGTTATTTTAAAAGCGGATATAAACACTCTCCCCCCTGCATTTAAAGCCCTTATAGAGGAAACTATGATTGTATATCCATATGAAAAGGCGCTTTTTCAGGGCATAGTGCATAATGTACACAATGAGCTGACCGTGTCGGAAATATCCTCGGACGAGCTTGCGGAGCATCCCTCGGAGAGGGGAAGCGGCAAGCTGGGCAGCAGCGGAAAGTAAATTATATATTGTATAGCTTAATATGATTAAGCTATGCGTGGGTTTTTAAAAAAACCGCAAAAAATTTTTTTTAACTTACTTTTCCCCGGGAAAAGTAAGCACAGAGGAACTTACGGGCGTAGCCCGTAAGCGAACAGGGTACCCCTGTTCGTTCCACTGAGCGCCGCTACTTCCGAAGCGCGGGGCACGGCTTAAAAGAATTTTTGCCTGCGGCAAAAACGCCCTGCGGGCGCCCGATTACTTTTTTCGGGTTCACAAGGGGCTCTAAGTACCGCCCCTAAGAACCCCGTCAATATGTACACTTCTAAAAAATATGTTAAACGCCGCCTGTGGGACATAGGCGGCTACATATTTTTTGAAGTGTTTTTTGTAGCGTTCAGTTTGAGTTTAGCTTATATGTAGGTTTGCTTCGCAACAAAATGCAAAGTTTAACAAAATAATTTCAGAAATAAAGTAATGTAAGCTTTGCAGGGTTCAGTTTGAGTTTAGCTTATATGTTGGTTTACTTCGCAACAAAATTAATGTTTTTAAGAAAATAGGTACAGTGCCCTGCTTACGGGGTTTTCAAGCTTAAAAGCTTGTGGAATTTATTGTTACTTTTCTACGAGAAAAGTAACAATATCATATTTATTGCTCGGCTCTCTCCACAACCTTAATATTCTTTTCAAGCTTGGGTCGGGGCAGCATTACAAGATGCCCGCAGCCGCAGCACTGTATGCGGAAATCCGCTCCTATCCTCAGCACCTCCCAACGGTTTGATCCGCAGGGGTGCTTTTTTTTCATAACAAGCGTATCGCCTACCCGTATATCCATTTTGTCCTCCTTGCTTCAATCCTTTGTAATATGTACCACCTGCTGAGGAAACGGTATCTCTATGCCCTCTCTGTCAAAGGCATTTTTTATTAGCCTGCGCAGCTCTCTTTCCACATTCCAGTTTTCTCCGATGGCGCAGTCTGCTCTTACCCGTATGACAATGCTGCTTTCTCCAAGCTCCTCCACACCAAGCACCTGTGGACGATCCAGCATACCCGGCACAACGCCCTCCTTATATATCCTTTCAAGCTCCGCTTTGAGCAGCTCCGTCACCCTGTCAATGCTCTCGCTGTAGGCTATGCCTATATCCACCACGGCACGGTTAAAGCCCTTGCTCATATTGGTAACTATTTTTATCTGTCCGTTCGGTATTATATATACATCTCCGTCGGGGCTCCTCAGACGTGTAGTACGCATACCTATGCTTTCCACCGTGCCCTGACAGCCCTCAATACGCACCGTGTCGCCCACGCCAAACTGATCCTCCGTAAGTATAAATATGCCTGCAAATATATCCTGTATCACAGACTGTGCGCCCAAGCCCACCGCAACGGAGGCAACACCGCCTATGGCAAGCAGGGAGGCAGGGTTTATGCCCCATACCGACAGCACAAAGCAGAGCATAAAAAAGTACACTGCGTACTTTGCAACACTGCAGCAAACCGTACTCATTGTGGCGGATTTGCCCGGGTTAAAGCGTGTGCCTGCCGCAAAGCTGCGTTTTATTGCTTTTTGTATAAGCTTTATTGCAGCCATGCACAAGACGGCTATTACAATGCAAAGCACTATATTGTAGATAATTTTAAATATGCCCGTGAGCTCCTCAAGCCCCAAAAGCATTGCCACAATTTTTGACATGATAATCACCCTGCATAAGATCAAAACAATACCGTAATTATATAAACAAAAAAAGCGGGTGATGGGAATCGAACCCACGTCCTCAGCTTGGAAGGCTGATGTTCTACCATTGAACCACACCCGCAAAAAAATAGGTAAATATATTTAAAATATCTCATCCCAAAACGAAACCGAGCCTGCCCGACAGGCAGAAAATACAATGCCCAGAGCCGGAATCGAACCAGCGACACGAGGATTTTCAGTCCTCTGCTCTACCAACTGAGCTATCTGGGCACATCGGTTCCGCTTAAGGAAACAACAAATATTATACAACCAAAATATGTATTTGTCAATACCTTTTAAAAAAAACTGCTTAAACAGCCCGTCGGGGCAGATATTTTACGTCCGTAATCGGGATAAAACATCTGCCCCCATGGGCTACAGGCAAATTTTTTCGCTGCCGTTTTCAAAAATATCCTCTATTTTTTTTCTAAGAGCAGCGTTGCAGGGCAGCTCAAGCTCCGGGTCACGCCTGTACAGCTCCGTGCTTGCCTGCTGCACAAGCTTTAATATATCTATATCCTTGTAAAGGTTTGCAATTTTCATTTCGGGCAGACCGTGCTGCCTTGTACCGAAAAAATCCCCGGGCCCACGCAGCGACAAGTCCTTTTCCGAAATAACAAAGCCGTCGTTTGTGGAGCACATGGTTTTTAGCCTTTCAAGAGCTACCTTGTTTTTTGTTTCGCTCACCAGTATACAAAAGCTTTTGCCGCCGCCCCTGCCTACACGCCCTCTGAGCTGATGGAGAGCCGACAGCCCAAATCTTTCCGCATTTTCTATAAGCATTACGGTGGCGTTGGGCACGTTTATGCCTACCTCTATTACCGTGGTGGAAACCAGTACGTCAATTTTGCCTGCGGCAAAGCCGTCCATTATCTCCTGCTTGAGGTCGGGCTTCATTTTGCCGTGCAGCATTGCCACATTAAGCCCCTTAAAGGCGCCGTCCGTAAGCTGTGCGGTGTACTCCTCTACAGCCCTCAGCTCCGTTTTTTCGTTCTCCTCTATTGCCGAGCATACTATGTATGCCTGCCTGCCCTCCTCCTCTATCTGCCTGCGTATAAAGCCGTATACACGGGGATAATAGCTTGTATGCACCGCAAACGTATCTATATGCTCCCTGCCTGGAGGCAGCTCGTCTATTACGGATATATCCAGATCGCCGTAGAGTATGAGCGCAAGGGTGCGTGGTATGGGTGTTGCCGTCATAACGAGCGCATGCGGATTATCCCCTTTTTCGGTCAGTACCGAGCGCTGACGCACGCCGAAGCGGTGCTGCTCGTCCGTAATTACAAGCCCCAGCCGCTTAAAGCGCACAGCCGCCTGTATAAGGGCATGGGTGCCTATTATTATATCGGTATCCCCGTTTTCAATATCGGCATATACCGCCTGCTTTTCCTTTTTTTTAAGAGATGAGGTAAGCAGAGAGCACCTTATGCCAAGCTCCCCGAAGATATTGCAAAAGCTTTTGTAATGCTGCAGAGCGAGCACGTCCGTAGGCGCCATAAGCGCCGTCTGGTATCCGTTTTTTACGGCTATATAGGCGGCTGTCATTGCAACTGCGGTCTTGCCGCAGCCCACATCACCCTGTATAAGCCTGTTCATAACGCTGCCGCTTGAAAAATCGGCACATATATCGTTTACCGCCCGTCTTTGTGCGCCCGTAAGCGGAAAGGCAAGCCTCTCTGTAAGCGGCTCATAATCAAGCGCCTTGATCACTACGGAGGCAGGCTTTGCCTGCACGGTGCCTTTAAGCTGCAAAAGCTTTATCTGCAAAAGAAAAAGCTCTTCAAAAACCAGTCTGTGCCTTGCCTTAAAAAAGCTCTCGTCATCTGTGGGAAAGTGTATGTTGTTTATTGCAAAGCTGCGGCTGCAAAGCTTATATTTGTTTACCGTATCCGTAGGCAAAAACTCGCCGCAGAGCAGCTCCGTATCCTCCAGAACGGTTTTTATAAGGCGGCGCAGCACCTTTTGCGAGAGGCGCTTTACCGTAGAGTAAACAGGTACTATCCTGCCGCCCGAAACAGGCTGTCCGTCGGGGTTTACCGCCTCAAACTCGGGCGAATCCACCTGAAGGCGTGAGTACTTTTTATTTACCCTGCCCGTAAAAATATAATCCTGCCCGTCCTTAAGGGCATTTTTCATATAGGGCTGATTGTACCATACCGCCTCTATATTGCCCGTACCGTCGCCGAGCAGCAGCTTTGTTACGGTAAGCTTTTTAATGCGCATTACCTTGGCATCGGAAACAGCCCTCGCAATAAAAGTGTTGTCCTCGCCCTCCGCAAGGCGGGATATTGTTGTCACGCTGCTCCTGTCGTCATAGCTGCGGGGAAAGTACTCCAGCAGATCTCCAACAGTGTGTATATTAAGCGAGGCGAGGAGCTTTTCCCGCTCCCCGCCTATATTTTTTATCTTTGTAACAGGGTCGGACAAAACCATATCATTCACCCTGCTTGGCTGTTCTGATACCCTCTATATAGATGTTTACCGCACAAACGGTAAGCCCTGTTGCCTCCTCGGTCACCTTTTTTACTTCCGAGCCGACAGCTGCCGCAGCGGCAGGTATATCCGTGCCGTAGTCCACCGTTAAATGGAGCCCTATTTTAACGCCCTTATCGTCAAAATCCACGCTGACGCCCTTTGAAAGCGATTCCTTGTCAAGCATAACGACCCTGCCGCCCTTGCGCCTTTTTAAGGATATGCCCGCAATACCGTCAATGTCCAGTGCAGCCAGAGCCGCTGTCTGAGCTATTGCCTTGTTGTCTATTGCTATGCTGCCAAGTCCGTTTTTTATAACCGCACCCATTTTTATGTCCTCCTTGATATATTTTTATCCTATACAATTATACACTTAAATCAAGATATAATCAATCTCAATATTTAATTGACCTGCCCTTATTCGGGATAGACCATATTTTCACGCTTCATATTGTTGAGCGTTTCAAGGTATATCCTGCTCTCGTACTGTGCTATTGCAAGGTTGTGGTCAAGATAATTGCCGCATTCCTTGGGTGTGGCGGCAGGCACGGCACCCGTAAAGCTTACCACATACTCAAAAGCCTTTTTTATGGGTTCTAGCACGTCCTCGGGCTCCAGATCGCCCTTGAATATGATATACATGCCCGTGCGGCAGCCCATAGGCCCCACATAAACAATTTTATCGCTGTGCTCGCTCTCTCTTAGGTATACCGCTATAAGATGCTCCAGAGTGTGCATTGCCGACACCTCTACGGGCGGCTCGATATTGGGTCTTTTTATCCTTACATCAAATGTTGTTACCGTTTCCCTGCCTATTGTATCCCTGCGGGAAACGTAAATGCCCTTTAAAAGCCTTTCGTGGTCTATTGTAAAGCTTGCTACCTTCATAACTTATTATCCTCCGCTGTGTTTATTTTACTGTCTGCCGCATTGTCGTCGTCCGAGGGATCTGCGCCCTCCGCTTCGGCAAGTATTTGCATAAACTCCTCGCCTGTTATTGTTTCCTTTTCTATAAGGTACTCACTGAGCTTTTCCAGCGCCTGCCTGTTTTCCTTTATTATATTGCGTGCCTTTTGATGGCAGGTCTTTATAAGCTCCAAAACCTCCTTGTCAAGCTGTGCTATGGTCATATCGCCGCAGCTGCTTACGGGTCTGCCGTCAAGGTATCTGTTCTGCATGCTTTCAAGCGCCATCATATCAAAGGTATCGCTCATGCCGTATATGCTTATCATGTTCCTTGCGTACTCCGTTGCACGCTCTATATCGTTTGCGGCACCCGTGGTTACGGAGCCGAACATCTCCTCCTCGGCACTTCTGCCTGCAAGCAGAATTACGATCTCCGCAAGCATCTCGTCCTTTGTCATAAGATACTTTTCCTCCTCGGGCATCTGCATGGTATAGCCGAGCGAACCCATAGTACGGGGCACGATAGTTATCTTCTGCACGGGCTGTGTGTTCTTCTGCTTGGCGGCTGCAAGGGCATGACCTATCTCATGGAAGGCAACAATGCGTCTTTCGTTCTCGGACATTATCCTGTCCTTTTTTTCCTTGCCGGCAATAACCACCTCAACAGCCTCCATGAGGTCCTCCTGTATTACCTCGTCACGGCCGAGCCTTACGGCACGCAGTGCCGCCTCGTTTACCATATTTGCAAGGTCGGCGCCTGCCGCACCGCCGGTTGCAAGCGCTATCTTTTTAAAATCGACATCGCTGCCCAGCTTTACCTTTTTGGCGTGTACCCTGAGTATCTTTTCCCTGCCGGGCAGATCGGGCTTTTCCACTATAATGCGCCTGTCAAAGCGTCCGGGCCTTAAAAGCGCCTTATCCAAAACCTCGGGGCGGTTGGTGGCGGCAAGCACCACTATTGCAGTGGAGCTGTCAAAGCCGTCCATCTCCGAGAGCAGCTGGTTCAAGGTCTGCTCCCTCTCGTCATTGCTGCCGCCCATTGTATTGTCACGGCTCTTGCCTATTGCGTCTATCTCGTCTATAAAAACTATACAGGGGGCATTTTCCTGCGCCTGTTTGAAGAGGTCACGCACCCTGGACGCACCCACGCCCACAAACATCTCCACAAAATCGGAGCCCGTTATGCTCATAAAGGTAACCTTTGCCTCGCCCGCAACGGCTCTGGCAAGCAGGGTCTTGCCCGTACCGGGAGGGCCCACGAGCAGTGCGCCCTTTGGCTGCTTTGCACCTATGCTTGCGTACTTGTCGGGATGGTGGAGAAAATCCACTATCTCCTCGAGCGACTCCTTTGCCTCGTCCTGTCCGGCAACGTCCTCAAAGGTAACACCTGTTTCCTCCTGCATATATATTTTTGCGTTGGACTTGCCCACGCCCATAAAGCCTCCGCCGCCCATCTTTCTTATCATGCGCCATACAAGCGTGAACATAAGACCCAAAAACAGCATGGGCAGTATCCACTCCATAAATATGAGCACAAGCATTGAGTTTTCCTGCACGGGAGCGGAGTATTTAACGCCGTTGTCCTCCAGCAGGGGTATGAGCTCGTCGTTTTGTATATATCCGGTATAGTAGGTAACGGTGCCGCTCGGCATAAGCGGAAGGCTTGGATAGGTATTTTTATCCTTGCCGCTGTCTGCGGGATATATGGTTATGCTGCCCGAGCCTATCTCTACCTCGTCTACCTCGCCCGCCTTTACCATATCCACAAACTCGCTGTATTTTATCTCGGTGCGGCTCCTGGACTTCACCCCGAAGTCCAGCAGATGAAACGCAAAGGTTGCAAGCAGGGCTATGGCTATTACGGTAAAAAACAAGCGTTTGTCGCTGCTTGGCGGTTTATTTTCACCGCCTGTGTTATTTATATTGTTGTCATTCATATATTTTCCTCCGGGCTGCCCTGCGTATGGTAAATGCTTCAAAAAAGGCTTAAATCGCAGTGCAGCATTTATTTATTCCTATATATTTTAATCCTTTACAGGGGTTTTTGCAAGCAAATAGCACAAGATTTCGTAAATTGTAAGCATTTTGTCACATAAAATGTTACAAAATTGTGAATTTTGAAAAATAAGGATTGACTTTTTACAGGGATTATCGTAAAATTAAGCCGTAACAATTCGTAACAATTTACATTTTCGGAAATTATGTATTTTTCATACACAATATCCCGTATTGCTTCATATTTTGTATTTCACTTTTAATTATCCAAGACGGTTATTTATAAAACAACAAAGGAGATCTTTTAAATGTCTTTATTCAGTAAAAGGTTCACGGCTGCTGCACTCGGCTTAATGGTTGCTTCAAGCTTAAGTTCACCTGTATTTGCCGCAGCAACGGGTACCATTACAGGTACGGATGTCAATATGCGTGCCTCAAATTCAACCGAGGCATATGTGCTTTCCACAGCCGAAAACGGCGAGGAGATAACCATACTTGCGGATCTTGACGGATGGTTTCGTATTTCCGCACCAAACGTAGGCACCGCATATGTTACAAGCCAGTTTGTTAAGGTACAGCAGGCTGAGGGCTCCGTAAACGGGACAAACGTAAATATACGCAAGGAGCCTTCCACATCGGCAGAGGTTGTCGGCAAAGCCAACACAGGCGACCTGCTCAATGTGACGGGTACCTCGGGCGACTGGTATGTTGTGGACTACAACGGCGCCAAGGCATATGTTTACAAAAGCTATGTAAACGGCACAATGCTCAAATATCTTGACGGCACAAGCGCAGCCCTTGCAACACCTGCTTCATCGGCTTCAAACCCGGGTGTATATGCAGTGGTAAACTGCGACGGCAGCCTTAACCTGCGTGCATCAAACTCTACCGATTCCGCTGTTGTGGCGTCACTGCACAAGGGCTACAACCTTAGCGTGTACGATTATGCGGACGGTTGGATCAAGGTAGGCGACGACGACGGTCATACAGGCTATGTAAAAAGCGAGTTTATTACCCTTAAAAACGGTACAAAGCCTGCCAATGCAGTGCCTGCCGCATCACAGTCGGCATCCGCATCCACAAAAGCATCACAGATAATTGCCTATGCAAAACAGTACATCGGCACACCTTATGTGTACGGCGGCACAAGCCTTACCTCAGGTGTTGACTGCTCCGGCTTTACATACAGTATTTTCAAAAACAACGGCATAACCATAAACAGAAGCTCCAGAGATCAGTACAGCAACGGCACTGCCGTAAACTCAAAGGCAGAGCTGCTGCCCGGTGACCTTGTGTTCTTCAACACAGGCGGAAATTCTTCAATATCCCATGTGGGTATGTACATAGGCAACGGTCAGTACATTCATTCTACCGACGGCGGCAACAGAGGTGTTTGCATATCAAACCTCAACGAGGGATATTCCGCAAACAACTATGTGGGCGCAAGACGTATTTTAAACTGAAATTTAAACCTCTTGATTTTTTATTGACTTGTTTAATGCTTTGTACTAAAATAAGTATGAGTAATTGAGGGGTACGGGTCACCCGCACCCCTCGTTGTTTATCGGCTCACTATTGATTTGATGAGCTGGTAAATTATTTCGGCTATCGTTAATAAGCTTGCTACTCGTGAAACGATAAGCCAAAATCTTTCAAGCCCCTCGGGGCTTTTTTATTGCTCATATTATGTTATACTTTCTGCCAATAAAAAAACTAAAAAGAATCGGAGGAAACATTGTTGTTTTTTCCGATTCAGATTGTCAAAAAGCTTAAAATTAGATTCAAAAAATGATTTTTAAAGAGTTTAAACTTGCAAAAGCACTTAAAGGTAATTTAAGCGCCGCAGGCTAAAATCCGCAGGACGAGCTTTGCCCGTCCGAGGAAAAGAGGGAGTGTCGAGCGATAGCGAGGCGCGAATCTCTTTGTACTCTGTGAAAAAAATGCAGGAAATGCAAGCATTTCCTGCAAGCGTGTCGACTTTTTCGACACGCCGAATCGGAGGAGACATTGTTGTTTTTTCCGATTTTTTTATTTATTCCTTCCGGTAAAGCCTTGCAGCCTCCTTTATCCTCTCCTTCATCTCCTTGCGCACAGACTTTGGAGCAACTATCTTTACATCTCCGCCAAGCCCCATTATCCAGCCGAAAAACATTTTGTTGGGCACTACCTCCACATTAACGGTAAAGCTTTGTTCATCCTTTGGCACAAGCATGATGTCAGTACCGAATTTGTCTATTATATAATTGGCGGCTGAGTTTTTGCACTCCAGCCTGACAAGACATGCCTCCCCGCTGAACATACCGAACCTCTCTCTCGAATATGCCGCAAGGTCTATCCTTTCAAACCGTTCCCTGCCGTCACGTCCCTCCTCCGGGATTATTTTAACATTTGTCATTTTATCCAGCCTGTAATGCTTAAGCTTGTCTGCGGCAGGGTCGTATGCAAGCAGATAATAGCACTCGTTATCCCATATAAATGCCCACGGGCTTATATCCGTCTTAAACGGATTTTTTTTGGGTACAAGCTCCTTGTGCAAATTCCATTGCAGATACTCAAAGCTTATTTTTTTATCAAGCGTCAATGCTTCGTTTACAGTGTCCATGGTAACATAAAAATCCTTGTTTATGCTCTTTACCCTGTTTTTTACAATAACCGTTTTATGCAGTCTTTTGGCATTGTATGTACTTGTAAAGCGCTCCAGCTTGTTAATAAGCTCCCTTGATATTTCCTCGGTCACGGACCTCGATGACTGCACCGCATCTATAAGCAGCTTAAGCTCTATAGGCTCAAACTCCCGTGATACAAGCTTATACTTGTATATTCCTCCCGATTTTTCACCCTTTATGTCGTAACCGAAAAGCCTTAAAGCCTCAATATCGGTGTAAACGGATTTTCTCTCTGCGGATACGCCGCAGCCCTCCAGATATTCTATTATATCGGACATGGTCACATAGTGAGCACTGTCCGTTTTCTCCCTGAAAAGCTTAAGTATGTAAAGCAGCTTAAGCTTTTGGTTTTCGGATTTTGACATAAGCTATCACCTCTGCCTTTATTATAACACAAATATTGAGCTATACAACAAAAATACCCGCATTAAATGAATAATTATTACTGCTTATGTAAATATTGGATATAAGAATAAACCATCCGGAAAGGGGCAAACACAATGGACTATATTGAGATAACCGATATAAGCGCAATTGAAGTGCTTGATTCAAGGGGAAACCCTACCGTAGAGGCAAGCATAAGCGTGTACAGCGGAGGCAGGATAATAACGGGCAGCGCATGCGTACCCTCGGGTGCGTCCACGGGCAGCTTTGAGGCTGTCGAGCTGCGTGACGGCGGTACACGCTACCTAGGCAAGGGAGTTATGAGTGCGGTAAGCAATATAAACGATATAATTTCGGTAAAGCTGACAGGCATGAATGTACTTGAGCAAACCGAAATAGACCGTGTGCTTATCGAGCTTGACGCAAGCCCCAACAAGGCACGGCTTGGCGCAAATGCCATACTTGCGGTATCGTCCGCTGCCGCTGTAACGGCTGCAAAGGCGCTGGGTATACCGCTTTACAGGTATCTGGGCGGTTTTAACGCAAAGCAGCTGCCCCTGCCTATGATGAATATTATGAACGGCGGCAGGCATGCCGACAACACCGTGGATTTTCAGGAATTTATGATAATGCCCGCAGGTGCGAAAACCTTTAAAGACGGCATTAAAATGTGCTGCGAGATATATCACACCTTAAAGCAGGTTTTAAAAGAAAAATCTCTTTCCACCGGGGTAGGCGATGAGGGCGGCTTTGCTCCCGACCTTCCCACCGCATACGAGGTGCTTGCAAACATAACGGAGGCGGTCGAAAGGGCAGGCTACAAGCCCGGCAGCGATATACTCTTTGCAATGGATGCGGCTGCCTCGGAGCTGTACGGGGAGGACGGATCATATCACTTTGAGGGAGAAGCAAGGGCAAGCGGAGTCGGCGAGATAAAACGCACCTCCCGTGAAATGATAGATTATTATGAAAACCTCTGTAATGCCTACCCCGTGGTATCGATCGAGGACGGACTTGCCGAGGAGGACTGGGAGGGCTGGACAGAGCTTAACAAAAGGCTCGGAGGAAGGATACAGCTTGTCGGCGACGACCTTTTTGTTACCAATACGGCAAGGATAGCAAAGGGCATAGAGCTTAATGCGGCAAACTCCGTGCTTATAAAAATAAACCAGATAGGTACGCTTACAGAGGCGTTTGACGCAATATCGCTTGCGCAAAACAACAATATGACAGCGGTCATATCACACAGATCGGGTGAAACGGAGGATACGATCATAGCAGATATTGCGCTTGCGCTCAACTGCGGACAGATAAAGACAGGCGCACCTGCCCGTACCGACAGAACGGCAAAATACAACCGTCTGCTGAGGATAGAAAAGGAGCTGGGTGAAAACGCCGTTTTTAAGGGCGGAGATGTGCTGAGGAAAAAATAATATCAACGTACAGTAAATGATTGCTTCGCCTCTTCGGGTGTGAAACTTGCTTGCAAACCGTATTGATAAATTTTTAAAGTTTTATGCTGCAATAAAAAATTCCGGATAATTTCTCCGGAATTTTTTTTAAGCTTTTTCTTTAAATAAGCCGTCTTATCCCTCTATTTTTTCGAGGGCGTCAAAAAGCGTCTTTTGCTTGGTCATCATATCTCTGCCGTATGAATCTACCTTTTTGTTATAATCCTCAAGGGTTATATTGCCGTCGGCAAGATCGGGCACCAGCTTTGCAATATTTGCCAAGGAATCGATATATGCTATTGTTGCATTGTTAAGCTCCTTGTAAGCAGGCGGACAATTTAAAGCCTCAAACTTGTTTTTTGCGTCAACGGAAGCATTGTATACGTCCCTGAAATCGTTTGCGACCTTTTTAACGTCTTCAACACTGTCAATGTCACTGCTGCTAAAGTCTGAATAGATCTGCATAAATTTTTGTGTATTTTGGCTGTACTCGCTGAGTATGGACTGATATTTTGTCAAAAAGTCAAGCTCGGAGGCGCTTGCCGCAGGTACCGTGCTGCTGCTTGGCTGAGCGCTGCCCGTGCCCGTAACTATAGCGGCAACCTTTGTATTGTTGTCCCACGTCACATTTGCGCCTGTTGCATCTGCTATGGCACGCAGAGGCAGCATTGTGGATCCGTTTATTATCTGTGCAGGCACGTCAATAGCATTTCTGTTTCCGTTAAGATAATAGCAGCTTTCACCTATATTTATAACTATCGTATCGCTGCCCTTTGAAAGAGTAACGGTTTTTGTGTTTCCGTTCCAGCTGATGGTATAACCCATATTGTCGAACACGCCTCTGAGAGGTATCAGCGTCCTGCCCTCCACAACAACGGGCTGCTGATTGGGAAAGTTCACGGTATTACCGTCAAGACTGACCGTAACACCCTGTGCAAAGGTGCTCACGCTCAAGCAAAGCGCTGCCGCAGCAGTCAAAAACAATGTCCTTAATTTCATTTTGGTATCCCCCTTATTTTACATTATTATTTTTTTGGCACAAGCTTTTCGGTGCCGCCCATGTATGGTCTTAAAACCTCGGGTATGTTTACACTGCCGTCCGCATTGAGGTTGTTTTCAAGGAAGGCAATGAGCATACGGGGAGGTGCAACAACCGTGTTATTGAGCGTATGAGCAAAGTACTTGCTGCCGTCCTTGCCCTTTACCCTTATTTTAAGGCGTCTTGCCTGTGCGTCACCGAGGTTTGAGCAGCTGCCCACCTCAAAATACTTTTTCTGTCTTGGCGACCACGCCTCAACATCGAATGATTTTACCTTAAGGTCTGCAAGGTCGCCCGAGCAGCATTCAATTGTCCTTACGGGTATATCCATGGAACGGAAAAGGTCTACCGTATTCTGCCAGAGCTTATTAAACCACATTGGGCTTTCCTCGGGCTTGCAGACAACTATCATCTCCTGCTTTTCAAACTGATGGATACGGTATACGCCTCTTTCCTCCTTGCCGTGTGCGCCCTTTTCCTTGCGGAAGCATGGCGAGTAGCTGGTAAGCGTCTGAGGCAGCGTGCCTTCGTCAACTATTGTATCAATAAACTTGCCTATCATGGAATGCTCCGATGTGCCTATGAGGTAAAGATCCTCTCCCTCTATCTTATACATCATTGCGTCCATTTCGTCAAAGCTCATAACACCCGTTACAACATTGCCCCTTATCATAAAAGGAGGTATGCAGTAGGTAAAGCCCCTGTTTATCATAAAATCTCTTGCATATGCCAAAACTGCGCTGTGCAGCCTTGCAATATCTCCCATAAGATAGTAAAATCCGTTGCCTGCGACCCTGCCTGCGCTGTCCATATCAACGCCGTTAAAGGAGGACATAATATCAATATGATATGGTATTTCAAAATCCGGTACAACAGGCTCGCCGTACCTTGTTACCTCCACGTTTTCGCTGTCGTCCTTGCCGATCGGTACATCGGGGTCTATCATATTGGGTATTGTCATCATTATTTTTGTTATTTCGGCTCTGAGCTCCGTTTCCTGCGTTTCAAGCTCGGCAAGGCGGTCGTCCTGCTGCGCCTTTGACTGTGTTAAAGCCTCTGCCTCGTCCTTTTTGCCCTGACCCATAAGGGCGCCTATCTGCTTTGAAAGGTTCTTGCGGTTGGCACGCAGGCTGTCCGCCTCCTGCTGAGCGGCTCTTACCTGTGAGTCAAGCTCTATTACCTTATCTACAAGCTCCAGCTTGTTATCCTGAAACTTTTTTTTGATATTTTCCTTTACAGCATCGGGATTTTCCCTGACAAATTTAATATCCAACATAGTTAAAAATTCCTCCTATAAAAAATATAACCCGACCCAACAATGGGACGAGTTTAACCGTGGTGCCACCCAAATTACATATGTGTCTTTGATGTGCTGTAAAGGGCACACCCTTTGGATTTATCACCCAACAAGCTCGGAAGGCGGAACACCCTGCTGCCCATATCCGCTTACAGCAAAATGCGGACTCTCTGTAATGGACCCCATTGGCTTATTCTTCCTCAAGCGCTTTAATATTTAATTTGGCGGCGGATATTTTAAACATAAGCATCATTTCCACCTATGTTATTATTATACCACCTGCGGAAAATTTTTCAAGACTTTTTTTAAATTTATGTGTATAATTAATTTTTTTGGAAATAATAGGTGTATAAGGAATTATCTTTTCCTTATTATTGCAGAGGCTGCGCCCAAAGTATGGCCCGGTCTGCGGTTTTCCCCCGAACTGCGGACATCAAAATACCGCCGTTAAATACGGCGGTATTTTACTTAAAACTGTACATTTTTATTCAATGTTATATTAAGTCTGTATACACGGGTGTTTTTTGGTCAGGCACCCGCCGCTTCGTTGCTGCGTGCGCCGTTTTTTACTATCATTTTATCACCCTGAACAGGCTCCTGTTTTTTGTGTTTATGTCCCTTTAAAACAATTTTTTTACGGGCAGTTTCCTTTTTTTCGGGCTTAAAGCCTGCAATTGCTTTATCTATAGCCTCCTGCTCCTCGGGGCTAAGCTGATATTTGCTTTCGCCTGCAATTATAGGCTTGCCGTAGGTGTAGCAGCCCTGTCTGTAATAAAGCGAGTTGAGCACAACTCCGTTTTTATCCTCGTCAAGCAGTGCAATTGCATACGAAAGGTCGCCGCCGACATCCTCAAAGGTATTGTATCTTACCATACCCATATACTGTATGCAGGTTTTGAGCCTGTTGTTTATATATTCCTGCTCATACTGCAATCTTTCGTTTACATTTTTTATTTCGTTTAAAAGCTTGATGTTGTCAAGCAGCATTGACTCAACGTTATGGTTTTTACTGTTTGGCGTCATAAAGCGCTCAAAACGCCTTTGAAGCCTTGACACCTTATTTATGAAGCATACCAAAACCAAAATTAACACAACATTAAGCCCTATAAGCCCTGCTAAAACATATGGCAGATATGCGTTTATAATTTCTATCACAAAAAAGTCCCCTTTATAAATATTGTTTCACGTGAAACATCAGCAATTAATGCTTTTAATAAGCCCTACAAGCCTTTCAAGCTCGTCGTCGGAATAATATTCTATCTCTATTTTACCCTTGTTTTTACCGTTTTTTATATTTACCTTGGCGCCCAAAACAGATTTAAGGTCCTTTGCCAAGGAGAGATATGCCCTTATTGCCTCCGGATCCTTAATGCCGCCCTTTTTTGCCTCGGCAGGGTGTTGAACAACCTCGTTTGCCGCCTTTACAGCTTCCTCGGTCTGCCTTACGCTTAGCTCCTCTTCAATAATTTTTTCGGCAAGCTCGTATTGTGCGTTGCCGTCCGATATACCGAGCAATGCTCTGGCATGGCCGTTGCTGAGCCTGCCCTCGCTGACAAAATCACGCACACGGGAGTCAAGGTTTAAAAGCCTCATTGCGTTTGCAACAACCGCTCTGCTTTTGCCCACTCTTGAGGCTATATCCTCCTGGCTTAAATTAAACTCGGCAGAAAGCCTTTTGTAGGTTTGAGCCTCCTCCATGGGGTTAAGGTCAACACGCTGCAAATTTTCTATAAGAGCTGCCTCGAGGGATTCAAGCTCGGAGAGCTTTTTTATTATTACGGGCACGGTGGAAAGCCCTGCAAGCCTTGCCGCCCTCCAGCGTCTTTCACCTGCAATTATTTCGTATCCGTTTTCAACCTCCTTTACGGTAAGAGGCTGCAAAATACCAACTTCCTTAATACTTTCCGCAAGCTCGTTGAGGCTTTCATCGTCAAAAACCTTTCTGGGCTGGTTTACATTGTTTGTAATTTTATTTATACTTATTTCGGTCAAGCCGTTATCCTCTGCCGCAGCGGAAGTAACATTCTCCTCGCCGAAGAGGGCGTTAACGCCTCTCCCTCCTAAACCGGAACCTTTTTTTAAAGACATTTTATTTAACTCCTTTTATTCATCGTCAACCATCTCGGCAAGTGTTTCGTAAGCGTAGGTCGCAGGGCACTTGGGGTCGTATAGGTTAATTGGTAGACCGTGACTGGGCGCTTCACCCACTCGCACCGCTCTTGGTACAATGCAGTACATATAGCCGCTGCCCATAAACTTTTTTACCTCCTCCACCACCTGCATTGACAGATTTGTGCGGGAATCATACATGGTAAACACGATACCTTTAATTTTGATTAGGGAGTTAAGCCTTTTTTTGACCAGATTGTAGGTATGTATAAACTGGCTTAAACCCTCCATTGCAAAAAACTCACACTGTAAAGGTATCAGCACCTCGTCACAGGCAACAAGCGCATTAAGCGTAAGTATATTTAGCGAGGGTGGACAATCTACAATGACATAGTCGTACAGCTCCCTTACGCAGTTTTTGTTAAGGATATTTTTAAGTATGTACTGCCTGTCGTCAAAATCTATCAATTCCACCTCGGCGCCCGAAAGCTGTATATCGGTAGGTAAAATATCAAGCGAATTAAAAAGATCAATGCGCATTTTTGTATCGATAAACTCCGCATTATCCATCAATAAATCGTAAAATGTATTTTTAACCTGATTTTTGCTTATACCAAAGCCCGTAGTTGCATTGCCCTGTGGGTCGGAATCAATTAAAAGAACCCTTTTATTTTTTGCCGCAAGCGCAGCAGATAAATTGATAGCCGTAGTTGTTTTGCCGACGCCGCCCTTTTGGTTTGCAACAGCTATAACCTGTCCCAACTTGTTTCACCTCTTTTGTACAGCATATAAAACCTATAAGCGTATGTGAGCTTATAGGTATATATTTTATATATAAATACAGCCTGTTTGTGAAAGACTGCTTTGACCTTGATAGGCTATATCTGCCTTTTAGGCAGTGAACTTACTTGTCGAATTAATGATATTCGTACTCCGCTTTCGCTGCGTACTCATAAACGACAGGCTTCTGACGAAGCCTTTGAGTTTGTTCCAAACTCAAAAGTAAGTTCTCACTGCCTTTGGCAGTGAACTTACTTGTCGTTTAAATTATATCATAGATCGTTATTATTTTAAAGGTGTATTTTAATATTTTATGTTAGAAATTTGTTTGTTTTATTGTTGTTTTTTTGTATAAAATTAAATTATAACTTATCTTGACAATAAAATATTATATAATAGGTTAAATATAACAATACATTTATCAAGCATTTTGTAAAAAAGCATTTACCTGTAAATAAAAATAAAGGCAAAGGATAGTTATAATTATCCCTTGCCTTATATTGTTTCACGTGAAACATCAATAGTCTTCAGGTCTGTCACTTCTTAATCCAAAGTGATACCTTATAGCCTCCGTTATCCTTTCGGCAGCATATCCGTCACCAAACGGATTTTTGCTTGCAACCATTGCATTGTAAACATCCTTGTTATCCAAAAGCTCGCTTGCCTGTGCAAATATTTCGTCCTCGTTTACCCCTGCAAGCTTTAAAGTGCCTGCCTCTACACCCTCGGGTCGCTCCGTCACATTGCGCAGCACAAGCACGGGCTTGCCCATAGAAGGTACCTCCTCCTGCAATCCGCCGCTGTCCGTCATAACCATATAGCTTAGGTTCATAAGGTTGTGCATATTTTTAATATCGAGGGGGTCAATAAGGTGTATCCTGTCATGGTTACCCAACACCCTGTTTGCAACCTCTCTTACGGCAGGGTTAAAGTGCACGGCATAAACTACCTCCGTATCCTCGTATGCTTCGACAAGCCTAAGAACCGCCCTGCATATGTTTTCCAGAGGCTCCCCGAGGTTTTCACGCCTATGGGCTGTCATTGTAATAACACGCTTGTTTTTATAATCAATATTGTTAAGCAGCTCCACATCAAATTTAAAATTTGGCTGTATTGTGGTTTTAAGGCAGTCTACCGCAGTATTGCCCGTAATAAATATGCCCTCGGGAGAGATATTTTCCTTAAGCAGGTGCTCCTTGGCAAGCTTTGTGGGTGCAAAATGCAGATCTGCAATAGCGCCCGTAAGCCTGCGGTTCATCTCCTCCGGGAAGGGCTGATATTTGTCATATGTGCGCAGGCCTGCCTCAACATGGCCTAATTTTATGCCGCTGTAATAGGCTGCAAGGCTGCCCGCAAATGTAGTGGTAGTATCACCGTGTACAAGCACAAGATCCGGCTTTGCCTCCTTCATAACGCCCTCAAGGCCTTGGAGCGCACGGACAGTTATGTCCGTGAGTGTCTGCCTTTGAGTCATTATATCAAGGTCATAATCCGGGTGCAGATCAAAAATCTCAAGCACCTGGTCAAGCATCTCTCTATGCTGCGCCGTAACACACACAATTTGTTCAATATCATCACACTTTTTCATGGCATTTATAAGAGGAGCCATTTTTGTTGCCTCCGGTCTTGTGCCAAAAATACTCATAACCTTAATTTTATCCATAGCCCTATACCTCGTTATTCTTCCGCAGGAAATTTATATGTACTGTTATATGCCTTGTAAAAGATAAGTGCAGCATTGTTTGAGGTAATAATATCCGATTTTGTCACCTTCATTGCCTCACGCTGCTCCTCGGTGATGCTGTCGAGATGAAAAATAACCTCTTCAAGAGTAATTGCGGCATCGTTTGCGGTTATTTTTCCGTCAAGATCCGCATCTCCCAAAAGCAGCTTTTTTTCACCCTCATCCGAGGATAAAACAACCATCTGAGCAGGTACGTCTATATCGGTACCGCCAATCCTTACTATATACACCTTATCGCCCGAAAGCCCTGCAGCGTTAAAGCTGTATGTAAAACCGCCGTCCCTGTCCAAAACCGCATCTATCTGGTCAAGATAAACCGGGCTTTCGTAATTATATACATCGCCTGTTGCATCCGTTGCCAGAATTGTTATTTGCTGCGTACTTACAGGGTTTAAAATTTTGCCGCTTACCGTTATAACATCATTTTTTAAAACCGCACTGTCTGTTGTGATCGACGTGTCAGACGCAAAAACGGGAGCCGCAGCCAAAAGGCAAAAAACAGCCGCAGTAAAAAATAAATATTTCAGCTTCATAACTTTCTCCCTTTAAAATATTATTTGCCGGATCTGTTTCTCCAGCCCTCTTTGTTGTCCTGCCTTGAACGAGCAATTGCAAGCGAGCCCTCGGGCACATTTTTGGTTATTGTGGAGCCCGCAGCGGTATACGCATTATCCTCTATCTCAACGGGAGCAACAAGGTTTGAGTTGCAGCCTATAAAGACATTGTTGCCTATTTTGCAGCGGAATTTGTTTTTGCCGTCATAATTTACCGTAACGGTACCGCAGCCAAAGTTTACGCATTTGCCAACATCGGAATCACCTACATATGTAAGATGGCTTACCTTTGTGCCGTCGTCTATGTTTGAGTTTTTAATTTCGACAAAATCGCCTATCCTTACATGCTCGCCTATTTTTGAGTTAGGCCTCAGATAAGCAAAAGGACCTACCGTGGAATAATTGTCCACCTCCGCCTGTATAAGGAACGAGGACTGTACGGTAACACCGTTGTGTATTATGCTCGACTGTATGCGGCAGTTAGGCCCTATAATACAATCGGTGCCTATTTCGGTCTTACCCTCCAGCATGCAGCCCGGATAGATGATAGTATCGGGTTCTATTTTAACATCAATACCGATATATGTGTTTTCGGGGTCCATAATGGTAACGCCGTTGAGCATATGATACTCATTGATACGCTTTTTCATTATATCGGTTGCCTGCGAAAGCTGCAGCTTGCTGTTTACGCCGAGAAATTCGTCCGCATCCTCCGCAGCCATAATATCCACCTTACCGCCGTTGTTTTTTATTATTTCAAGCGTATCGGTAAGATAATATTCACCCTGAGAGTTGTTGTTGGAAAGCTTTTCAAAGGCAGCCTTAAGGGCGTCCGCTTTAAAGATGTAAACGCCTGTGTTTACCTCGTTTATCTTTTTCTGCTCCTCGTCGGCGTCCTTTTGCTCCACTATTTTTGCAAAAGCATTATTTTCCCTCACTATCCTGCCGTAGCCCGTAGGATCGTCCGCCTTCATCGATACAACGGTAACATCGCTGCCGCCCGAATTGTGCATATCGGAAAGCTCCTTTATGGTTTCCGGACGGATAAGGGGAGTATCGCCGCAAAGCACAAGTATATTGCCGTCGCTGATAAAATCGCCTGCCTGCATCACCGCATGGCCCGTGCCGAGCTGCTCCTTTTGCAGGGCAAATTTTACCCTTGTGCCGATCATAGCCTTTACCATTGCAGACTGATGACCCACTATAACGCATATATCCTCGGCGCCTGCCTCAACCGAGGCATCTATAACATAATCCACCATAGTTTTATCCAGAACCTTATGCAGCACCTTGGGTACCTTTGACTTCATGCGTGTACCCTGTCCCGCAGCAAGTATAACTACCTTTAAACCGCTCAATTAAAACACTCCTTTTTTATTTATTATAAAATCATAAAACCAAAGCCCTGTTATTTCTCGGCATATTTAGGGGGTTCGGTTTCGTAAAGATTATTTCCCTCGCTGTCAATTATAACTATACCGGGGAAGGCTTCGACCTCAAGCCTGTGTATTGCCTCGGAGCCGAGATCCTCATATGCGACAACCTCGCAGCTTTTTACGCACTCGCTTATGAGAGCGCCTGCTCCGCCTACGGCGCCTATATAAACTGCTCCGTACTTTTTCATTGCGTCCGTAACAGCCTTATTTCTGGCACCCTTGCCTATCATACAGGTGAGCCCAAGCTCAATTGTTCTGGGAGAATAGGCGTCCATCCTGTAGCTTGTGGTAGGCCCCACGGAGCCTATCGCCTCACCGGGCTTTGCGGGAGCGGGCCCCGCAAAATATATGGTATTGTCGGTAAGATCCACAGGCAGGGGTATCCCCTTATCCAAATTTTCAAGCATACGCTTGTGCGCAGCGTCCCTTGCCGTATATATAACACCCGTTATCTCCACAATATCGCCCGCCTTTAACGAGCGTGCCTTATCCCGTGTAACAGGCGTTGTAATACTTATCTTCATTAAATATCCTCCTATTTTTTAAGCAGATCTATGTTTTCATCCAATATAATAAGCGCAAAGCCTTTATCTATTATTATACTTTCAACCGGATATTTATCGGCATTGAAATTTTCGTATTCGTCATAGTCAAGAAGTATAAAATATGTTTCGTCCGGCTTTGTCACACCGTCATACCAGCTTTTATCGCTCTGATAGCTTCTGTAGGCTATGCCGTCGTCCTCTATCTTAACGCCCCTTACCTTTATTTTGTTATCGGTTATTGCGGTAATGGGGTTTGCATACCAAAATGTGGCATAACCGTAGGTGCAGCCGTTTTTTTCAAGCAAAGACAATTCGTCATACAATACATTGTTTGAAAAGCCTATGGGTATTGAAAATAAATTAATTACAGATATAAAACAGTATATAATTACAGGTATCGTTAAAATATTGCCGAGTCTTGAATAAATGCCCGCAGAACACAGCTCGTAAAAAAGAAGTACGGTAAGTATAAGACCCGTTGCCTCTATAGGTACAAGCCTCCAGTTTGCGCCCGATATTTTGCCAAATACCCAGCCTATCATAATAAGAAACACAGCCGTAAAATGCACAATAACAAAAAGCTTTACCGCAGCATTTTTAAGCCTTGTATAATATACTATGCCAAAAAAAGGCGCAGCAGCAACAACAGTGGCAAAAATTATCCTTAAAATATTTAATACACCGTCATAGCTCATTATGGGCATTTTGCCGTTTACGCTTACGCCAAGCAGCGTATAATGGCTTTTTAACAGCTTGGAAAGGTTATCAAACCAATCCGTGGTCTTGCCGAACATGGAATAGGCATCGGCATAGCCCTGTGCTATCCCCTTTGAGGCAAAGCCCATAATTACCCTGCCAAACACAGCGGCAAGCAGTATTATGCAGGCGGTAAAGGCTGTATTTATGTTGCCTTTGTCAAACAGTTTTCTGTCAAAGTTAAATACAATAAAGCCCAAAAGCCCCGCACAAAGCGGAAGTATGTATATTGTAAGCGCTTGTATGCCGTCCGTGGCGCAAAGTGCCGTCCATATAAAAATAAGTATTATGGGTATAAACGCCTTTTTACCCTTTAATATTTTTAACGCAAGACCCATACCCACAAAAAGAAACATAAGACCGAGCGAATAATAAATTATATGCCCCCAGAATATTTCCCTCAGCTTGGCGCTTGCAAAGGTAAACATAACAAAGGAAAATACCGATAAGCCTGTCTTAAATAAGGAAAGACCCATATTTTTAAACATAAAAACAAGCGAGGATATAAATATAAGTGCAAAAAGCACCATACCTGCCGTATGAGCCGAATACGAAAAACCGAATATACATATAAAGGGCAGCATTAAAAGCTGACCTCCAAACGGCAGCAGGCAGGCATAGCCAAAACCCTTGTTAAAAAGAGAACCGCTTGTATAAGACGCATTTGCCCACATAAGGGTATCTATGCAGTCTGCGTGCATCTCCGACCTTGCACCGCCGAAAATATAAAAAATTACGGCAATCAGGCTCAAAAATATAAGGGTACAGCCCAAAACGCATCTATTTTCCCTATTATTGAGGGAGCAAAGCTTAAGAAAAAACTTATTTTCCATTATTTTTCCTCATGGTATTCCTTTTCGGTATTGACATTCCAGATATTGCTTTTATCTCTTCTGCCGCTTATAATATTTCCGACAGCCTCAAAAGCGGTAGCCATGCTGTGATCCATATTGTTGTAGCGATGCTGACCGTTTCTGCCTACGCAGTAAAGGTTATCAAAACCGTTTAAATACTCTATAAGATCGTCTATTTCATTATATGTGTCAAAATAAGCGGGATAAGCCTTTTTTACCTTTATCCTGTTGGTATCCATAACATCGTCCCTGCTTGATATTATACCCATTTTAACAAGCTCGTCACAGGCAAAGGACATACACTCATCGTCTGACATATTCCAAAAATCGTCACCCTCGTCGCAAAAATATTCAAGCCCTATCCATACCGTATTGTCGGGATCCTTTACCATATAAGGCGACCAATTGTTGTATATCTGTATTCTGCCCAGCTTTACACCCGTATCCTGGACATAGATCCAGCAGTCGGGTACAATATTGTTAAGGGTTTTTATATTTGTTTCGTTTTTTAAATTGAGCTTATGCGTAAGCAGACCGACCGTAACATAATCCCTGTACGGCAAGCCCAAGGCTATATTTTTTATATTTTCCGGCACGATGCTGCCAAGTCCTATAGTAAGGTCCTTAAGAGGCATGGAGGATATTACATAATCGGCGCACAGGGTATGCTCCTTGTTATCCTTTACATACACCACGGATTTTACGGTATTGCTTTCGCTGTTTATTTTGGTTACGAACGCATTTAAGATAAACTCTCCGCCCGCTTTTTTTACCTCGTCCGCAACGGTTTCCCAGAGCTGACCGGGGCCGAGCTTTGGATATATGTATTCCTCTATAAGAGAGGTTTCCACCACTCTGTTTTTGTTTGGGACAAGCTTTGAGAGCATATCCTTTATAACGGCAAGCACGGACAGACCCTTTACCCTCTGTGCTCCCCAATCGGCAGATATGTCACGGGGATGCCTGCCCCAAAGCTTTTCCGTATAGCCCTCAAAAAACATTGAATAAAGCACCCTGCCAAAGCGGTTTATATAAAAATTTTCAAGACAATCCTCTTTAAGCTTGAAAACTGCCGAATACAAATAGCTGAAGCCTGCCTTCAGGGTGCGCACAAGACCCATATTTTTAAAGGTTTGCAGCTTCATCGATACGGGATAATCAAAAAATTTTTTAAGGTAATATATGCGTGATACCCTCTGCCTTACAAGCATTACCCTGTCCGTTTTTTCGGGATCGGGGCCGCCCTGTGAAAGAGGCTTGCTCCTGCCGAGCTTTTTATCGTCATACGAGGGAGCGCCCTGTATGGGCATTACCTCCGACCACCACTTCATTATTCTTTCGTCCTTTGAAAAAAAGCGGTGTCCGCCTATATCCATCCTGTTGCCGTTATGCTTAACGGTCCTGGATATGCCTCCGAATTCGTCCGTTTCCTCAATTACGGTAACATTAAAACCGCTTTTTGTTTTTAAAAGCTCAAGGGCAGCCGTAAGTCCCGCAGGACCCGCACCTATCACAACAACATTTTTCATAACTTTTCCTCTGTACTATAATAAAGTTTTGTCCTCGGCACTGTATTATATGACCGCAGATCTATGCCTTGTTACATGGCAGCTTATGTTTACCGCAACGGGCAGACCCGCTATATGGGTAGCAAAGGCTTCTATATTGATACCCAGCACCGTAGTGCTGCCGCCCAGACCCTGTGGCCCTATGCCAAGCTTGTTGGCACGCACCAAAAGTTCTCTTTCCATATCGGCAATATAAGGTATATCCGACGAGGAACCGACGGGGCGCAAAAGAGCCTTTTTTGCAAGACAAGCGCATTTTTCAAAATTACCTCCTATGCCGACTCCCACTACCATAGGAGGGCACGGATTGGGGCCTGCTTTTTTAATGCAGTCTATTACCGAATTTTTAACGCCCTCTATGCCGTCTGAGGGCTTAAGCATATATATTTTGCTCATATTTTCGGAGCCGAAGCCCTTTGGAGCAACATCTATTTTTATCTTATCCCCCTCCGTAATGTTATAGTGAATTACGGCGGGAGTATTATCCCCGGTATTTACTCTTATAAGAGGATCTCCCACAACGGACTTCCTTAAAAAGCCGTCCTTATAGCCCTGTCTTACTCCTTCGTTTACGGCGTCGGTAAGGGAACCTCCCGTAATATGTACATCTTGGCCTATCTCAATAAAAATGACCGCCATACCCGTATCCTGACATATGGGCTTGCATTTTTTCCTTGCAAGGTCGGCATTTTTTATTATCTGATTTAAAATATCCCTGCCTATGGGCGATTTTTCACCTTCAAGCGAGTTTTTAAGCGAAAAATAAATATCATCGTTAAGAGAGCAGTTGGCATCTATACAAAGCCTTTTTATACAGTCCGTTATTTTACTTACATTGACCTCTCTCATAGTATTTCTCCTTAAAACAGCAAATTATAAAAATTGAATGATAATCTCTTGTGACAGACTCCCGCATAAAATGCCTGCATCCGCAGCCTTTTGACACAATTTAATATTATTCTTAAATAATTATAACACAGTTTTTATTATTTTCAATAAAATTATAAAAAAAGTTAATGCAATAAAACACATTTTATGGTATAATAGGGTCATAAGTTTGCTGTTAAAAATTACTGATATAATACCATAAAAATTTGAATCTATTAACAATTTGTTGATAAGTTTGTGGATAAGTTGTTATTTTTATAACAAAATACAGCTTAATAAGCCTTTATTTTAAGTTATCAACATTTGTGCACCAAAAAAAACAATGACATTATCAAGGCGGCATTTATAAACCGCATTATTTTTTGGAGGATGATTATGGAAATATATAACGAATACTGGGAGCAGGCTCTTGAAATACTCAAAAGCCAGCTTAGCGAATTGATATTTGATACATGGATAAAGGGGCTTGTACCCGTAAGCATGACAAACGACGCATTTATACTTGAAACCGAATTTACTTTTATAAAGGAGGTAGTTGAGGATAAATATATCGAAACCATAGAAAGGGCAATATCCTTTGTAAACGGCAGAAGACCCATAAACGTAAAAATAGTTTTAAGCTCCGACGATATATCCGAAATAACCGAAGACTACCGGGAGGAAATAAAGCCGTACAAAAACAACGTGCTCCGTATGGAAAACGGCCTTATGCCCAGATACACCTTTGAAAACTTTATTGTGGGCAAAAATAACCAGATGGCGCACGCCGCTGCGGTCGCAGTATCGCAAAACCCCGGCTCGTCATACAATCCGCTGTTTTTATACGGCGGCGTCGGACTGGGAAAAACTCATCTCATGCACGCAATAGGCAACGAGGTATATAAAAACAACCCAAAGGTAAAGCTGCTTTACGTTTCCTGCGAAACCTTTACAAACGAGCTTATAAGCGCCATAAGAAACAAAAACAACAACGGGCCGGAAAAATTCAGGCAAAAATACCGTGAGCTGGATGTGCTTTTAATTGACGATATACAGTTTATATCCGATAAAATAGGCACACAGGAGGAATTTTTCTTTACCTTTAACGATCTGTGGGAAAAGGGCAAACAGATAGTTATAACCTCCGACCGCCACCCCTCAAATATACAAAACCTTACCGACAGGCTTGTATCAAGGCTGGCAAGCGGCATGACGATAGACATAAGCTCGCCCGACCTTGAAACAAGGGTAGCCATTTTGCAGGAAAAGGCTGAAAACCAGGGTATAAACATCGACATAGAGGTGCTCAACTACATAGCCGAATCCGTAAAAAGCAACGTAAGAGAGATGGAGGGCGTGCTTACCACCGTAATAGCATATTCAAAGCTTACCTCAAACCCAAACGAGATAACCCTTGACCTTGCAATGACGGCTTTAAAGGATAAAATAGGCTCCTCCAAACCGGAGATAACCATAGAATATATACAAAACACCGTAGCAGGCTATTACAACTTTACACTCGAGGACCTCTGCTCCAAAAAGAAAACAAAGGACCTTGCCCTTGCAAGACAGATAGCCATGTACCTTTGCAGAAAGCTGCTTAACGAAACCCTTGTAAGCATAGGCAACAGCTTTGGCGGCAAGGATCATTCCACAGTTATGCACGCCGTTGAAACAGTCGGCAAAAAAATTGACGAAAGCATTGAATTCGGCACAACCATCTCCGATATAGAAAAGATAATAACCGGCAAATGATCAACAATCCTATGTAAATTGTATGTGGACAAGCTGTTGACAAAAACAAACAATTAAAAAAAATAAATTTTATTGTGGATTAATGAGGATAAATATACAATTTTTAACACCGCAATAAACATTTTGTCCTCATAAAAAACGGCTTAAATAACGTAACGGGGCTGCTTTTCAACAAAATAACAGCCCCTACTGCTACTACTACTGTATTATATATTATTATATATTATACAACACCGCCTCAAAATATATGGGGATAATTTTTTTACACATTAAGGAAGGATAAAAAAATGAATATTACCTGCTCAAAAGAATTACTTACAAACAACATATCCATAGTTTCAAAGGCAGTTGCACAGAGAACAACTCAGCCCATACTTGAATGTATACTCCTTATCTCCGACAGAAAGGGCTTTCGCCTTATGGCAAATAACCTTGAGCTAAGCATAGAAACCGCAAACATAGAGGCGGAGGTATACGAGCTTGGCAGCGTTGCGCTGGATTCAAGGCTGTTTTCAAACATAATAAGAAATATGCCCGAAAGGGATATAAACATTTCCGTTGACGAAAAAAACTGTGCCGTTATCAAAAGCGGACGTGCCGAGTTTAAGCTTATGGGACATCCCGGTGCCGAGTTTCCTCAGCCACCGGAGGTGGAAAAGGACGATTTTCTTAAAATAAAAAATACGGTATTTAAAAATATTATAAAGCAGACTATTTTTTCTGTCGCAAGCGAGGATACAAGGCCCGTGCTCACCGGCGAATTTTTGGAAATATCTCCTAGCAAAATAAATATAGTCGCAATAGACGGCTACAGGGTCAGCTTCCGCACGGCAGAGGCGGAATACAGCACATACAAGGATATTATAGTGCCTGCCAGGACGCTCGGAGAAATAAGCAATATAGCTCCCTCGGGCGAGGACGAATACATCAATATCTATATAAAGGACAGGCATGCTCTTTTTGAGATGAGCACATGCACAATGGTATCCAGGCTTATAGACGGCCGGTATATGGAATATGAAAATCTCTTCAATGCCGATGCCAATACGATAGTAAAGGCAAACAGAGAGGAGCTCTTGCGTGCGCTTGAAAGGGCTGTGCTCATAGTAAAGGATCCAAAAAAGGCTCCCGTTACGCTTGATATAACATCCTCTGTAATGGATATAACCTCAAAAGCCGAAATAGGCGAGGTTTTTGAGCAGGTAAGCATTGAAGCGGAGGGAGAAAACCTTAAAATAAGCTTTAATGCAAACTATATAATAGACGTATTAAAAAATATAGAGGACGATATTATTGTGCTTAACTTTATGTCGGCTCTCAGCCCCTGCATAATAAAAAGCACAGATAAAAACGAATATAAATATCTTATACTGCCTTTAAAGCTTTAAGGAGGCATTTTTATGAAAAAGGTCTGTTTTCATACCGAGTTTGTAAAGCTGCAGCAGCTTATGAAGCTTGCGGATATAATAAGCCAGGGCTCCGATGCAAAAATGCTTATACAAAACGGAGAGGTAAAGCTAAACGGCGAGGTTTGCACCATGAGGGGCAAAAAGGTATACGACGGGGATATTATGGAATTTGACGGAACGGAATATATGGCCTGCAGGCGGGATGACTGAAGATGTATATTAAAAGCTTGGATCTGTGCAATTACAGAAATATATCAAAAGCAGAGATAGAATTTGACCCGGGTCTTAATATAATTTACGGCAAAAACGCCCAGGGCAAAACAAATATACTTGAGGCCGTTTATATGTGTTCGACAGGCAGGAGCCACAGAAGCTGCGTTACCGACAAAGATATAATAGCCTTTTCCGAGGACGAGGCTCATATTATGCTCAGGCTGGGGCTGCCGTATACGGATAAAATAGATATACACCTTGACGGCGGCAAAAAAAAGACGATAAACGTAAACGGCATGCCTATACAAAAGCTCGGAGATCTATTCGGGGTGCTTAATGTGGTATTTTTCGGCCCGCAGGATCTGCAGCTTATACAATCCGGTCCGTCCGAAAGACGCCGTTTTATGGATATAGAAATATGTCAGATAAACAATATCTACTACTACAATTTAAAAAAATACTATAAAATTTTAAAACAGCGCAATAACCTTTTAAAGGATCTTCAAAAGAGCAAAAAACAATACGAGCTGCTGGATATTTACGACTGTCAGCTTAGCGAATGCGGCGTAAAGCTTATAAAAATACGTCGCAGCTTTATTGAAGGGCTTAATTTGTTTGCGTGCAGGATCCATAAAAAAATATCGTCCGGGGCAGAGGAGCTTTGTATAGAATATAAAAACGATGTTTCGGAAAAGGACTTTATATCAAAGCTTAAAAAAAACCATGAAAGAGATATTGTAACGGGTTCTACCTCCCACGGCGTACACAAGGATGATGTCGTGTTTTTTATAAACGGCAAAAATACAAGGCTCTTCGGCTCGCAGGGTCAGCAGAGGAGCGCCTGCATAAGCACCAAGCTTGCGGAAATAGAGCTTATCAGATCCGAACGGGGGGAGAATCCCGTTTTTTTGCTTGACGATGTGCTTTCCGAGCTGGATAAGCAGAGGCAGCAAAGCCTTATAAATGCCATAGGCGATATGCAGACAATAATAACCTGTACGGGTATTGAGGATTCGATAAAGGATATATCTTCAAAATCAAAAATTTTCAACATAAAAAAAGGAAAAATACTTTAAAAATATTTTAATTTGTGTTATAATTAACCTATATTAAAATTTTTCTGTTTTGGTGTGGTAGGTATCGAATGAAAACTAAAATGCCTTAAAAACGAAAAATAAAGTATTATAGGGTATATCTATATTTGGTTTTTTGTAAGGAGATAAAAATGCAGCAGGAATATAACGAAAGTCAAATACAAATTTTGGAGGGTCTTGAGGCCGTAAGAAAAAGACCCGGTATGTATATAGGCTCCACTTCGGCAAGGGGTCTTCATCACTGTGTGTATGAAATTGTGGATAATTCCATTGACGAGGCTCTTGCGGGCTTTTGTACGGATATAAACGTTACAATACATGACGACGGCACGATCTCTGTGCTGGATAACGGCAGAGGCATACCCATAGGCATACACCCCCAAAAGGGCATACCTGCGGTAGAAGTGGTATTTACCATACTTCATGCAGGCGGCAAATTCGGAGGCGGCGTATATAAGGTGAGCGGAGGTCTGCACGGCGTGGGCGCATCCGTTGTAAACGCCCTGAGCGAATGGCTTACGGTAAATATCTTTTCCAACGGAAAAATTTACGAGCAGCATTATCAAAGAGGCAAGGTAATGGATAAGCTTACCGAAAAGGGCACCTGCGACGAAAATAAAACCGGCACCTATGTAAGGTTCAAGCCCGACGCCGAAATTTTTGAGGATACGGAGTTTAATTTTGAAACGCTTAAAAATCACCTTCAGGAAACGGCTTTCCTTACAAAGGGCGTAAAAATAACCCTTAAGGACGAAAGGGAAGGCAAAAGCAAGGAAAAGGTGTTCCACTATGACGGCGGTATAAAGGAGTTTGTACAGCATATAAACCGCAGCAAGCAGCCCATATACGACAGTATATTTTATTGCGAGGGCTTTAAGGACGATATAAAGGTAGAGGTAGCCTTTCAGCATAATGACGGCGAAATAGAAAACTGCTATTCCTATGTAAACAACATAAATACCACCGACGGAGGCACGCATGTTACGGGCTTTAGAAATGCGCTTACCAAAACCATAAACGATTACGGTAAAAAAGCGGGTCTTTTAAAGGACAACGACAAGCTCACAGGCGATGATATAAGATCCGGGCTTACCTCCATAATAAGCATAAAAATATCGGAGCCCCAGTTTGAGGGTCAGACCAAGACAAAGCTCGGCAATTCCGCCGCAACAAACGCAGTCCAGGCTGTTTTTGCCGAAAATTTACAGTATTTTTTGGAGGAAAACCCAAATATTACAAAGATAATTTACGACAGTGCGCTTACGGCATCCAGAATGAGGGAGGCTGCAAGAAAGGCTAAGGAGCTTGTAAAGCGCAAATCCGCTCTGGATATAGGCAGGCTGCCCGGCAAGCTTACCGACTGCACCGACAAGGACCCCAAAAACTGCGAGATATATATAGTCGAGGGTGATTCCGCAGGCGGTTCGGCTGTAAAGGCAAGGGATTCCAGGACGCAGGCAATACTTCCCTTAAGAGGAAAAATATTGAATGTGGAAAAAGCAAGCGAGGAGAGAATATGGGGCAACGAAGAGATACGCTCCATGATAACGGCATTCGGTACGGGCATAAGGGACGATTTTAATATAGACAATCTGCGCTACAACAAAATAGTCATTATGACGGATGCCGATGTAGACGGTGCGCATATAGCCACCCTTTTGCTCACCTTTATTTACAGATTTATGCAGCAGATAATAGAGGACGGGCATGTATATCTTGCTCAGCCTCCTCTCTACAAGCTTGAAAAGGGCAAGGGAGAATACTATGCCTACAGCGATGAGGAAAGAGATAGGATAATTGCCGAGATAGGCTCCGAGGGCATGAAGCCTATACAGCGTTACAAGGGTCTTGGCGAGATGGATTACAATCAGCTGTGGGAAACCACCATGGATCCCAAAAACCGTATTTTAAAGCGTGTTACCATAGAGGACGCACGTATTGCGGACGAAATATTCTCCCAGCTTATGGGCGACGATGTGGAGCCAAGACGAATTTTTATTCAGGAAAATGCAAATTTTGCAACCCTTGATGTATAAGGAGGAGCATTTGTGGAAGAACAATTTGATAAAATAACCGAAATAGAAATATCCGAGGAAATGAAAAGCTCTTACATCGACTATGCCATGAGCGTTATAGTTGCAAGGGCTCTGCCCGATGTAAGGGACGGACTTAAGCCCGTACAGAGGCGTATCCTCTACGCTATGAACGAGCTTAACCTCGACCCTTCAAAGGGCTATAAAAAATGCGCCCGTATAGTGGGCGATACAATGGGTAAATATCATCCTCACGGTGATTCCTCAATATACGATGCTCTGGTAAGGATGGCGCAGGACTTCAATATGAGGTATATGCTTGTGGACGGCCACGGCAACTTTGGCTCCATAGACGGCTTTGGCGCCGCAGCGTCACGTTATACCGAGGCAAAGCTCCAAAAAATAAGCATGGAGATGCTGAGGGATATAGACAAGGATACCGTAGATTTTATAGATAATTACGACGGTGAATTTAAGGAGCCCGTTGTGCTGCCCTCCAGGATACCCAATCTGCTTATAAACGGCTCAAGCGGTATCGCCGTGGGTATGGCAACAAATATACCTCCTCATAACCTTACGGAGGTAATAAACGCCATTATAAAAATGATAGACAACCATATAGAGGAGCACAGGGATACCGATATTGACGAGCTTATGGCGCTTATAAAGGGCCCCGATTTTCCCACAGGCGGCATAATTTACGGCACGGGCGGCATTTCCTCCGCTTACAGGACAGGCAGAGGCAGGCTTAAGCTTAGGGCAAGGGCGGAGATAGAGGTAAAGCCCAACGGCAGAGAGGAAATAGTTATCTCCGAGATACCCTATCAGGTAAACAAACAAAAGCTCATAAAGCAGATAGCCGAGCTTGTAAAGGATAAGCGTGTTGAAGGTATAAGCGATGTAAACGATTACAGCCAAAAGGCGGAGATAAAAATTGTAATTGAGTGCAAAAAGGACGCCAATGCGGAGATAGTTTTAAATCAGCTCTATAAATTCAGTCAGCTTCAGGAAACATATTCCATAATTTTTCTTTCAATAGTAGACGGCGTACCACGCATTTTAAACCTTAAGGAAATGCTGGATTATTATCTTAAGTATCAGGAGGAGATAATAACAAGGCGTACCCTTTTTGACCTTAAAAAGGCACAGGCACGCATCCATATAGTGGAGGGTCTTGTAAAGGCTATCGACAACATAGACGAGGTATTAAACATAATAAGGTCGTCCCGTGTTAAGTCCGAGGCAAAGGAAAGACTTATCGAAAGGTTTGATTTTACCGATATACAGGCGGAAGCAATCTGTAATATGCGTGTAATTGCTCTGGTAGGTATAGAAAGGGAGAGGCTTTTCAACGAGCTTGACGAGCTTAAGGTAAAAATTGCCGAGTATGAGCTTATTTTATCCGATGAAAACAAGCTTTATGAGGTAATAAAGGGTGAAATAACCGAAATTAAAAATCGCTTCAGCGATGAAAGACTTACGTCCATAGTACAGGATATGGGAGAAATAGATATGGAGGATCTCATTGAGGACGAAATGAGCGTAATTACAATGACCTCCATGAACTATATAAAAAGGCTGCCCCTTGACACCTACAAGAGCCAGAACAGAGGCGGCAAAGGCATAATAGGTATGCAGACAAGGGAGGAGGATTATGTTAAGGATCTCTTCTTGAGCTCAAACCATAGCAATATGCTTTATTTTACCGATATGGGCAAGGTTTACCGCACCAAAACATGGCAGATACCCGAGGCAGGCAGAAACGCAAAGGGTACGCCCGTTGTCAACCTCCTTAACCTTGACGAGGGTGAAAAAATTGAGGAAGTGCTTACCGTAAGGGACATAGACGAAAATACAAGCTTTGTAATGGTAACAAAAAAGGGCGTTATCAAAAAGATAAGCGCAGACAGCTTTAAAAATATAAGGTCGGGCGGTCTGAGGGCAATAAACCTCAGAGATGACGATGATCTTATTGCGGTACACACCCTTGAAGGAAACAAGGATATATTTGTTGCGACAAAATTCGGTATGGCAATACGTTTCAGTCAGTCCGATCTAAGAAACCTCGGCAGGACAGCCGCAGGTGTAAGGGCAATAAACCTTAACGAGGGCGACGAGGTAATAGGCGCAGAGGTCATAGAGGATGGCTTAAAGCTGCTTATCGTAAGCGAAAAGGGCTACGGCAAATGTACCGATACATCCAGCTTCCGTGTGCAGTCAAGAGGCGGCAAGGGTCTTAAGGCATACAAGGTGACGGAAAAAACGGGTTACGCCGTAGGCATAGCCATGGTAAACGACAGTGAGGAGCTAATGCTTGTTACAAGCGAGGGAATAATTATACGTATAAGGGTAAGAGATATTTCCACCGTAGGCAGAATAGCGCAGGGCGTTAAGCTGATAAACATTGACGAGGGTGTTACCGTAATGAGTATAGCAAAGATAAACGAGGAGGATATTATATCCGACGAAGACAGCAACAGCGGTGACGGCACCGACGATGAGGAATAACATACAAGGGGGTGTTGCAAAACAACACCCCCTTGAATGAAATGCCAACATTTCATTCATTTTTTTACAATGAATAAAGAGATTCGTGCCAGCCAAAGGCTGGCGACTCCCTCTTTTCCTCGGACGGGCAAAGCTCGTCCTGCGGATTTTAGCCTGCGGCGCCAAAGTTACTTTAAGATATTTTGAAAGTAACATTATCTAAAATTCCATTTTTTCTTGAATAATTTAGTTTTGCGACAGCCTCTTTTTTATGCAAAATGCAGGGTTAAAAATTGCAAAAAGTGCTTGACATTGTTTTTGTTTTGTTTTATAATAATTAAGTCGCCAATAAGCGAGTATATTAAATGTGGCTCGGTAGCTCAGCTGGTTAGAGCGCCGGCCTGTCACGCCGGAGGTCGAGGGTTCGAGCCCCTTCCGAGTCGCCACTTAAATAAGATATGGGAGCATAGCTCAGCTGGGAGAGCATCTGCCTTACAAGCAGAGGGTCATAGGTTCGAGCCCTATTGTTCCCATTTTTTATGCCGGTGTGGCGGAATTGGCAGACGCAAGGGACTTAAAATCCCTCGGGGGCAACCCTGTACCGGTTCGAGTCCGGTCACCGGCATTTTACCTTAAAAGTCCTAAAGGACTTTTTTTTAACTTACTTTTCCCCGGGAAAAGTAAGCACAGTGCCCTGCTTACGGGGTTTCAAGCTTAAAAGCTTGTGGAATTATTGTTACTTTTCTACGAGAAAAGTAACCAAAAGCGCCGCTACTTCCGAAGCGCGGGGCACGGCTTAGGGGCTCTAAGTGCCGCCCCTAAGAACCCCTCTAAGCGTGTGTATTTCTGCAAAATCCGTTGAGCGCCGTCTGTTAACATAGACGGCTGCGGATTTTTTGAAATACTTTTTGCAGCAAGCTATTTTAATAAAGTTTATATGTGGGTTGCCTACGGCTGAAGATTAAAAGGTATAAATATTTTATGCTGATATGTACAATATTTTTACTTGTTTTTAGCAGTAAGTTTAAATATTAATGTTTATATTAAATTATATAAAATTTTAGCTGCTTTTAATGTTTAACATAGAGGCAGCTATTTTATTTAATACATATTTCCAAAATCGAAAAAATTTTAAATTGTATATGTAAGTCTTACATTACTTTATTTCTGAAATTATTTTGTTAAACTTTGCATTTTGTTGCGAAGCAAACTCACATATAAACCAAACTCAAACTGAACTCTGCAAAACTTGCATTACTTCATTCTTGAAATTATTTTGTTAAACCCTGCATTTTATTGCGAAACAAACCCACATATAAACCAAACTCAAACAGAATTCTGCAAAACTTGCATTACTTCATTCTTGAAATTACTCTGTAAAACTTTGCATTTTATTGCGAAGCAAACTCACATATAAACCAAACTCAAACTGAACGCTACAAAAAACACTTCAAAAAATATGTAGCCGCCTATGTCCCACAGGCGGCGTTTAACATATTTTTTAGAAGTGTACATATTGACGGGGTTCTTAGGGGCGGTACTTAGAGCCCCTAAGCCGTGCCCCGCGCTTCGGAAGTAGCGGGTCTTTTGGTTACTTTTCTTCAAGAAAAGTAACAATAATTCCCCAAGCTTTTAAGCTTGAAACCCCGTAAGCAGGGCACTGCACTTTATTAATTTTTCACGGTTTTACAAAACCGTTGTTTATCTTATATATCTTGCAAAGATACTAAGATAAACACAATATTATATTTCGCTTATGTAGTATTTTTTTACATTTTTCTCCGTGTCTACATATACCTTTATAGGCTCTCCTGCCTTAAACGGCGCATTACCCGGTTTGTACGGACGGGAATAAAATTTGTATTCCTTTCCGCTTTCGTCATGACAGGTGATCTCCAGCATTTTGTACCTTACCATGTTTACTTTTACGTTTGAATTTACCTCGGCATAATCATCCGCAAGCATAAACTTGCCGCTTTCTATAAGCCCGTTTATGTACCTGCCCTTTGTAAACTCATGTATAAGTATGCAAAAAAGCGGCAGCATAAAAACGACAACAGCCATAAACATAGGCAGCATACTTATAATGCTGAATGAAAAATTTTCCTCCGGGTCGTCCTCGTTGTAGTATACCTTGACAGTGTCGCCCTCCCTCATAAAAGGAGTGTAATAACCGAGGCTGTCAAAATATGTAACACCGTCGACCTCGTAGCTTATGCCTACATTGTAATGAGTTTCGGTAGTAGTGGTATGTCCGCTTTTTGTTGTGTGTGTTATCCTTTGTATGTCGGTTATAACAGCGTCCGTGCTTGCCGACATATCGCCGGGCCTTATGCCGTAAAAAAAGCACAATATAAACAAAAACAGCGTAAAAAGCGCTATACCGGCAAATATTGACGAAACAAAAATATATATTTTGTTGATTTTGTATCTTTCCATATTAAACCCTTTGCAAGATCGATCAGCATGACGCCACAAACATAGTACCTACATTTTTTCCGTCCAGTATGTCAAAAACTATTTCGGGATCCTCTCCGTGAGCTATTACCATGTCGATGCCCCTGCTGCAAAGCAGCTCCGCAGCATGCACCTTTGTTGCCATACCGCCCGTACCCAGCGCAGAAGCCGATCCGCCTGCTATCTTGTATATGTCCCTGCCTATTTCCGTTACGGTGTCGATTATTTCCGCATCGGGGTCAAGGTTGGGGTCGGAGGTGTACAAGCCCTTTATATCCGACAGTATTATGAGCAGATCGCTGTCAATAAGATCGGCTACATAGGCGGAGAGAGTGTCGTTGTCGCTGAATTCGTCCAGCTCCTCGGTAGCTACGGTGTCGTTTTCGTTTACTATAGGTATCACCTTAAGCTCAAAAAGTCGGTCTATGGTGTTGCGTGCGTTGCGCTTTTTGGACGCATTTTCAAAGGCGCCCTTGGTAAGCAGTATCTGGGCAAGCTTTTGGTTGTATTCACCAAAGCACCTTTCGTATATCTGCATAAGTATAGCCTGACCTACGGCAGAGGACGCCTGCTTGCCTATTATGTCCCTTGGTCTTTCGCTCAAGCCCAGCTTGTCGGCACCCACGGCTATTGCGCCGCTCGATACAATAAGCACGTCAATACCCCTGTTTCTCAAATCGGATACCACCCATGCAAGCTTGTCCATACGGCGCAGGTTTATCTTGCCGTTTTCGTGCGTGAGCGATGTGGAGCCTATTTTGATAACTACCCTTTTATGCTCCTTTAAACGCTGCCTGTATTGCATTTTTATCATCTCGCATTCTTTAAAAAATAAGTTAAAACCTTTGTATAAGGCGGTATTTTATTTATGCTGCCCTATACAAAAGTTCAGCAGGGGACAATGCCCCTGCTGAAGCGTTTTTTAAAATTCAACTACACTGAATCCTGTATTATCCTTATAGGATACCTTTATAAGATCCTTGGCTGTTGCCACAGGTGTGCTTGCTGCGGTTATCATGTCCGTATTGTCAAAGCTTGTTATCATAAGCTCGGGTTTTGTATATTCCTTCATTTAAACAAACCTCCTTTTATAAAGATACGGCTGCGGTATCGCTTTCGGCTGTTGCCACGGTATAATCCGTTGCTGCTGTATACTGTTCTTCGGTGCATTCTCTCATGTATGCAACAGCGCCGTCGGCATAAAGGTTATCTATTATTATACCGTATTGCTCCTTGCTGCCGTCTGCGGTAAACTTATACTTGAATGTTTTTTCGCTTGTTGAGCTTGAACGATATATTTTTCCGGAATCATCTCTAACAGCTATATTATTTAAATAAAAACCTGTATTATGATAGTTATCTATTGGAGCTGCATTTCTGATATATACATTTGAATTGCTTGGGATAACAACATCACAAAGTATATATGCAGTATCTCCGCTTGCTGCCGTATCCTTTATAAAGGCTGTGGATACAGAGCTTGAGCTTGCATCTTTGGTAATATCTTTTTGAACTGTCGTTGTTCCGTTAGTCCTTGTGTGCGAGTTACTAAAATCAGATGTAGCGTAACTAGCTGTTGTTGCATTTTTACCTTTTACAAACGATACTACAGGTTTTGTAGCCTCGGCAAAATCCCATTTCTTTGCTGTTGAGGAATAAATACTCTTATAAACATTACCGCTTATTTCTGCGGTAACGGTATGGTCTTTATGTGCAATAAGCATTTCTCCGTTTTTAACTTTTTCCGCAACATAAGGAGTATCAGACTGTGGTGATTTACTTGTTATTTTAGCTGTGGCATTTGCGGATGGGAGAGATACCGTACCTATAAGGAAGTTGTCGGGTTTAAAATCATCCGTAAATTTGCCTGCCACAAGTCCGCTCTGTAAATAGGTTGCTTTTTTGCCCTCACAGTCATATATGGTATAGCCTGTATTTCCGTATATAACAGCGCCGTTTATGGTTACACCTGTACCGTTGTTATATATAATGCCGTCTTCTTCTATATCTGTGTCGGCTTGAATATTTGTTATTGTACAATTTTTAAGACTAAGGTCACCCTTGTTGTTTATGCCGTAAAGCACCGGTTTATCGGAGCCGTCAATGGTAACGCCGCCGTCAAGTGTAAGAGATGCGCCGCTTTCCACCTTTATAAGTGATGTAACATCAAGTCCCTCCGCATTTTGGAAGATAAGCTTTCCGTTGCCTGTTATTGTTGCATTACCTCTTTTAACGGTTATGTACGCATCATCATTTGTGCTTGCGATATTTACGTTTCCGTTTACGGTAATGATAAGATTGTTTGAAGTTGTGTTGTCAATTATAATGTTTGAATGAGTTTCACCGTCATTCAGTGTTTTATTGGTGTTGGTTATAGTTTCATCCTTTGTAACGTGTACAATACATTCTTCTTTTACTGTTCCGTCGTTTACACTTACGGTAAGGGTTACATCCGCACTTTTCGGAGCGTTTAATGCGTCAACAGTGAATCTGTACTTATCTGCGCCGCGGGTCTTGATCGGTCCCGTGATTTCAAGTATGCCGTTTGGTTCTGCGGTGATTTTAGGTTCATGAGAATGACCTCCATCGGCACATATTACCGTTGCAACAACAGAGCCTGTACGCTTGTTGACATTATCCAGATACATCTCGTTTGTGTCAAGTTTTAAGTAATGATGCTGTTCTTCTTTATTAAGGAAATACCACTGGTTGTTTGTGAAAACATCGCAATATTCCTTGTCGTCTATTGTTGTTATCAGGTCATGAGCAGGATTTGCCACAAGTGTATCGCCTTTCTTTACAGGCACTTCTATGTTGTCGCTTTTGCATTTAACGGTTGCTCCGACGTCGTTAGCTATCGTACCTACCTTAAAGTTGCCGGAGTTGTTGTAGTTGCCTTTGAATCCGCCGACCATAAGAGCATCGTCTATTTCAAGAGTACCCTTTGCATGGTATACTGTCGTACCGCAGTTATATAATACAGCCTTCTTTATTGTGGTCTTGCAGTTGTCATTCATCATCATTATGCCGTAGCCGCCTCTTGTTACAATGTTTTTTATGGTAGCATCAAGTATATTCAATATACCGTCACTGTAAATACATGAGCAGAAAACATAATGTGATGGGCTTACCTGCTTTTCAAGTATAGCTTTGTCCAAGGTAAGCTCTCCGTTGTTTTCAACCTTTATGGTATAGCTTATCATTTCGTTTTTGGTAACGTTAGATGTATTTAAGCTTGATACCGTGCTGTCTGTTTCTTGGGATACGCCCTTTATGGTCACATTGGATATTTTAAGGTGCGCATTGGTTCCAACATTTATTATGCTTGTTGTGTAGTAGTCGGGAGTGTTATTTTTATGATATATAACGCCGCCGACTATTTCCGCATAGCTGCCATTGGTTATTTTTATACAGTCATTATTGTCTTTTGTGCTGGCTACAGTAACACCACCTTCGGGTATGGTTATCGTGATAGGGTCACTGCTGCTGCCGCCTGTTACGGTAATATCCGTATATGTTTTACCTGCAACGAGTGTCGTGTCTTGGGTAATTTCCTCTGCCGCATGGACAAAAACCGACATTGCAAATGTCATAATTACCGCAAGCGCAAAAATACGTAAAAATTTTTGCATAAGTTATTACCTCCTTTTTAATACATAGTTTTTAAACGTTGTCCCCCTTGTTTATATTTTAACATAATAATATTTTTGCCGCAACATAATTATTAAAATTGGGGTTATTTTTTTTTGGTAAAAACCCTTTATCAGCGTGTCGAAAAAGTCGACACGCTTGCAGGAAATGTAAGCATTTCCTGCATTTTTTCACAGAGTATAAAGAGATTCGCGCCTCGCTATCGCTCGACACTCCCTCTTTTCCTCGGACGGGCAAAGCTCGTCCTGCGGATTTTAGCCTGCGGCGCTTAAGTTACCTTGAAGTGCTTTTGTAAGTTTAAACTCTTAAAAAATCATTTATTGAATCTGATTTTAGGTTTTTTGACAGTCTGACCCTTTATTTAAGCCATAAAATAAAAAAGAGCACCAAACAGCACTCTTATTTATACTTATCGTATTTATATATTGATTTAAGCTTTTATTGAGCAAGGTCGTCTGATAGATCGTCTATAATGCAGATAAGATGCTCGGGGCTTACCATTTTATCCGATATTACGTCAAATATTTTCAAGGCAAGGGTGCGGTCAAGGCTTACGCCTCGGTATACCTCGGCTTTGCCTCCACAGCGTATACAATATATATCATATATAGTGCCCAGCGGACATATGCGGCTTGCAAGCTCGTATCTGAGCTGCCTCTTTGCGCCGTATTCGTCAATATACGGCTTTGTTTTGCTTATAAGTATTTCCGTAACAAGTCGCCCCTTGTAAAAGTTATCTGTTTTGCTTTACATAATTAATTATAGCATGAGGGGTATATATAAACCAGCATAAAATTATGACATATATTAACAAATATAACTCTATTTTGTAAATACTTTATTTTTTTGTGGATATGTCTGCAAAATTTTTAAATTTTTTTATGTACTGTTGATAACTTTTTGTATGCGGTCAATGTATACATTTTATAGGCAAAACCCTTGACAATAAACAAAAATAGTCATAAAATATGTTCATAAGGAAAGTTGAGGTAAAAGCAATGGCAAAAACACATAACTCACATCAGCCAATAGACGATACCGATTTTAAAATTATTGAGCTTATGCGCTCAAATGCACGCATATCCGTAAAGGAGATAGCCGATACGGTTTTTTTGTCGCCCACCGCTATTTCTTCACGCATAGACAAGCTGGAGAGGGACGGCATAATTTCTGGCTATCATGCCCATATAAACCCGTCTGCCTTGGGCTATGACGTAAAGGCGTTTATCAACCTGGAGGTGGATCCGTCGCAAAAGCAGGAGTTTTATCCTTACATAGAGAGCTGCTACAATGTTGTTGAGTGCAGCTGCGTTACTGGTGATTTTTCCATGCTGATAGAGGTGGTGTTTAAGGATACCATGTCGCTTGACCGCTTTATAGGCGAGCTTCAGCGCTTTGGCAAAACAAAAACACAGATAGCCTTTTCCACCAGTGTGGATCATAGGGACGCTTTTTACAAAATAAGAGAATAAAAAAATTTGGGGATGCCGGTTTAAAGCATCCCCATTTTAGATTGTCAAAAAGTAATTAAATTAAAATATCGTTGAACTGTGCAAGAGCGATGACCGCTCTGTCACGATCCACTGCGAAAAAGGAAATTTATATTAATTTTGTGATGGCACGAAAATGGTATACAAAATTAAAGATTTGTCCAGTTTGTGGGAAAGCCCATTTCAGACAATATATCACTTGCGCTCAATGTATTGATTTGCTTTGAAAGTATAGTAATACATTTTTTAAGCTTTCGTTTTAATCTGCTGTAATCGTTATTTGAAAGTACAATTCTTAATGCTATCATTGCGGCAAATAAATCCTTTTTTCCAAGAACATAATTATCCTTGCGTTTGGGTATTTGTAAGTTACTGTGGTAAACGGTGTCATTAAGTGTTTTTGCATTGGAACGATAGCAAAATACTCTATTTCCGTGTGCGCAGAAATTTCTTACCGATGATAAGTATTTTAAAAAATTCTCTAAATCGTGTGGTTGTATTTTAAATATTCTGGACACTTTAGTTTTTTCCTGTAATTTCATAAGGCTATAGAATTTACTTACGGTACCGAAGGTAAGGATGTTATTAAGTACCCATAACGGAATATATCCATAGTTATTCAAATAATGTGATATACATGGATCCTTGGTGCGTGAAGCAATTTGCCTGTTTATTTCCGAAATCAACTCGGATATATATTCATTTGCTTTTGCTGCAGTCGTATCAAAATTTTTATACAATAGATAGTTGTCATAACCATATGCCTCGGAAAACACATATGAAATAGTGCTTTTGACATGTGTTTCAAATTTAAGTATAAAGGACATAAAGGTATCCCTCAGATTTCTGTCAAATTCATATAGGGCATGGATTTCCTGCAGGGTAGTGCCCGGTTTATAATGCTCATCTGCTCCGATGTATTGTTTATCTAAAAAAGGCTCTTTATATCCATTGATCAAACCGTAGTATCCTACCTTTTGTAAAACCTCATATGCAAAGGAAAGGTCGCTGTCCGAAACAATTTGTACACCGCGATTTTTAAGTATTTCAATTTGCTGATCATATGTAGTAAAAACTTTGTTTTGCATATTTCCTCCAAATAAAAAGACCCCGGGCCCGAAGGACACCGGAGTTCGTTCCATAATATTATATACAGATAAGAGTAATTTATTACTTATCCCTATGATAAATTTATCACATATTTGCTTCGGTGTCAAGGTTTTATTATAAATTAATTTTTAGATAACATAAACTTAAAAAACACCTTAAGGTAACTTTAGTGCCGTCAGCGTAAAGCCCAAAGGGCTTTAGCGATACCGTAAGGCAGGCTAAAATCCGCAGTCAGCGTAATTTTCCCTTTGGGAAAATTAGCATTACCACGGGGACGAGCTTTGCTTGTGCACCGCAAAAAAGTAATGCGGACGCCCGCAGGGCGGCTTTTGGCATAGCCAAAAGTGCTTTTCGTCCGAGGAAAAGAGAGAGTCGCCAGCCTTTGGCTGGCACGAATCTCTTTATTCATTGTAAAAAAATGAATGAAATGTTGGCATTTCATTCATGGGGGTGTTGTTCTGCAACACCCCCGATACTCAATCCCTATCAATTTCCTTGCTTAATATGCTGCCGTCGGAGGCGGATATTTCGTAGCTGTATTCCATTCCGTTATAATAAAACTCTATTTCATAAAGCTCCCTGCCGTCGTCAAAGTCACGCTCGCTCTTATAGCGGCTTATCTGCGATTTTTGCAGGCCTGCGTCCGCAAGCGCCCTTTGCAGGGCGTCATCTGCGGTGACGGTTCCGGAGGGGCTTACAGAGGGCGTATCGGGCTGCAAAGGTATGTTGTCTGCCTTTTCCCTGTCTGCGGACAATATCTTGCCCGTTGCGGCGTCTATCTCGTATTCGTACTCGGTACTGCCGCTGTAAAATTTAACATCGTATACATTGCCGTAGCGCTCCCTGTCGAGCTTTACATACACATTTGAGGCGTCGGTTACACCTGCGTCTGCAAGCGCAATAGCCTTTGCCTTATCCTCGGTTATTGCTGTTGTCTGAGCGGTGGCGACGGATACCGTCTTTGTTGATGCGTTCCAGTTCACATCGGCGCCCACGCTCTCGGAGAGCACCCTCAGAGGCACCATTGTTCTGCCGTTTATTATTTGCGCCGGTACATCGCTTGTAACGGTGTTTTTGCCGTTTACATAAACGGCGGTGCTGCCTATGCCTATGCTGACCTCCCTGCCGGAAAGGCTTGCGGAGCATACCTCGGCGCTGCTGTCCCAGCTTACCGAAGCTCCCATTTTTTCAAATACCGCACGGAACGGCACAAGAGTTCTGCCGTTTATTATGACCGGGGGCTGATCGCCCGAAAAATCGACAGCCTCATTGTTTACAACTACCCTTATGTTATCCGCTGCCGCCGCAATATTTGCCGACAAAAGTACCGCAAGGACGGATAAAGCTGCAAAACCTGTTTTTTTCATTAAAATACCCCCTTAAAATTTTTTCAGGAAATACCTGCTTTTTTTCATTCTTGAATATTCTTTTTTCTGAGCAGATTATACTAAAGTATATATGTATTGTCAACTTAAAAAATATTAAGATATTTTGCAGGAAATGCTTGCATTTACTAGGAACTGCCGTGTAAAATTTACACGGGGCAGACTGTCAAAAAACTAAAAAACAGATTAAAAAATGAATTTTTAAGAAATTAAACTTGCAAACACTTTAAGGTAACTTAAGCGCCGCAGGCTAAAATCCGCAGGACGAGCTTTGCCCGTCCGAGGAAAAGAGGGAGTGTCGAGCGATAGCGAGGCGCGAATCTCTTTATACTCTGAAAAAAATGCAGGAAATGTAAGCATTTCCTGCAAGCTGTGCCGTGTAAAATATATACGGGGGTCATTTAAAATGCGGCGCCGTCATATTATAATAAAAAAACGAGGTGTGCTATGCTTAATTACATCTGGGGCGGAATGATAATAATAGGTATGGTGACGGCGGCATTTACGGGCAGGCTGCCCGAGGTGACCAACGGTGCGATAGAGTCGGCAAAGGAGGCTGTGACCGTATCGGTAACAATGCTGGGTGTGCTGTCCATGTGGACGGGCATGATGCGCATAGGCGAGGACGCAGGGCTGATGAAGCTGCTTACAAAAAAGCTGATGCCTCTGCTTAAATGGCTGTTCCCCCGTATACCGGAGGGTCACGAGGCAATGAGGCACATAGCGGCAAACTTTATAGCCAATTTTCTTGGTTTGGGCTGGGCTGCAACGCCGCCGGGGCTTAAAGCCATGGAGGCGCTTAAAAGGCTCAGCAGGGACGGGGAAACGGCAAGCCGTGAAATGTGTATGTTTATGGTGATAAATATGTCCTCCCTGCAGCTTGTTTCGGTAAACCTGCTTGCATACAGGGTGCAGTACGGCTCGCACAATCCCTCCGAGATAATAGGCCCCGGTATATTTACCACGCTTATATCCACCGCAGTATCCGTTATATTTGTAAAGCTTGCGGAAGGCAGGGAAAAGAAAAAATGCTGAAGGCTGTTACCTTTATATCCGATATGATGATACCGCTTGTCTTTGTATACATAATCTTTTACGGCTACAGCAAGCGCATCGATATATACGATAGCTTTACAAAGGGCGCAAAGGACGGCTTTTTTGTGGTGCTTAACATACTGCCCACCATGATAGGGCTTATGGTGGCGGTGGGAGTGCTCAACGCAAGCGGATTTACGGAGCTTGTAACGGGTTTGCTTAAGCCGATCGCACAGAGGATAGGCTACCCCGCCGAGGCAATACCGCTTACGTTTATGCGCCTTATATCCTCCTCGGCTTCCACGGGCATACTTTTGGATATTTTTAAAAGCTGCGGCCCCGATTCCTTTACGGGCAGGTTTGTATCCGTTATGATGAGCTGCACCGAAACGGTGTTTTATACAATGAGCGTGTATTTTATGGCGGCAGGCATAACAAAAACACGCTACACCCTGTGGGGCGCACTTGCCGCCAACCTTGCGGGCATACTCGCAAGCCTCTGGATATGCTCCGTTATATGGGGGTAAAATTTGCGTAAAATTTGCCCGATTTTTTGCTCGTAATTTGTTGACATTTATCCGTATAAATGTTAAAATTCATTAGATAAGCAAAATACAACGGTAAGGAGGAAACGGCTATGTTCATCAAGTCCCGCTGCAAACTTCATAAGAACAATATGTCATGGTTTTTTTCTTATTTGATTTTATTTTTTATGTTTGCAAAAAAAAGACAATGGAAAGAGTGTTTTTAAACCCTTTTTATTGTCTTTTTTAATAACCGTTTTTGACAGATGAGCCGTTGATGTACCGAGATCGGGCTGTTCCCCCAAAAATTCGGGATAGGGCTGCCCAAAAAGGAGGTTTAATATGTTTGCCAGGAAGGATCTTCTGGGGCTCAGGGATCTGAGCGAGGATGAGATAATGACCATCCTTGAAACCGCAAAGATAATGAAAGAAAAGATAGATAACCCCTCGCTGAGGAGCGACGAGCTTAAAAAAAGCAGCATCGTTACCATGTTTTACGAAAACTCTACCAGGACAAGGATGTCCTTTATGCTTGCGGGCGATTACCTGGGCGCCATGGTAAAGGATCTGGGTGTTGCCACAAGCAGCGTAAACAAGGGGGAAAGCCTTATAGATACGGGTAAAACTCTTGACCAGATGGGCATAAACGTAATGATAATACGCCACCGTATGACGGGCGCCGCAGATGTGCTTGCAAGAAATGTAAACGCCTCCGTCATAAATGCGGGCGACGGCTCAAACGAGCACCCCACGCAGGCGCTTTTGGATCTGTTTACCATTATGGATTACAAAAAGCATTTTGACGGGCTAAACGTTACGATACTGGGCGACATATCGCATTCAAGGGTGGCAAGGAGCAACGCCTTCGGCCTTACAAAGCTTGGCGCAAACGTTACTCTTGCAGGCCCCTCAACGCTTATAAGCGGCTCCATGCGCTCGCTTGGCGTGGACGTTACAAGCGATATAAAGGGCGCCATAGCAAATGCGGATGTAATAATGGGTCTGCGCATACAGTTTGAAAGGCAAAAAAATATGCCGTTCCCCGGTCTGAGGGAATATTCAAGCCTTTTCGGCATAAATGCGGAAACGCTCAAATCCGCAAAAAAGGATGTGCTTATCATGCACCCCGGCCCCGTAAACAGGGGCGTTGAGCTGGCTACGGAGGTAGTGGACGGCAAAAATTCGGTAATAAACATACAGGTCAAAAACGGTGTTGCGGTAAGGATGGCTATACTTAAGCTGCTCACCGATGCAAACCGATGAGGAGGTAATAAGATGAAGCTGCTTATAAAGGGAGGCAGGGTGATAGACCCTGCAAACGGCGTCGACTCGGTCAAGGATGTGCTTGTAAACGGCGGCAGCATAGAGCTTGTTGACGACAATATATCCTCGGAGGCCGACGAGGTGATAGACGCTGCGGGCAAATGGGTGGTGCCGGGGCTTATAGACCTGCATGTGCATCTGAGGGAGCCCGGCTACGAGCGCAAGGAAACAATAAAAACGGGCAGCATGGCTGCCGCTGCGGGCGGCTTTACCACCATATGCGCAATGCCAAACACAAACCCCGTGACCGACAACGAAATAGTTGTTGAGTATATAAAGCTCAAGGCGGAAAGAGAGGCGGCAGTAAACGTTTTGCCCATAGGCGCAATAACCAAGGGGCAAAACGGTGAGGAGCTTGCCGACATAGGCAGGATGGCAGCCGTGGGAGCATGCGCCCTGTCCGAGGACGGCAAAAGCGTGGAAAATGCCGCCCTTATGAAAACCGCCCTTAAATATGCGGGCATGTTTGCCCTGCCCGTGTTTGACCACTGCGAGGACAAGCTGCTTGCGGGCAAGGGTCAGATAAACGCAGGCGACAGAGCTGCTCTGCTTGGGCTTAAGGGCATAAGCTGCGACAGCGAGGAGGTAATCGTATCAAGGGATATGATACTTGCGCAGAGCGTGGGTGCGCCCATACATCTCTGCCATATAAGCACTGCGGGCAGTGTGGAGCTTATAAGGCAGGCTAAGGAGAGAGGAGTAAAGGTAACGGCTGAGGCGACGCCTCATCACTTTACCTTGTCGGAGGAGGATATAACGGAGTATGACGCAAACTTCAAGATGAATCCTCCGCTGCGGAGCAAAAAGGACGTTGAGGCAATTAAGCAGGCGTTAAAAGATAACATTATAGAGGTTATTGCAACAGACCACGCTCCGCACCACATAGACGAGAAAAACTGCGAGTTTGAAAATGCGGCAAACGGCATAATCGGGCTTGAAACGGCTTTGCCCCTTGCAATAACGGAGCTTGTTGAGGGCGGCTGGCTTACGGAGTACGAGCTTGTGGAAAAGATGAGCGCAAACCCCGCAAGGATACTCGGCAGAAGCGATATAGGCAATCTTTCCGTAGGTTCGAGAGCCGATATAACGGTAATAGACCCCGACAGAGAGTATTGCATAGACAAGGAAAAAATGTACAGCAAGGGCAAAAACACACCGTTCCACGGCAGGAGAGTAAAAGGCATTGCAGCCTGCACCATAGTGGGCGGCAGAGTTGCTGCCGAATACGGCAGGCTTAGGTAAGGAGGAGAGTACATTGGTAATAGACGAGCTTATAAACAAAATAGAACATACGGGCAACCCGACTGTGGTTGGTCTTGACCCAAGGTTAAGCTATATACCCGCTTATATTACGGAAAAATACTACAAAAAATACGGCTTTACAAAAAAGGCTGCGGCAAAGTCCATGTATAAGTTCAACAAGGCTGTAATAGACCGCATCTTTGACCTTGTACCGGCGGTAAAGCCTCAGATAGCCATGTATGAGCGCTACGGCATAGAGGGTCTTAAGGCATATGCAAAAACCTGCGCCTATGCAAAGAGCAAGGGCCTTATTGTAATAGGCGATATAAAAAGGAGCGATATAGCCTCCACCGCAGAGGCCTACTCGGACGGCCACATAGGTATGGTCGACATAGGCGAAAACACCTTTGAGAGCGATTTTGCGCAGGATTTTATAACCATAAACGCATACCTCGGCTCCGACGGCGTAACGCCGTTTGTAAAGGACTGCAGGGACTACGACAAGGGGATCTTTGTACTTGCCAAAACATCAAACCCAAACAGCGGCGAGATACAGGACCTTGAAACGGACGGTATGACGGTCTATCAAAAGATGGGCAGCCTTATTGAAAAATGGGGCGGAGAGCTTATGGGCAGCAAGGGCTACAGCGGCATCGGCGCAGTGGTAGGCGCTACCCACCCCGAGCAGGCAAAAAAGCTCAGGGAGCTTATGCCTCACACCTTCTTCCTTGTGCCGGGCTACGGCGCACAGGGCGGCAAAGCGGAGGATCTTGCGGTGTGCTTTGACAAAAACGGCATAGGTGCAATAGTAAATTCGTCAAGAGGCATTATAGCAGCCCACCAAAAGGATAACTACAAGGACTGCTTCGGCGACGAAAAGGACTTTGCTCTTGCGGCAAGGCAAGCCTGCATAGATATGAAAAACGATTTAAGGAGATGTATTTGACCATGGAAAAAACCATAAAGGCAGAGCTGATACTTGAAAACGGTATGAAGTTCAAGGGCAGCGCCTTCGGCTATATAAAGGAAACCGTGGGAGAGGTAGTGTTCACTACGGGTATGACCGGGTATCAGGAAACACTTACCGACCCCTCCTTTGCGGGGCAGATAGTTACAATGACCTATCCCCTTATAGGCAACTACGGCATAAACCTTGACGATATGGAAAGCAGAAAGCCTTTCCTCAAAGCCCTTATAGTGAGGGAAAAATGCGATATGCCCAACAACTGGAGATGCGAGATGGTGCTTGACGGCTTTTTAAAGCAGAACAAGATAATGGGTCTTGAGGGCATAGATACAAGGGCTCTTACAAGAACCATAAGGGAAAAGGGCTGTATGAAGGGCATTATAACCACAAGAGTGGACGACCTTACGCCAAGCCAGATCAAGCAAAAGTTTGATACCTATACCAACGTGTATGCCGTCAAGGAGGTAACAATAGACAAGCCTTATACGGTAAACGGCATAGGCACCCACCTTGCGGTGCTGGACTGCGGCATAAAGCAGGGTATACTGCGGGATCTTTCCAAAAGAGGCTGCAAGCTGAGCGTATTTCCCGCATTTACATCGGCAGAGGAGATACTTGATGTAAACCCCGATGCACTCTTTTTGGGCAACGGCCCCGGAGATCCAAAGGATATACCCGAGGTCATAGAAACGGTAAAGGCGCTTATTGACAGCGGCAAGCCCGTGCTTGGCATATGCCTGGGTCATCAGCTTATAAGCCTTGCGCTTGGCTGCAACACCACAAAGCTAAAATTCGGCCACCACGGCGGCAATCATCCCGTAAAGGATCTGCAGACGGGCAGGGTATACATCACCAGCCAGAACCACAACTATGTTGTGTGCGACTTAAGCGACGAGGTCGAGCCAACCTTTATAAACGTAAACGACGGCAGTATAGAGGGTATCAGGCACAAAACAAAGCCCATATATTCGGTACAGTTCCACCCCGAGGCAAGCCCCGGTCCGCTTGATACGCAAATGCTTTTTGACAGATTTTTAAAAATTATAGAGGAGGTTAAGACTAATGCCTAAGGACAGTTCTATAAAAAAAGTGCTTGTTATAGGCTCCGGCCCCATAGTTATAGGGCAGGCTGCGGAGTTTGACTACTCGGGCACTCAGGCATGCCAGTCCCTTAAGGAGGAGGGCGTGGAGGTAGTGCTTGTAAACTCAAACCCTGCCACCATAATGACGGATATAGGCATGGCGCACTATACCTATATTGAGCCTCTTACGGTAGATTTTCTTGAAAAGGTAATAGCAAAGGAGCACCCCGACAGCATTATTGCGGGCATGGGCGGTCAGACAGGCCTTAACCTCAGCTGTGAGCTGTACGACAAGGGCATACTGGATAAATACAATGTTAATGTGATAGGTACGTCAATTGCCTCCATTAAGGAGGGCGAGGACAGGGACAGCTTTAAAAGGCTTATGGAGCGTACCAACCAGCCCATAGTCGACAGCGATATAGTTACCGATGTGGAATCGGCTTTAAGCTTTGCCGAGAGCATAGGATACCCCGTTATAGTGCGTCCCGCATACACCCTTGGCGGTACCGGAGGCGGCATTGCCAAAAACGAGGCGGAGCTCAGGGAGATATGCACGCAGGGTCTGCACCTCAGCCGTGTGGGTCAGGTGCTTATTGAAAAAAGCATAGCAGGCTGGAAGGAGATAGAGTTTGAGGTAATGCGTGACGGAGCAGGCAACTGTATAACCGTCTGCTCTATGGAAAACGTTGACCCGGTAGGAGTACATACGGGCGACAGTATTGTTGTTGCACCTGCGCAGACCTTAAGCGATTACGAGTATCAGATGCTCCGCAAGGCCGCCATAGACATAATTGATTCTATAGAGATAAAGGGCGGCTGCAACGTACAGTTTGCGCTTGACCCAAACAGCTTTAAATATGCTGTTATAGAGATAAACCCCCGTGTGAGCCGTTCCTCGGCGCTTGCTTCAAAGGCGACGGGCTACCCCATTGCTAAGGTTGCGGCAAAAATAGCGCTGGGATATAACCTTGACGAGATAAAAAATGCGGTCACGGGCAAGACCTTTGCCTGCTTTGAGCCTACAATAGACTATGTTGTGCTCAAATTCCCAAGGTGGCCCTTTGACAAGTTCTTCGGCGCAAAGAGGACTCTCGGCACCAAGATGATGGCGACCGGAGAGATAATGAGCATAGGCAAGAGCTTTGAGGCAGCCCTGTTAAAGGGTATACGTTCTCTTGAAATAGGTCAGTACGGTCTGGACAGAAAATCGTCTGCCATGCGCTCTATAGAGGAGCTTAAAAAGAGGGTGCAGGTGCCCGATGACGAAAGACTTTTTGACCTTGCCGAAATGCTGCGCCGCAACTACCGTGTGGAAAAGGTTTGCGATATAACGGGTATGGATCCGTTTTTTATAAACAAGATAAACAACCTTGTAAAGCTTGAGGAGGAGCTAAAGAGCATGAAGCTGGAGGACTTTAACGAGGAAAACCTCCGCTACTTCAAGGAAAAGGGCTTCTCGGACAAGGCAATATCACGCTTTGTGGGCTGCACGCCTCCCGATATATACAAGCTCAGGCAAAAGTATGACATTATGCCCGTTTACAAGATGGTAGATACCTGTGCAGGCGAGTTTGAGGCTGTTACGCCTTATTACTATTCAAGCTACGATATGGAGGACGAGTCCGTAATATCCGACAGAAAAAAGGTTATGGTCATAGGCTCGGGCCCCATACGCATAGGTCAGGGCATCGAGTTTGACTACTGCTCCGTTCACTCCATTATGGCGCTCAAAAAGGCGGGCATGCAGACCATAATAGTAAACAACAACCCCGAAACCGTAAGTACGGACTTTGATACTGCGGACAAGCTGTACTTTGAGCCTCTTACCGAAGAGGACGTGCTCAACGTGGTGGAAAAGGAGCGTCCCGACGGAGTTATACTGCAGTTTGGCGGACAGACGGCAATAAAGCTTGCAAACTTCTTTGACGAGATGAATATACCTATCTACGGCACAAAGCCGGAGCAGATAGACGCCGCAGAGGACAGGGAAAAGTTTGACGAGATACTTGAAAAGCTCAATATAAAGCGCCCCAAGGGTGAGGGCGTATGGAGCATTGACGAGGGTATAAGCGTTGCCGAAAGGCTGGGCTTCCCCGTACTGGTGCGCCCAAGCTATGTTCTGGGCGGTCAGGGCATGGAGATAACCTACAACAAGGACGAGCTTGTAAAGTACCTTGCGGAGGCGTTTGAAAAGGACAGCAAAAACCCCGTGCTTATAGACCGCTATCTGAGCGGACGTGAAATTGAGGTGGACGCTATCTGCGACGGTACGGACGTATACATTCCCGGTATAATGGAGCACCTTGAAAGAGCGGGCATACATTCGGGCGACAGTATATCCATCTATCCTCCTCAGCATATAAGCGACGAGATAAAAGCTCAGATAATGGACGAAACCAAAAAAATATCCGTAGAGCTTAAGGTAATAGGTATGATAAACATACAGTTTATCGATTACAACGGGGAGCTTAACATAATAGAGGTAAACCCACGCTCGTCAAGGACCGTGCCATACATTACAAAGGTAACGGGCGTACCCGTTATAGACATTGCAACAAGGGTAATGCTGGGTGAAAAGCTCAAGGATATGGGCTACGGAACGGGTATCTGCGACATACCCAATGTTGTTGCCGTAAAGGTGCCTGTATTCTCTACGGAAAAGCTGCCCCAGGTGGAGGTAAGCTTAGGCCCCGAAATGCGTTCCACAGGCGAGGTGCTCGGCGTGGGCTACAACCTGCACAATGCGCTTTACAAGGGCTTCCTTGCGGCAGGCATGACAATACCACAAAAGGGCAGCACCATAGTTGCCACCGTAAGAGGCAAGGATCACGAGGAGTTTGTGGAGCTTGCAAAAAGGCTGGATAAACTCGGCTGCCGATTTATTGCCACAAGCGGTACCGCAAAAGCCATTGCCAATGCGGGCATAGATGTAAAGACGGTAAAAAAGATAAGCGAGGGCGTACCCAATATTATAGATACGATACGCAGCGGCGTTGTCGACCTTATAGTGGACATACCAAAAAAAGCCAACAACAAGACATCGGACGGCTTTAAGATAAGACGTACCGCCGTTGAAAGCTCCGTATCGCTTATAACCTCAATGGATACCTTCACCGCTATGGTCGAGGTAATGGAAAAGCATATCGACAGGGATAAGCTTGATATATTTGATATAAACCGAGATATGAGAAAGTAATTAATGGGGGTGTTGTTTGCAACACCCCCATTGCAGGAAATGCTTGCATTTACGAGGAACAAACGAGGGTACCTCGTTTGCTTGCGGGGTACCCCCGCAAGTTCCTCTGCCTGCAAGCGTGGACACAATAAACCCCCTCCGCAGTACATACGGAGGGGGTAATTAAACTTTTAAATATCGGCTTACATCATTATTTTGCGGGAGAAGCTGTTTCAGCCTCGGCTGCAGCCTCAAGAGAGTTAACGTAAGCAGTCATTTCCTCGGGCGTCATCTGCTTGTGGTTTTTGATGTTTTGCAGAATAACGAGCCTTGCTTGTGCTTGCGTCATTTTAACGCCGTTAATTGTGACCATAACGGCAGCGGGATCCTTTGCGGCAGGAGCGGCAGTCTGTGCGGGAGCAGGCGTCTGAACCGTAGCCTGTGCGTAAGCCGCTGTAGGCGCAGCTGCAAGCATTGCTAAAGTGATAACAGATAACATAAATTTTTTCATAACCAAAACCTCTTTTCGTAAGATAGTTTGGTCACTTCAAATATGATGCCCTTATTGAATATGAATAATAAATACCCATCTCTGCATAAGCAGGCAACCGGCTGTCATAGTCCAAAGACCTTAGACCCATCTGGCTTTGCGTCACTGCCTTTCGGCAGCTTTGCCCATATTGATAGTGTACCAATTATTGTTTATTGATTACAGTATACCATCAAAAAATAAAAAGGTCAATACTTTTTTTGTAAAAAATATATTTTATCGACTGGAGCTGTCGCAAAACTAAATTATTCAATAAAAAATGGAATTTTAGATAATGTTACTTGCAAAATATCTTAAAGTAACTTTGGCGCCGCAGGCTAAAATCCGCAGTCAGCGTAATTTTCCCTTTGGGAAAATTAGCATGACCACGGGGACGAGCTTTGCTTGTGCACCGCAAAAAAGTAATGCGGACGCCCGCAGGGCGGCTTTTGGCATAGCCAAAAGTGCTTTTCGTCCGAGGAAAAGAGAGAGTCGCCAGCCTTTGGCTGGCACGAATCTCTTTATTCATTGTAAAAAAATGAATGAAATGTTGGCATTTCATTCATGGGGGTGTTGTTCTGCAACACCCCCTCCTTTATGCACTCTCGGTATATGCCTTAAGGGTAACGGTAACACGGCAGCCGCCCTCGGGCATATTTTCAAGCCCGATGCCGCCTCCGTACTCTGCGGCTATTTTTTTGCATATAACAAGCCCAAGCCCCATGCCGTTTTCCTTGTCGCTTACATACGGCCTGCCCGCAACGGCTGCAATGCTCTCGTCAATGCCCTTGCCGTTGTCGGTGACCGATATAACGGCGTAATCGCCGCTGCGTTCTATGCGGGTAAGTATGCTGCCCTTGTCCTCCACAGCCTCTACCGCATTTTTGAGTATATTAAAAAACAGTATGCAAAGCTTGCTGTAGCTTGCAGATACGCATATATCTCCGCCTGCTGCCTCTATGATAAACTCCACACGCTTGTTGTCGGTAACATGGTATTCGTCTATCACATCGCAGAGCAGATCCTCCAAAAACACTATGCTGCGCTCGTCCTTTTTGGCTGCGTAGTCCGATACCACTGCATTTATGCGGTCTATCTCCCTGTAGATAAGCTCAACATATTTTTCCTCCTTGCTCCCCTTGAACCTGTCTTTTATAAGATCCATATTTGCCCGTATCAGCGACAGAGGGTTTTTTACCTCATGCGCCAGTACTGCGGCAGCCTCCCTGTCAAAATCCATATCATCACTCCTTAGGGAGCCTAAGCTCCATGCCCACATACAGCCTTGCAGGGTCCTCAATGCCGTTAAGCTCCAGAACCTCGTTTACCCTGCCTGCATTGCCGTACTCGTTTTTGCATATTTTAAGTATGGTGTCGCCCGATTTTACCGTATAGTAAACATAAGCCTCCTCGGGCTCCGCCTTTGCCTCCGCCTGTGCGTCGGGCTGTATGCTCTGCTCGGCGGTCGTCTGTACGGCGGATAATGTCGTCTGCTCGGCGGTCGTCTGCTCCGTAAGGGTCTGGGAGGCAAACACGCTCTGTACCCCGTCAATATCGTTTTCGAGCAGGGCTATTTTGTTTTCCAGCGTGTTTATGCGCTCGTCGCTGCGTATAAGCCCGGCACCCATCACAAAGCATACCATAAGCATTACAAAGCTGACGCTGCCAAGCAGGTTGGAGAGCCGCTTTTGCTCCGCAAACACACGGCTTTTGCCTGCAGGAGGCGTGCGCACCGTCCTTGCTATCTTCTCGTCGGTGCTCTCCTCCGTTTTGGTGGCGGTATCCTCCTTTGCCATGCGCTTAAGCTTGTTTTCAAGCATATATTCGTGCATGCCCTCGTTTTTTTCGTAATAGATAAGGTAGCCCCTTACGGTGGAAAAGGTTTCGCTTTCGGCGTCCCATTTAAAAAAGCTGCCAAGCTTTTCCGCAGGGTCGTTCAAAAACAGCACCTTAAGCCCTCTGTCGGCATTTTTGCGCTGATAGTCCATTATGCCGTCGCTCAGGTAATCCTCAAAGCCCGGCTGTATATATGCCCAGCCCAGCACCTCAAGGCCCTCAAAGTAAAGCTTCATCTGCTTTTCCACATACTGCCATGTTTTTTCGGTCATCTCGGTTATGCCGCTGCGCCTTACGGCATATTTGCCCTGTATAACACCGCTTATAAGCAGCGTCCTTTCACCGTTTTCCTCAAGGCATCTGCCCACAAACACCGCCGCCTTTTCCTTGCTTGGGTCGGCTGCGGCATACTGCTGCAAATATGTATTTGCATAGTCCTCCACATATATGCGCTCATCCGAAGATATGCTGCCTATCTGCTTTACGTTTGTCGGCAAAATGTTTTTTTCGTCATTCATATTTTTCACCCTTTCATCATAAGTTATCGAAAAAACATTATCTGCTTTTCCGTTTTTTTTACCAATATGGATATTATCACCTTTTAAGTGCGAATACTGCCAAAGCCTGTCGCCGTATTACAATAATCGTAATACAAATTTTACCAGTAAAGGCGGTATGTATTCATTAATTTATCGGGTGGTACATATTTTTGCAAAAAGAGTGGAAAATATAATCGTAAAACAACGAGATAAAACCCGACCCGTGTACGAAAGGAGAGCTGACATGCAAGCCTCAAAGCCGGTATATTATATAAACCCCTGCGACAGCCACCCCATAGGCTCGCTTACGGGCCTTATCACAGCCCGTATGCCCGCAGGCACCGTGCCCGTTGTGCTGTGCATAGGCTCGGACAGGCTTACAGGCGACTGTCTGGGGCCCATAACGGGCAGCCGCCTGCAGGGTATATTCGGCAGCAGGCTGAACGTATACGGCACTCTGGAAAAGCCTGTGCATGCCCTCAACCTGCACGAGATAGTGTCGGAGATAAACTCCCTCTACAGTGACCCGTATATAATAGCGGTGGACGCCTGCCTCGGCACACACATAGGCTCCGTAACGCTCTCCGAGGGCAGTATAATACCGGGCGCAGGCGTAAACAGATGCCTTGCCGCCGTAGGTCAGCTCTCCATAACGGGCATAGTGGGCTCGTGCCACGGCAATACGCTCAACAACCTTTCAACCGTGAGGCTGAACAGCGTAATGAACCTCTCCTATATAATAAGCGAGGCGCTTGCAGGCAGCCTCGGCCGTGTTATCGATATGTCGGGGGATATTTGCCGCAGCAGCCGCACCGATATGAAGGTGTAGGCTCTTTATTGTAAATTTAGGTTGACTAACCCCTCCGTGTTGTTATATTATATTTATCGGGATAACACAGGGTGTAGGTATATACACAGCTGTACACAGGGAGGTCTTTTATGAATTACGATACATTGTTTACGATAGCCATAATTGTTGTGGTGCTGGGTATTGCGCTGTACTTTTTGTACCGCTGGGCGACCAAAAAGATGGTAGAGCAGGATACGGTGATAAACCAGCAGAGGATGACGCAATATGCCTTTATAATAGACAAAAAGCACGACAAAATAACAAATGTCAGCGGTATGCCCAAGGCGGTCACCGATAATCTGCCCGCAAGGGCAAAGCTCATAAAGATGTACTTTGTAAGGGCAAAGATAGGCCCTCAGATAGTGACGCTCATCTGCGACAAGCACATCTACAATTCCATACCGCTTAAAAAGAACCTTAAAATAGATATAGCGGGTCTTTACATAATAAAGGTACACGGCATGAAGACTGCCGAGGAGATGAAAACTGCCTCCAAGGAGAAAAAGGCAAAGGAAAAGGCTGCAAAAAAAGCCGAAAAAAATAAAAAATGATAAAAAATCAAAATCGCCGTTTAAATGCGGCGATTTTTTTGATATAATTGTTTTGTTAGTCCGTGCAGATCCGCTGCCTTTCAAGTTTTGGGCGTGCGGCGTATGCGGTATACATATATTGTTGACCGTAAAAAGCTTTGGGAGTACATCATGAAAAACATACCTATTTACGAAGATGAAGATAATACACAGCTGCCCTCGATAGGGCTTTTGGAATGTGAAAAAATGTCGGTCTTTCTTGCGCTTATGTTTGTTGCAGGCATATACGGCGCCTACACCTACAATATAAGGGGAGGCGTGTTCTGCAATGCGCAGACGGCAAATTTTGTGCTGTTTTCAATGGCGCTGGGCAAGGGCGAGTTTGCGCATGCCGCATATTATTTCATACCCATGACGGCATATTTTTTGGGCTCGGTCATATCCGAGGCGATAGCGGGCCCCGTGCGCAAGCATTCTCCCGTAAGATGGGACACGGTGCTTATCGGCATAGAAACGGCAGTTGTCATAATGCTGGGTTTTCTGCCCGAGAGTGCGCCCGACCGGATAGCGCAGGTAACGGTCAATTTTATATGTTCCATGCAGTACAACACCTTCCGTCAGGCCGAGAGGGTGCCTATGGCAACGGTGTTTTGCACCAATCACGTCAGGCAGACGGGTATATATACGGTAAAGGCGGTAAAGGAGCGCAGCAGAAAGCATGCGGTGAGGCTTTTAAGGCATGTTGGGATGCTTGCCGCATTTGTGCTGGGCGGCGTCATATCCACTCTGCTTTGCCTCCGACTTGGCGGCAGAGCCATATGGGCGGCTGCAATACCTCTGCTCATGATATTTGCCGACCTTGCCTATGCCGACCTTAAGACGGAAAAAAATGCACACGACCGCATACCGGGCGGACATTGAGGAGGATATTATGATAAACACATCTTATCCCATCGGTTGGGAGGGCTTTTTTAAAGCCGAGGAACAAAAGGATTATTTCAAGGCTCTCATGGCTTTTGTGGAGGCGGAGTATTCCGCAGGAGTGTGCTATCCGCCAAAGGAAAGCATATTTTCCGCTTTTGAGCTGACCTCGCCCCAAAGCATCAAAGCCGTAATACTCGGGCAGGACCCGTATCACGAGCCGGGACAGGCGCACGGGCTTTGCTTTTCCGTACCGACGGAGCAGAAAAAGCTGCCCCCCTCTCTTAAAAACATATTTAAGGAGATAGCGGAGGAGTACGGCAGGGAGAACCGCAGGGACGGCTTTCTGGAGGATTGGGCAAGGCAGGGCGTCCTGCTTTTGAATACCGTAATGACGGTAAGGCAGGGCAGCGCAAATTCCCATAAGGGCAGGGGCTGGGAGATCTTTACCGACAATACCGTAAAATACATAAATACTCTCCCGCAGAGCATAGTGTTTATGCTTTGGGGCGCACCCTCGCAAAAAAAGGAGGCTCTGCTCGATAATCCGCTCCACCTTGTTTTAAAGGCTGCGCATCCCAGTCCGCTTTCCGCATACAGGGGCTTTTTCGGCTGCGGACATTTTAAAAAATGCAATGAATTTCTTGAGGAAAAGGGTGTAGAGCCCGTAAACTGGATGTAATGATGTATATTTTTCTTTCAAAAGGCAATGCTCTCATAAAGGGCATTGTTTTTTTAGGGTAAAGAGCATTGTTTTTTTTGAGGGAGGCGCATAAATAATGCTGTACATTTTTCTTACACTGCTTCAGCTCACCGCAACGGCGGTAATGACGATATACTTTATGCTTGCGGTAAAGGACAGGACAAGCGCCAAAACAAGCTTGTCGGATACAAGTGCGGAGGCGGCAAAGCTCAGGAGGCTGCGTGAAATAAGCCTTGCAAAGCCCCTTACCGAGGTACTGCGTCCCGAGCAGCCCTCCGACATAATAGGGCAGGAAAGGGGTATGCGTGCGCTTAAGTACGCCCTCTGCGGCGAAAATCCGCAGCATGTTATAATATACGGCCCTCCGGGAGTGGGCAAAACCGCTGCGGCAAGGATAGCTCTGGAGCTTGCAAAGCAGTCCGAGGGTACTCCGTTCAAATCGGACGCACCCTTTGTGGAGGCGGACGCCACCATAATGCAGTTTGACGAAAGGGCTATTGCAGACCCTCTGCTCGGCTCGGTGCATGACCCCATATACCAGGGTGCGGGCGCATACGGTTCTCTGGGCGTACCCCGTCCGAGGGCGGGAGCAGTCACAAAGGCGCACGGCGGCGTGCTGTTTCTGGACGAGATAGGCGAGCTTGGCACCTACCATTTAAACCGCCTTTTAAAGGTGCTGGAGGAGGGCAAGGTGCGCTTTTACAGCTCGTATTATTCAAACACGGACAGAAATATCCCCGGATATATACATGATATATTCAAAAACGGCATGCCTGCGGATTTCAGGCTGATAGGCGCCACAACACGCTCTCCCGAGGAGCTGCCGCCAGCCCTGCGCAGCCGATGCAGGGAGATTTTTTTTGACGAGCTGGACAGCGGCAGCACGGAGCTTATAGCAAGGCGCAGCCTTTTAAGGCTGGGTACGGAGTTTGATGCAAGGGTACCGTCCATAATAGGCGGGTATGCCTCAAACGGGCGTGAATGCGTGAGTATGGTGCAGGATGCGTGGTCGGCGGCAAGAGCCGAAAAAAGGCGCATAATAACCGAGGACGATATAAGGACGGTAATAGGCGAGGGCGGATACTCAAAAAGGAATATATCCGTTTTGGACGGCACCGCAAGAACAGGCGTGGTAAACGGGCTTGCCGTATGCGGCATGCAGGGCAGGGTGCTTAAGATAGAGGCAAATGCGAGCAGAGGCGGCTGCGGCCTTGAAATAAGGGGAGCCGCCGACAGCGAGAGCATAAAGGGCTCTGTTTCCACTCTGCAAAAGAGGGGCAGCATATACGAGTCTGCCGAAAATGTGCTGGATGTACTGGAGCAGCTCACGGACTTCAGGGCAGAGGACTACCGCATAAGCATAAACTTCCCGGAGAGCAGGATAACGGACGGCCCGTCTGCGGGTGCCGCAATGCTGCTGGCGGTGTATTCGGCAGTGTACGGCATACCCGTAAGAGGGGATATAGCGCTTACGGGCGAGCTTGGCTTAAAGGGAGATATACTGCCCGTGGGCGGTGCTGCCTGCAAGGTGCGTGCGGCTTTGGCTGCCGGCGCAAAAAGAGTGTATATACCCTCGGGCAATGCAAACGAGGTATGCGGCAAGCAGGTATCGCTTCTTAACAGGGCGGAGGAGGTGCTGTCCATAGCACTTGCCCGTGAGAGTGCCGTAAATATGTGAAGATAGTACTTATATACAAAAAAAGCAGTGCTTGGAGGCGTATAATTTGAGAGTTTTTGCCGCCCGTTATCCTTGCAATCGGTCTGTATTTTTGATATAATAAGTTAAATATAATAAAGTTTTTTGCTTTTTTATACCACGGGGGTGCCTGCTCCGCCCGATCGCTTGTGCGGAGTGCATAAGGACGTCCCCGCAATCGTATATCAAGGGGGTGAAAATGTGTATAGAATTGCAAAAAATAAGCGGTTGGGCAGATTTGCGGCTTTTTTTACGGCTCTTGTAATGATATTGCAGTGTGTCGGCGTAAATGTTTTTGCGGCATCTCTCAACAGCGACGATATTATCACAAACGTTACAATAATTGACTATGAGGCGTACCAGAAGGCGCAAAAAGACAACCGGGAAGATATAAGGATCCTCGGTGATTCGGATGCAAATCCGTTTGATATAGTCAATGTGCTTGGCATTATGTTTGAGTTTACGCTGCCAAGCGATGTGCAAAAGGGGGATACCTTTGAGTTTGATGTTCCCTCGGATGTGATAGACACATCGGGTACGGCTAATATCAAGGTAGAGCGTGAGGGCACACACGATACGATCATGTCTGTTTATATGGATGCTGATGGTCATGTTACGGTGACTGTAAAGGATGGTGCCGTAGACATAGGTGAGGTCACCGGCAAGTTCGTCATAAGCGCCAATATCCATAAGGAAGCGCTTGACAGCAGCAGAGGCGAGGTAGAGCTCGACTTTGGCGATCTGGGTCAGATAGTGCTCCACTACAAGGACAGCAGCTCGCCGGACGTATTTGATGCCCATATCTACAAGGGCGGTTCTTATGACGAAAAGACCGATGAGTTTGTATGGACAATAAACCTGCAGACAGACAATTATCAGGCAAACCTCGGCGGTATGAAGATAGTTGACGACCTGCGTGCAAGCAATGCGGGAGAATATGTTGAGGGCAGTTTAAAATTCAACTCCAGTACAAATGTGGGTAATGTCACCTATAAAGACGGAGTGCTTACCTATGTTCTGCCCGACTGGGCAAACGGCTCATGGAGTGTTATCGAGTTCCGCACAAAGGCAACGGATAACCTTTACGGCAAGGAGGGCACGCTTAAAAACAACGCCTCCTTATACGCAAAGGGCGGAGATGAAAGCCTCTCCGATACAGAGGGTGAAGCAAGGTATAACCTTGGTTATGTAAAGGCGGATACGCCTGTATACAACAAGGAGGAAAATTCTCTTAAGTGGCCTGTTACCGCAAACAAATTCAAGCAGGATATTTCGGGCGCACTTATAGAGTTTGACTGTGACGACGCAGCCGATGTAAAGGGCGCCGAGCTTAACGGCAGGGCGCTTGAAAAGGCAGGCTCCGTTGAGGAGCTTGACGGCAGCAATTATTATGTTGATGCAAGCGGCAAGGTATATTACAGGGCGTCGGAGGGCTGCTCGGACGAGCTTGACTTTGTGTTTGACAGCGTAATTAAGCCCGAGGCAATGGGCGATGTAATAGGCAGCGGCAGGTTGTTTACCTCAAAGGCAGCCTTTGAGATGGGCGATGTCAGGAATGAGGCATCGGCGTCCGGCAGTGTTCAGCTTAAGGTGCTTAGCGGAAGCGCATCACCAAATCCGCTCAACGGCACCATAACATGGGATGTAAACGTAAACGAGTCCGAGGTGCCTCTTGACGGCACAAAGCTCACCATAGATGTTTCCAAGGGCGACTGGGACGGAGATGTTACCCTTGATCTTGTTGAGGGCAGCGTTACATTAAACGGCGAGGTGCTCGGCAGGGACAGATATACCTATGATGAAAACACACACAAGCTCACAGTGGATGTGGGCGATATAACGGGTCCTGCAAAGGTTGAGTTTGTTACCGATGTACATATCAGGGACGGCGCTCTCAACAGCGGAGAGTGGAGAAACCTCAACTCGACCAATGCTCACCTTGACGCTTCCGTAGGTGAAGGCATAGGCGTGGGCGCAGATGTAAGCATAGGCGGTTCCATAAGCGGCGTTGATGCGGATAAGTATGCAAAGCTCGGCGACAGCAGCTATGACTCCGAAACAGGTGTGCTTGAGGGCGATATTGATGTAAACAGCGGCTGGGATAACGAAAAGTATACCGACGGCAAGCTTACCTTTGATATACCCGAGGGCTTTACGGACGGCAAGGTATGGCTCAAGGGCTCAGACGGAACTCTTACCGAATTCGGCGAGGGTGAAGTGACGGAAGAGGACGGCAAGATAATTGTTGACCTCAGCAACCATCAAAATCAAAACTGGGACGGCGACAAGAGCAACAGCCTCCATTTTGAGTTTAAGACAGATAAGGACGCCAATGTGGATGAGCTCTATGACGGCAGCATAGGTCTGGATGTGACCTATGAGGCGGACAACGGCAATGTCAGTGTGGATAATCACTTTGACGTACCTATCCCATCGGCTCCCAACATTACAAAGAACGGTCAGCTTTATCCAAACGGAAACGACAGCTATGCTGCCTGGGAGATACAGATTAACCCAAATAAGGCCGAGCTTACCGATGCAGTACTCGTTGACGAGCTTGACCCTGTGTTTAAGGTAAGGAACGTAAAGCTCTATAAGGGCGAAGCGGAGATAAAGGACGGCAATATCACGGTAAAGCCTGCAGGCGGAGAGGTTTCTGTTACATACAGCGTAAATGAGGAAAATCATCTGCTTGTAAATATACCCGACGGCAGGGATGCGTATGTGCTCAGGTTTGAAACATATGTAGACAATATTACCGATATAAAAGATACCAATATTGTAAACGAAGCCTATATGCAGGGGTACAAGAGGAACGATAAGGAAAACAACTCCAACTTCAGGCTTTCGTTCAATATAAACGGTTCAGGTACAGGTACGGGTCAGGCTGCGGAGATAGCCATAAACAAGGCGGATCTTGAAACGGGCAAGAACCTGTCATACGGCTTTAAGCTTGCTCTTTACTGGGTAAACAAATACGGTGTGGATATAACCACGGACGACGGATCCTTCCCTGTAAGTATAACAAGCAGCACAAAGCATACCCTTTACAAGGGCGATTATTACAGGCTTACGGAGGTAGAACCTCCAAAGGGCTACAATAAAGCCGAGGATATTTACTTCCGTATAAACGGCGACGGCATGGTGCAGTACTGCACCATGGGCGAGGACGGCCTTGTGCCCGACGAAACGGCAAGAGATAATGTTACCATGTTTGACGAGCCTACCGTACCAAACTATGCGGATGTGGAATTCAGCAAGCGTGAGCTGGGCGGCGGCAAGGAGCTCGACGGCGCAGCGATAACCCTCCGTGTGGTAGATGAAAAGCTCGCAGATATGTGGAGCAATGATGCTATCGACTACAGCACAAATGAAAAGAGCTGGGTAACGGGCGCCAAAAACTCGGACGGCAGCCTTATCGAGGACGGCAAATTTAAGCTTAAAAAGAACAATTACTACAGATTTACCGAAACATCGGCTCCGGACGGTTACAATGTAGCCGAAACCATGTATATATTTGTGGATGAGGACGGCAAGGTATACAATTGTACCGTTTACGATGACGGCAGCGGCAACAGGGTGCTTGTAAAGGCACAGGAGCCAAACACCGCCAACACTGTGGTAATGTATGACGAGGTCAAAGGAGTCAGGTTCAGCAAGCGTGCAATAGGCGGCGGAGAGGAGCTTGACGGCGCAGGTATAACGCTTGCGGCTATAGATAAGTCCGGCAAGGCGACCTCCGACAATGCAATAAACAACAAGGATAACACAATAAGCTGGGTAACGGGCGAGGAGGACGGTACGTTTGCCCTCAAGCAGGATCATTACTACAGCTTTACCGAAACAACGGCTCCAAAGGGTTATGCCGTAAATGAGGAAACAATTTACATCTATGTCGATAATAACGGAGATGTATACCTCTGCGAGATGACCGATACGGGACTTGCTGCGGATACACAAAAGGTTGACGGCAACGTAGTTGTTATGGAGGATGCACTTGAAAGAGCGGACGTCACATTCAGCAAGAGAGCTGTAGGCGGCGGAGCCGAGCTTGAGGGTGCAGGGCTTAAGGTTGAGGCTGTAGACGATAAGGGCACAGCCAATACGGACAGCACAGCGGTAGACGGAGCAGCTAAAAAGGAGTGGACATCGGGAAAGGAAGACGGAACATTCAAGCTTGATAAGCTCGGCTACTACAAATTTACCGAAACAACAGCTCCCGACGGCTACGAGCTTAAGGAAGAGAGCATATATATCTACGTTGACGAAAACGGCGATGTATACGAGTGTAAGTTAAACAACGGAGCTCTTGAAAAGGGCAGCAAGGTTGACCAGAATACCGTTATAATGGAAGACGCACCATCAAAGGCAGACGTCACATTCAGCAAGAGAGCTGTAGGCGGCGGCGATGAGCTCGAAGGTGCAGGGCTTAAGGTCGAGGCTGTGGATAATAAGGGAACAGCCAAGACAGACAGCACATCGGTAGACGGAGCAGCTAAAAAGGAGTGGACATCGGGCAAGGATGAGGGAACATTCAAGCTTGATAAGCTCGGCTACTACAAGTTTACCGAAACAACAGCCCCCGACGGCTACGAGCTTAAGGAAGAAAGCATTTACATTTACGTTGACGAAAACGGCGATGTATACGAGTGCAAGTTAAACAACGGAACTCTTGAAAAGGGCAGCAAGGTTGACGAGAACACGGTTATAATGGAAGACGCACCCGAAAAGGCAGACGTCACATTCAGCAAGCGTGCTGTAGGCGGCGGCGATGAGCTCGAGGGTGCAGGGCTTAAGGTCGAGGCTGTAGATGATAATGGAACAGCCAAGACAGACAGCACAGCGGTAGACGGAAAGGCAAGCAAGGAGTGGACATCGGGCAAGGATGAGGGAACATTCAAGCTCGATAAGCTCGGCTACTACAAATTTACCGAAACAACAGCTCCCGACGGCTACGAGCTTAAGGAAGAAAGCATTTACATCTACGTTGACGAAAACGGCGATGTATACGAGTGCAAGCTAAACAACGGAGCTCTTGAAAAGGGCAGCAAAGTTGATAAAAACACCGTTATAATGGAAGACGCACTGTCAAAGGCAGACGTCACATTCAGCAAACGTGCTGTAGGCGGCGGCGATGAGCTCGAGGGTGCAGGGCTTAAGGTCGAGGCTGTAGATAATAAGGGAACAGCCAAGACGGACAGCACAGCGGTAGACGGAGCAGCTAAAAAGGAGTGGACATCGGGCAAGGAAGACGGAACATTCAAGCTTGATAAGCTCGGCTACTACAAGTTTACCGAAACAACAGCTCCCGACGGCTACGAGCTTAAGGAAGAAAGCATTTACATTTACGTTGACGAAAACGGCGATGTATACGAGTGCAAGTTAAACAACGAAACTCTTGAAAAGGGTGACCTTGTTGACAAGAACACCGTTATAATGGAGGATGCACCTATCACCGGAAAGATCATTGTAAAGAAGAGCGTTACCTCATATGAGAAGGATCTTAATATGGCATTCCGTTTCGGTCTTTACGCAAACGAGAACGACGAAAAATATCTTGAGGAAGCAACACTCAATTACGGTGAACAGAATAACGAGGTAGTATTTGAGGGTCTTACGATCAACAAGGACTACTACGTATTCGAGCTTGACGGTGCAGGCAATAAGGTAAAGGACGGAGTTGCATTTACCGTCAACGACAAGACATTTATTGCACACTACGATACAAACAAGGTAACGGTGGACGGTAAGGATGCAAAGACTGTAGGTATTACAAACGAGCAGTACAGCGAAACATCTACGGAGTCACCTACGGAGGAACCAACAGAGGCTCCAACAGAGGCACCTACGGAGGCACCAACAGAGGCACCAACAGAGGCACCAACAGAGGCTCCAACGGAGGCACCAACACAGGCGCCTACAGAGGCTCCAACGGAAGCACCAACACAGGCACCAACCGAGGCACCAACGGAAGCACCTACGGAAGCACCTACAGAGGCACCTACAGAGGCTCCAACGGAAGCTCCAACACAGGCGCCTACCGAGGCACCTACAGAGGCTCCTACTCATTCGCAGGGTCCCGATCATAAGCCAACACAGGCTACTACCGAGGCATCTACACAGACTACTACGGAAGCACCTACACAGGCTGCGACCGATGAGTCTACACAGGCTACTACGGAGTCACCTACTCAGGCTGCGACCGATGAGTCTACACAGGCTACTACGGAGTCACCTACTCAGGGAACCACAACAGAGCCCGGCGGCGATGATATAACAAGCGGCGGCGCACTGGGCACCACCGCCGAGCCTAATACGGAGGAACCAAGCTCCGCAGAGCCGGAAAATACCGAGAGCACTACCGAAAAAGAGCCCGACGGCTCACAGAGCAGCACCACCACAACGGAGGAGCAGCCAACGGAGGGCACTACCGAGGCACCCGAAGAGGTGACCACACGCAAGACCACGTCAAGGAGCGGCGGTGGCGGCGGCGGTTCGTCAAGAAAGGCAGATACCAAGTATGTTGAGGAAATATCCGAGGCATCGTCCGAGGATGTATCGGAGAAGGTGTCCGAAGATGTATCCGAGGATGTATCACGCACCGAGGATGAGCCTGTCGAGATACCCGATATATACGAGGATGTACCTCAGACGGATATCGACATTACACCTGCTGCACCCGATGATAGCGCTGCACCCGAGGGTACGGAGATACCCGCTGCCGAAGCAGGCATCACCGGCTACGGCGACAGCTCCGTATCGGATAATACGGGCAGATATTCCGATACAAACGTAAGCATCAGCGGCAGCTCGATAAACGACGGCACTGTTGCTCAGGGCGGTACACCCGCAAATGCTCAGTCCACGGATACACTGCCACAGACAGGCTCGCCTGTCAACATGGCAACCCTTTCAATAAGCGGTCTGCTTGCAGTGATACTTGGCGCATTGCTTGTAAAAAAGCAGAGCAAGGCAAGGTAAAAATAGATAAGCCGCATTAACGGCAATAATAAGATCCCCCGCATCTTCACAAATGCGGGGGATCTTTTGCGGAAAAGCTGAGGAAAAGATAGAAAAAATGCTCCGATAGTTCAAATAACTTTCGGAGCATTTTTGTTATATTATTGCACAATAATTTGGTTATAAACACCTATTTCTCATCTGAACAAAAGTTTTTTAATACTTCTGCAAATATTAACAATGCTGTTACTTCTCCGTCTACCGGTTTTTCAAATGCGTATCTCCATTCTTCAAATGAGTCTTTATCGGCTTTAAATAATTCATCTAATGGTATGTGGCATTTTTCACTGTATTTTTTCTCAATTTCCTGTTTTTGCTCTGGTTCCAGATCATGAAATAAGCTTTCCAGATCATGTGATCTTTTTATTTTGGAATTGTCCGAGTTTTTTATCAGCAGAGCTTTCAGGTACAATTCGCAAGCAAATGAAGTATTCACAAAATAAGGATATTTTTTGTATAAAGCAAATTCCACTGCGTCAGAATCATCAAGTAATTTTGCTGTTTCATAAAAGGCATTTGCTTCATCAATACAGATTTTGTGATCATATTTTGTCATTTTTAAATCCTCCATGCTTATAGATTATTCTTAATTCTTAAGCATTTCTTCAGAAAGCTCATGGTAATACTCATCTATATCAGTTGTTGTTGATACACCTGATACAATATGTTCCTTTGTGCCATCCATATATTCCAGATCAACAGAGTCTAACACGACCTTATCCAAAGTTGTAAAGTATCCGACCAACTCCGCAGTTGGAATAACAGGAATGCCATCTAGCATCATTCCGGGGTCTTTTGGATCCATTGGACCAACAAGTTTATAGGAGTACCTATAATGCCTGTCAATAGTGTCATAAGCTAAATCTCCTACTGCATTGTAAAAAGTGAAATTCATTGTTGCATACTTTATTGTCTTTTCTCCATAGTATGGGAGTAATAAACCTACAGTAACTCCATCTACGGAATTTTTTTTGTAATAAAAACCTTTAACATATTCACTATCAAATATATGCGGGTCACCTATGACCGAACGTTTAGCATTTGTTGTATTGTTATTATTAGTGGCGGAGCATTTAACATAAACGTCTTTTCCGTTGTAGCTTATATGTGCCATTTTATTGGCATCATTCCAGCTTGTGGCAGCCCCGACAGCATCGCCGATAGCCCTTAAAGGCAGATAAAGACTGCCGTTTATTACCTGCTGAGGGACATCGGGTTTTATAGATTGATTGTTTACAGTAAAATAGGTTTTGCCCTTTGGCACTTCAACGGTGTATGTTCCGTCCGAGATAGTTGCCGTAGCTGTAGCATTGTCCCATTGCACCGTAAAGCCGAGTTCTTCAAACACACCTCTTACAGGTACCATTGTTTTGCCGTTTACTATCTTCCCCTCTGCACCGAAGACTGAAAAACAGGTGCCTGCGGCAATAATCATACTTAATAATAAAGCTGAAAATTTTTTCATAAATTTGTCCTCCTTAAATATTTTTTTAAAACATAGGATTAATAGTTATAAAGCATATCGTCGGTATTTATCACGCAAATAAAATATCCTGCTTTATTTTTATCCTATGTATACATTATATAATGAAAACATAAGATAGTCAAGCAAATTTATACCATAAATTCATCATCTAATGAAATAATCTATATTTTTACATAACATATAAATTAATATCATATTAATACATTAGATAATGGAGGCATTTGCATGGTAAAATTAAATGTTTTAAGCTTACTGGAGAAAAAACAAAAATCTAAATATTGGCTGTTTATGCAGCTTGGTATGAGTTATCAAAATTTAAACAATATGCTTAACAACAAAACCAAGTCAATAAGATATGAAACTATGGAGGCACTATGCCAGATATTTGAATGTACTCCAAACGATTTGTTTATTTTTGAGGAAGAATAACCGAAGAAAGGATCTAAGCTGTAATACGGTTTTATATATAAGAATTAAAGAAGTGTGAAAGTTTTTTGTTAAACTCTGCATTTTGTTGCAAAGCAAACCAACATATAAGCTAAACTCAAAGTGAATGCTAAAAAAAACACTTCAAAAAATATGTAGCCGCCTATGTCCCACAGGCGGCGTTTAACATATTTTTTAGAAGTGTACATATTGACGGGGTTCTTAGGGGCGGTACTTAGAGCCCCTTGTGAACCCGAAAAAAGTAATCGGGCGCCCGCAGGGCGTTTTTGCCGCAGGCAAAAATTCTTTTAAGCCGTGCCCCGCGCATCGAAATCGTGGCGCTCAGTGGAACGAACAGGGGTACCCTGTTCGCTTACGGGCTATGCCCGTAAGTTCCTCTGTGCTTACTTTTCCCGGGGAAAAGTAACAATAAATTCCCCAAGCTTTTAAGCTTGAAAAACCGTAAGCAGGGCACTGCACTTTATTTTTTGCGGTTTTTTAAAAACCACGCATAGCTTAATCATATTAAGGTACAAAATAATTTACTCTTTTATGCTTATTCCAAGCTCGTCAAGCTGCTTTTGTTCCACAACATTAGGTGCATCGGTAAGCAGGCAGCTTGCATCCTTGACCTTTGGGAATGCCATAACATCCCTTATGCTGTCCGCACCGGAGAGCAGCATTATCATCCTGTCAAAGCCAAACGCCAAGCCTCCGTGAGGAGGTGCGCCGTATTTAAAGGCATCCAGCAAAAAGCCGAACCTCTCCTGTGCGTCCTCCGGCGTAAAGCCCAAAAGCTCAAACATTTTGCTCTGTATATCCTGCCTGTGTATCCTTATGCTGCCGCCGCCAAGCTCGCAGCCGTTAAGCACCATATCGTATGCCTTTGCACGCACTCTGCCGGGGTCGGTGTCAAGATACTGCAGATCCTCGTCCATAGGTGCGGTAAACGGATGATGCACGGCAACGTAGCGCTGCTCCTCTTCGCTGTATTCAAGCATAGGGAACTCTGTTACCCAAAGGAAGCGGTAATCGTCGTCCTTGATAAGCTCCAGACGCTTTGCGCAGTCAAGCCTGAGTGCGCCCAGTGCGTCATAAACCACCTTGTTTTTATCCGCACAGATGAGTATAAGGTCGCCTGCCTTTGCCTCAAAACGGGCGGCTATCTCCGAAATTTTGTCATCGTCAAAAAACTTTGATATGGTGGTCTTATATCCGCCCTCGTTTACAACTATCCAAGCAAGACCCTTTGCGCCGTAGGTTTTTGCAAGCTCAACCAGCTTGTCGAGCTGCTTGCGCGGCAGAGAGCCCAAGCCCTCCGCATTTATGCCCCTTACCGAGCCGCCTGCGTCTATTGCGTTTTGGAATACTCCAAACTCGCTGCCGTCCACAAGGTCGGTAATGTTTTTAAGCTCCATGCCAAAGCGTACATCGGGCTTATCGGAGCCGAAACGCTCCATAGCCTCTATCCATGGCATTCTCTCAAAAGGCGTAGGTATATCTATGCCCTTTATCTCCTTAAATACCTTTTTTATGAGCCTCTCGTTTATGTCAAGTATATCCTCGGTATCGACAAAGGAAAGCTCCATGTCTATCTGCGTAAACTCGGGCTGCCTGTCCGCACGCAGATCCTCGTCACGGAAACACTTTGCTATTTGGAAATAGCGGTCAAAGCCCGATACCATCAAAAGCTGCTTAAAAAGCTGAGGGCTTTGGGGCAGCGCATAGAAATTGCCGGGGTGTACACGGCTTGGCACAAGGTAGTCCCTTGCGCCCTCGGGTGTGGACTTTGTGAGCATTGGCGTTTCTATCTCTATAAAGCCCTCGTCGCTTAAAAAGGTCCTTATTATCCGGGCTGCCTTGTGGCGCATAATTATGTTTTTGGCAACATTGGGGCGCCTGAGGTCAAGATAGCGGTATTTGAGCCTGAGCTCGGTGGAAACATCCACTCTCTCCTCGACCTGGAAAGGAGGTGTTTCGGACTCGGACAATATCCTCAGCTCGTCAACCGTTACCTCCACTCTGCCCGTTGCCATCTTGTCGTTTATGTTTTCCTCAGTCCTTGCCTGTACCTTGCCCTTTACGGCAATTACATACTCGCTTTTTATCTCCTTGTCCTTTTTTACCACGTCCTCGGGCGAGTTGTCGGCGTCAACGACCACCTGTACTATGCCCGTGCGGTCACGCAGCAGTATAAACGAAAAATGACTGAATACCCTTTTCCTGCTGACCCAGCCCATAAGGGTTATCTCCTTGCCTATCATGCCTTCGCCTACCTCGCCGCAGTAGCAGCTGCGTTTAAGGCCTGTCATAAATTCTCCCATTGTATGATCTCCTTTATCTGATAACTTTGGTTATGTTTTCTATGCTTACCGTGGTTTGCTCTCCGGCAGCCATATCCTTGACGGTGACTGTGCCTGCCGCCTCCTCATCGGTGCCTATTATGACAACATAGGGTATGCCGAGCTTATCCGCATACTTCATTTTGTGCTTAAAGCCCTTGTCCGCATAATAGACCTCCGTGGGTATGCCCGAGCTGCGCAGCATGTCGGCTGCCCTGAGCGCATATGCGCTGCTGCACTGCATGGGTGCTATAAGCGCCTTTACAAGGCTCTTTTTTTGCGAGGCGATAAGCCCCGACTCCTTAAGCTGAGAAAACAGCCTTGTAAGACCTATGGATATGCCTATGCCGGGCATTTTTTTGCTTGTGTAGTAGCCCGTGAGGTCGTCATAGCGTCCGCCCGAGCAAACGCTGCCAAACTCCCTGTGTTCGTCAAGTACGGTTTCGTAGACGGTGCCCGTGTAATAGTCAAGCCCTCTTGCTATGGTCAGGTCGATTTCAAAATAATCCTCGTCTATGCCAAACATACGCATATATTCGGCAACCTGTTCAAGCTCCGCTATACCCTCGTTAAACACCTCGCTGTCTATGCCGAGCGTTTTAAGGCGTGTAAGCTTTGCATCCGTATTGCCGTCCGATGTGATAAATTTAAGTATTTTATCCGATCTGTCCTCGTCTATGCCAAGCGCCTTAAGCTCCGAGAGTACGTTTGAGGTGCCTATCTTTTCCATCTTGTCTATAATGCGCAGTATGTCGGATATGCTGCCGCCAAGGTCAAGGCTGTCAAAAAAGCCGTTAAGCACCTTGCGGTTGTTAAGCCTTATTGTAAACTTGCCAAAGTCCAGCTTTTTAAATATATTGTAGATTATTGCGGGTATCTCGGCATCGTATACAAGGTCAAGCTCCTCGCTGCCTATGATGTCTATATCGCACTGATAAAACTCTCTGAATCTGCCCTTCTGAGGACGTTCCCCCCTGTATACCTTGCTCATCTGGTATCTCTTGAAGGGGAAGGTAAGCTCGCCCGCATGCTGCGCAACATATCTTGCAAGGGGTACCGTCAGGTCAAAGCGCATAGCCATATCGGTATCGCCTTTTGTAAAGCGGTATATCTGCTTTTCCGTTTCGCCGCCCGCCTTTGCCAGCAGCACCTCCGAAAGCTCCAGCACAGGCGTATCAAGCGGCATAAAGCCAAAGCTCTCGTAAACCTCACGTATGGTATCATACATTTTGTTAAATAATATCTGCTCCGAGGGCAGCAGCTCCATAAAGCCGGGCATTATCCTCGGTTTTGTTTTTCCCTGTGACATTTTTGTTCTCCTTTATATTTCAACTCTGTTCCTATTATATAATAACCCCATATGTAAATTTTTGCAATTATTTTTTGCCGTATCGGGTTTATTTTTGGTCGGTGCCGTCCGCAGGCTCGAGCCTGTCCCTGAGCTCCTGTATAAAAAGGCGCACTATGGGTGTAAAAACCTGGCGTTTTTTCCATATGATATACATTTCGCTTTCCAATGCGGGGTAGAGAGGTCGGAATACAAGTCCGCTGCCGTTATCGGTAAGGTGCTCGAAGGTGAGCAGATAGCCCAGACCCTCACGCACAAAAACAGAGCCGTTGTATGCCAGCCTGAACGAGCCCTCCAGCTTAAGCTCGTCCATGCGGCTGCCGCACCATGCAGGCAGATCCGCCCTCCAGCCCTGCTCGGAGCAGAAAAGCGGCAGACCCTTGAGATCCTCAAATGTGATATGCTCCTTTTGCGCCATAGGGCAGTCGGAGGGCATCAACAGCCCCCATTTGTCGGATTCGGGCATTTTAATTGCATTGTATTTGGTGTAATCGGGCTTTTCCACTATAACGGCAAGGTCGAGTATGCCTCTGTCAAGCTTTTCGGTCACCTGCTCGGTATCTCCGCTTGTCATATGGTAGTGAAGATCCGGGTACCGCAGCTTGAACTGCTTTATGACCCTTGCAAGGTGCTTTATGCGGTACGATTCGGCGCAGCCGAGGTAAATGCTGCCGCCTATTATATCGTCCATGGAGGAAAACTCCGCCGATATTTTGTCTGTGAGGGATATAACATCCTCCGCACGCTTCCTCAGCAGCATGCCCTCCTCCGTAAGCTCCATGGAAAAGCTGTGCCGTATGAAAAGCGGCTTGCCAAGCTCCGCCTCAAGCCCCTTGAGCTGCTTTGAGAGCGCCGATTGCGAAACATGCAGTCTTTCCGCAGCTTTTGACATATTCTCCTCCCTTGCGGTTTCCAAAAAATATTTAAGCGTCCTTAGCTCCATAAATTCATCCCCTTATGCCTTTTGTTATATAATTATACCATGAATTGAAAAAAATTCATATCACGATATGAAATATTTGTATTGGCGTATAAAAAATATATGCTGTATAATCAAATATGAAAAGAGGTGCAGGAATGAACGGAGAACGGGATATAGGAGCGTGGCTCGAAGGTCTTGCGGGAACGGGCTGCGGCACCGAGCTGTCGGACGAAATATCAAAAGCGCTGTCGGGCGGTATGACGGATACGGCGGAAAGGCTGTTAAGAGGCTATAAACGTACTCTGCTTGACAGGCTCCACGACTGCGAGGATAAGGTAGATCTTGTTGATTTCCTGCTGTGGCAGCTAAAAAAATGAAAGGACGGTATTATAATGGAAGAACTTAAATTGACACAGGAATGGGACAAAACATTTCCAAAGAGCAAAAAGACGGAGCATAAAAAGGTAACCTTTGTAAACAGATACGGCATTACGCTTGCCGCAGATATGTATACACCCGTCAATGCGGAGGGTAAGCTTGCGGCAATTGCCGTATGCGGTCCCTTCGGCGCAGTAAAGGAGCAGGCGGCGGGGCTGTATGCACAGACCATGGCGGAGAGGGGCTTTGCAGCCATAGCCTTTGATCCGTCGTTTACGGGCGAGAGCGGCGGACAGCCAAGATATATGGCATCTCCCGATATAAACACGGAGGACTTTCAGGCGGCTGTGGACTTCCTCTCCGTGCAGGAAAATATCGACCCCGAGAAGATAGGCATAATAGGCATATGCGGCTGGGGCGGAATGGCGCTCAATGCAGCTGCACTCGATACACGCATAAAGGCTGCGGCAGCCTCCACAATGTACGATATGAGCCGTGTGAACGCAAAAGGATATTTTGACGCCGACGACAATGCCGATGCACGCTATGAGGCACGCAGGGCGCTTAATGCGCAGCGCATCAAAGATTACAAAAACGGCAGCTATGAGCCGGGCGGCGGTGTTGTTGATCCACTGCCCGAGGATGCGCCCTTCTTTGTAAAGGATTATTACGACTATTACAAAACACCCAGAGGATACCATCCAAGGTCGCTTAATTCCAACGACGGTTGGAACAAGATAGGCTGTATGTCGTTTTTAAATCAGCCTATTTTATGCTATGCAAACGAGATACGCAGCGCAGTGCTCATAATACATGGGGAAAAGGCTCACTCCTGTTACTTCGGCAGGGATGCCTATGCCGCAATTGTAAAGGATAATCCTTATGCGGATAACAAGGAGCTTATGATAATACCCGATGCCGTCCATACCGATTTGTATGACGGAGGCGGAAAAAATGCCATACCTTTTGATAAGCTCGAGAGCTTTTTTAAGGAAAATCTTGTGTAATCATTGGTCTAATATTATCCTTTTAAATATAATTGGGGCTGTCGCAAAACTAAATTATTCAATAAGAAATAAAATTTTAGATAAGGTTGCTTGCAGGATATATTCAAGTAACTTTGGCGTCGCAGACTAATTAAATATAATTGGGGCTGTCGCAAAACTAAATTATTCAATAAGAAATAAAATTTTAGATAAGGTTGCTTGCAGGATATATTCAAGTAACTTTGGCGTCGCAGACTAATATCCGCAGGACGAGCTTTGCCCGTCCGAGGAAAAGAGCGAGTCGCCGACCATCGGGAGGCACGAGGCTCTTTGTTCATTGTGAAAAAATGAATGAAATGCCGACTGGCATTTCATTCAAGGGGGTGTTGTTTTGCAACACCCCCAATTTTTTTAATAAACCGTAACATATTTGTATCTGTTGAATATAATAAAACGGAAAGGCAAAACGGTTTTTTACGTTCGGAGCTATGCTTTTTTGCTTTTGGGAGAAAAAAACACCGGTTTTCCCTTTTCAAAAAACACAAGGTATATTTTTTCGTAGACCAGCCCCGCCGTAAACCAAAGGGGAGCGTAATCAAGCCTTACAAGACCGTCTATGCTGTAAATGCCGCTGTACCTCCACGGGCACAGGTTAAACAGACCGAGCAGCTTGCCAGAAAAATATTCGCAGGCAAAAATCAGCGCCGCATAGTATATGCCCCTTAAAAACGGGTTTATGCCAAGGCTTGTAAGGGTAAAGAACATGGGCTCCATAAATACCACAAGGCCGTATATGGGCAGCATTATGAGCGCTGTGTGAGATGCAAGGCTGAGATCGCCGTGAAAAAGCGAGCACAGCCCTGTCCATATTACTTCAAAAAACAATCCCGTAATTCCGTAAATAAATCCTCTTTTTATCATCATATATACAGTTTGCACATTATATGAAATAATATTCATTATAATACAGCTCTGGCTGCCGAAACCGTTTTTGTATATTGCCGAAAAAAGTTTGCAAAAAGGCTTAAAAAGCAATTGACAGGACGAAAAAGCTATGTTAAAATAAAATTCGTCACAGTCGTGATAAAAAATTAAAAAAAGTACTTGACAAGCGGCGCTTATTGTGATAATATAATTAAGCTGTCGCAAAGAGAGCGGCTGAGCATAGGGCGCAAAAAGGCGCAGCTCGGCAAAGAGGCGAACATTGAAAACTGAATAATCGGAAAAGAACAAATACTCAAATCCCAATCAATTCAAAAACGCTGATTAGTTCATAGAAAAAATAAATTTAGTAGCGAAGCGTTTACGGGCAGAAAAACAAGCGGAGATACTCTTTTTTGTAAAAAAAGAGTCGGAGCGCAGGTTTTTCGGCAAATTTATTTTTTCAACAATAGTTCAGCGTTTAGAACGCCGATAAATTCAATGTTATCGGAGTTCAAAAAAAGCAAAGTAAGTCAGCAGAAAAAGAGCTGCAAGCTTTCAAAAATT
>CANQDF010000001.1 GCA_947591605.1 uncultured Clostridia bacterium | reverse complement strand
CTCAATATAATTATACCATATAAATGTAAAAAAGCCCAGTACTCCTGAGCTTTTTTGACAGTCTGAGCGTCTTCTTTCTATATTGAAAGAATACGCTTTGATTTTCATTATTTCCTATTTCTACGAGCCTCATATTTTTCCATATTCATTGCACCATTAGCAACCATTTGTTCTGTCCATAACTGCAGTGCCTCAACAGTTATAGATATTTTTTCCAATTGCTCCTGAATATTTACAAAATCATCAATCTCTGTATCATCAATAATACCATCTGCTGTAATACTAATAAGTCGCCTCTGCTGATCTTGTGCTGTGTTTAATGAATCTATCATCTTTAAAACGATCTGTGACAAAGACTGAATTTTAACTTCAGGTACGTATTGTTGTCCAATAGGGCACTGCTTCGAACAGTAATAATTACATAACTCAGGGGATTTATATTTATGAGCCATTATAAGTATTTCTTCCGGATGCGGTTCAACTCTTTCATTCTCTATCTTTTCAATTCTCTCGGGAGGTATTGACTCAAGTAATTCACTTGCTTGATCTCTTGTGAGTTTAAGTTCTTCCCTTCTTTGGAAATACACATTTTTGTTCTCTTTGTTTGATATCTTTGGCATTTTACAAATTCTCCTAGTATAATTTATTCTCCGTACTAATTTTCGTATTATGTATTTTAATTATATCATACAGTTATATTTTCCAAAAGGTTTAAGCAAATTTTCCCTCATATCATTCTAAAATACTCCAACGCTTACCTTATTGCCGCCTCTTTTTTTGGCGGACAATGAGGCTGTCTAGCGTTTCTCGATCTCGGTTTATTGTAATTCTCCCACTCAATGATCCCACACTTTTGCTTTACCTGTGCTATATAAAGGGAAGAAACCGTAAGTCCGGTATGTTCTTCACATAAGCCTTGATTTCTCCATAGGTGCTCCTTTCTGGAAACTAGACATATCCATATCCTCCATAGAAAACTCTACCCTCACCTTTTTATAGTCGATTTTTTCCTTGGAAAGTTTGACAACCGTTTCCACATTAGCCGTATGCGGAAACATATCCACATTTATGATTTTATCCACTCTGTACCCGTTTTCAATAAAGGCATTCAGATCCTTAACCATGGAGCTTGCCTTACAGCTTACATAAACAATGTTTTTTGCGCCAAAGGCAGCAAGCTTTAATATTGCCTTTGGGTGTATACCCTCACGGGGAGGATCTAGTATCATAATATCGGGCGTCATATCGAGCCCGTCTATCATTTTGAGCACGTCGCCCGCTATAAACTCGCAATTGTCTATATTATTCAGCCTTGCGTTTACCTTGGCAGCCTCGACCGCCTCTTCCACCAATTCAATGCCGACAACTCTTTTGGCATTTTTGCTCATAAGCTGTGCAATTGTACCCGTGCCGCAGTACATATCAAAAACGACCTTGTTTTCACAGCTGCCTGCGTAATCCCCAACGATTGAGTAAAGGCGTTCGGCTCCGGGTGAATTTGTCTGAAAAAACGAGAAAAGCCCAACCTTGAATTTAAGCCCAAGCAGCTCCTCGTAAAACCAATCCCTGCCGTAGATCTGTTCTGTGCTGTCGGCTCTTACAACGTCCGCAACGCCGTCGTTTATTATATGTACTATGCCCTCAATGCTGCCCTGTATTTCAAGCGAGAGCAGCCTGTTTTTAAGCTCGTTTAAGTCGGCCTTAAGCCCGCTTGTTGTTACGATGCCCACAAGTATCTGCCCCGTAAAAAAGGCACGGCGCACCAGCAAATGCCTCAGTGTGCCTGTATGCCTCATTCTGTGATAAAAGCTCTCGTCCGAGTCGGCAAAAAAATCACGCACACACGCCGATATTCTGCCGACATCGCTGTGTGTGAGTGTGCACCTGTCGGCGTTTACAACCTCGTAATTACTGTTTCGCTTGCGCATACCCAAACACAGCTCACCGTTTAAACCGTTGTCGCCAAAGCTGAACTCCATTTTATTGCGGTATTCGTCCACACACGGAGAGGGTATTATACCGTCGTATACAAAACCGTCAATACCGCCGTCCCGGAGCAGCTTAAGCACCATATCACGCTTTAGCTCCAGCTCCTTTTCATAAGGTATGGTACGATAGGTGCAGCCGCCGCACACTTCAAAATGCTCACAGGCAGACTCGCCCTCATATTCGGCACGCCTTAAAATGCTCTTAAGCCTGCCCTCGTATTTATGGTGCTTTTTTTTGACATCGGCGCACACAAGCTGACCCGGTACAGTGTTTTTGACCGTCACCTTATTGCCGCACCACTCTGCCGTGCCCTTGTTGGGAAACTCCGTATCCGTAATTTCCAGCTCAATGTTTTCGTACTTTTTACTCATTTTTATCTCCAATCAATAAAGGATATTACCGCTTTGGCTGCGTACTTATAATAAGCGGCCTACGACTGTCTGAAAAGTTCTATTATTACCTTAAACAGATCGCCGTCGGTCACTATGCGCATATTTCCGCCATGCAGATCGACAATGCTTTTTGCAATGGAAAGACCCAGACCCGAGCCCTCCGTAGCTCTTGCGGCATCGCCTCTTTTAAAGCGCTCAAAAAGCTCACCGGTATCAAAATTAAGAGGATAGGCGGAAACATTTTTAAACGTTATCGCCGTTTTGTATTCGTCACCCGATATGTCGATATAAGCACGGGAGCCCGAAGGCGAATACTTTAAAATGTTGTTAAGCAGGTTGTCAAACACACGCCACATCTTCTGTCCGTCTATATTGAGTATTACGGGGTTATCCGGCAGATCTGTCCTGAACTCTATGCCGCTTTCCTCAATTTTGTAGTCCAGCTCTCCCATAGTCTGCTTGAGCAGGGCAACCACATCCGAGGGCTGTTTTTCCAATCTCATCTGTCCGCTTGCAAGCTTTGAAGCCTCAAAAAGGTCATCTATAAGTATCTTAAGCCTCATTGCCTTATTCTCTATAACATCTATATAATCCGCAGCCGCCTTGCTATCCAGCTTAAGCTCCTTAAGCAGATTTACATAGCTTATTATGGAGGTAAGCGGAGTTTTAAGGTCATGCGATACGTTTGTTATCAGCTCGGATTTAAGCCTTTCGTTTTTGATAGCCTCATCCATGGTGCGTTTAACACCGTCGTTTATATTGTTAAGGCTGTTGAGCGGAGCGGTAAACAGCCCCCTTTGAACGGGTATCTCCTCAATGTTGCCAAGCGACATTTCCTTAATATACCAGCAAAGCTTGATATGCACATTTATCAGCTTTATAACAAGCGCCGTTATCACAACGGGGAAAAAGCAAAACAGATATTCAAGCATACCCTTAAGGCTTTTGATGGCATACGGCAGGCATATCAGCATACCGATAACACCGGATAAAAAAATAACCAAAACCGATATATATATAAATATAAGCAGATAGCTTTTGGTTTTAAGCGCAAACCTGAAATTGCGGATACTTAAAACCGCAAAGGCAACATCTCTTTCGTCCGCAATACGCTTGGGCTCCCTTACGAGCATAAGTATATTTTCCGCAGTAAGCACAAGCACAAGCAGCGATATAAACGCCGCAGCAAGCACCGATACCAGACTGTCACAGCGGGAATACGCAATAAAGCGTGATATAAAGCAGTCCCTTTCATACATCGAAGCATATATAAAGATAACTCCCGCAGACAGCATAAGCTTTAAGATAAGCGGCAGCCTCCTGTAAGCCGAAAATACGGCTCTGTTTATTCCGGATACGGCTGACCTGCCGGACAAAAACACAATTACAAAAAGCAGCATGCCCGCCAATATCAAAAGCAGTGACGCAGCAGGGTCGGCAAGTATTTTATTTACTCCTATGAGCCTTTTTATGCTTGTGACCTCATTGTTTACAAAGCTGCTGCCCGAGTCCACCGGTATGGACAGCGTACATTCCATACCGTTTTTTACAAAGGATCCCGAAACGGTCGTTTTGCTGCCCGGCAGCTCCTCGCAAAAGATGTCGTCCCCAACGGAGATGCTGTCATATACCTTTTCGGTATAAAGGTTATCTGCATTTGTGGCAATAAGCCTGTGCGGGCTTGCACTGTAAATATAATAGTGAAAATGCTGCGTGGTATCCAGATAGTTTTTGACGCTGTAGTAGTTTTGCAGCATCTCGGTTAGCTCTGTTTCCCTGTTTGTTATCTCCCCGACCGTAAGAGCATCCAGATCCTCAATGTTAAAATCATACAGCTCCGTTGGGTCGGGATATTTTGAAAACAGGCTTTTGACATCGGCATCATTTGTTTCGTCATCGTTTTCATAAAACCTGTCAACGGCATAATAGCTTCTTTCGTCTGCCTCCGTATCCGATACCACGGCTCTCGTTCTGCTGAGGTAATCGTCTATTGCGGCTATTTTAAGCTTTGCCTCGGACGGATCGAATTTGCCGAAATAAATATAATATCTCTGCAATTTTTTTGCATACTTTACCGCCTCCGTTTTTATATTTTCAGAAGCATAAAAATATGAGTCAAACCTTACATTGCCCTCACAGGATACCGCTGCGCCCGCAGCAATAAGCATTAACGCCGCAAAGAGCAAAAAAAGCCTTACAATGCCTGCAGCACCTATAGAGTTTTTATTTTGATATTTTGTATCCAATACCCCACACCACCTTTAAATACATAGGTTCCTTGGGATTTACCTCAATTTTTTCCCTTATGCGCCTTATGTGTACGGCAACCGTATTTTCGCTGTTGATAAACGGCTCGTTCCACACCTTTTCGTATATCTCCTCAATGGAGAAGATCACATCCGGATTTTCCATAAGCAGCTGCAGTATTTTAAACTCTATGGGGGTGAGCTTAATGCTTTTGTCGTTTACCTTTACCTCCTTTGTTTTTTTGTTGAGATAAAGCCCCCTTATAAGCAGCTCATCGCTGCTTTGCCTGAACGTGCCGAACTTGGTATATCTGCGCAGGTTGGATTTTACCCTTGCTATAAGCTCCAAAAAGTTAAACGGCTTTGTGATGTAATCATCCGCACCTATGTTAAGGCCCAGTATAACATCGCTGTCCTCGCTTTTTGCCGAAAGCACTATTATGGGTATATCCTTTTCCTGCCTTATTTTGAGTATCGCCTGTATACCGTCCATTTTGGGCATCATTATATCCATTATTATAAGATGTATGTCCTGTACCTCCTCAAGCACCTTAAGCGCCTGTACACCGTCGCATGCCTTGTAAACCTTCATTTGCTCGTTTGTAAGGTATATGTCTATTGCATTTAAAATTTCCTTGTCATCATCGGCCACAAGTATTTTGTATTCCATTTTATCACCTCTTATAATAATTGTACCTTATTATAATTAACAATTTCCGCCTGTTTTTATTAATTTTTTATTAAATGATACCCTAGCTTTCGCTTTATGTCGGATAAATGCGTATACCCTATGTCAATAGTATTTTCTTGTTACGGTCTTGCCAAGCTGCTGCATAAGCTTGTAAAGGTCGTTGAGTATAAGCATGCGCAGCCCAAGGTCACCGGATAAGTCACTGTCGGTATGGGCAGGGTTTTTTTGTATGCCTATGAACAGATTTAGGTTTGTACACTCGGCAAGCAGGAGGCGTGTAAGCTTTTCGGCTGCATTTTTGCCCTCCGGCAGCTTGCCGCTTTTTCTGTAATCCCTGATAAGCTCAACCGTGCGCTTTAGCGTAAGCACACCCTCCGTTACCAGGTCTATGCCCTCCAGAGTGGCTGTGGGCGGTATCTGCGGATCAACATATTCCAACGACGGCATAAGCTCCTTGCCCATGACCCTGGCAGCTATTTTTGCCGAGCTTCCACCGCAAATGACCTTTGTATCGTCCGCCGAAAGAAAGTCCCTTATAATGCGCTCGTCATCGGCGGGGTTTATGGGAGGGCCGCTGAAAAGGCTTACGGATTTTATAAGCTGTATCTTTATTGCGGCAGCCGTGGTATCATCTCCGGGTCTGCCGCCGTACAGGCTGCGGCATTTATCGCACAGCGCATCCGTTGACTCCTTTGCGCTGCCCGCAGAACACCCTGCAATGTATTCGCTTGCGTTTTTAATGCCCCAGCCCAGAGGATAAGCGCTGCCAAGCCCCGAATAAATAACGCCGTCGCTTATAAGCACCAGCATATCGCCCGGCAGCACCGAAAAATGCGACTGCTTTATATTGTGCCCGCAAATGCTGCGGTTTTCGTATTCGATCTTTACAAGCTGCCTGTTGCGCACAAATATACACGGAGGTGAATCAAACTCCGTAAGGCATACACGCCCGTCGTTATACACCTTTATAATGGAAAATGTGGAATAGGCGACCTTCCTCACCTGACAGACAGGCAGGGTATTTACGACCGTTTCCACGGTATCCTCAAGATCGGCTCCGCCCATCATCATTGTAGATATTATCTTGCAGGTAATGGTTGAAAGTATATTTGCCTTAACTCCGCTGCCAAGGCCGTCGGAGAGCACCAGGATAAAGCTGTCGGGGCGGCGTATTATTTCAACATGATCCCCGCAAAGCTCCTCGTTGTACTTTATGAGGCTTGAATAAGCGGCATCTATATATATATCACTCATTATTATCAGTCTCCTCGGCTGCAATAAGGTCCTTAAGCTTGCTTAAAACCACCTTTGTTTCGGCAGTGGTTTCGCCAAGCAGACCCGCTATCTGCTGAGCAACAAACATCTGCTTGTTTATAACATCCTGTGCCAGATCCAGCGAGCGCATTTTTTTGTCATAAGCCTTTTTGCGGTCTATCTCCTCTGCGGTTATATCCTTTATTATGGCTATGGCTGTATTGTGCTCCGCCGAATATATTATTGACTGCTCTGTTATAAGCTTATCATAATATACTATTTTATCAAAAATACTTGTTTTTGTTTCCAGCACCTGACGGAAATTGCTGTCGTCAATAAGCGTGCTTAGCTTTTTGCCTATGGCGGCACGCCTTGCCACCTTGAATACACGCTGGGCAGCCACGTTAAACTCCTTTATGACCAGGGCGGAATCCACCGCTATTATAAGGTTTGGCGTTATCGAAAGCACCGTGTTTGAAAGCGACTGATTTATGTTTAACAAATAAGGCAGGCAGGTTTGTATATCCGCCTTGCGGTGATATACGGCAGCCGCCTTTTCACGGCAGGTGGGATAGCCGCATATGCCGCAGTCAAGCTCCTGCGCCCTTGTATATATACCCATCTGAGAGAGTATTTCCCTTATTGTTTCCTCGCCGGGCTGTGCCTCGCTGTAGGGATCCGGCTCGTGCTTTGTGCCTATCTGCATAAGCAGGCAGCTCCTTGCGGGCTTTGCATTATCCGCATAGTTTTTAATGCGTATGCGTCTTTCAAACTTTCCGCCCGCATTACGGGGCATAAAGGGTGCGCCTATGCAGCCCCCTTCGCATGCCCATATCTCCGCAAACACATTGGATACGGCGCCTGCACGCAGCTCGTCAAGCATTTTTTTTGCGCTTTCAAGGCCGCCTGCCGAAAGCAGATCATAATTTCCCGCCTTATCGGTTCCCTCGTACTTATCAAAAATATTTATTATATCCTTGGTTATACCGCCCTGAAGCGGATAAATGCGGGAGTATGTGCTCTGCTCGTCAAAGCTGCCCTCTTCAAGCTCGTCAAGCACTATACCCTCCTCCGCAAGCCATTCGTTAAGCTGAGGATAGCTTATGCCTCCGTACAGATATGTGCTGGAATCACAGTCGTGCAGCGAGGAAAGACACGGGCCTATGTATACTACCTTTGCATTTGCGCCGTACTTTGCCTTCATAAGCTTGCCGTGTACCTCAAGAGGCGTCATTATAGGCGCAAGGTATGATACAAGCTCTGGATAATATTTTTTTATAAACAGGTTTATTGTGGGACAGGCAGAGGAGATAATTGTTTTGCCTCTGCTTTTTAATATCAGCCTGCGGTATTCCTCGGTAACACAGGCGCCGCCTATGGAGCTTTCCTCAACATAATCAAAGCCCAGCAGCTTGAGCGCCGTTATAAGCCTGAAGGCGTTGTCCTGATATGCGGCAATAAAATCCGCCGCAAGGCTGACGCACACGGTAGTGTCCTTATCCGCAAGCAGCCTGCGTATGGCGCCGAAGTCGTTTTCAAGCTTTTTTGCGTTTCTCGGGCAGGAGGTGATACATCTGCCGCAAAGTATACATCCCTCGTCTATTATATCCATCCTGTCGTCCATATAGCTTATGGACTTTACAAGACAGTTTTTTATACATTTGTAACAGTTTTTACAGTTTGTTCTTCTTACCCTTATGTATTTCATAGCATCCCTCCGGGTCATTTGTATCAAGGGCGCATATCAATCCTTTTCACCCTTTTTGTTTCTGTTTCTCAGCAGTATGCCAAGCTCGTCCATAAAGCTGTCAATATCCTTAAACTGCTTGTATACCGAGGCAAAGCGCACATATGCCACTTCGTCTATATCCTTTAGCCTGTCCATCACCATCTCGCCAAGCTCGTTGCTGGGTATCTCCCTGCGCATGGAATTAAGCACGCTGTTTTCTATTTCAATTGCTATCTGCTCTATCTGCTCTACGGAAACGGGGCGCTTATTGCAGCTCATCATTATACCCTTTACAAGCTTGCTTCTGTCAAAAAGCTCCCTTGTATTGTTGCTTTTTATTACCGAAAGCGGCACGCTGTCAATGCGCTCATATGTAGTAAAGCGATTTGAGCATTTTTCGCAAAAACGCCGCCTGCGTATTGCCGACTGCTCGTCCATAGCTCTCGTATCTATTACCTTAGTATCCGGATTACCGCAAAATGGACATTTCATATCCGCTACCTCCTTGAAAAATTGCTTTTACATCATTATAATACATATATTCCGTTTTAACAATATTGATATTTCTATCTTGATGCGGCATTGCCGTCATCTCCGCCTATAATTTTTTCGTGCAGGGTTTTTGCCTCGTCCCTGCCGATGCTGCGGTATCTGCCCTTTCCGCCCCTGCACAGCTCAAAGCAGCATATTGCGGAATAATTGCAGTACTTACAGGATGTCCTGCCGCCAAACAAATAGGGCTTTGCCTTTATATCTCCGCTTATTATGCCCCTGCCCGCATCCGTTATCATGCCGTTTACATACTCCGTAAGCCTTTTGATACCCTCCTGCGGTATTTTGATAAAGGCTGCGGATCTGCCGGAAAGCTTTTTTCTTTCAACATCGCTGAGGGCTTCCATCACGGACGGCTCGTCCACAGCGGCGCCGCCGCTTATAAGCCCTGCAAAGGCATCCGAGCTTACCCGTTCAAAAACAGGGTCGGCTATCCTGAAGTAGAAAAAACCGCCTTCCCTTACATTGCCCGAGCTCTGCGTATATGCCTGCATATAAAGCGGCAGCTGCAGCTGTATACCCAGAAACAGGCTCTCCTCCGAAAACAGATCCTGCCTTTGAGTGGTTTTGTAATCGGTTATTTTAACATAGGTGTCATTGTTTTTATCTGTAAAGGTATCCACCCTGTCGATAGAGCCGGTAAGCAAAAGCACCGTACTGTCGTTAAGCTTGTATTTAAGCGGAGGCAGAGCGGTATCCTCGTCGGGGCCGAAGGTCACCTCATAGCCGCAGGGCACAAAGCCGTCAACCTTTTCGGAAAACGCCTTTATGGTGCTTACAGCCGCCTTTTTCAGCCTTTCGGCAACAAAGCTGCCCGATGCGTCGTTATCAAAAAACGCCGTATTGTATTTTTCTGTTACCTGTGCCGTTATGGCATCCACATTTTCCCTTATATAGCTCTCGTCAATACTCTCCCAGTCGGTTTCGCTCTGTACCTTTTCCGAAAACTGCTTAAGCACATTGTGCAGTATTGTGCCGCAGTCTGCGGCATTGGGTACATATTCCGCCTGTTCTTCGGCCTTAAGCCCGTACTTTAAAAAATACATATAAGGGCAGCTCTCATAGTCCTGTATCCTGGTAATACCCGACACAAGGGTGTCGTCTGCCGAAAGATAAAGCTCCGCCGCAAGCCTGCTGCCTATGCTCTCGTTCTCACAGGAGGGAGGCTCCAGCCACAGCGACACTCTTTCAAGCCTTGCCCTGTAATTTTCGTTTTCGTAAAGATGGGCATATACCGCCTTATAGAGAGGCGACACCTCCTCCTTTTCCCCAAGAGAGGCAATATGCGCAAGCAAAAGCTCAAACGCCTGTTCGTCGGCAAATATTTCTCCGTTTTTTACTCCTACGGGTACTTTATTGAAGCATGAGCATATATCCTGTACCAGGGGCGACCTTATACCGCTCTCCAACGATGTATTGTACGATATGTAAAGCCTCTCGGACGGCTTTGTTATACAGGTATATATATTGTATCTGTCCCTGTTTATAAGCCTCAGGCTGTCGCCTCCCAGCTCACAGCCCGACACGCTGAGGTTCATACGGTCGCTGTCCGACAGCAGGTTTGTATCGCTGTGGTGCGGCGGTATTATGCCCTCGTTTACGCCAAGCATAAAAAGCGCCTTTACATTGGGCAGACGGCTCCGCTCGAAGTGCGCTGCGGTCACACTTTCGCAGGTAGGGGGTATAAGCCCCAGCTCGGCATTGCGCAGGGCTGCCTCCAGCAGCCTGCCGAATTCCGCAGTGTCTGTTTCGTCATCGCCCATTATCTCACACATTTTGCTGAATATATCGCCTACGGTATCCCACACTCCGCTGTGCAGCCTTACCGCATCCTCGTTATTTTCGGCAGCTGCGTCGTTTATCATTATGCCAAGCCTTTCCTTTACGCCAAAGCGCTCAAAAAGCTTGTACACAGCCTCACACAGGCTCCTTACCGTTTTGGGCTTTACCTTGCGCAAAGCAGCTATGCTGTCCAGAATATCGCATATGTATTCCCTTATGTCGTTAAGCATGTCAAGCTTATCCTCATATCTGCCCGATAGCGTGTACTCCCATTTTTCATACCATCTGCCGTTTTTTACCGCACAGGCGGTACAGTAATTTTCCGCAACGGCTATCTCCTCCCGTGTCAGATCGTTGAAGCCCGTTTTTAAAAGCCTGAACACCTCGTCGCAGGCAAAGCCGTACCTCAGCAGCCTGAATATGCTGCGCAGCATTTCCGTAAGAGGATGCGACAAAACCGACCGCCTTGAATCGGTAAAATACGGTATGCCGAATTTATCAAAAACATTGCCAAGCTCCCTGTAATAGCTGTCGGAGCTTATAAGCAGCGCTATATCCGAGCAGCGGTATTTTTTATCCCTTAAAAGCGAAAGTATTTCGCCTGCCGCATATGTTAGCTCCTCCCGTGCGGAGGATGCGCAAATAGTCTTTATCTCGTCCGAGGGGGATGAATACCTCTGTCCGTCAAAATAATGCTTTGTAAGGAAGCCGAGCGCAGGCGCACTGCCGTGCCGCACATCCTTGTCCAAAAAAACGCTTTTGTCCGTAACGGCGCCCATATTTTTTGCCGCACGGTTTATGCGGTTTATGCTGCGTTTTGTTTCACGGTAAGGGTCAAAGGCATCTATATCGGCGCCAAAATACGGCGTATCCACACAAAAGGATATATTAAGGCGCACGCACGCACGCAAAAGCGCCTCTGCCACCTTAAACTCCTGCGGGGTAAAATCGGTAAAGCTGTCAAGCCATATTTCGGTATCCTTAAGCATTTCCGCTGCGGGTATCCTCTCCGCAAGCACATCAAGCAGGGAATCCTTTGCTATATACCTGTCTTTTATATCGGCTTTAAAGCCCGAATATATCAGCCCTATATCGTGCAGCTTATCCGAGAGCATCCTGTCCTTATCCGCAAAATATACCGATTTTTCCTCTATGGTATCGGGCGCAACATCACAGCGTATAAACTCCGTTATCAAAGCCGAAATATTGTCCGCAAAGCCTGTGCTTGCAGCGCTTCTGCCGTAAAAAACAAGGCTGTCCTCTTTAAGCAGATTGTTTATTATCCTGCGCAAAAGCAGGGTTTTGGCGTTGTCGTCGAGTATCTTTTCGCTGCTGCCTCCCGTTGCCGACAGCAGCCTGTGCGCAAGGTGTCCAAAGCTGATAACCTCGCTGTTCATAACCACGTTTCCCTTTGCCGCCGAGCACAAAAGCCTCTCCGATTCAAGCGAAAACTGCTCGGGCACTATATAAAGCGCCTTTCTGCCTTCCTGCGACGCTTTTATTATTTCGTCTATGCAGCGTGTTGTTTTGCCGCTGCCCGGTATGCCCAAAATATACCTGAGCCTCATACTTTCATCTCCCGCAAGCCGCTCCGCACGGCATCCGTTTTATTTATACCGTAATTATATCATAAATATGCGGTTTTGAGAATACATTATATTATAAAACAGCGGGAGGTATAAAAGGTTTGTTTGGCACAAGAATATTTGTGGTACATCTTAAGACAATTATAAAATACGGCATTGCCGCCCTTGCCGCAATCATAGCGGCAGCAGTGCTTTTTGCGGTGCTCTCGGGCAGCGGCGGCAAAAGCGTGTATTCGCCCGGTACATACAGCGCAGAGATAGTGCTGCATTCCAACCCCGTGAGCATACAGGTAACAGTGGACAAACACAATATCAAAAGCGTTGAAATGCTTGATATGGGCGAAACCGAATCGGTTTTTTACCCTGTATTTGAACAAAGCTTTGACGATATTGCAAGACAGATCGTATATCTGCAGTCCACACAGGATGTACAGCTCAGCGAAGATAACGCCGTTACGGGCGGTATTATCCTCGATGCGGTAAATGCGGCGCTTAAAATGGCTGAAAAATAAAATACAAAAGTTTTTTAATTTACTATTGACATACTCGGTAAAAATGTAGTAGAATAGCTTATGCGTATTAAGGCATACTTATGCGTACAATTATACCGGGGCGTGGCGTAGCTTGGTAGCGCGCTTGAATGGGGTTCAAGAGGTCGCAAGTTCAAATCTTGTCGCCCCGATTTAGGGCTGTGGGTAACCACAGCTCTGCGTGTCGAAAAAGTCGACACGCTTGCAGGAAATACTTACATTTCCTGCATTTTTTCACAGAGAATAAAGAGATTCGTGCCAGCCAAAGGCTGGCGACTCCCTCTTTTCCTCGGACGGGCAAAGCTCGTCCTGCGGATTTTAGCCTGCGGCGCTTAAGTTAGTTTAAAGTGCTTTGTAAACTTAAACTCTTAAAAAATCATTTTTTATATGCAATATTATGTTTTTAAAATACGGGCTGTGGGTTCACCACAGCTTTTTTATTAACTGTTAAATTTGTAAACGGTAATTATCAATTTTAGAGGTATTTTAAGTAACCGCAAAAGATTTAATCTGCAAAAAGAGGTTTTATACAGGCATAAATACAAACCTATTCTTTTACAAATCATACACTTATGGTTTAAAAAAGCAATTAACGGTATTATCGGTAAAATAACGCTTCATATAATTGTCATAACGGCAGAATAAAAAAGTGTGGACAAAAAGTTTTGTTTGATATATAATATTGCCAATCGAATACGGAAGAGGAGGCGTTGAATATGAAAAAATTTGTCATCTGCGCTCTGATGCTTTGCGTCGGTTTGGCTGCGGGCTTCGTGATAGGAAGCACTGTTGCGGGCAGAAGTGCCGATACGGCGGTATCGGCGGAGAGTGCTGCGGTCGGCGGTGATAAAACGGAAACGGGTGATAATATCTCGGCAGCCGACAAAAATTACGGTGACGAGATGAAATTTGACGACGGGGTCGACATAAGCGCTCCCGACGGTGCAGACAGTGTAGAACGGCTTACGGATCACCCCGACAGTCCGTATTTTATGCACCCGGATTTTTATAATATGACTTCTACGGACACGCTGACCATTTTACATAACTTTAAAACCATACAGCAGTCAAGCGAGTGGAGCTGCGGTCCGGCAAGCGCACTGATGGTGTTGGAATGGTACGGTTTGCGAGGCGACAGCAACGAGCAGACTTTGGCGGAATTAAGGCCCCAGGGCACCGAACCCGTGGCAACAAGCCTCAGCCAGATGAAAGGTATTTTTGACGGGATAGGCGGATTTGAGTGTTATTCCGCATTGGATACGGGAGAGGATACAGGCAGTATATTCACGCTTGATTATATCCGCAAAACATTGGCGGACGGCAACCCGATAATGATCGGCTGGAATGACTGGGGCGGTCATTGGCAGGTAATAATAGGCTATGACGATATGGGCACAGAGGCGGAGCAGGACGATGTGCTTATAGTTGCGGATCCTTACGATACAACCGACCACGATCAGGACGGCTACGGTATTTATCCCGCACAGCGGTTTTTATACAACTTTACTTTTTACGATTATTTTGACGAGTCGGCAGGCGAGATAAACGATATGTGCTTTCTTGTTGCCGTACCGCAAAAAACGGCAGAAAATTGATATTAATATATTAAAAAAGGGTGATTTGCAATGGTTACATTTATTATAGGTCTTGTGGTATTATTTGTCGGAGGCGCCGTATACGGCAGGGTGTGCGAAAAGGTATTTGCTCCGGACGACCGTGCAACGTCTGCGGTAAGGCTGAATGACGGTATGGACTTTGTGCCTATGAAAAAGTGGAAAAACTCGCTTATACAGCTTTTGAACATTGCCGGAACAGGGCCTATCCTCGGGCCTATACAGGGTATCCTTTTCGGGCCTGTCGCCTTTATAACGATCCCCATAGGATGTATTATAGGCGGTGCGTTCCACGATTATATGAGCGGTATGATCTCGGTCAGGAACGACGGCGAGCAAATGCCTATGCTTATACGCAAATACCTCGGCAAATACACATATCCCATATACAATGTGTTTGTCTGCCTTACTCTTTTACTTGTAGGCACGGTATTTATCTATACGCCGGGGGATCTGTTTGTAACACAGATACTTAAGGCGGACAGCGGCGCAGGCGATCCCGTAGTCTGGATAGTATACGGCGTGATATTTGCGTATTATGTAATTGCAACATTGTTCCCCATAGACAAGATAATAGGCAGGATATATCCTTTTTTCGGCGCTTTGCTTGTGCTGTCGGCTGTGGGCGTGTTTATAGGTCTTTTGGTTAAGGGTTATCCGCTTGACGAGGTGTGGATAAAGGGCGTTTCGGGCTTGCATCCCGAGGGTCTGCATTTTATGCCCGTGTTTTTTGTAACGGTTGCCTGCGGTATTGTTTCGGGCTTCCATTCCACACAGGCAACCCTTATCTCACGCACCATTGAAAAGGAAAAAGACGGCAGGATGATTTTTTACAACATGATGATTGCGGAAGGTTTTATTGCCATGATATGGGCGGCTGCCGCTATGGGCGCAATGAATCTCGGCCTTGCGGACGCAAAAACAAGCGCTACGGATGTTGTTGGACTTATCGCAAAGGATCTTTTGGGAAATATAGGCGGTATGCTGGCTGTTGTCGGCGTTATTGTGCTGCCGATCACCTCCGGCGATACAGCGCTGCGTTCAATAAGATTGATGATAGCGGAAACTCTTAAAATAGATCAAACAAAAAAGTCTTCCAGACTGGCTGTTTCCGGTGCGATATTTGCGGTTGTGGCAGCCATACTTGTTTACGCAAAGCTTAATGCCAACGGCTTCAGCATACTCTGGCGCTATTTTGCATGGGCAAACCAGACCATTGCCGTGTTTGCCTTCGCAATGATAGCCGTATATATGATGAAAAACAAAAAGCTGTTTTTAATGGCGCTTTTGCCAGGTATGTTCTATATGTTTGTTATCTCGAGCTTTATACTCAATGCAAAGATTGGCTTCGGTCTGCCCTGGACGGCAAGCTATGTTTCGGCAGGCGTGTTTACGGTTATTTATGCCGCAGCTGTGATATGGTACGGCAGGCATACGGCAGCAGACAAAAAATAAAGGCTCTGCCTTATCCGCACCAAATATTGCAAAAAAAACAAAGATGGGGGTCAACACCCCCCATCTTTTTATATTGATTTTTTATATATGTCCGAGGCAAGCCCGTTTTATCGTATGTCAGACGCCCTTTAATTCCCTGATAAAGCGCTTTATCTCATCGGGGTTGTCAATATTTTCGTTTATCTTTCTTACAATTGCGGAGCCGACAATAACACCGTCAGCTATTTTCTCAAAACGCTCAACATCGCTGCGCTTTGAGATACCAAAGCCTATACATGCAGGGGTATCGGTCGCCGCCTTTACCGCCTCGATAAAGCTGTCCACACGGCTGTCAAAGCTGTTCCTTACGCCTGTTACGCCCAGTGAGGATACACAGTAAACAAATCCTTGGCTGCCCTCTGTCAGCATCTTTATCCTATCACCCGAGGTTATTGCAACAAGGGGTATAAGCGCAAGCCCCGTTTTGTCTATAAGCGGCTTTAGCTCATCATACTCCTCATAAGGCAGATCGGGTATTATAAGTCCGTCAAGCCCCGCTTCATCGCAGTTGGCAACAAATTTTTCACAGCCGTAACCCAATATCGAGCTGTAGTATACCATACATGCCAGCGGTATATCGGTGTTCTTCCTTATCCTTTTTACGGTGTCAAAAAATTTATCCAGTTTAAAGCCTGCGCCGATCGACCTTAAAGAGGCAGCCTGTATAACGGGCCCGTCCGCAAGCGGATCGGAATAAGGCACGCCAAGCTCTATAACATCGGCTCCCGACTCCTCCAGCAGGTATACAAGCTTTTCCGTCATATCCAGCGTAGGGTCACCTGCGCATATGTAAGGCACAAGCGCCTTTTTGTTTTCCTTTTTCAGACATTCAAATTTCTCTGCTATTCTGTTCATATCAATCTATCTCCTTACCCAAGTACTTTGCTACCGTGTGAACGTCCTTGTCGCCTCTGCCCGACAGGTTTACAACAACAATTTTATCTCTGCCGAGCTCTTTTGCCTCCTCTACAGCCTTTGCAAGGGCATGAGCGCTTTCTATTGCAGGCATTATTCCCTCTGTCCTGCAAAGCAGCCTGAAGGCGTCGATCGACTCTCCGTCGGTAACGGAGGTATATCTTACCTTGCCCGTGTCGTGCAGATATGCGTGCTCGGGGCCTACACCCGGATAATCAAGCCCTGCCGATATTGAGTACACAGGTTTTATAAGGCCGTCGTCGTCCTGGAGCAGACAACTCTTCATACCGTGCAAAACGCCTGTGCGTCCGCCCGAAAATGCCGACGCATGCTTGCCCGTTTCAATACCCAGGCCTGCAGCCTCAACTCCTACCAGCTCGACCTCCGGGTTTTCAAGGAAGGGATAAAACATACCGATGGAATTGCTGCCGCCGCCTACGCAGGCATACACCTTATCGGGCAGTCTGCCCTCCTTTTCAAGTATCTGCTTTTTGGTTTCCTCACCTATTATCTTTTGAAAATCTCTTACCATTGTTGGGTAAGGATGAGGCCCTACCGCCGAGCCTATTATATAAAAGGTATCCTCTGCCCTTGCGACCCATGTCCTTATAGCCTCGTTGGTAGCGTCCTTAAGCGTACCCGTACCGGTTGAAACGGGTACGACCTTTGCGCCGAGCAGCTCCATGCGGAACACGTTGAGCTTTTGCCTTTCTATATCCTCAACGCCCATGTAAACCTCGCATTCCATACCGAAGAGTGCCGCAACGGTGGCTGTTGCCACACCGTGCTGTCCCGCACCCGTTTCGGCTATTACCTTGGTCTTGCCCATATGCCTTGCAAGCAGAGCCTGAGCTATGGCGTTGTTTATTTTGTGCGCCCCCGTATGGTTAAGATCCTCTCTTTTAAGGTATATCTTTGCGCCGCCTGTTTCCTCTGTCAGCCTTTGGGCATAATAAAGCAGGGAGGGTCTGCCCACATACTCCCTCATATACCACATATACTCGTTTTTGAACTCCTCACTCTGTCCGTAGCTCTCATACTCTTTTTCAAGCACCTTAAGTACATTCATAAGTGTTTCGGGTACAAACTGACCGCCGTAAATACCAAAATCCTTGTTTAACTGCATTTTTAATACTCATCCTTTCCTTATCGTTACTCATAACGATGCTTTTCTGTACTCATCTATAAGCTCTTTTATTTTTTTTGGGTCTTTAAAACCGTCGGTTTCAACGGCAGAGCTAAGGTCAATGCCGTCGGGCATTATAGCATCATATGCCCTGTTTATATTATCTGCATTAATACCGCCTGCTATTATTGTAAAATGTTCCTTTGCAAACCTTGAGGCAAGCTCCCAGTCAAACACCTTTCCGCTGCCGCCGTATTCAGGCGTATAGCTGTCCAGCACAAAGCCCTCCACAGGCAAGACCTCGGCACAGGCGAGGGAGCCCTCGTCCTTCATCCTTATTGCACGCCACAGCCTGTAAGCGCCGAGCCTGCGGCAGAAGTCGGCATCCTCGTCGGAGTGGAGCTGCAATATGTCAAGGTGTGCGAAGTCGGCAGCAGCCTTTATCTCCTCAAGGCTGTTTTCGGCAAACACCCCCACAGCCTTTATATCCTCCCGCAGCAGCGATACCAGCTCCCTTGCCTGCTCCTTTGCAAGGCACCTGCGGCTTTTTTTGTAAAAAACAAAGCCCGCATATTTTATCTCGGGATATTTGTTTATTTCGTATACGTCCTCCGGGCGTCTAAGCCCGCATATTTTAATTGCAGCTTTCATACGCCTGTTTAAACTCCCTTGCTTTTTGAGATATATTTCCGCTTTTCATAAAGCTTTCGCCCACAAGCACGGCATTTATGCCTGCATGTGCAAGTATTTTAATATCCTCCTCGGTATGCACGGAGCTCTCTCCCACTACAAGCTTATCCCCGGGGATTAGCTCCTTTAAACGCACAGAGGTATATATATCCTCGGTAAAATCGTGCAGATTGCGGTTGTTTACGCCTATTATATCCGCTCCCGCCTCCAGTGCTGTTTCAAGTTCCTCCTCGTTGTGTACCTCGGTAAGGCAGTCAAGCCCCACACTGTGTGCAAGATCCATAAACTCGCCTATGACCCTCGGCTCTTTGAGTATTGCCGTTATAAGCAGCACCGCAGAAGCACCCAGCTCGGCAGCCTCCAGTATCTGGTTATGGCTTATTATAAAGTCCTTGCGTATTATAGGCAGGCAAACGGTATCGTGTACCTCTTTGAGATATTCTCCGCTGCCCATAAAGTAGTCCTCCTCGGTAAGCACGGATATAGCCTCAACACAGGAGGCATACTCCCTTGCAAGCTCGGCGGGGCAAAAATCCGCCTTGATAAGCCCTCTGGACGGAGATGCCTTTTTTATCTCACCTATTATAGAAAGCCCCGGGGCTGCAAGCGCATCATAAAAGCTTGCTCTGCCGTCGTTTTCCAGCATGCGGTACAAACGCCGTATATCGGGTTTATAGCTGCGCTGTGCAAGGCGCAGCTTCTTTTTTGCAACTATTTTGTCAAGTATAGTATAGTTTTCCATAATAACACTCCCTGTAAGCTATATAGTACTGCACCCGATGCACCATCGCAGGGCTGCAAACAGCGAGTAAAAGCATATTATCTTCATATTATCTCTCCTATGCGTGAGCCGGTGATATTAATACTGCGCTTATGGGCTTCCTGCTAAGCCATAGACTGTCGGCTAAAATAAAAAAGCCTATCCCCATGGGATAAGCCGCCACCCAAAGATACTGTATAATATCCCTCCGCTGTAACGTGCGGACACGTTCAAGGCTACTTAAGATTCACCCGACGCCTCATAAGTCCATTCACATAAAGCCTGCTGCCCCCTCACACCGACCGAGAGCTCTCTGTAAGCCGTACCTTAAGCTACTACTCTTAATCATTGGCTTTAACTGTGTCAAAAACACAAATTTATTTATAACAAGGTTATAATATCACACTTTATAATGTTTGTAAAGATGTTTTTTATCTTTCTGACTGTCGAAAAAGTCCCTTTGTAACTTTTTCGAGTATAAGCAGAAGTATAAACAGCTCATTCCGGCGTGACTAAACGTCCCTTGAAACTCGCTGTTTTCCTCGGACGGGCAAAGCTCGTCCCCGTGGTCATGCTAATTTTCCCAAAGGGAAAATTACGCTGACTGCGGATTTAAGTCTGCGACGCTTAAGTTACCTTAAAGTGTTTGCAAGTTTAGATTCTCAAAAATCCGTTTTTTTATCTATTCTTGGTTTTTTTACAGTCTGAAAAGTGTATTTTGTCCTTGTCTTTTATGAATTATTATTATTTTTTTTACAAAAAGTGTTTACTTACAGCAAAAATATATGTATAATAAAATTATTATAGGTAAATAAGGAGGACAGCCCTATGCGTGTTATATCGGGGCAGGCAAGAGGGCTTAAGCTTAAAGCTCCCGAGGGGCTTGAAACACGCCCCACAACAGACAGAATAAAGGAGTCCTTATTCAACATCATAACCGGTGATATATATGAGGCAGATTTTCTTGATTTGTTCAGCGGCAGCGGAGGCATAGGCATAGAGGCGCTTTCAAGGGGAGCAAAGGCTGCGGTTTTTGTGGACGAAAGCCGCAAAAGCCTTGATGCAATACGGTACAACCTTTCACGCACTCCCTTTTTAAGCAAAGCCGAGGTAATAAAGGGCAATGCCGTATCCGTTATACGTTCGCTCGGTATGCAGGGCAGGCAGTTTGACATCATTTTTATGGATCCTCCGTACAGCATGGGGCTTGTTGAGGCCTCACTTGCTGCTATACAAGGCTGCGGCATTTTAAAAGAGGACGGTTTTATAATTGCGGAACAGGCAGTAAGCGAACCGGTACCCGATATTGCAGGGCTTGAGGTTTACCGTATAAAGGATTATAAACGCACTACAAAAATGACTTTTCTGAAAAGGTCCGCAGGGGCTGTTTCGGAGGACACGGAGGACATACAATGAAGACAGCCATATATCCCGGCAGCTTTGACCCTACAACAAACGGTCATACGGACATAATAACAAGGGCATCCCGTTTTGTGGACAGGCTTGTGGTGGGTGTGCTTGAAAACCCGTCCAAAACGCCGGTTTTTTCCACCGAGGAGAGAGTAAACCAGCTTAAGGAGCTTACAAAGGATATGCCAGGTGTTGAGGTGAGATCCTTTTCCGGGCTGACGGTTGACTTTGCAAGGTCGCTTGGTGCCGACCTTATAATAAGAGGTCTGCGTGCCGTTACCGACTTTGAATACGAGTTTCAGATGGCGCTTACAAACCGCAACCTGGCAGATGAAATTGAAACGCTGTTTATACCTACAAGCGCCCACTGCCTTTATCTCAGCTCGAGCATGGTAAAGGAGATAGCCCTTTTCGGCGGCAATATAGACGACAAAGTGCCCCCTATCATCAAGGAGGCTTTAATGGATAAATACAAAAACAGGAGGACAAAATAATGGATCAGAATTCACCTTCAATCAAAAATCTGCTTGACGAGCTTGAGGATATGCTTGAAAAAGCCACCTCAATGCCTTTTTCGCGCAATGTGATAGTAAATATAGACGAGGTCACCGAAATTATTTCGGAGATGCGTGCAAACCTGCCCAACCAGATAAAACAGGCGGAAAAGATAATAAGCAATTGCAATAAAACCGTAGGCGAAGCAAACAACCAGGCAAAAACCATCATAGAACAGGCAAAAACGCAGGCAAAGGAGCTTACAAGCGAGCATGAGATAACACAGCTTGCACAGGAGGAATATGCCAATATGGTAGAGGCAGCCAGCGAGGAATCAAAGCGTCTGCGCCTCGGTGCCAGGGAGTATATCAAGGACCGTATGATGGCTACCGAGGAGCACCTCAACGAGCTGCTTGAGGCATTCAGCAACACCTCTATACAGATGCAGAGCTTTATAAGCAACGAGATAGACCAGTGCTACAAGATAAGGCAAAGCCTGCTTGACACTGTCGACGACGACGCCGAGGAGGACGAATACCCTGCCGAAGACGATTACGACGATTACGATGATTATGATGAGGAATAAGCTGTAAGGCAGCCTGTATTAAAACCAAAAGGAGCTGCCGCAAAATGATTCACAGGGTCATTTTACGGCAGCTCCCTTTTTGCACCGCTCAATTATGTACTGCGGATAACAGCGGCGCAGTTATTTTAATGGAGGATATGAAAGTCATTTGCATTTTGGCTTTATCAGCCTATAAAGGTCTGTACCCAGTAGGGTGACGAGCCGCCCGTGCAGCCTACACCCAGCTGTGTATAGCCTTTGCCCAGTATATTGGCTCTGTGTCCGGGTGAGTTCATCCAAGCATTTACAACAGCCTGCGGAGTTTTTTGTCCCTTTGCTATGTTTTCTCCCGCCGTCCTGTAGCTTATGCCAAAGCGTTTAAGCATATCAAAGGGAGAACCGTATGTAGGCGAGGTATGGCTGAAATAATTTTTGTTTTTCATATCTTCAGCCTTAAGCTGTGCCACCTTTGTAACGCTGCTGCTTAATGTAAGGGGCGACAGACCGTTTTTTGCCCTTTCTATGTTTACAAGCTCCAGCACCTGCTGTGCATATGAGCTGTTTGTGTTTACCGTATATGTAGTGGTTTCGGTGACGGGCTCACGCTTTGTTGTCTGCTGAGGCTTTTCCTGCCTGCTTGTTGTTGCCTCTGTGGATGCCTCCTTTGTGGTCTGTACGGGCTTTGAAGTTGCAGGCTCGCTGTGTTTTTGGGTAGTGGTTTCTGGCTTGCTTTCGGTAGTTGTTTCAGGGGCGGTCACCTGAGTTGTTCTTTGTCCCACCCGACATTTTTCCTGATGACATATCTTTATGCCAAGCTGCTTGCAGATATGGTAAGGCGAATCGGGGTCCATAACGGAAAAGCCCGTGCCTGCATTTGTATTTTTATATACCGTAAAGCTTTGACAGCCCGATGCCGCAAAAGCGGTACACGAAAACAAAAATACGCTTACCATCGTTAAAAGAATATAAACCGTTTTCCTCATAAATAAAACCTCCTGTATGAAAATATTTACATTTAGCTGCATATTAAATTTATTTCAAATGTATTACAGCTTTGTTACAAGTAAAGTATAACCCAATTAAAGATAAGAGTAAATGCAAAATATAATCCATAAATAGCAAAAAAAGCTTGATATGGCATTATTTTTGTATTAAAATAATGCTTAGGCTGTCTTTTATGACATACTTAATCAATTCTCGGTCAAGGATATTCGTACTCCGCTGTGCTGCGTACTCATATTACCGAGAGCAAGGGGTACCCCATTCGATAAAACGCTTGACCGTAAACCGTATTAAACGAAAGGAAGTCAATATGTCAAAACCGGATATAAACGAAATAAACAAACGCAGGATCTTTGGTATCATATCGCACCCCGACGCAGGCAAAACCACCCTTACCGAAAAACTGCTGCTGCACGGAGGCGCCATACATCAGGCAGGCACCGTAAAAGCAAGGCGTGGAAGATATGCAAAATCCGACTGGATGGAGATAGAAAAGCAGAGGGGTATTTCGGTCACCTCGTCTGTAATGCAGTTTGAATACAACAACAGGATAGTTTCCATCATGGATACTCCCGGTCATAACGACTTTGGCGAGGATACCTACCGCATACTTACCTCGGTGGACTCCGCAGTGATGGTCATAGACGCCGCAAAGGGCGTTGAGGCACAAACAGAAAAGCTTTTTAAGGTATGCAGCATGAGAGGCATACCCATCTTTACATTTATAAATAAGCTGGACAGAGATGCAAACGAACCGCTTGCCATAATGGAGGAGCTGGAGGAGGCGCTTGGCCTGCCGTCCGTAGCCGTTACATGGCCCATAGGCTGCGGCGCATATTTTGACGGAGTGTACGACAGGCTCAAAAACTGTGTACACCTCTATAAGGAAAAGCGTACAATAGAGCTGGGGGAAAAGGGAGTATACAACGAGGAGCTTGAAAAGGTGATCTTCCCCGAAAACCTTGAAAACCTGCGCAGCGAGGCAGAGCTGCTGGACGGAGCGGGCAACGAGTTTGATTTGGAGCTTATATCAAAGGGCAAGCTTTCACCCGTATTCTTCGGTACCGCTCTGGCGGACTTCGGCGTAACGGAATTTCTTGAACACTTCCTTGAAATGTCGCCTGCACCCGGTGAAAGAAAGACCCTTGACGGAGTCGTAAATCCCGATGACGATTTCTTTTCGGGCTTTATATTTAAAATACAGGCAAATATGAACCCTGCTCACAGGGACAGGCTTGCGTTTTTGCGCATATGCTCGGGCACCTTTGAGAGGGGTATGAACGTGACCCTTTCAAGGACAGGCAAGCAGATGAAGCTCAACCAGTCCACACAGCTTATGGCAAACGAAAGGGAAACGGTAAACAGCGCAATTGCAGGCGATATTATAGGTATTTACGACTCGGGCAATTATCAGATAGGCGATACCCTTACCGACAGCAAGGACAAAATATTTTTTGAGCCTCTGCCGACCTTCCCTCCGGAGCTTTTTATGAGGGTACGTCCTGTGGATACCATGAAGGCAAAGCAGTTTCAGAAGGGCGTGGAGCAGCTTGCGCAGGAGGGCGCCATACAGATATACCACAACGAGTACAACGACATTGTACTGGGGGCTGTAGGTGCGCTGCAGTTTGAGGTTTTTGAATACCGCCTTAAAAACGAATACAACTCGGAAATACGTATGGAGCCTATGAATTTCAGCGTTGCCAGATGGGTAAAAAACAAAACCCCCGATGAGATAAAATCATATGAAAACAGCCGTATTTCACTTGTGTTTGACCATTTTGAAAGACCGATAATGCTGTTTGCAAATATGTATACGCTAAACAACTTTACGGAACGCAACGAAGACGTGGAGCTTATAGAGGCGCTTGCCGTAGACGACAGCTTTTAAAATTGCAAAGGGCTGCCGCAAAGCCGACCGAGATCCCTTAAAGCAGACAAAGGAAACAATAAAAGGTTTCCAAACTGCTTAGGGGGATATGTCGGCTTGCGGCAGCCCCTTTTTATTTGTGTTGTAATGCACCCTGTGGGAATTGAACCCATGGCCTTTCGGTTCGGAGCCGAACGCTCTATCCACTGAGCTAAGGGTGCGCAGACGGTCTGTTTACAATGTATACTCCGAGGCTGACAAGTATGAGCGCCGCAAGTGTATGCAGGTTAAGGAACTCGTCCCCCAAAAATATACCCGAAAGTATTACGCCGAAAACCGGGTTTAAAAAGCAGTATACCGATATTTTACCTACGGGGTTGTACTTTAAAAGCTGCGCCCATACGGCAAAGGCGACCGAGGACAGCAGGGCAAGGTATATAAGCATTGCACCTGCCGCAAAGCTTGGCAGCGCAAGCCTGCCGCCTGCGATCAAGCCTATAGCCGCAAGCACCGTGCCTCCCAAGCCGAGGTTATAGCCCGTAACCATAACCGAATCCGACTTTTTGGTTATTACCTTTGTCATGACCGAGCCGAGAGCAAAGCAAAAGGCGGCTATCAGTATGAAACCGTCACCCATAAATTTAAAGCTCATATCTATGCCCTCACCGCCGAGCGAGCAAAGCACCACACCCGCAAAGCCGAGGATACAGCCTGCGGTTTTGGTAACATTGAGCCTGTCCGTTTTAAAGCATAGGTGAGCCAGTATCACCGCAAAAAAATTGCCTATGGAGTTGAGTATGGAGCCCTTGACACCGGAAAGATAAATAAGGCTGATATAAAAAAAGATATACTCAATAACAGTTTGCACAAGCGAAAGGCACAATATGCCCCTTATCTCGTCACGCCTAGGCAGCACAAGCCTTTTATTGATTACCGCATTAAATGCCGTAACAAAAGCACCCGCAAGCATAAAGCGTATGCCTGCAAAAAGTATTTTTGAGGCTATATCCTCGGAGGGTATGCCAAAAAGCTCATAGCCTATTTTGATTGCAGGGAAAGCGCTGCCCCAAAGGAAGGTAGCTATAATTGCGCATATAAAAATGTTTATCGGTCTTGTAAAAAAGGATCTGCTGTTCATATCCGTAAAAGCCTTATCCAAAAGGTAATGTTTTCTTAGCAAAAGAGGCTGCGAAGGATTTTCACAGCCTCATAATTATTATCGTCGGTAAATGTTTTTATGATTATGCCTGTACCAGATGTACCGCAAAGCCTGCTATCTCATCCTTAAGATAGATAGATGTGGTTTTGCCGTTCTTTTTGGAAGCAGAGTCCATATCAAACTCAACGCCCTTTACATCGCTTAAGTAGCGGATAGCTCTGTCAACGCTGTTTGTCTTTACAGCGATATGTCCGTTTGCTCCCTTGAACATCTGCTTTCTTACCTCGATGCCCTTGCCTGCAAACACAGCCGAGCTGTGATCGTCATACTCAAAGCCGAATATATCGCAGAACTTCTTTGCAGCTGCAGCAGCAACGTCTGCGTTTTCGGTATTGATGCCTACATGAGCAAATTCAAAGCCGAGCATTGTTTCAACCGCTTCCTTGCAGAGTGCGGTTATCTCGTCAAACTTGTTGTTTTTGATAAGATCGCTCTTTACCATCCAGCTGCCGCCGCAGCATACGATCTTGTCATAAGCAAGGTACTTGTTGAGGTTGCCTGCATTTATGCCGCCTGTAGGCATAAACTTGACCTGTGTGTATGGACCGCACATAGCCTTTATCATTGGCAGACCGCCAGCCTGCTCTGCGGGGAAGAACTTGATGACCTCAAGGCCGCATTCTATAGCCTGCTCAACATCGCTTGGCCTGGATGTACCGGGAGTAATAAGATAGCCCTTCTCATTGCAGTATTCAACTATCTTGCGGTTAAAGCCGGGAGATACAAGAAACTTGGAGCCTGCTGCAATAGCCTTGTCAGCCTGCTCTGTTGTAAGCACGGTGCCTGCGCCTACAATAAGCTCGGGAACCTCTGCCGACATCCTCTTTATGGCTTCCTCGGCCTCGGCCGTCCTGAAGGTTACCTCGGCACATGGGATACCGCCTGCAACAAGAGCCTTTGCAAGGGGTACAGCCTTTTCTACATCATCAATTACCACTACGGGTACTATACCGATGTTGCTCAACTTCTCTAATACTTCATTCATTGGAAAAACCCACCTTTCGTATTTTCGTATCAGATATGCCTGCGGTACAGACCGCCTCGGCATTATCTGTCTAACATAATTTTACCACCTGAGGGGGTATAAGTCAATAATTGAATGCGCCCCGCAAACAAAAAATGTGTCGGGAACATATCCTGCAGTTGAGTCCGGCAGCGGCGTTTGCCTTTAAAATACACGGGCAAAATTTATTGCCAATTTTTATTGACACAGCCTGTTTACTGTGTTATAATATGGTCTGTTAGCCGCACGAAAAGGTTTTAAGAGGGCTTTGCCCCACCGTATTCGGCGAGTTTGGTTTAAGGAGGTGTACACAGAATGTACGCAATTATTGAAACCGGTGGAAAGCAGTATAAGGTATCTGAGGGTGACATAATCACAGTTGAGAAGCTCGGTGTTGAAGCAGGCTCCGACTATACCTTTGAAAACGTGCTTGCAGTATGCGACGGTGACAAGGTAAGCTTTGGCGCACCTACGGTAAAGGGCGCTTCCGTTAAGGCATCCGTTATAGGTGACGGTAAGGCTAAAAAGGTCATCATCTACAAGTACAAGCCTAAAAAGGGTTTCCATAAGAAAAATGGCCACAGACAGCCGTTTACAAAGCTCAAGATAGAAAAAATAAACGGCTGAGCATGATAGAAGTATATATACGCCGTAATTCGGCAGGCGAGGTGTTTGGCTTTAAGGCGGAAAATCACGGTGACCCGATAGTTTGCTCCGCTGTTTCGGCTCTCTGCTTCAATACGGTAAACAGTATCGAGCAGTTTACCGAGCTGGATTTTAAGGCAGACGCATCACAGGACGGAGGAGATTTGTCTTTCAGTATACCGTTTCTTGAAAACGGCGGCAAAAACGGCAATGCAACACTGCTGCTCAACTCCCTCATCCTCGGTTTAAAGCAGATCGAGCTTGATTACGGTAACGATTTAAAGGTATTTGATTAGGAGGTGCAATATAATGTTAAGAATCAACCTTCAGTTTTTTGCTCATAAAAAGGGTGTCGGCTCCACAAAGAACGGCCGTGACTCCGAGTCCAAGCGTCTTGGTGCAAAGCGTGCAGACGGACAGATAGTTAAGGCAGGCAACATCCTTTACACTCAGAGAGGTACTAAGATACATCCCGGCATCAACGTAGGCAAGGGCGGCAACGATACTCTTTTTGCTCTTGTTGACGGCAGGGTCAAGTACGAGAGAAAGGGCAGAGATAAGAAGCAGGTTTCTGTTTACCCTGTTGCCGAGTAAATTTAAAATTTTGAGGGAAGCTTTATTGCTTCCCTTTAACTGTCGAAAAAGTTCCTTCGGGACTTTTTCGAGGATAAGCAGAAGTATAAACAGCTCATTCCGGCGGGACTGAAAGTCCCTTGAAACTCGCTGTTTTCCTCGGCGGAAGTGAATTCCGCCTGCGGATTTTAGTCTGCGACGCTTTAAGTTACTCGATAAAGTTAGTTTTTTGACAGTTTGAGGGAAGCTTTATTGCTTCCCTTTTTTAACATAGTTTTTTGTATTATTTTTGCAGTCAATACGGTAAATACTGTTACTGTAACAGGAAAGGAGATGATATTATGTTTGTTGACAGAGTACAGATCCATATAAAGGGCGGCAACGGCGGCAACGGCGCTGTCAGCTTTTATCGTGCAAAGTATATAACCCACGGCGGCCCAGACGGCGGCGACGGCGGCAAAGGCGGCGATGTCATTTTTACGGCGGACGGGGGGCTTAACACCCTTATGGACTTCCGCTACAAGCGTATGTTTAAGGCAGGAGCCGGGCAGGACGGCGGCAAGCGCAACTGCACCGGTGCCGACGGGGAAAATGTCACGGTCCGTGTGCCTGTCGGCACTGTGGTGCGTGAGGCGGTAAGCGGCAAGGTAATGGCGGACTTCACCTCCGACGGCGAGGAGAGAGTAATAATAAAAGGCGGCAAGGGCGGCAAGGGCAACCAGCACTTTGCCACCCCAACCAGACAAGCACCCAGATACGCCGAGCGAGGACGCACCTCAAAGGAATACGATGTTATACTGGAGCTCAAGCTTATAGCCGATGTCGGTCTGATAGGCTTCCCCAACGTAGGCAAATCCACGCTGCTGTCCATGGTTACAAACGCAAACCCCAAAATAGCAAACTATCACTTCACCACCCTTTCGCCCAACCTTGGCGTTGTAAGGAGCAGATGGGGCGACGACTTTGTAATGGCAGATATACCCGGGCTTATTGAGGGCGCAAGCGAGGGTGTCGGTCTGGGGCATGAGTTTTTAAGGCACGTTGAGCGTACAAAGGTGTTTATACACGTTGTGGACGGCGCAGGGCTTGAGGGCGTCGATCCCCTTGAAAATATAGAAAAAATAAACAACGAGCTTGAGCTTTATAAGGAGGGGCTTTCAAAGCGCCCCATGGTAATAGCCGTAAACAAGATGGATATACCCGATGCCGAGGAAAACTACAAACGCATAAAGGATAAATACGAGCCCGAAGGTATACCGGTATTCCCCATATCCGCAGCGACAAACACAGGGCTTGACGAGCTTTTGGGCAAGGTAGCCGAGATACTTAAGGATTATCCCGAGGACATAGTTTTTGAGGAGGATTACGACGAATTTGCCGAGATAGAGTCCGCGCACGAGCCGTTCACCGTAACACAGCTAAGCGAGCACTACTTTGTTGTGGAGGGTGTCGGCGTAGAAAAGATGATAGGCTACACCAATGTCGAAACCGAAAAGGGCTTTGCCTTTTTGCAGAAATATATGCGTGACAGGGGCATTATAGCCGCCCTTGAGGAAAACGGCATCCGTGACGGCGATACCGTTAAAATATACGATCTGGAATTTGAGTTTTACAGCTGATAAATCGGAGGTGATAATATGCTTACAAGTAAACAGCGTGCATACCTGCGTTCGCTTGCATCCAAAATAACTCCCGTTGTGCAGATAGGCAAGGGCGGCGCTTCGCCCGAGGTGGTTGCCTCCGTGGATGAGGCGCTTGCCGCACGGGAGCTTATAAAGGCAGCAGTCCTCGATAACTGTATGGAGGATATTCGTGAGATAAGCGAGGTCATCGCCGGGCGTACCCATTCGGACGTGGTACAGGTCATAGGCAGAAAGATAGTATTTTACAGACCTGCAAAAAAGCCTGTTATAGAACTGCCAAAAGCAAAATAGTTTTACTTACCCGCCCGCTCACACGTTTTTTTCTCAATATATCTGCCTCATATACTGCCATACAATTCCGTACAGCCATTGGGCTTCGGCTTGTCTGGCAGTCTTATTTTTATATACAGCCCGATGAGATCTATGTTTGCCGGAGCGGAAATTTGCCGCCGCCTTTTTTCGGGCTTTGCCTCATTATAAACACCCTTGGCTTTTTCCCGATGTCATACGGATTTAAGACTTTATAACGGACACACATAAAAAGAGCCGCTCACTAAGGAACGGCTCTATGTAAGAAAGTAAAAATGTTTTACAAATCAAAATTATATCAAAAATTAATAACATCTACATTCTGTACTGCCTTAACACTTGCAGGCACCAATGCCGAACCCAGATCTGCATTTGTTATCTCTGTACTGTCAAAAACAGTTATCTCCACGCTTGGCGTATCATATATCTTTTTCATCTTGCTACCTCCTTAATTTATTGCCGCAGGCTCATCGGTATAACAGTAATCTCCGTTTGCAGTCTTGCAGTAGCCATAAGCATATGCAGAACCGCTTGCATCAAGGACAGCACCAAATACATAACCGCTGTCAGCCTTGTATTCATTGCTGTCATATGATATTTTTTCGTATACTGTGCTCGATTTTGCAACACCGTCACCTTCCGGATCAAGCGAAGCTGCATTGTCCTTGTCAGCAAAAATTACGCCGACTTCCGTAACTGTATTTGCCATATCCTCCGGGATCACTACATAAGCAAGCTTGCCGACTGCCGCAACTTTTAAAGGAGCTGTTTCGGTATAACTAACATCTATTTTATTAAAATATAAATTTTTCTTTGTATTTGAATAAACGGTAACGGAATCCCCTGCATTTACCATTGCCGAAAGCTTGTATGAACTGTTACTTTCAACAGCTGTATGGTTTGGCACTGCCTTGCCGTTTACCTTTAAAATAACATAATCACTATCACTTACATATATATCCAAAGCTACAGTACAAATACCCGATTCTTTAGCTTTAAAGGTTATAATATCATTTGCACCTGTCTTATAACCATATTGTGTATATTTTATTCCTTCGGCAGGAAGTGTTATACCTGTAGATGTATTCTCTTTGCCTCTTGGATAAAGATCCATATATTTTGCATAAAGAGAATTTTCTTTTTCGGCAAAAGCTGTCTTAAAATCCAACGGAAAATCAAAATTTATTTTATTAAAAGCAAGATCAAGAGAGTCTGCTTTATCTGCACTTGCAACAACATCATTAACATAATATACGCCGCTGTCGGCTACAGCTTCCACGTTGTATGTTGTTCCTGCTTCAAGCTTAACACCTTCTGTGGAATATGTTGATTTTTGGGTTTCAATGGTTTTTCCGCCGCTTACAAACCTTATTTCGGCATCGTCATCGGCAATACCTTCAACACTGCCTTTGAAATTTGTCATACTTTTACTGTATGATATTTCAACATAGCCTATATAGAAGTTTGTGCCGCTTGATCCTTTATATATACCAAAGTAAACCGGATCGCTCATAGGTGATTTATTCTCATATACAATAGATTCGACACCGGTAGAATTTTGAGTAAATTCCTTACTTGCCAAAGCTGTTGTAAGCCCGGCATCGGTATATAAACCGATTGTTGGTGCATTGTTACTGTTTGTAGTGGGTTTAACCGATATTGTATATGTTGCTGCCTCTTCGGGAACAAATGAAAAAATAGCCATTCCGGGAGTTGCCTTTGTACCATATTGTTGATAATTATTTTCATAATAATCTATGCCCGTTCCGTATACGGTAACTTCAAAATCTTGAGAATCACTATTTGTATAGGTTCCCGTATAAGTTTCGCTTGATCCTTTTATGTCTACATAACTTGTTTCCTGAAAATTCAGCATGGTTTGGGAAGTTGTTTCAATTTCAGCACCAAAGGCTGCTACAGTACCCCCCCCACAAGGATCAGAGTTGCAAGGGCTGTTGTAAGAAAGCGCAAGCCCTTATTTTTAAATTTTTTCATAAAATATCCTCCTTTTTGTAATATTTTTATAATAATTATACAAATAACATTTTATTATAATTTGCAAAAAAAATCAAGTATGACATAGGTTAAGCGTCAAATTATGCAGATTAAATATAAAAATATAAATTTTTGCTAGGTTCGATACAGTAACAATTTATAATTTTCCGTCAAAAAAAGACTGCCGCCTTACCTCTGCCAATAACAACAGATATAAGGCGGCAGCCCTGTTATTTAAAAGCCCTGTACATTATCCTCATAGCCCGGCAACGCCGCAAGGCTCCTTTTAAGTATCCCGTTTATATAGGCAATAAAAATGCCGTAATTTGTCATAGGCACACCTTGGTTTTCGGCACAAAGCTGCCTGTAACGCATCTCCTTTTCATTGAGCATACAGCCTCCGCAGTGTATTATCGCCTTGTACTCTCTCAGATCCTTTGGGAAGCCTATGCCGCTTGAAAACTCAAACACAACATCCTCACCCACATACTTTTTCAGCCAGTTGGGTATTTTTACCGTGCCTATATCCTCGCACTGTCTGTGGTGAGTGCAGCCCTCCGATATAAGTATTTTGTCACCCGACTTAAGCGACTCTATCGCCTTAACAGCTTTTACGGCTCCGTCAAGCAGCCCCTTGTACCTGGCCATAAGTATAGAGAACGATGTAAGGCGTATATCCTCGGGGGTATCCGCCGACACCCTGTCAAACACCTGACTGTCCGTAATTACAAGCGACGGCCTTATATTAAGCCTTTCTATTGTGCTTTTAAGTGCGTCCTCTCTGACGGTGACGGATACCGCACCCGCATCGAGCAGATCCCTCAGCACCATTTGCTGCGGCAGAATAAGCCTGCCCTTTGGCGCCGCCTTATCTATGGGCACCACAAGTATAACAAGGTCGCCTGCCGATACAAGGTCGCCTGCAAGCTTTTTGTGCTCCTCCTCGGGGCGTGCAAGTATTATCTGCTTTTTCAGCTCCTCTATGCCCTCTCCCGTAAGAGCGCTTACCCACACTCCGTTTTTTGTTTCCGTCCTTTTTTCCGTCATATCGCACTTGTTAAATGCTATAACATAGGGCAGCTCCCGTTTTTCAAGCTCGTCTATAAGCATCCTGTCTTCCGCGGCAAGTCCCTGCGTGCCGTCCGCAACAAGCACTGCTATGTCCGTCCTGTTAAGTATCTCGTAGCTTTTTTCCACTCTCTTTTGTCCCAGCTCGCCGGTATCGTCAATACCCGGAGTATCTATCATAACAACGGGGCCCAATGGCAAAAGCTCCATTGTTTTTTTAACGGGGTCTGTGGTGGTGCCCTTTATATCCGACACAATTGAAAGCTCCTGACCCGTTATTGCATTTATAACGCTGGACTTGCCTGCATTACGCCTGCCGAATATGCCTATATGCAGTCTTTCGGACGAAGGTGTGTTGTTAAGTCCCATAAAATCACCTCCGTTTAAAACCTGAAGTCACGTTTTCCGTTTTCTATATTTATGAGGTTGGCCCTTAAAATTTCCTTTACCTTGTCGCTCTTTACGTTGTCTATCTCTCTTTCGATAAGCTTAAGACCCACCTGCCTTGTATCCTCGGAGGCATAATCAATAAGGTATTCCTTTAAGGTCATAAGAGCATTGGGATGGCAGCAGTTTTGTATCTGACCGCTCTTGCACAGGCTCATAAACCTGTCGCCCGTTCTGCCCTCACGGTAGCAGGCGGTACAGAAGCTTGGTATATAATCCATCCTCATGAGCCAGTTTACCACCTGATCCAAGGTTCTGGAGTCGATAACATCAAACTGCTCGCTCTTTTCCTCCTCCGGCTCCGGCTGTACATAGCCTCCCACGCTTGTGCGGGAGCCGCCGCTTATCTGCGATATGCCAAGGTGCAGCACTCTCTCCCTGCATTTTTGGCTCTCTCTTGTGGAAACTATCATACCCGTATACGGTACGGCTATCCTTATACATGCAACCAGCTTTGCAAAGGTATCATCGTCAATACCGTTGTCAAAGGCATCGGGGTCGATGTCATCGGCATGCCTTATCCTTGGCACGCTTATGGTATGAGGCCCTACTCCGTGTACCGCCTCAAGATGCTCTGCGTGCATAAGCAGACCCGCAAATTCATACCTGTATAGCTCCAGACCGAACAGCACGCCCAGACCGACATCGTCTATGCCGCCCTCCATTGCCCTGTCCATCGCCTCGGTATGGTAGGCATAGTTGTGCTTTGGGCCCGTAGGATGCAGCCTTTCATAGCTCTCCTTGTGGTAGGTTTCCTGAAAGAGGATATATGTGCCTATGCCCGCATCCTTGAGCTTGCGGTAATTTTCCACCGTGGTTGCGGCAATATTTACGTTTACACGCCTTATTGCGCCGTTTTTATGCTTTATGCTGTAAATTGTGTCTATACATTCCAGTATATATTCTATGGGGTTGTTTACGGGATCCTCCCCCGCCTCTATGGCAAGCCTCTTGTGACCCATATCCTGGAGGGCGATCACCTCACGCTTTACCTCCTCCTGAGTAAGCTTTTTGCGTGCTATATGCTTGTTGGTGTGGTGGTAAGGGCAATAAAGGCAGCCGTTTACACAGTAGTTTGAAAGATACAGCGGCGCAAACAGCACTATCCTGTTGCCGTAAAAATCCTTTTTTATCTGCTCTGCAAGGGCATATATCTCGTTGTTTTTCTCCTCTATGTCACAGTCAAGCAGCACTGCCGCATCCCTGTGCGAAAGCCCCTTTCTGAGCCTTGCCTTTTCAAGTATGCTGTCTATAAGCTCTGCGTTATGCTTGTTTTTTTCGGCATAAGCAAGGGTATCGAGTATCTCCTCATGTTCAATAAATTCTTCAGCCTTTAACGATTTTGGATCGTACATTTTTATTCTTCCTTTCCGCTTAATTTTGAATATATCGTTTTTGCATTTACGCCGGGCAGCATACCAAGCCTGCCCGATATTTTATTTATAACATCGGCAGGTGCGTCAAGTGCGACGCTTATTACCGATATTCCCCTTTTGTGATAGGGTATGCCCATACGCCCTATAATGCAGCTGCCGTACTCGTGAAGTATGGCATTAAGCTTTTCCGCAGAGTCGTAATCCTCAACAACTATTCCGATAAGTGCTACTCTTGAATCCATTTTTCAGCCTCCCTTGGGATATTTTTTCTCTTAGACAATAAAAAAATCTGCGCCGGGCAAAAGGACGCAGATAAGCTGTAAAATATTACGCTCCAACTTGCTCCTCAGCCTTGGCTTCGGTATCAGATGAACACAATTTTAAGGACGATTTGCCTCAGGCATACTTTGCCTTTAGGTTTATCGTTATTATTTTAACACATATAAATTAAAAAGTAAACTATATTTTGAGATATTTGACCGATATTAATACAAATATCATTGACTTATACAAATCTGTTTTGGGCTGCATCATAGGCATAGCCTATATCGGCAAGTGCCTCCGTTATCTGCCCTTTGTCCGCATTTTCGCATAAAGCAAGCTCGTCAAGGGACGAATATCTGTCCCTTAAAGCGGTATTTACAACGCTAAGCAGCATTGCCTTGTCTTTTGGCAGTTTCATAGCATCACCCTTTTTCCTCTTTAAGCAGTTTTCGTATATAGGCAAAGGTCTTTTCCTCGCCTTCCTCCGCAAGCATGGTCAAAAGGCGTTCTATAAGCTCCGAGGTATCGGGGTGTATCACTCTTTTTGCCTTGCCCTTTAAAAAGTAGTTGAGGGCATAGCTGTCGTCATATTTTTCTCCGCCGTATATCTTGCTTGCAGCCACTCTGTCGCAAAACATCTCCGCCACATATTTAAGCGGCATTTTTACGGGCATCATCCTGCGCTCTGCGGGCGAATAATCCGTCCAGTATTCAAAATGGTGCTTATTTCTGCCCTTATGGTGCATCCATGCACGAGAATACCCTTTTTCCTCCCGTTCACACTCGTTAGGGCTGCGGAAGCCCTGGTAATACCTCACACCGGGTATAAACTCCTCGGGTGAGTACTTGGACAGGTCGTGTCCCAGCCCCCGGAGGAATATACCTGCCTTAAAGCAATGCAGCATTACCATATGCCTGTGCTTTGTTATTGTAATTAAATGTCCCCAGAAACTACCGCTCATTTATTGAAGCTGCTCCTTAACAAATTCCTTTATTTCCTCTTTGTCAATTACATGCTTGTGCAGCACCTCACGCTTGTCAATGCCCCTTATGGGCTCGGGGATGAGTGTTCCGCTCACGCCGCTGAGCTCGTCCAGAGCGGCAAACGGATCCACATCGGCATATTTGCCGTCTATCGCCTTAAGCACATCCTTTGCAAACTTATATGGGCTTGCTGTGGAAACTATTATATTTGGGGTATTATCGCCCGTGCGTGCAAGGTATTTTTTATATGCGCCGTATGCAACCGCAGTATGCGTATCCATTACATACTTATCCTTTTCAAATACCTCCTTTATGCCTGCAAAGGTTTCCTCAACGGTAGCGTATTCACCCTCAAAGCAGTCCTCCGCCTTGAAATCGTATCTGCCTCCGTTTGAAAGCGACGACATAAGGGAAGCGGTTTTCTCCTCGGAGCCCGAAAGATGATACAGCAGCCTCTCCAGATTGCTTGATATAAGTATATCCATCGAAGGCGAAACCGTTACCGTAAAATCCCTGTTTATATCGTAGGTTCCGCTTTTAAAGAAGTCATAAAGCACCTTGTTGTCATTTGAAGCGCATATAAGCTTATTTACGGGCAGACCCATATTTTTTGCATAGTAAGCGGCAAGTATATTGCCGAAATTGCCCGTAGGCACGGTAAAGTTGAGTTTGCCGCCCATTTTTATCATGCCTGCCTTTACAGCTTGCGCATACGCATAGAAATAATAAACTATCTGAGGAGCAAGCCTGCCTATATTGATGGAATTTGCAGAGGAAAAAACATAGCCTCTTTCCTTAAGCTCCGCCTTTAAAGCATTATCGGTAAATATCCTTTTTACCGCCGTCTGTGCATCGTCAAAATTGCCTCTTATGCCTGCAACACAGGTATTTGCGCCCTTCTGTGTCACCATCTGCGCCTTTTGCACATCGGATACGCCATCCTCGGGGAAGAATACTATTATCCTTGTGCCCTCAACATCGGCAAAGCCCTCAAGGGCAGCCTTGCCCGTATCGCCGCTTGTGGCTGTGAGTATAACTATCTCCTCGCTTACGCCGTTCTTTTTGGCTGCCGTCTTTAAAAGGTATGGCAGTATGGAAAGCGCCATATCCTTAAAAGCTATCGTCCTGCCGTGGAAAAGCTCAAGAAAGCTTGCGCTGCCGTTTACCGAAAGAGGCGCAATAAGCTCGGTGTCAAATTTATCGTCATATGCGGAGTTTATGCAGTATCTGAGCTCCTCCTCGGTGTAATCCGTAAGCACGAGCCTTAATACCCTGTAAGCCAGCTCACGATAATCCCAGTTGAGTATATCCTCAAGCGCAAAATCCATCTTTGGCATGGCTTCCGGCACAAAAAGACCTCCGTCATCGGCAATGCCCTTTACAATAGCTTTGCTTGCCGTAAGATAATTTTTATCTCCTCTTGTACTTTTAAACATAATATCCATTTTATTCTACCTCTTTATTTTTAATTTTCTTTAAGCCGATTTTCAAAAACCTCTATTGTGATATTTTAAACCATTCGGCACTTTTTGTCAATCATACATCGCCTTTTGTACCCATCAGGCGTGAAAATATTTTTACAAGCGATACCACAGCGGCGGCAGCCAGCACCGACTCGGCAATAAACTGCGCATAGGCAAGCCCGTAGAGCGGAAACAAACGGTTGAGTATAAAAAGCAGCGGTATCTCAAAAACTATCTTCCTGAGTATGGCAAATATAAATGACATTTTGCCCATTCCGCATGCCTGAAATACGCCCACCGCCAAAAAATCCATACCCAAAAACGGCAGGGCAAGGCACATGCCTCTTAAAAAATCCCCTCCGTAATCTATTATTGCGGCGTTTTTCATAAACATTGTTATAAATCCGTCCGCAAATACATGCAGTATTATTGTTGTTATCATAAGAAAGGCTGCGGAAAGCTTTGCCGCAAAAACCACCGTTTCCTTTGACCGTGCATAGTTTTTGCTTGCGTAATTGTAGCTTACAAGGGGCATTACACCCTGCGAAATGCCAAGTGCAACGTACATGGGCACCATATATATCTTTTGCGATATGCCCATTGCGGCAACCGCATCCGCACCGTAGTCCGAGGTAAAGTTGTTAAGCACCGTCATACCCGTTACGTTTAAAAGGTTCTGTATGGAGGCGGGTATGCCCACTGCGCATGTACCCAAAATAATTTCCCTTTTCAAGCCGAACATTGACGGCTTTATACATACATAGGTGCGTCCCCTTTTTATGTAGAGCAGCACAAAAAAGTAAAGGCATGCCGCACAGTTTGATATAAATGTGGCAAGGCCTGCGCCTGCGGCGCCCATATCAAAGCCCCACGGCAAAACAAAAACGGGGTCAAGCATTATATTAAGTATGCAGCCGCTCATAGTGCCTATGCTTGCATGCAGTGCCGAGCCCTCCGCCCGTACAAGGTAGGCAAACACAACGTTGAGTATGGCAGGCACCGAACCCATGGTGACCGTCCAGTAAAGGTAATCGGACGTTGCCCGAGAGGTATCGGGCTCGGCGCCGAGTATCCCCAGAAAATCCGCCTTGAATGCCGTAAATATCAGCGAAAAAAGCATACCGCACACAATAACGCTGTAAAAGCAAAATGCCGAGGTACGGTATACGGTATCGGTATCCTTTCTGCCAAGCGCCCTGCTCATCATGCTTGAACAGCCTACGCCAAACAGATTGTTTACCGCATTAAAGGCAAGCAGGACGGGCGCCGCAAGGGTGACCGCCGCATTCTGTACGGGGTCGTTTACAAGCCCCACGAACCATGTATCGGCAAGATTGTATATTACCATAACAAGAGAACTTATTACCGTAGGCACACTAAGCTTCATGACCGCCCTGTATATTGACATTTTTTCAAACAGATAGACCTTTTCGTTATTTTCCATATATCTGCCCCTTTAACCGTAAATTATACCGTCTTTTTTATTGACAAAACAGCAGGTATCAGCCCGTCCTTCCTTCAAAAAAAATACATACCGAAAGCAGAACAGCCAGAAGCGCAAAATTTATACCCAAAAACACAAGCATATATCTGCCTCTGCGTGCTTTTGGCGCCGCCGCATAAAGCCTGTAGCTTATAAGGCTTGCAAGCGATGCCACGGGCGTACCCAGACCGCCTATATCCACGCCCAGCATAAGCCCCCTGCCGTTATCGGTGAAGGAACTCAACATAACTGCGGCAGGCACATTGCTGATCACCTGTGAGGAGAGTGCGCCCGCAAGTATTTCCCTGCCCCGTGCAAGTGAGCCTATAAAATATCTTACCTGCTCTATCCTTGCCGCATTGCCGACAAATATAAAAAACATTACAAATGTCAGCAGCAAAAACCAATCCACCTTTTTTAAGGCTGCTCTGTCAAAAAGCATAACGCACACCAGGGTGACCGCCGTAAGCACTATGTACAGCTTATCCGAAACAATATTGAATACCGCCGCAAAGGCAAGCATACCCAACAGGACATACATATGCAAAAGCCTTTTGTTTACAGCCCCAAAGCTGTTTTCTATCTTTGGCTCAATGCGCTTTGGCTCTATCGGTATATGCAAAAGCAGCAGTATTATACCGCTGAGAGCGCATACGGGCAGTGCTGCGGAAAAAAACTCTCCCATGCTCATGCTGTAAAAATCCACAAGATAAAGGTTTTGCGGATTGCCCATGGGGGTAAGCATACTGCCCATATTTGCCGCAACGGTCTGCAAAACCACCGTATAGATTATATAATTTTCTCCGCCCGTTATGGCAAGTACATTTATTGCAAGCGGCACAAAGGTAATAAGCGCCACATCGTTTGTTATAAGCATGGAGGAGAAAAAGCAAAGCGAGGTAAGCACAAGCACGAGCGAGCGCATACTGCCGCATTTTTTTGCAAGCGCCGCAGCCGTCCTATCAAACACATACAGCCCCCTCAGCCCCGATACAACAGCCATAAGCGAAAAAAGCAGCCCCAGCACCCTGAAATTTATATAGCCTATATACTCTGCATCCGGCGGCACAAAAAACACCGTTATAAACGCAAGCAGTGCGGATATGCAGAGCACCGCTTCCTTTTTTACAAAATCAACAATCTTCATTTTATCCTCGTTATCTCTTCTTTTTGTGTATATTGCGTATGGTTTTTTTCCTGACGGGCTTTGACCTTTCTCCCTCAGACGACGCCTTTACAGGGCGTATAAGGCACCTTTTGTCATAGCCTATAAGATCTGTCCTGCCTGCCTTGTGCAGAGCCTCGTTCACAAGGTCATAGTTGGCCGGCAGGCGGTACTGTATAAGCGCCCTCTGCATTGCCTTTTCGTGCGGAGATTTTGGCACATATACCCTTGTCATTGTACGGGGATCCAGCTCCGTATAAAACATACAGGTTGAAAGTGTGCCCGGAGTAGGATAAAAATCCTGCACCTGCTCGGGCATATAGCCCAGATCCCTTAAATACTCCGCAAGCTCCACGGCAGCCCTGAGATCGCTGCCGGGGTGAGAGCTCATAAGATACGGCACAAGGTATTGCTCCATACCCAGCTCCCTGTTTATCTCGTAATAACGTTTTACAAAGCGGTCGTACACATTTCTGCCCGGCTTGCCCATCTTTTCCAGCACACGGGGCACAACATGCTCGGGCGCCACCTTTAGCTGACCGCTTATATGATACCTGCACAGCTCACGGAAAAACGTTTCGTCCCTGTCGTTTATAAGATAGTCGTACCTTATGCCCGAGCGCACAAACACCTTTTTGACCTTGGGCAGACTTCTGAGGCTGCGCAAAAGGCTTACATAATCCCTGTGGTCGATCTTCATATTTTTGCAGGGAGAAGGAAAAAGACATTGCCTGTCCCTGCATGCACCCTTTGTAAGCTGCTTTTCGCAGGCAGGCTGCCTGAAATTGGCGGTAGGCCCGCCCACATCGTGTATATAGCCCTTGAAGTCAGGCGAAGACGTTATCTGTTTTGCCTCGTTTATTATAGACTCATGGCTCCTTGCCTGTATCACCCTGCCCTGATGAAAGGCAAGGGCGCAAAAGCTGCAGCTGCCAAAGCAGCCCCTGCTGCTTGTTATGCTGAACTTTACCTCGTTTATGGCAGGCACTCCGCCCTTTTCCCTGTACATGGGGTGATAATCCCTCATATACGGCAGGGAATAGCTTATGTCAAACTCATCCTCGGTAAGGGGCAAGGAGGGCTTATTCTGTATTACATAGCAGTCCTCATACGGCTCTATAAGCACGTTTGCCGTTATGGCATCCGTATTTTGGTACTGCTTGATAAAGCTTTCCGCATATACTGCCTTATCGGCACACACCTCTTTGTAGGACGGCAGCACCGTATGCTCCTCGTATATATTTTCAAGCGTTTTGCTCTTGTATACCGTACCCCTGACAAAGGTTATATCGTGTATATCAAGTCCGCTGTCAAGCGCCTCGGCAAGCTCAATTATCTGATGCTCGCCCATGCCGTACATAAGTATATCCGCCCCTGAATCCAGCAGTATAGACCGCCTCACCCTGTTATCCCAGTAATCGTAATGCGACAGCCGTCTGAGGCTCGCCTCAATGCCGCCTATCATAATGCCTGCGGTATTGCCGTATGCCTCCCTTATACGCTGACAGTATACTATGACCGCCCTGTCGGGACGGTGTCCGCTCTCTCCTCCGGGGGAATACAGATCCTTATCTCTTCGCTTTTTTGCAACAGAGTAGGCGTTTACCATGGAATCTATATTGCCGCTGCTCACCAGAAAGGCAAGCCGAGGCCTGCCAAAGCGCATAAAATCTTTTGTGCTTCTCCAGTCGGGCTGCGGTATAACGCATACACTGTAGCCCCTGCTTTCAAGCAGACGGGTGATTATGGCTGCGCCAAAGGACGGGTGGTCTATATAGGCGTCACCCGATACATATACAAAATCCGGCTGCTGCCAGCCCCGTTTTTTCATTTCCTCATAGGTCACAGGCAAAAAATCCACTTTGCCACCTCATTTCATACAGTCATCCAGCTTGGCAGATATTTGTTTTTAAGCCTGCCCCGCTGTACCTTTCCCCAGCCGAGGGGATAGCCGCTCACGCACACCAAAGCCCAGCCGTCGTCACAATCCGCCTCAAAGCTCTCTCCCCTTAAATAGCGCTTAAGAGCGTCGTCCTCGGGAGAAAAATCCACCGACAGCACGGCGTCCTCCTTTTTAAGGGTCATGGCAAACGCCTGGCTTGGCTCAAAACGATTCTTTTTAAGCTCGCCCAGATACAAACCGCTGCGCATTATCCTTATGCCCCTCAGATCGGGCAGACCCTTCGGTACAGACATAAGCGAGCTGCCATGTATAACAAAAGGCTGCTCGATCTGTATATTGAGATAATTTTTTTCAAACATATAAAAATCCGCAAGCTGCTTTTCGGCAGGGGTATTGACATCGGCAGGAGCGGCAATATATGCGTCCTCCCCCTTTTTACGCATAAGGCAGAGAAAATGCCCCTCGCCCTTTATCCTGTGCGGCCATAGTCTGCCGCACCTTTTAAGCTCTTCACCGCCGCCCGGCACCCATTCGGGTCTGCCGTCGTCAAAGCCTTTTTGCTTGTCGGGCTCGAGCAGCTCAAAATCCGGATTGCTGCATAAAAACTCCCATATCATCCCCTCGTCCTCCTCGGGCGCAAAGGTACAGGTGGAATATGCCATTATGCCGCCGCAGGAGAGCATTTTGGCTGCGTTTTTAAGTATATCCCTTTGCAGGGTACAGCAGTATTCGCTTTTATGCTCCTCCCAGCTGCGCACCGCTCCGTCATCCTTGCGGAACATACCCTCGCCGCTGCACGGAGCGTCAACTATTATTTTGTTGAAATATCCCTCAAAGCGTGCCGAGAGCTTTTCGGGCGTTTCGTTGGTTATAACGGCATTTTTTACGCCGCTCAGCTCTATGTTTTTAAGCAGCGCCTTGCAGCGTGATGCGCTTATATCGTTGCTGACTATAACGCCCTCTCCCTTAAGCTTTGCTGCCGCCTGCGTGCTTTTGCCTCCGGGTGCGGCACACAGGTCAAGCACTCTGTCGCCGGGCTCTATCGGCAGCATTGCGCCCGTTGACATTGCGGACGGCTCCTGTATATAGTAAAGCCCCGCATTGTAAAAAGGATGCTTTGCAGGCCTCATATCCTCGTTATAATAAAAGCCGTCATCGCACCACAAAACGCCGTCAAGCTCCCACCCCGTAAGCTTTTTAAGCTCATCGGGGCTTATCTTAAGGGTGTTTGCTCTCAGACCGCAGTATCGTTTTTCCTTAAAGCTCTGTAAATATTTATCGTAATCCCCTCCGAGCAGCTTTTGCATACGTCGGGTATAAGCCTCGGGCAATTCCATAGCATAACCTCTCAAAAATTTTTTTATTGCAAAATACCGATATATTTAATTTTAACACCTGCGGGAGGCTATGGCAAGTAATATATTCGCACTCCGCTTATGCTGCGTACTCATAACATACAGCTTTACTTTATTGCAATAAAAGTGTATAATAACAGCAATAAACGGCAGTAAATGCCTATGTGAGCAAAACCGTTTTTTATAAGGGAAAATATAAAACAAAGGAGAAGCATATGAGCAGACAGGAATGGAAGCCAGGCACCATATTATACCCGATACCTGCGGTAATGGTGAGCTGCGGCACATACGAAAAAAGCAACATACTTACAGTTGCATGGACGGGCATAGTAAACTCCGACCCCGCAATGACCTATATATCCGTTCGTCCCGAACGTTATTCATACGATATTATTAAAAAAACAGGTGAGTTTGTTATAAACGTTACCACCGAGGAGCTTGCCTTTGCAACCGACTGGTGCGGCGTGCGCTCGGGAGCGGAGCATGATAAATTCAAGGAGATGGGTCTAAAAAAAGGCAGGGCTTTACACATAGACTGCCCTATAATAGAGGAAAGCCCCATAAATATAGAATGCAGGGTAAACAGAGAAATACCGCTCGGCACACATACAATGTTTCTTGCGGATATAGTGGGCGTACAGGCGGACGAAAGATTTATGGAGGAGAGCGGCAGGTTTGATTTTGCCGCCTCAAACCCCATAGCCTACTCCCACGGAGAATACTACACCCTAGGCAAAAAATTGGGCAAGTTCGGCTACTCCGTTAAAAAGAAAAAATAAATATCCCATCAGCTTTTTTACTTCAGCACCAAACCGTAAACAACAAATATAATTATTACGCCTACCGTAAACAATATTGAGTTTACCGATATTTTAAGCTCATAGCCGTTAAAAAACCTTATCAGGTCGGGATCGTACTTTTTTGGGTTTTCAAACATTTTGTCTATATAGGCATTGTACTGCGATGCGCTTGAAAGGCTCCTGTTGCGATAGAGCATATTGATCCTGTATTCATATTCGTCGGTAAAGTGCTTTTTTAAAAACCGTGCGGCAAAAAACTCGTTTTTAATGTACATCAAAAACATTGCCGTACTGTAGGCGCACTCCCACACTATCCAACCGATGTCCGCCGTGCCCGACAGTCTTACGGCAAGCGGCAAAGCCATAAAAAGCACAAAAATTATTACCTCGGGTACAATGCTTATGCTTACAAGCATATCAAGCCTTAAATTGTTTTTATCCATAGCTCTCCTTTAATATAATAAACACTTTCTGTCAGCCAAAAGACGCCCTGCGGCATCCGATTTTTTTACGGTGCACAAGCAAAGCTCGTCCCCGCAGTCAGCGTAATTTTCCCAAAGGGAAAATTACGCCGACTGCGGATTTTAGCCTGCCTTACGGTATCGCTAAAGCCCTTTGGGCTTTACGCTGACGGCGCTTAAATTACCTTGAAGATGCTTTGCAGGCAGCCTTATCCTAAATTCCGTTTTTTATTGAATAAATTTAGTCTAATGACAGCCCCTACACACCAACTGCCGCAAGCACAGGCTTGCGGCAGTTTTGTATTAAAACTTTTATACTATTTCGCCCTTTGATATTACAACAGGGTTATCCGGCTCGCCTATCACCTGCTTGCCGTCACTGATAACAACCTCCTTGTCGATAATGGCATTTTTAATTACACAGCCCTTGCCTATGTAGCTGGACTCCATAATTATAGAATTTTCAACATTGGAGTTTGCACCGACAAACACCTTGCGGAAAAGTACCGAATGCCTTACGCTGCCGTCAACAATGGTACCGCTTGCTATAAGGGAATCCCTTACATCGGCGCTGCTGTTGTACTTAGCGGGAGGTTCGTCCTTTGGCTTGGTATCTATATATGGCTGCGTGGTAAGCATTGACCTTACCCGAGGGTCAAGAAAGTCCATATTTGCCTTCATATAAGCGTTTACGCTGTTAAGCGTTGTCCAGTAGCCCTCATACTTGTAGCCGTATACGTTGAGCTCCTTCCTGTGGCGGATGATAACATCCTTAACAAGGTCATATCTGCCGTTTGGTATGGCATCCTCAAGCAGCTTTATGAGCAGGCTCCTGCCTATTACATACATACCGAGCGAAGCAATCGTGCTCTTTGGTTCAAGCGGCTTTTCCTCAAAGTTTGCAAGCCTGCCGTCCCCGTCCAGTTCAAGCACGCCAAAGTCACGCACGTCCTTATCCGTATTTGCAAGATCCTTGCATACTATGGTTATATCTGCGCCCTTTTGTATGTGCGCATTTAAAACCTCATGGAAATCAAGCTTATATATGGCATCGCCCGAGGTTATTATAACGTATGGCTCATTGCTCCTTTTAAGGAAGCTTATATTCTGATAGATGGAATCCGCCGTACCTCTGAACCAGAAACTGTTGTCGTTTGAAAGAAACGGAGTGAATATAAACAGACCGCCGTTTTTGCGTCCGAGATCCCACCATTTTGCTGAGGAAAGATGATCCTGCAGCGAACGTGAGTTGAACTGCGCAATAACAGCTACCTTTTTAATGTTGGAGTTTGACATATTGCTGAGCGAAAAGTCAATAGCCCTGAATGAGCTTGCAACCGGCATAGCCGATATAGCACGCAGCGTACAGAGGTTTTTAAGTCGTTCGCTGTTTCCGCCTGCCATGATTATACCTATTGCTTTCATATTATCGCCTCCTTCTCAACAATAACGGTCTTGCCGCTTTCCAGCTTGCTGCCCTCAAAGCATTCGGGGCCGGGCTTACCGTAGATAACACAGTTTTTGCCTATTGTAAGGCCTGCGGGTACAACGGTGTTGCTGCCTATTACGGTAATGCCTGTGTTGTAAATTTTAGGCTTATCCTCATTTACGATATTTTCACCCGTACCCATAATAACGTTTTCGCCTATCTCCGTATTCTGGTCAATAATGCAGCGGTCTATAACACAGCCCTTGTGTATGATGCAGTTTTCCATAATAATTGAGTCACGTACCACCGCACCCTCTTCAATAACAACGCTTGTGCCTATAACCGAGTGGTTTACCTCACCCAGGATAGAACAGCCCTCGGAAACTATGCTCTTTTGTATGAGAGCATCGGGGCCCGTGTACTGTGGGAGCTGAGATTCGTTATTGGTATATATCTTCCAGAAGTCCTCATAGAGGTTGAATTTTGGCACTGTTTCGATAAGCTCCATATTTGCAGCCCAGTATGACTCTATTGTGCCGACATCCTTCCAATAATCCTTAAAGCGGTACGCATAAAGCACCTCGCCCGCATTAAGCATCATAGGTATGATATGCTTGCCAAAGTCGCTGTCCGCATGCACCTTGTTGTCCTCGATCAGGGCTGCACGCAGCTTTTGCCAGCTGAAGATATAAATACCCATGCTTGCAAGGTTGCTCTTTGGATGTTCGGGCTTTTCCTCAAACTCGTATATTTTGTCGTTTTCATCGGCATTCATAATACCAAAACGGCTTGCCTCCTCCATTGTTACCTCAAGCACCGCTATGGTAACGTCACAGCCGTTCTTTTTATGGAAGTCAAGCATATTTGAATAATCCATTTTATAAATATGGTCGCCCGACAGAATAAGGACATATTCCGGGTCATACTTATCAATGTAAGGTATATTCTGATAGATCGCATTTGCGGTACCCGAGTACCACTCTCCCTGCTCGCCGCCCTTTACATGAGGTGCAAGTATAGCTGCGCCGCCGTTTTTAAGGTCAAGATCCCATGGTATACCTATGCCTATGTGCTGGTTAAGGGTAAGAGGCTGGTACTGTGTAAGCACGCCTACGGTATCGAGGCCCGAGTTTACGCAGTTGCTCATAGGAAAGTCTATTATCCTGTACTTACCGCCAAAAGCAACGGCAGGCTTGGCTTTGTCGCTTGTCAGTATGCCTAAACGGCTGCCCTGTCCGCCCGCAAGCAGCATAGCCAACATTTCTTTTTTACGCATTTTAATCCCTCCATTCAATGCTGTTAAACAAAATACCCCCACGGCTGCCATAGGGCAAACACCATCCGACGGGATATTTCTTTTTATTTAATAATATAATACCACATATCATTGGTAGATTACAACAAAAATTATCAAAAAAATATTAAAAAATTATTGATTTAACCAAAGACATTGCAAAATTATGCCTTCGGGATAAAAAAATTATCCTCCGGACGGTATAAATATGCCGCTTTTTTTGTAAATTTATAAGTATACGGGCTTTGTACCGAGCGGGGCGCCTGTCAATTTTGCTCCGCTTACCCGCAAACCGTATCTTTTTTTAAAGCCGTCATATCATACCGAGGCAGGCACGCTTGTCGTCAAATCCACTTGAAATTTACCGTAATAAGGGTATAATATAATTAAAAGGCAGCATGATAATATTCGGATATTTCACTCCTTATTATCTTGTCCCACTATTTATTTTATATTGCGAGGTTATTATTATGTCAAAAAATTTATCCGATTATAAAAAAATTCATTTTATAGGCATCGGCGGCATAAGCATGTCCTCCCTTGCGGAGATACTTCTCTCCGGAGGATATGCGGTGGAGGGCTCCGACAGCACCGCCTCCGCCATAACCGACAGCCTTGCCGCCATGGGCATCAAGGTGGATATAGGCCAGAGGGCGGAGAATATATCGCCCGACTGCGACCTTGCCGTATACACTGCCGCCGTGCCCGAGGACAACTGTGAGCTTGCGGCGGCAAGAAAAATGGGTATCGATGTTGTTGACAGGGCGGAGCTTGTCGGCATGATGATGAAGGGCTACAGGTATCCTGTTTCTATAGCGGGCACCCACGGCAAAACCACCACTTCGTCAATGGTATCGGAGATACTGCTTGCCTCGGGCTGCGACCCCACCATATCCATAGGCGGTATGCTGCCCTCCATAGGCGGCAACTACCGTGTGGGCGGCAAGGACTACTTTGTGCTTGAAACCTGTGAGTACAAGGACAGCTTTTTAAGGTTTAACCCTCACAGCGCTATTATACTTAATATAGACAGGGATCACACCGACTATTTCAAAACCATGGAGCAGATGTACAATTCGTTCAACACCTTTGTAAAAAGGCTTCCAAAGGACGGATTTCTTGTAATAAACAGCGGCATAAAGGATATGGAAAAAGTGCTTGACGGCTATGAGGGCAGGGTAATAACCTATGGCACGGATTCCTCATCCGACTGGTATGCGGATAATATACGCTACAATCCGTTCGGCTTTGGCAGCTATACTGCGATCCATAACGGCAAAAGGGCTGCCGATATAAGCTTAAGCATACCCGGCGAACACAATGTGTACAACTCCCTTGCGGCATTTGCGCTTGCGGCGGAATACGGCATAGACGCAAAGACCGCTGCCGAGGGCATAAACCGCTACACGGGTACGGACAGGCGTTTTCAGCACAAGGGCAGCTTTAACGGCGTAAGCGTAATAGACGACTACGCACACCACCCTACCGAAATATCCGCAACAATAAACAGCGCAAGGAAGAACCGCATAAACAGGCTGTGGATATGCTTTCAGCCTCACACCTATACCAGAACATATGACCTGCTCGATGAATTTGCAAAGGCACTCTCTGCGGCTGACAAGGTGGTGCTTACCGATATATACGCCTCAAGGGAAAAGGATACGGGGCTTGTTTCCTCTGCCGACCTGCAAAAAAAGATAGAAGCACTCGGCACCGAGGCACATTATATAGGAGATATGTCCGATGCAAAGGAATTTCTAAAACAAAACTGCCTCCCCGGCGATATGTTGATAACTATGGGAGCCGGAAATATATTTAAACTGGGCGAAGACATAATTGAATAAAACTTATCCACACAATCCACATATAGAACTAAGTTTTTGTGGACAAATGCGTGCGGATATTGTGGAAAACCTTATTAAACCTCAAAATTTGAGCTTTCGGCTCGGATTTTGAGGTGTTTTTTTGTGCGAACAAACAAAGTTATCCACATTCGATGCCCAAAATGTGGATTTAAGCCGATTACGAGGCAAATGCAAATTTACCGTCCCGATATTCCCCCGTGAGATAATTTTTTTAAAAATTTTAAAAATACCCGTTTTACACGGTTGACATAAAAAAATAAAAGTGCTAATATAATAAAAACTGACCGAACGGTCAAATTTTGAATCTTTTATAAAGAGGTACTTTTTTATGGATAAAAAAAACGATATAAACAAAACCAAGCAAAGGCTGCTGGACTGCGCCGAAATGCTGTTTTCCGAGCGGGGCTATGACGCCGTAAGCGCAGACGATATAGCAAAATCGGCAGGCAGTACAAAGAGCACACTTTTTTATTATTTTGAAAAAAAGCAGGATATACTCTACACCCTTATGAAGCTCAAGCGTGACTGCGCAGTGGAACGCTTTAAGGAATATGTAAAGGAAAAGGGGGATTCCGCCTCAAAGGAGGATATATACCGCAGATGTGTCGGCTTTGTTGAGGAAAACAAGGATATATTCAGGATAGCAATATTTGAGTTTCTTAAAACGGGCACGGGCACAAATATCATTATGGAGCTGCCAAACGAGGCATTTAAAGCCTTTGAGAGCATTTTTACCTTTACAAAGGAGGATCGCCTGCGGCTCATTGTTACCATAATACGAACAACCATATGGCTCGCCCTGTGTGATAACCTTTGCGAAAGCTTTGATATATCGGAGGACGAGTTAAGAAAAATGTATCCGGAGGAATTGCCATGAAAACCAAAAACTTTGCCGCCGTGCTTTGCACCGCAGCCGTACTCTGCGGCTGCTCGGAAAAGCCACCCGAGGAATACGAAACAACAAATGTACACGCCTTTACCGCAGCGGAGCAGCAGTATAAAAGCACCCTGTCCTATACGGGCTATTCGGCGCCCGACGAGCTTGCAAGGCTCGGCTTTGAGATGTCGGGCAAAATAAAAGACATATATGTAAAAAAGGGCGACGAGGTAACAGCAGGGCAGGTAATAGCCTGTCTTGATACCGAGGATACCGATATTGCAATTGCCGGTTCAAACGAAAACATAAGCCTTGCCAAAAGCGAGCTATCCGCCGCCGATACTGCGATACAGTCCGCTGAAATAGCGCTAAAAGCCGAGGAGGAAACTCTTAACAAGCTTGACATAGGCATAGATGCGGAAAAGGTCACCCTTAAAAAGCTTAACGATACATACGATTCCGCAATAGCAAAAATACAGCTCAATTACGACAATGCGGAAAAAACCTATAACGACACTCTTTTGCTCTATAACAACGGCAACTGCACCCGCCATGACCTTGACAATGCAAAGCTTGCCTTTGACACCGTAAGCGAGGAGCTAAACGGCACCGTTTCGGACAGGGACAACGATGTCAGCCTCCAAGAGAGCAAAATAAAAAGCATGGAGGAGGATTATGCGCTGCAGCAGATAAAAATAGAAAGCTGCAAAAATACCCTCCAACAGGCAAAGCAGAAAAAACAGTCTGCCGAAATATCCCTCAACAAGGCGGATATAGGCCTTGAACAAAGCTCCAGAGCGCTTGAGGCATCCCGTATAACGGCGTCCATAGACGGCTTTATAGCCGAGGTGCCAATGAACGAGGGCGAAATAGTAAGCGCAGGCACACCGGTTGCCGTTATCAGGAGCAGACAGGAGGTCGTAAACGTTTCCGTACCCGTTGAGGACTACGAAAGCTTCCATACGGGCATGGAGGCTGTGCTTGAACAGAACGGAAGCACCTACAGGGGTACCGTAAGCTCGGTCGCCCTATATCCCGATGAGGCAACAAGGACCTATAATGTTGAGGTCATGCCCGAGTCGGACGGACTTTTTGCACTCGGCAGCCTTGTTGATGTAAGCTTTGACATTGATACGGAAAGCTTTGTAAGCGTACCCTTAAGCAGCATTTTCAACATTGACGGCATTGATTATGTATACCGCATAAACAGTGACGGGGACGGCGGCAGCCGTATAGAAGCCGTAAAAATCAAAATAGAAAAAGCCGACGAACAGAATGCCCTTATAAGCGGTATAGACAGCGGCACCGTGATCGTAAGCGACGAGGTCAAAAAGCTGCACGACAACCTTAAGGTCAATGTAATAGGGGGCTGATGTCATTGAAGAACAAGGGTTTGCTATACAGTATCATAACAAGAAAAAAAGCGGCTTTTGCCGTTATACTTATACTTTTTATACTGGGCGGCATATGCTTCAAAATTACGCCAAAGCAGCAGTTTCCCGTTATACAGCTGCCCGTTGTTATAATCACAGCCACATATCCGGGCGCATCGCCGTCCGATATGGAGGAGCTTGTGACCGACAAAATAGAGGACGTATGCTTTGAGTCTGAGGGCTTTAACTATGTAAAAAGCGACTCGTATAACGGCGTAAGCGTAGTCAGGATGATGTTTGACAGGGAGATGAGCGACAAGGAGCTCAACGATGCAATAGACTCTCTGCGCACCGATATTGACGAGCTGAGGGAAAACGAGCTCCCGGAGGGCGTCACAAGCCTCACCTTTAACGACAACGCCTTTGAAACCTGCGGTATAATACTTGCCTTTACCGGTGAGCAAAAAACAAACGAGGAGCTTGTCAGGCGTGCGGAGGACCTCAAGGACATCATTCAGGGCACGGACGGCGTTGTGCGCACCGAGGTGGAGGGCGAGCTTGAAGAACGCATAAAGATAACCGTGGATCGTGCAAAGGCAGACGCCATACCCGTATCTCTTTCGGAGCTGTCCTCCGTAATAGCATACCAAAACTCTGTAATACCCGTAGGTACGGTCGAGTTTGACAACAATGAGATGTATATAAACTCCTCCGGCAAATTTGCGGATATTGACGAGATAAAGGATATTATTATTTACGAAAATGCCGAAAACGGCGCTGCGGTGCGCCTGCGGGATATAGCGGATGTACAGACCGAATACGACCCCGACGGCAAGCGTTACAGCTTTAACGGGGAGGACGCATCTGTACTGAGCATATACTTTGACGAGAGAGCAAATATAATCGATGTAAGCAACAGGGTAATGGATATGATAGACGATTATTCCGCAAAAATACCCTCGGACATAAAAATAAACAAGGTCGTATGTCTTTCCGACGATGTCAACAGCTCCATAAACGAGTTTATACTCAACCTCATAGAGAGCGTGCTTATAGTGCTTATTATAATTATGCTGGGCATGAGCATACGCAACGGCAGCCTTGTGGCGTTTGTGATACCGTTTACCATTTTTCTTACGTTTATCGCAATGCGTGTTTTCGGCATAGATGTACAGTTTGTATCCCTTGCCTCGCTTATAATAGCGCTGGGTATGCTGGTCGACAACGCCATAGTGGTAAGCGACGCCATACAGGTGCGCCTTGACGGCGGCGAGGACAGGATGTCCGCCTGCTTAAACGGTACAAGGGAGGTAGCGCTGCCCGTATTTTCGTCCATGCTGACAACGGTAGTGATATTCTGCATTTTTTACAATCTGCCGGGTACAATGCGCCGCTTTGTATTCAGCCTGCCCACCATAGTTATTGCTGCGCTGGTATTTTCCTACATATCCTCAATGCTGGTAACGCCGCTTATGTGCTATATATTTATGAAGCCCTCCGAAAATAACGTCAAAAAACGCAAAAGCGATCTTATAAGGCGCATTTTTTCGGATATGCTCTCATACTCTCTCAAAAAGCCGCTGCCTGCAATGCTGCTTTCGGTGCTGTGCGTTGCGGCGGGCATAGCGCTGCTTTCCTCCAGGGATCTGCAGCTTATGCCGTACTCCGACAAAATGTTTCTGGATATAAATATAGAAACAGACAATATGTTTTACCTTAAAAATACGCAAAAGGCAGTTGAAGCCGCCATTGATACGGTCAAAAACGAGGACTGTATAGATTACTTCCTTGCCTCCTCGGGCGGACGTGTGCCCAAGTACGATTTTACAACAATGGCGTCATCCGATGCCGCAAACCTGGGCAGTATAGTTGTAAAGCTTAAGGATACAGGCTCCATGAGCAAGGGCGAATACTGCAAGTACCTTGAAAACAAGCTTAAAACCGTGACCTCTGCCAATATCACCGTAAAGGAGATAGGCATAATACCAAAGCCAAGCGAGGAGATACAGCTGAGCGTATGCGGCAGCAGCATACAAAGCATCAATGACGCCGCCTCCGAGGCAGCCGACCTTTTAAGGAGCGACCCCGAAACAAGGGATGTGTATGCCGACATAAAGGTAAAGGATTATACCTATTATATAGATATGAAAAACGACCGCCTTAACTCCTCTGGTCTTACAAAGGGCGAAGTACAAAACGAGCTCAATATAGCCATGATGGGGCGCACCGTCACCTCCTACAGAAAGGACGGAAAGGAATACCCCGTTATTTTGCAGAGCAATGCAGACTCTATCGGGGATATGAAGGATCTTACGGTAAAATCCTCGGTGATGGGCAGCAAATACAAGCTGTCCCAAATTGCGGATATAGGGCTTGAGGCGGATTACAGCAAAATATCTCACCACAACGGCATGAGATGCGTTACCGTAACTGCGCTGCCCGAGGACGGCAAAAGTGCCGTTGTTATAGAAAACAGGCTCAGACGAAAGCTTGACAAGGCAGACCTCGGCGATGTTGAGGTAGTATATGAGGGAGATGTGGACACCTTTGACGAGATAATCACGGCGCTGCTTACAGGCGGCATAATAGGCGTTATTGCAATACTGCTCATACTTTATTTGCAGTTTTATTCGCTTAAGCGCTGCTTTATAATTTTCCTTACGGTTCCATTTGCGCTTGTCGGCTCGTCTGTCGGGCTTACCGTCTTCGGCGAAAATCTCTCCATGTTCGCCATACTGGGTATAATAAGCCTTATAGGCGTTGTGGTAAACAACGCAATAGTGCTTGTGGACTATATAGACGGAGAGCTTGAGCAGGGAGCGGATGTAAAGGATGCCTGTGCGGCGGCTGTGGACAAGAGGTTCCGCCCCATATTGTTGAGCTCAGGCACTACAATACTCGGTCTTGTACCGCTTGCCTTTACGGGCAACGTGCTGTTCAGAGGCCTTTCCATAGCGTTTATGTGCGGGCTTTTTGCATCGCTGGTATTTACGCTTGTAATAATACCCACCGTATACAGCATGATAATAAACGGTCTTCCCGACAGGGGATAAAAAACGGCTGCCGCAAAACAAACATAAAAGCATTTTGCGGCAGCCCTTTTTACTGCGGATATATATTAATATTTTTTTATAAGCTCAAAATCCACCGTTTTATCACCCAGGCTTGCGCCCGTGACCCTTATGCGCACTCTGTCGCCTATGGTATAGGTGTTGTGAGTACGCTCGCCCAGCAGCCTCAGCTCCTCGTCCTCATAAATATATAAATCATCGTGCATATCCTTCAGCGAAACAAGCCCCTCTACCGTATTTGGCAGCTCAACGTACATACCCCATGCGGTAACGCCCGAAACAATGCCGTCATACTCCATGCCCGTTTTGCCCTGCATATACTGCGCTATCTTATATTTTTCCGTTTCACGCTCCGCTTCATCGGCGGCACGCTCGGTAGCGGAGCAGTGCTGCGAGCGTTCCGGCAGTATGGAGTTGTAGTGTTCTATGCGCTTTGCACTCAGCCTGCCCGCAAGATATTCGCTTATTATCCTGTGTATCTGCAGGTCGGGGTATCTCCTTATGGGTGAGGTAAAGTGACAATAATATTTTGCCGCAAGACCGAAATGCTCGGAGCACTCCGGTGTGTATGCGGCTCTTTTAAGGCTCCTTAACACCGTTTTGTGTACTATAAGCTCATTGTCCCTGCCCTTTGCCTCGTCAAGCAGCTTTTGGAAGCTTTTGGGGTGGTTTGAGCTGCCCTTTATAACGTAGCCCATTTTGCCCACAAATTCCCTCAGCCTTTCCGCCTTTTCCTCATCGGGCTGCCCGTGCACTCTGTAAACAAACGGCAGAGAGAGCCAGTAAAAATGCTCCGCTATACACTCGTTTGCGGCAAGCATAAACTCTTCTATTATGCTTGTTGCAAGGTTGCGCTCGTAAGGCTTCACATCCGTGGGGAAGCCCTTTTCGTCAAGTATTATTTTTGCCTCTTTAAAATCAAACTCAATTGCACCCCGTCTGCGGCGCTTTTCAAAAAGTATATCCCTCAGCTCGTGCATAAGCTTAAACATGGGTACAAGAGCGCAATAATCTTCCGCATAGGGAGAAGCCTCGTCGGTAAGCAGGCTGTTTACAACTGTATAGCTCATACGCCTGTCAACGTTTATTACAGCCTTTTGTATCTCGGAGGAAACTGTATTGCCCCTGCCGTCCACCTCCATAACGCAGCAGAGCGAAAGCCTGTCGCAGCCCTCATTCAGCGAGCATATGCCGTTTGAGAGCCTGTGGGGCAGCATAGGTATTACCCTGTCCGCAAGATAAACGCTTGTGCCTCGCCTGTATGCCTCCTTGTCAAGGGGTGAACCCTCCTTTACATAGTGCGACACATCGGCTATATACACACCGAGTTTGTAATTGCCGTTTTCAAGCCTCTGCACGGAAACGGCATCGTCAAGATCCTTTGCGTCCTCACCGTCTATGGTCACCATGGTCACATCTCTGTAATCCGCCCTGCCCGCCGTATCGTCACGATTTATCTCCTCGGGTACAAGCGAGGCATCTCTCAGCACCTCATCGGTAAATTCCGACGGCAGGTCGTGCTCTCTTATTATTGAGAGTATATCCACACCCGGGTCGTTTATATGCCCGAGTATCTCGGTAACCCTGCCCTCCGGGTTTTCATGCTCCGTCGGGGGCTTTGTTATGCGCACTACCACCTTATGCCCCGTAACGGCACCCATAGTATGCTTTTTGTCTATATATATATCACCGCCAAAGCGCTTGTCGTCAGCCTTTACAAAGCCGTAGCCCTTTACCTGCTCAAAGGTGCCCACAACGGTCTTCATGCCTCTTTCAAGTACACGCACCACCTCGCCCTCGGCGCTTTTGTTTGTAAGGCGCACTATCCTTACCAAAACGGTATCCTTATGCATTGCACCGCCTACGGCAAAGCGAGGTATAAATATATCTCCCTCTCTGCCCTCGACACGGACAAAGCCAAAGCCTCTCTCGTTGCCTATAAAACTGCCCGTTGCCATATCAAATGCCTCGGGCAGGGCTATTTTGCCCTTTTTGGTTGTTATTATCTTACCCTGTTTTTCAAGCTGTGATAGCATATCGTAAAACATCGGCATATCATCGGCATGTATGCCCAGCAGCATTGCAATATCACTGCTTGTCATAGGTCTGTACTGCTTGTCCGCCATAAAACCAAGCAGCTTATCCCTGCGTTCATTATATAACTGTGTATCCATAGCCGTATCACCTCTTATTTTATTATAAAAAAACAGACTCTTTTTATTATTATAAAAAAACAGACTCTGCATTATACAGAGCCTTAGACTGTTAATAAAACTAAATTTGCCATAAAAAATGAATTTTTTGATAACATAAACATATAAAACACTTTCAGGTAACTTTAGCGCCGCAGGCTAAAATCCGCAGGCGGAATTCACTTCCGCCGAGGAAAACAGCGAGTTTCAAGGCTCTTTAGAGCCGCCGGAATGAGCTGTTTATACTTCTGCTTATATTCGAAAAAGTCCCAAAGGGACTTTTTCGACAGATACAGACTCTGCATTATACAGAGTCTGCTTAAAATTAATGAATAAGGTTTGAAACCAGCACAAGTATAAAAAGCAGCGCCGCTGTAATTTTTGTATACCTGGAGAGCTGACCCTCAAAAGACCTGTTCTTGTTGCTGTTCCAGTAACTGTCCCCCGAACCCATGCCTGTCATGGCAGCGCCGAAGCCTGCCGAGGCATTCTTCTTTTGTGCAAGGATCAAGGTGATAAGAACTATATTTGCAACTACAACCAGAACCGATACTATAATAAAAGGAACACTCATATATAGACCTCCTGTCTGTATGTCCGTATTCATCACCACTCATTGTAACATAGGAACCGACAAATAGCAAGAACTTTTTTTCATATTTTGGATAACAGATCAGTTATTGCTTTCAAGCACCTTATATACCACAGCAGCAAGCGCTGCGCCTACAAGAGGGCCTACTATAAACACCCAAAGGCATGCAATAGGGTCGCTGTTGCCGTACATTGCGGCAAAAATTGCAGGGCCTATGCTCCTTGCGGGGTTTACGGAGGTGCCTGTAAGGCCTATGCCGAGTATATGCACCAGCGTAAGCGAAAGACCTATCACAATACCGCCGAATGAGCCGTGAGCAGCCTTTTTTGAGGTAACGCCCAGTATAGCGGTAACAAAAATATATGTGAGCACTATCTCCGTAAGCAGACCTGCGGCAGCGCTGCCGTTTACGTTTGCAAGTCCGTTAGAGCCGAAGCCGCCTGTCATATCCGTTACACCGCCGAGCGTAAATATTGAAGCAAGTACGGCGCTGCCTGCTATAGCGCCTATGCACTGCGCAACAACATAACCGGCAAATTCCTTTGCGCTCATGCCGCCGCTTATAAGCACACCCAGCGAAACGGCAGGGTTGATATGGCAGCCCGATATATTGCCTATGGAATAAGCCATTGCAACTATGGTAAGGCCAAAGGCAAGAGCAGTAAGTATGTAACCGCCTCCGTTTACGGCATCACAGCCGACAAGCATTGCGGTACCGCAGCCGACTATCACAAGCACGGCAGTGCCTATAAACTCGGCAAAGCATTTTTTGATCATAAAAATTACCTCCCTTTATGATTACGCCGATCCGTCTGCAAAAAACAATATAGGCAGACAGACAGCATATATTTATTTGTTTAATTGTACCATTTGACGGCATATTTGTAAACCTTTTTTTGACAATGTAAAATGTTTGTTATATAATGTAGGATATATCTGTGCAAAAAATGCAGAAGGGGGCAATATTTTGAACGTAAACAATGCATCTCTTGCGGCTGTTGCCGTAAAAAAATCGCAGTATCCCGAGCAGTCTTTGCCGGAGATAGCCTTTGCGGGCAAATCCAATGTCGGCAAAAGCTCGCTTATAAACACCATGATCAACAGAAAATCCCTGGCAAGAACCGGTCAGAGCCCGGGCAAAACACGCACCATAAATTTTTACAATATCGAAAACGCTCTCTACTTTGTGGATCTGCCCGGCTACGGCTATGCAAGGGCGCCCAAAAGCGAGATAGCCAAATGGGGCGGCATGATAGAGGATTATCTTTTAGGCAGGGAAAGCCTTAAGGCAATAATAATGCTTGTGGATATAAGGCACGAGCCCGGTGAAAACGACAAAATGATGTACAATTGGCTCAGGCACTACGGACACAGGATAGTTGTGGCTGCAACAAAAAGCGACAAAATAAAAAGGAGTCAGCTGCAAAAGCACAAAAAAATGATAACTCTTTCGCTCGGTCTTGAGGAGGGGGATATACTGATACCCTTTTCAAGCGAAAACAAAAGCGGCAGGGACGAGCTGTGGTCGGTAATAGAGCAGCTTTCGGGGCTTACACCGGGCAGTTAATAAAAAACTGTACAATTTATCACAAAGGTGATATAATTATAAAATGAGAGGCGGTGTTTAATGTGGATTATATCAAAACTGTTGTAAATACCTCGGATAAACCCGAAATACAAGAGATAATATCAAACCTCAACGCATATGAGGATGTGCTGCTGCTCTCCGGTCTTAACGGCAAAAAAACAGGCTTTGCCGTAAACTACCTTGCGGAAAACGGCGATACGGTAAAGCTGGGAGAGCTGCCCGATGATGTACTTGCCGAGTTGGAGGACAATTACAGCGACGATGTCTGGGTGGATATACTGGATTTTGGCGTATACAAGCGCTCGGACGGCACATTTAAGCTGTGGACGGGGCTTGAGGTAAGAGAAGCCGAAAAAAGAAAGGGTATTGATTGGCTTGCCGCAGCTGCGGCAGTAAGCGTTGTCGTAAGCGCAGTAATTTTGCTTGCGGCGGCATTTAAGCTTATTGGCATATGCGGTAAGGAAACCGGTGATTTATGAGCAGAACAAATAAAAATACAACGGATAATGCTCCAAAGGAGCGCAGGGCGTCAAACAATGCCCTTGAATGTATAAACGTAAACAAAAAATTTGCTTTTAACAAAGCGCTTAAGGATGTCAGCCTTACGGTAAAAAAAGGACATATTGCGGGGCTTTTCGGTCCCGAGGGTGCCGGCAAAACAACGCTTGCAAAAATAATATGCAATCTCTGCCCAAAAACCTCGGGCAAAGTACTTGTAAACGGTGGAGCTCTCGACCTTAAGGATATAAGCTATCTGCCGGAGTATCCCTTTGTCAACTCAAAGCAGCGTGTGGGCGATCTGGTCGAAATGTACCGCAGCTTTTATGACGATTTTAACGTAAACAGAGCAGTATCATCCTTTAAACGTATAGAGGTAAGCCTTAACGACAAGTTTTGCTATTTGTCCCGCAGCAGCATACAAATGGTTGAAACCGTGCTTGTTATGTGCAGAAAGACCAAGCTCTATGTGCTGGACGAGCCGATTGCCGCCGTCGAGCCAAAAAGCAGGGATTTTATAATAAAAACCATAATATCAAACTGTGACAACGGCAGCGGCGTGCTTATAACCTCCGCAATTGCCTCACAGCTTGAAAAGATACTCGATGAGGTACATATAATACACAAAGGGGAAATAAAGCTTTCCGCCACCCCGGACGAGCTTATGAACGACTACGGCAAAACCGTAAGCGGTTTTTACAGGGAGGCATTCAGATGCTGACGCTTTTAAGATTCGATATCAAAAACACTTGGCTCAAGATATTTGTTTACTGCCTTGTTATAGCGGTTTTTACGGCATTTGCCGTCTACTGCTGGAGCCCTGCGTTTGAGGGATTCTTCAACGACGATAATTTTTACTGGATAATTATTTTTAAAATTGCTTCACTCGGGCTTTGCGCCTTTGTATGCTTCATATGCCTTATACTTACATTTATTACCCTCTCCCAATGGTTTTCGCAAAACCTGCTGGCAGAGGAGGGGCATTTTATGAATATGCTGCCCGTGAGCAAAATAAAGCTTTTTACCTCAAAGGCGGCTGCCGCTCTTTTATGGAACATAATACTGGTAGGCTTTATGGCTGCCTGCGTAATGGTGTTTATGAATTTCGGCGACAGAATAACGCAGATAAACGATATTATAGCAGACCTTTCGGGCAGCAGTGAAAATATACATTTAGGGCAGCTTATTGCGTTTTTCGGCATATTTCTGGTAGTGCATTCCACATTTGTGTGTGTGCTTGCCTATGCCTCGATATGTATAGGACAGATGACCGATATAGGCAGAAATGCCCTTATACTTACGGGTTTTATAGGCATAGGCCTTGCAGAGCTGATAATAGGTGCCGTCATAGCCTATTTAATAGGCGTGTTTGACTTTGGCCCGCTCTCGTCCGTGCCGGATATAATTACATATTTTAAAAAATTCTGTATAAGGATGTCGTTTGTAAGCCTTACGGAAGCTGCAATTGCCTTTGGGCTGGGTGCTTATCTGCTTTGCAGCAGGCTGAATATAGACTGATATTAAGGGAGTGCCGAAAAGCAACACTCCCTTAAATTAAATCGTTGACAAATACAATACACTGTGATATACTTATGCGTAACAAATTTTCTGTGCGGGATGTGCGGCAAATTTGCTGTAATGCTGTTAAAAGCTAGATTTTAGGTTGGTGATTTTTTTAATGGACGGTAACCCGTGTGACAATTGCAGATACTATTTGACGGAAATAGATGTGGAATAAGAGGTATAGCCTGCTTTTGATGTGGTAAAGTATGCGTTGTGCCTTTTTTGCGTGTAACAAACTGGCACCTTTTTGGGAGGTTTTTACTTTGAATATAACAGATACCGAAACTCTGGTCCGGATGCTCCTGCTTCAGGCTGTACTCATAGCCGTAAATGCGGTTTTTACCTGTGCCGAAACAGCGGTTATATCCATGAACGATGCCAGGCTTGACAAGCTTGCTGCGGAAAAAAACAAAAAAGCAGTAAGGCTTAAAAAGCTTACGGACAAGCCGTCAAAATTTTTAACTACCGTTCACGTTATTATAAGCTTTGCCGCTGCTCTGGGCAGTGCCTTTGCAGCATACGGCTTTTCGGGTGCGCTCTCTGCCAAGCTCTCCGTTTTGGGGCTTGATAAATACATGTCACCCGAGGCTATAAGGGTGCTTGCGGTAGTGATCATAACGGCAGTGCTTTTGTATGTTACCCTTATATTCGGCGAGCTTGTGCCAAAGCGTGCAGCCGTAAGAAAGTGCGAGCAGACGGCACTTAGGCTGTCCCGGCTGCTCAGCGTGGCATCGGTTATAGCCGCACCCTTTGCATGGATACTTACAAAATCCGCAAACGGTGTTTTAAGGCTTATCGGCATCGACCCCAACGAGGAGGACGACGAGGTGACCGAGGAGGAGATCCGTATGATGGTGGATGCCGGTACGGAAAAGGGAACCATAGACTCGGACGAAAAGGAATTTATACAAAACGTATTTGAGTTTGACGATACCGACGTAGGGGAAATATGTACACACCGCAAGGATGTTGAGATACTGTGGATGGAGGATGACATGGAGCTGTGGGCAAAAACCATAAACGCCTCACGCCATACCAAATTTCCCGTCTGCAAGGAAAATACGGACGATGTTATAGGCGTGCTGGATGTAAAGGACTACTTCCGCATATCCGATAAATCCAGGAGAAACGTTATGACAAAGTGCGTTGAAGAGCCTCATTTTGTGCTTGAAACCACAAAGGCGGACGTTATGTTTGAGCAGATGAAAAAATCCCGCAATTATTTTGCCGTTGTGCTTGACGAATACGGCGGAATGTGCGGCATAATCACTCTTAACGACCTTGTACAGCAGATAATGGGCGAGTTCCTTAACGAGGGAGAGGAGTATCTCGGCGAGGAGATCGAAAAAATAGGTGACAACAAATGGAAGATAATGGGCGAGGCGTCGCTTAAGGATGTCTGCGAGGAGCTTGACGTATCCATATCCGATGAAGACTACGATACCTTCGGCGGCTTTATCTTTGGCTGTCTGGGTTCAATACCCGACGACGGAAGCTGCTTTGAGATAGAGGCAAACGGTATGAAGATAAATGTAGACGATGTCAAAAACCATTGTGTGGTAAATGCCTATGTTTCGCTGATCACAGGCGAAGAGGCTGCTGCCGCAGACGAGGAATAATTTATACGGGGATGCGCATAGGCTTTTGCACGGGGCTTTGCCGCATCCCATTTTTTTGTCATAAAACCGCCTGTACGTTCTTGCCGCCTCAACCGCACTATAGCCAAAAACCACTTTCAGACTGTCAAAAAACCTAAAATCAGATTCAAAAAATGATTTTTTAAGAGTTTAAACTTGCAAAAGCACTTCAAGGTAACTTAAGCGCCGCAGGCTAAAATCCGCAGGACGAGCTTTGCCCGTCCGAGGAAAAGAGGGAGTGTCGAGCGATAGCGAGGCGCGAATCTCTTTGTACTTTGTGAAAAAATGCAGGAAATGTAAGCATTTCCTGCAAGCGTGTCGACTTTTTCGACACGCTGAACTACTTTATATATTAAAGTTTCGGTTATATATTTGACATTATTGGGAAAAACACTTATAATAGAAATAATGAATAATAGGTCTGCACCCGGCGGGCTCTGTATCAAAACAGGAGGTACTTATGTTAAAACTTAAAAGCTTATGTATTTTGGGTGTTGCGGCAGCACTTATGCTGTCCGGCTGTTCATCCGACAATAAAGAAAATAACGAGCATATTTCCTCCAACGGAGGAAATATAACAGACGGCAATGTTTCAGTTATAGTAGATCCTACGGAGGGTGAAAAGGCGGAGCTTACAAGGCCGCCCGAGGCAGCAAGGCGTATAATAAAAATAGGCATGGTAAAAAACGACCCCGGCGCCGTTTCGCTTGCCTCTCTTATTGCGGAAAACGAGGACGACGCAGCCTTTGAAAAATATACCGTGACCTATGCGGAAAATTACTCCGCTCTTGCGGATATGATGCGCAGCAAGCAGTTTGATGTGGCTGTTATGCCTCCCGCAAAAGCGCTTGAAATATATGCGTCCGACAAATCCGTTAAGGTGCTTGCAAGCCTTACAAGCAAAAGCTACAGCCTTGTCGGCAGCGATATAGCATCCCTTGCCGATATGTCGGGCAAAAAGGTGTATATGTCCTCGGACGACAAGACTTCTGCCTGCATATTTACAAAGCTCATGGATTATGCCGGCGTAACCGACTGCGAGATAGCATATGTGCAGGACAGCACAGCCCTCTTCAATGCCGTTAAAAACGGCGATGCCGATTATGCGCTTATGACGGAGCCTTATATATCCATGCTCAAGCAGGAGGGTATTGCCCTTGGCACCTACGACTTCAAGGAGGACTGGCAAAGGGCAACGGAGGGCAACGACTACTGCAGCGGCAGCATTGTTGCCACAAACGAGTTTATTACACAGCAGCGCCCTGTGGTGGACTACATGCTTGCCGATATGCAAAGGAGCCTTGAGGCTGTAAATACCGATGCCGGCAGCTGCGCAGCTCTTGCCGCAAAGTACGGTATCGCAGACGATGCAAAGGCGCTGGAGGCGGCATATACATCAATGGACTGCGGCTTTTTTAAGGAAAGACAGATGCGCTATCTCGTCAACAATATGCTTACCATATTTGACAATGCTTCACCGGAGCTTTTGGGTACCGATATACCGGGCGAGGATTTCTATTTTGTTACGGAAACAAGTGAATAATTTTTTACAGTAAACTACAGTTAAGCGGAGGTATCTTCTGATGGAGGATAAAATCAAAACTATAAATGCAGCTCTGGTCAATGCAATGAACGATATGAAACAGAACGACAGCAGCAAAACACGCAGCATCTTTGTTCAGGAGCTGCTTAATGCAAAGCTTATAATACCCTCTGTAATAGAGCCGGAGCCTGTTGACGGCAAAATTGCCAAGGATTCGGTAATAAGCTTTTTTTCCGTAAAAACAAAGGATAACGAAAGCGTTATGTTTCTTTTTACAAGCATAGAGGAGCTTAAAAAATGGGAGCCTGCAAAGGGCAAGCACCTTATTTTGCAAAATTACAGACAGTTCAAGGATTTTGTTACGGGCAAAAACGCCGCCTATGACGGCCTTGTTATAGACCCCTACGGTGCAAACGTGACCATCAAAAAAGGTCTTATAGAGAAAATAGACGCTTCCCTTAAGCCTATGAAGGTTTCAAACGAAAAAATAAGCGTGGAGCAGGATGGGCTTCAGCCCGCAGAGCTTGCGCCTCCGGGGCTGTATGCGGCCTTATCCGAGATGATGTCAAGAAACTCCACCATAAATGCGGCATGGATGATGCAGGCAAAAAGGATAGGCGAAAATAAGCCTACCGTAGTTGTGGTAGTGGATATCAAAGGCGGAGATATGAAAAACACCTTCAACTCGGTTGCAAGAACGGCAAACGAATTTCTTGAACCCAACGAGAGCATAGGCATAATGCCTGCTCACGACAGGGTAGCCGCAAGGTTTATAAAGGGCGTTGAGCCTTTCTATGTAAAGGGAGAGGCTGTAAGTGCGGCAGAGCCCGATGAGGATTGACATAAATGCTTTTAAAAATAAGTTTCTTCTTTTGCGGAGGAAGAAACTTAATTTTATTTTAGCCCTACGGTGCGTGTATCGGTTTTTGACGGACGGTGATAGCAATTAACGGCTGGCTTACGGTAAATAATTTTGTAAACAGTGAAAAATCAAACATACTTAGATCCATGCTTGTAAACGCAGCGGAAAAATGCGGTATCTCTCTTACGATAAAACGCACGGGCGAGCTTGGCGTCCCCATAGGCGGCGGCTTTGTCGGTCTGCCCGATTTTGCGCTCTTCTGGGATAAGGACACCCATCTTGCGCAAAGGCTGGAGGATAGCGGCTTAAGGCTGTTTAACACTGCCCGTGCCATAGAGCTTTGCGACAACAAGGTGCTCACATATATGCGCCTTGCCCAATGCGGGATACCGTTTCCGGAGAGCTATGCCTCTCCAAAGGCGTTTTCCGCAATAAATACCGACAGCTGCGGTTTTGTGTCAAATGCGGCAAAAAGGCTCGGTCTGCCGTTTATCATAAAGGAGGCATACGGCTCCTTCGGGCAGCAGGTTCACCTTGCGCACAGCCTTGACGAGGCATATGCCGTAATACGCTCCTTAGGCGGCAGAGAGTTTGTAATGCAGCGTTTTGTAAAGGAAAGCTGCGGACGTGATGTACGTATAAATGTTGTCGGGGGCAGGGTCATAGCCTCGATATACAGGTATAACGACAACGATTTCCGCTCCAATATATCAAACGGCGGCAAAATGAAGGAATACAGGGTATCCGAGGCTCAGGAGAAGCTTGCGGTGGACGCATGCAGGGCACTGGGGCTTGACTTCGGGGGTGTTGACGTACTCTTTGACGGAGATGTGCCCACGGTATGCGAGGTCAACTCAAACCCTCACTTTAAAAGCACCTACGACTGCTCCGGCGTCGATATGAGCTTATATATAATGGAATACATAAAGGAGCGCTTATGACAGGCTGGCTTATATATGACAAAAAAGGCTTTGAGCGCAACCGCTGGTTTGCGGACAGGCTTAAGAGCTATCTGGGCTGTGAGCTTATAATAGCCGAGGAGCTGGAATTCGGCACCGAAAACGGCATATACTTCAAATACGGCGGAAAATACCTGCCCTGCCCCGACTATGCGGTGCAGCGCTGTATTTATCCTCTGCTCTCCGAGGTGTTGGAGGCAGACGGAGCAAGGGTATTCAACAGCGCCCGTGTAAGCGGGATATGCTGTGATAAGAGGCGCACTCACCTTTTTGCGGCAAGGCTCGGCATACCGTCGGTAAAAACGGCTTTTACCGATAAGCGCTTCCTTAGCTTACCCGAAATGCCTTTTATTTTAAAGTCTGCGGACGGCCACGGAGGCACCGAGGTATTTTCGGTAAAAAACAAGACCGAGCTTGAAGCTGCGCTTTTGCACACATCGGGCAGGGATATGCTCCTCCAGAGCGAGGTATCCGACACGGGAGTCGACAAAAGAATTTATCTGCTTGGCGGCAAAATATTGGCGTCGGTCATAAGACGCTCAAAAAGCGGTTTCAGAAGCAATTTTTCGCTCGGAGGCGACGCTGCCCTGTGCGATATATCACCGCTTGAAGCGGAAACGGTAAACAAAATATCGGCAGGGCTTAAGCCCGATTTTGTCGGTATAGATTTTATATATGACAAGGGTGTCCCTTACCTCAACGAGATAGAGGACGCCGCAGGCACAAGGATGCTTTACTCTCTTACGGATATTGACGCCGCAGGGGAATATGCCGACTATATACTGCACGAAATGGACAGTGCGGCAAAACACAACACACATTATTGACAAAGGAGGGTCCTTTTGCTTTGGACGAGGATATTAACGTAAGCGTACAGCCCGACGACCAAGGGGCTGACGAATATAAAGATGAAAACATGACCGCCGAAAGGCCTGCTGTACGCAGAAAAAAGCACAGGACGCCTCCCGGCAACACCGTGCTTATAATAATTATATTGCTTATTCTTGCCGCAATAGCGGCAGCCGTTATACTGCTCAGCCAAAACGACGACAGCAAAACAGAGGCAGCCGAGATAATAAGCAGGGATTACGAGCTTAGCTCCAGGGCGGATTTTTATACCTACGGAGAAAACATATTTTTTTCAACAAAGGACAGTATGAGGCTTTTGGACCGAAAGGGCAGCGAAAAATGGGTGGACAGCTACACCATGATGGCGCCCGTTATGCTTGGGGATAAAAACGTGGCTGCGCTTTCGGACAAGAACGGAAGCAGTGTAAGGGTATATAACGAAGCCGGACTGATGTACAGCGTTGCGCTCAGCGAACCCGTTGTTACCTTTGCGGTAAACGGCACGGGCTGCCTTGCCCTTATAAGCGAACAGGGCTCAAACTACGAGCTTGCCGTATACGACGGCAGCGGACAAAAGATATACGGCGGCAGCTATGTGCCCCGTGACGGCATACCAATGGCGATTGACGTTTCGGATGACGGCAAAATGCTTGCCGTAAGCTTTATGAACATAAGCGGGCTGTACATGCAGTCCAACGTTACCTTTTATTACATAAGCTCTGCTGATACAAGCGATACTCCCTCCGGCGGCGGTATGTTCACCTCCGTGCTTTGTGAGGACTGTATGCCTTTTATGCTCAGGTTTACCGCAGACGGCAGGTGCGTTGCGCTTATGGACGACAGAGCGGTATTTATAGACCCTACCGTAAACGGAGATACGCAAAAAACGGAGGTGCCGTTTAACAACCGCATAAGCTATGCCTGTGTAAACGGGGACGGTACGCTTGCCGCAGTGATGGGCGAGCCTGTCCTTAACGCCTCGGACACGGCGGAGGCAAATACCGTTTTGTGGTACAACTCAAAGGGTGAAAAGGTAAACGAGTATATGCCCGGCAAGACCGTAACGGGGCTTTTCCCCGGTCAGGATGTAACGGTAATAGGTATGGGCAGAAGCTTTGAAGCATACAAGACAAAGGGCGGCAGCGTATGGACCTGTACCGTACACCAGGACACCACCAAGGTGCTTGCATACAACGGTAGCGACAAAATACTGGCGGTCACTCCCGTTAAAGCTGTGGTGGTAAAGGCAGGCAAGGGCAACAACATTATAGGCGGCACGTCGGACGGTGTATATGACGGAACGGACGAGGATACACAAGAGAGCACTGCTACCTTGCCCGAAGGCAATGACAGCGGCACGGAGGCTGAAACCGAGGAGATACATACCGAAGAGCCATCCTCCGAGCAGGAGAGCGCCGAGCCGAAAACAGAAGGCGAGAGTTAAGGTGAATATATGGAAGCTATTACACAGATAAACGCAGCCGATGCGGTTGTGGCAGCCCTGCTTATACTGGGGCTTATAATAGGCTGCAATATGGGTATTGTCAAAATGCTGATACGGGCAGTGTACAGCGCCGCCTCATTCGGAGCATCGCTTATCTTTTATCCCGTTGTATCGGGGTTTATAAGAAAAAGCCCTCTTTTTGATACGATAAAGGGCAGCGTCATTAATACACTCGGGCTTGAAAATGCCGTACAGACCTATACAAAGCAGCAGGAGGTAAGCCTTATAGGCTCACTTTCACTGCCCGACCCCTTAAAGGAAAAGCTGCTTGAAAACAATAACTCTGTCATATACGACCTCATCGGGGCAGACGGTATAGTCGATTATGTGGCAGGCTTTGTTGCCAACATTATAATAAATGTTGTGCTGGTATGGGTGCTGTTTTTTGTATTTATGACGATTTTAAGGATCTTTTTAAAAAGCATTGAGTTTATTGCGGAGCTGCCCGTGCTTAACGGTGTCAATAGGCTCGGAGGCGCAATTACGGGCCTTGTGCTTGCGGTAATATTTATATGGCTGGGCTTTACCCTTATTTATGCCTTTATTACAAAGCCTTGGGTATATGAGCTTTACAGCCTTATATCCTCGTCAAAGCTTGCTCACTTTATGTACGAGCATAATCTGCTGCTTGATCTGATAATGCAAAAAATCTTCTGACCCGCTTAAAAGGTGGTAGTACGGTATGGACGAAAAATACAATACGGTTGTCTCCGAGGCACATTCGGAATTTGTCGAAAAAAAATCCCGTTTTATTTCGCATGTAAAGCCTGTCGCAAGCGAGGCAGAGGCAATTGAGTATATAGAAGCCGTCAAAAAGAAATACTGGGACGCAAGGCATAACGTATATGCCTATATTATCGGCAAAAATATGGAGCTGCAGCGCTACAGCGACGACGGCGAACCGCAGGGTACGGGCGGCATACCCATGCTTGAAGTGCTCAGGGGGGCACAGGTCACCGATACGGTGGCTGTCGTAACAAGGTATTTTGGAGGTACGCTGCTTGGCACAGGAGGCTTGGTGCGTGCATATACAAGAGGCGCAAAGGACGGCATCGCAGCTGCCGGCATCGTGACCATGGTGCTTTGCAGGCGTATTTCTGTAAGGACAGACTATACCCTCAGCGGCAAGGTCCAATACGAAATAATGCAGGGCGGACACCGCCTTGAGGACACACTGTACACCGCCGATGTTGTCTTTAACGTGCTTGTACAAAAATCAAAATGCAGTAGCTTTATAAAGGATATAATAAATGTAACAAACGGCAGGGCGGAAATCACCGAGGGTGAGGACCGTATGCTGGCGGAAAACGAGGTGTAGGCTGTGTTTCTGGCATTGACCGCTGCTGAAAAAATACTTGTAATGATGATAATAGCCATTGTTGGCTGCATCGCATACAAAACAGGCATAATTACTGAAAAAAGCAATAAATCGCTTACCTCCGTACTGCTTATGGCAGTAAACCCCATTATGATAATAAACGCTTATCAGACAGAGGTAAACGAAAGACTGATGCACAATTTTATCATTTCTGCCGTATTGGCGGTTGCAAGCCACCTTATAGGCATAGCCCTGTCCTTTTTGCTTGTCGGCGCAAAAAGACCCGACTATGAAACGGAAAGGCTCTCCGTGGTGTACTCAAACTGCGGCTTTATAGGCATACCGCTTGTAAACGGGCTTTTCGGCATGGAGGGCGTACTTTACCTTACGGCATATATGACAGTGTTCAATATATGCCTGTGGACACACGGCGTTATACAAACTGTCGGCAGGACGGATATGCGCACCACACTCAGGCACCTTGCTTCGCCTGCCATAGTATGCTCGATACTGGGTCTTTTGCTTTTTGTTTTTAAAATAAAGCTGCCTGCGCCCGCAGCCGAGGCTGTGGAGCAAATATCCGCAATGAACTCACCGCTTGCCATGATAATTGCAGGCGCCACTATAGCCCAGACGGATATAAGAAAGGCGCTTACGGCTGTACGTGTATATTACATATCGGCACTCAGGCTTTTTGCCGTGCCCCTTGTATGTGTGCTTGCATTTATGTCCTTCGGCATAGAGGAAAAGGTCGTTATAACCGCAATAGTTGAGGCAGCCTGTCCTGCAGCGGCTTCTGCCACAATGTTTGCAATCAACTACGGCAAAAATGCCGTGTACGCCTCCGAGATATTTGCAGTATCTACAATACTTTCGTTTGTGTCCCTGCCTGCCGTCATAATGCTTGCGGAGCTTGCATGCGGCTTTTAGGAGGCAGACCTTTCGGTATAAAAATAAATTTTTTAAAAATCGCTTGACAAAATAAAAAATTGGGAGTAATATAATGTAGGATTAGGTATGGCTAACTGTAAGTAAGCTTGCCTAACTTAAATTATCCAAAGCTAACACTTTTCGGGGAGGTGATTCTATGCCGCTGCTCATGGCATCAATAGGTACACAGTACACTGTAAAAAATGTAACGGGCAATGACAGCACCAGGCATCATCTTCAGTCCTTGGGCTTTACAGACGGGGCTGAAATAATTGTTGTTGCGCAAATGAACGGCAGCTTTATAGTAAATGTACGTCAAAGCCGCATAGCAATTGACCGCCGTATGGCAAGCAAAATTTTAATTGCATAAAATGTGCTTGTACTGCCCCGTAAGGCAGATATTATATTTAAACCGTATATCAAGTCAAGGAGGAATATAATGAAAACATTAAAGGATATTGCGCCCGGTCAAACCGTAAACGTGGTAAAATTAAACGGTGAGGGCGCCGTAAAACGCAGGATAATGGATATGGGCATTACCAAAAATACCAAGGTGTTTGTGCGCAAGGTGGCACCGCTGGGCGACCCTATCGAGCTTACCGTAAGGGGCTATGAGCTCAGCATAAGGAAAGCGGATGCGCAGATGATAGACGTTGAATAGCGCTGTATAAAAAGTTCCTTCGGGACTTTTTAGAGTACAAGCAGAAGTATAAACAGCTCATTTCATCGGGACTGAAGAGAAAAGCACTTTTTCCTGCGGATCTTAGTCTGCGGAGCTTTGAGTTACTTGATTTAATAAAGCATTTTGGTATAAATGAGGCAGAAATGTCTGTTTTTTTAAGTCTTTCGGTTAGTCTAAGATAACTTTTATTTGCATAGGCTAATCCGTGTTGGACACAGCTAACAAAAACGAAAGGAGATAATCATGGCACTTACAATTGCTTTGGCAGGAAACCCCAACAGCGGCAAAACTACGCTGTTTAATGCGCTTACGGGTTCAAATCAGTTTGTGGGCAACTGGCCCGGCGTAACCGTTGAAAAAAAAGAGGGCAGGCTTAAATTTGACAAGGAGGTCACCATTGCGGATCTCCCCGGTATATATTCGCTCTCGCCCTACACTCTTGAAGAGGTCGTATCGAGAAATTACCTCCTGGATACAAGCCCCGATGCGATACTTAATATCGTTGACGGCACCAACCTCGAGCGCAACCTTTACCTTACAACACAGCTCACAGAACTTGGCATACCAGTGGTAATAGCCGTAAATATGCTTGATGTGCTTAAAAAAAACGGAGAAAAAATAAACACGGAGGCGCTCTCAAAGGAGCTTGGCGTACCCGTTATAGAAATATCCGCCCTTAAGGGCACAAGGGTAAAGGAGGCAGCCGATATGGCTGTTTCGGCAGCAAAAAGCGGCACGCAAAAGGCTATGAGCATCTTCTCCAAAAAGGCGGAGGATTACATAGCCCAGGTTGAAAGCATAATAGACGGCTCGGTAGACGAAGGCAAAAAGCGCTTTTTTGCAATAAAGCTGCTTGAAAGAGATGACAAAATACTTGAGGCAATGGATAAGCCCTATAATATAGACAGCATTATAGCCGAGCTTGAGGCGGACTTTGACGATGACAGCGAGAGTATAATTACCAATGAACGATACGAGTATATATCGGGCATCATAGGCAAGTGCATCAGCAAAAGATCGGGTGTAAAGCTCTCCGTATCCGATAAGATAGACAGGATAGTAACCAACCGTATACTTGCGCTGCCCATATTTGCGGCAGTAATGTTTTTGGTCTACTATGTTTCGGTAACAACGGTGGGTACCTATGTTACCGACTGGACAAACGACGGGCTGTTCGGTGACGGCTGGTTCCTGCTTGGCAGCGGCAGAGCGGCATATGACGAGGCTGCGGCGGAATACGAGGACGCACAGGCACGTATTGACGCATTTATTGAAGCCGCCGAGGAGGCGGGTATCGATGTATCCGACCTTGACGGAGAAAATCCCGCCGCTGCGGATGTTGTCGCCTCATATGATGTTGAGGGCGAGGACGGAAGTATTGAAACCGTTTCCGTAACCGCAGAGGATTTTGCGGCTGATACAAAGCTTGAAGAGCCCGATCCGTCGGATTATGGCACATGGGTACCCGGCGTGCCCGTTATCATTGAGGGCATACTCACCAATATAGGCTGTGCAGACTGGCTGTCCGGGCTTATACTGGACGGTATAGTTGCCGGTGTGGGAGCCGTACTCGGCTTTGTACCTCAGATGCTCGTACTTTTCATATTCCTTGCATTCCTTGAGGGGTGCGGCTATATGGCAAGGATAGCGTTTATTATGGACAGGATATTCCGCCGTTTCGGTCTTTCGGGCAAGTCCTTTATACCTATGCTTATAGGCACAGGCTGCGGCGTACCCGGCGTAATGGCATCCAGAACGATCGAAAACGAGCGTGACCGCCGTATGACCGTCATGACCACCACCTTTATCCCCTGCGGCGCAAAGCTGCCTATAATAGCGCTTATTGCGGGCGCACTGTTCGGCGGTGCGTCGTGGGTAGCGCCAAGCGCATATTTTGTGGGTATTGCAGCTATAGTTATCTCCGGTATAATGCTTAAAAAGACAAAAATGTTCTCGGGCGACCCCGCTCCCTTTGTTATGGAGCTGCCCGCCTATCACCTGCCTACCGCAGGCAGCGTCCTCAGAAGCATGTGGGAAAGAGGCTGGTCCTTTATCAAAAAGGCAGGCACCATAATTATGCTTTCAACCATATTTGTATGGTTCACATCAAGCTTTGGCTTTACGGAAAACGGCTTCGGCATGGTAGACGACCTGAGCAGCGGTATACTTGCAAGCTTAGGCAGGGTTATCGCTCCCGTGTTCACACCTCTCGGCTTTGGCAACTGGAAGGCTGCCGTGGCTGCCATTACGGGCCTTGTAGCCAAGGAAAACGTTGTGGGTACCTTCGGCATACTCTATGGCTTTGCCGAGGTGGCAGAGGACGGCTCGGAAATATGGGGCACACTTGCGGCAGACTATTCCATGCTGGGTGCATACACCTTCCTTGTGTTCAACCTGCTTTGCGCACCATGCTTTGCGGCTATGGGAGCCATCAAGCGTGAGATGAACTCGCCTAAGTGGACTGCTTTTGCAATTGCTTACCAAACAATTTTTGCATACGTTATATCGCTTTGCGTATATCAGATAGGTATGCTGGTCACCGAGGGTGTATTCGGTTTGGGCACCGCTGCTGCCTTTATATGTGCGGCAGGCATTATATATATGCTTGTACGTCCGTACAAGGAGAGCACTACATTTGGCGCAAAGCTTGCAGCTCAAAGATAAGGAGGCATTTTTATGGCAGCTTTTATAGCCGAAAATATAGGCACCGCCGCAACCGGAGCAGTACTGCTTGCCGTTGTGGCTGCAATAATACGCAGTATGATAAAAAACAAAAAAGACGGCAAAAGCTCCTGCGGCTGCGGCTGTGAGGGCTGTAACCGCAAGTGTCACTGAAAAGCATTTAAATAGGTTATATAAAAGGGCTCCCGTATACAGGCAAAACCTGCTGCATACGGGAGTCCTTTATGTATTTTTTATATTTGCCTTTTTCGTATATATGTGTTATTATAATAAAAACAATATATGGAATAATGCCAATATATAAACAAATATTTACCCGGGGGGATATTTATGCTCAGAAAACGTTTAGGGCTCAGCACCGAGCCTCAGCCTGTATTTGTAGGGGCAAGCTTTGCGCTGCTCATGCTGCTTATGCATGTATATACAATATTGATACCGGAAAAAGGCAAAATTATGGCAATGCTAAATAATCCTGTATTATTGCTGGGCACCATAATGGATATAAACAGCAGGATCAACTTTGCTGTATGGCTTATCAAAGCTTTGGTACCGATATTTATTATAATATGTGCGGCAGCCTACGGCAAAAAAAGGGCAAAGCTTTTGTTTATACCATGCCTGCCTACGCTGTTTTACACGGTTTCCGGTATTATGGGAGGCACGCTCATACTATACCATATATCGTATTTTGTATATTTGCTGACTCTTGTGTTTTTTACGCTTGTATCGCTAAAGGTGATAAAAAGCGTAAAGCCGTTTATTGTATACTGTATTCTGGTGTGCATTGCCTCTGCCGTGCTTACGGCATTAAAACAGCCTCCTTTTACGCTTTACGACGGCTCAATATATTTGTCGGACATGCTGTACTTTATTATTTACCATATTGTGTTAATAAACTTTGCAAGGGCTGTACCTATGCAGCAATAACTATACAGCCCTTTTGCCAAAAATGCGTTTTTATCGGCTCACTACCGAAATACTCAGCATATCTCTGTTAAATATCCTCTCGGCAAGCCCGTACATGCTTGCCGAGCTTACTTTATCTATTTTTTCGGTTACCTCGTCGCTTTCCGTAACCGTATTTTTAAGCACCATATTTCTGCCGTTTGCCTCCATGATGTTTATGGTGCTGTCAAGCCCCAAAAGATAATTGCTTTTAAGCTGTGCCTTTGCCTTTTCTATAGCCTCATCGGATATCCTGTCGGTAAAAATGCTCTCTATCTCGCTTATTATAAGCTCTGCCGCCCTTTTCTCATGCTCTGGGTTTACGCCCGCATATACCACAAAAATACCCGCATCCATATAGCAGCTCATATAGCTGTAAATTGAGTATGCAAGGGCATATTTTTCCCTCACGGTCTGATATATGCGTGAGCTCATGCCGCCGCCGAGCAGGGTATTAAGTATATTCATATCATATATATGCTTATCCCCCACGGGCACGCCCTCGTAGCAAAGGCATATGTGCGCCTGCTCTATATCCTTGTGCTTTCTCCGTTTACAGGTTTGGTATTCAGCCTTTTCAAAGCTTCTTATTCCGCTCTCGCTCTCCCACGCCCTGCCAAAATACTCTCCCAGCACATTTATCACACGCTGCGGATCTATGCTGCCCGCAACCGACAGCACCGTGTTGTCCGGGCGGTAATGCCCCCTCATATAATCCTTAAAATTGCTGTGTTTAAATGTCCTTACGCTTTCGGCAGTGCCCAAAATAGGCTTGCCAAGCGGATTTGAGTTTTTCCATATGCCTGCCTGCAGCTCGTCAAAAACAAGCTCGTCGGGAGTATCCTCATACATATTTATCTCCTCGGCAATTACCGACGCCTCACGTCTTATATCCTCATCGTCAAATACGGAGTTAAAATACATATCGCAGAGTATATTTGCAGCCTTTTCAAAATTATCACTAAGTACCCTTGCATAGTAGCAGGTATACTCCTTGGTGGTATAGGCGTTAAGCTGACCGCCCATAACGTCCATTTCCTCCGCTATATCGGCAGCCGTTCTGCTGCGGGTACCCTTAAAAAGCATATGCTCAATAAAATGCGACATACCCTCCTCGCCCGCAGCCTCGTCACGGGAGCCGCTGCGCACATATATGCCCGTACTTACGCCCATTGTATGCGGAAGATATTTTATAACAAGCCTTACACCGCTTTCATAAGTATGCTTTACAAGCACAGTATCACCTCTTTATCTGCTGAAAAAGGGGACAGTAAAAACTATCCCCCTTTTTATTATCCTTACATTATAAAATATTATACTCGGTAAAGTGCCTTTACCGTTACATTATTCCGACTTTTTCTCGGGTCTTGGCAGGCAAGCTTTTCTTGAAAGGTTTATTCTGCCCTGATGGTCTATCTCGGTAACCTTAACATCTATTATGTCGCCTTCCGAAACCACATCCTCTACCTTTTCCACCCTTTCGTGTGCAAGCTTGGATATGTGTACAAGCCCCTCCTTTTCGGGAGCTATTTCAACAAAGGCGCCAAAGCTCATTATCCTTGTTACCTTGCCTGTGTATACCTTGCCTATTTCGGGATCCTCGGCAATGCACTTTATCATATCAACAGCCTTGCGTATAGCCTCGGCATCAGGAGATGAAATAAATATCCTGCCCTCATCCTCGGTATCTATCTTATCAACACCCGACTCCTCAATGATCCTGTTTATGACCTTACCCTTTGAGCCGATGACCTCAGCCATCTTATCGGGGTTGATCTGTACAAACTCGATCTTTGGCGCATATGGGCTGAGCTCTGCCCTTGGCTCGGGTATAGCCTTAAGCATTACCTCGTCAATTATATAATCTCTTGCCTCGTGTGTGTTCTTTATTGCTCCCTTTATTATGTCAAAGGTAAGACCCTGTATCTTCATATCCATCTGTATGGCTGTTATACCCTCGTGGGTACCCGCAACCTTAAAATCCATGTCGCCGAAGAAGTCCTCAAGGCCCTGTATATCCGTAAGAAGAATAAAATCGTCATCCGTTTCACCCGTTACAAGACCGCAGGATATACCTGCAACAGGCTTTTTGATAGGCACACCCGCTGCCATAAGCGACAGGGTGGAGCCGCACACGCTTGCCTGAGATGTGGAGCCGTTGGAGCTTACTACCTCCGATACAAGCCTTATTGTGTAAGGGAAATCCGCCTCGCTTGGTATAACGGGCAGCAGCGCCCTCTCTGCAAGTGCGCCGTGGCCTATTTCTCTCCTGCCGGGGCTCCTTGAAGGCTTTGCCTCGCCTACCGAATAACCGGGGAAGTTGTAGTGGTGCATATATCTCTTGCTTGTTTCCGTTGGGTCAAGGCCGTCAAGCTTTTGCGCATCACCCGACGAGCCGAGTGTGGTAACGGTGATGACCTGCGTCTGACCTCTCTTGAACATAGCCGAGCCGTGTGTGCGTGGGAGAATATCCACCTCTGCCGTAAGAGGCCTTATCTCGTTGAGCGCACGTCCGTCGGGGCGCTTATGATCCCTGAGTATCATACGCCTTACCGTTTCCTTTTCGTATTTATATATAGCCTCGTCGGCTCTTACCGCAAATGCCTCATCGTCCTCGTCTTCCGCCTTGAAGGAAGCAAGCTGCTCTATTACCTCGCCGGTAATTTCGCTTATGCGCTCGTCCCTTATCTGCTTCATATCGGTAAATACAGCCTCTTCCATGCGTGGGTCTGTAATAAGCGCCTTTATAGCCTCATAAAAATCATGATCCACTATATGCTCCTCATAGCTGTGCTTTGCCTTGCCAAGCTCGGCAACTATACCGTCAATAAACTTGCATATTTCAACATTCTGCTTATGTCCGAACTCGATAGCGGCTATCATATCCTCATCGGATACCTCGTCTGCACCTGCCTCTATCATCATGACCTTTTCCTTTGTGGAAGCAACCGTAAGGCTGAGCCTGCTTTTTGCCCTCTGCTCTGCGGTCGGGTTGATGACAAACTGTCCGTCCACCATACCTACGGAAACCGAACCCGTAGGACCGTAGAAAGGTATATCCGATATTGAGAGCGCTATTGACGAGCCTATCATTGCGCATATCTCCGGTACGCAGTCCTGGTCAACGCTCATAACGGAAGCATTTATACATACATCGTTTCTGTAATCCTTAGGGAAAAGCGGTCTTATCGGTCTGTCTATGACCCTGGCTGTAAGTATAGCCTTTTCCGATGGTCTGCCCTCACGCCTGTTAAAGGAACCGGGTATTTTGCCTACGGAATACATTTTTTCCTCATAGTCTATGGAAAGAGGGAAAAAGTCGATGCCTGCCCTAGGCTTTTCCGACGCCACAGCGGTAACAAGCACTACGGTATCCCCGTACCTGACCAGACATTCACCGTTGGCAAGCTCTGCCACCTTGCCTATTTCGACAGAGAGCTCTCTGCCTGCCAAATCCATTTTGTAAATCTTGCTCATATTTTTATCCTCCTGTATTTTTTTAGGCAGGAGAAACATTTTTAGCTTACAGACGGCCTTACGGAAAGACCTTGACTGTTAAGGACATCTGTAAACTAAAAAATCTCCCCGCCCTTGGTTATCAAAAGGGGACTGCCGAAAACCGACAGCCCCCGTTGTATTGTGTTTACCCTAAAGGCATCAATACATTACTTTCTGAGGCCAAGCTCTGCGATAAGCTCACGATACTTAACAATATCCTTTGACTTGATATAGTTAAGCAAGCCCTTTCTCTGACCAACCATTTTAAGCAGACCTCTCCTTGAATGGTGATCCTTTTTGTGTTCCTTAAGGTGCTCGGTAAGGTGATTGATCCTTGCGGTAAGCAAGGCAACCTGAACCTCGGGCGAACCTGTGTCCTCGGGTGTTCTGCCAAATTTAGCAACAATTTCCTTTTTGTTTAATTCCATTTTGTTTTCCTCCATAACATTAAAATAACAATGTTTGCCGTGTACACCCCAAATGCTCAGAAACGGTCGGAGATGCCTATCCCCGAGCATTGGATATCATACCTGTATAGTATAACACAACAAATGCCAAAACACAAGAACTTTTTACTTTTTTATATTTTAAAAATTACCTTGCCTCGTATGCCGCTTTTTTTAACGCAGCCCTCGTGCCTGCTGTCCCTGCTTGCGCCCCTGTTGTCGCCCATAACAAAGTACTCGCCGCTGCCCATTACAAGCGATATATTTCTGCCTGTGTATGTGTCCTTGGCAAGGTACGGTTCGTCAAGCGGTACGCCGTTAAGCATTACCTTGCCGTCCGATATTTCTATGCTGTCACCGGGTATTGCTATCACCCTTTTTATGACACGCATATCCGCAAGGTCGCACACAATAACGTCGCCTCGGTCTATATCGCCGCACCATGCGGCAAAATGAGATATAAAGACCCTGTCGCCCGTAAAATAGTTATCCTCCATGGAGCTGCCCTCCACCTTGTAGGGGTATGCAAAGGCATAAAGCATAAAAACCATTGCTGCCGCCTCAAGGATAAATATTATATTGGCTTTTGCCCTTTTGCTCATTGCACAACTACCTCTGTTATGACCTCCGCACCCGTTGCAGGCGCAGCAGGCTCGGCGGGAGCTTTGGGCGCAGGACGGCTTGTTTCACCTGCGTAGGGCGTTACAACAGGCGTAAGGTTTGCCTGACACCTTACCGTATCGCCCTCGTTTGCAATGTTTATATCCCTGGTTTCCGTAATATAGCCGTCCATGCGTATCTCAACGGTATGGCTGCCGAGAGGGAGCTGCCTGCTCTGAGGCGACTGACCCATAAATGTGCCGTCTATATACACCCTTGCCGACCCGGGATTGGTGGAAACATTTACCGTACCCGTCTTTTCCCTCTCCTTAAGGGTAGCAGAGAAGGTATTTATATCCTCGTTTATTGTAACTGTGCCTGTATAGTCCACATAATCGGGCTTGCTTACCTTTACATTATACCTGCCGTAGCTTAAAAGTATAGGGTCGCCCGACTTGTAATCCGTGCCGTCTATGGTCACGGTAAAGTCCGCAACGTTTGCGGTAACATCCAAAAGACCGCTCTTTACCTGTATAACCGACAAATCCACCGTTGCCGTTGCAGACGGCCTTACCATTACCTCGGTAGTGTAAGGCTCGCAGTTGCTTCCCGTTACCTCAACGGTATATCTGCCCTCTGTAAGGTTCATGCTTCTTGCCTTATCAAGCGATATTTCGTTTCCGTTAAGCTTTATTATACCGTCCTGTATCTGCTCGCCGTTATGTATCTCCAGCGAGCCGTGGCTCTTTTCAATGGTAACGGAGTACGCCTTGTTTGTAACGCCGTTGTCATAGCCCCTTACCGTAACATAATCAAGCTTGTCTATCTTGCTCATGTCGGTATATACATCCTTGTAGCGCACCGTGGTTATACCGTCGGTATATTTAAAGGATTTATCCTTGTACTGTGTTGACGAATCGCCGAATTTAAGCAGCTTGGAGTCGGTATTGACAATAAGCCCCGTATCCGAAAACGCCCACGCTGCCTCACAGTTTTTAATATCCGTAAGGTTTCTGTCCTCATCGTATACAAAGGTGACAACATCGCCTATCTTGTAGTCGTTTATCGTATTGGGAAACGGATACTGTGTATCCTCCGTTGCCGTGAGTATCACCGTTTCGTTGGATTTAAGCGAGTAAAAGGTAAATTTGCTCTCATCCTTGTTTATATCCTTTATAACTCCGTCTATATCGGAGCCTACAAGGTTGTTCTGCGCCTGCTCTATTATGTTGTTGGCGCTGAACTCCCTCTCGCCGTTTTCGTTTTCCTTGGCGGCAAGTATACTTTGCTTTGCTACCTTGTCATATGCAAAGCCGTAGCTTTTAAAGCCTATTATCACACCCGCTATAACGGCAGCACACACCACAACGGGAAAAGCAATGCCGTTTTTGCGGTGCCTGCCAAGGTTGTTCTTGTTGGGCTTGCCGCTCCTGTGTCTTCTTATTTCGTTTATGTTTTTAGCATCTGCCATATAAACAACTCCATATCGGTATAACTTTTACAAAATTACATACTGCTTATATTTTAACTCATTATGCAAAAAAATACAATATCTTTTATCAGCTCAGGTCAACATCCATAACAGACATATCGGGTATCTGCACCGTGCTTTCCGCCTTAAGCTTTGCTATTGCCGCCTTAGCCTTGGTTACCGGCAGCAGCGTACCTGCGCCTGCGACACAGCCGCCCGGACAAGCCATGCCCTCTATCATGCAGCCGTTCATTTTGCCCAGCTTTGCAAGCGTAAGCATTTTTTTGCAGTCCGCAAGCCCCTCCGCATGCTGTATTTTTACCTCAACATCGGGGTAATACTCCTTTATGCAGCTTTCAATTGCCTGTGCAACTCCTCCTGCGCACGCATAGCCCCTGCCTGCTGCGGTTGCATCGTGCAGACCAGCCGTAAGCTCCATATTATGCGGGTCTATGCCTCTTGCGTCAAACATTGCCGCAAGCTCTTCAAAGGTTATTACAAAGTCGACATCGCTCCTTACGGTACGCCTTGTCGCCTCAAGCTTTTTTGCCGCACAGGGGCCTATAAACACCACCTTCGCCTCCGGATCCTCGTGCTTTATGCGCCTTGCGGTAGCCACCATAGGCGTCAGCTCTCTCGAAACGCTGTCTATCATCTCGGGGAACTGCGTCTTTGCAAGCATTGACCACGACGGACAGCACGACGTTAAAAGGAACGGCAGCTCACCCGTTGCAACATGCTCGGCATAATGCTTTGCCTCAGCCACTGCGCCTATATCGGCACCGAGGGCGACCTCTCTTACCTCCGCAAAGCCGAGCGCCTTAAGCGCAAGCTTTACCTGACCTGCCGTGACGTCTGCGCCAAACTGACCCACATATGCGGGTGCAAGCTCGGCAACCACCTTATTGCCGTCCTTTAAGCTCCTTGCAAGCTGAAATACCTGTGATTTATCCGCAATTGCTCCGAAAGGACAGCTTACCATGCACATACCGCAGGATACGCATTTATCGGTATTTATTTTGGCCCTGCCCTGCTCGTCCGACTCTATCGCCTTTACACCGCATGCCTCCGCACACGGCCTTGAAAGCTTTATTATTGCGCTGTATGGGCATATCTCCCTGCATTTGCCGCATTTTATACACCTGCTCTCGTCTATTGCCGCCCTGCCGTTCTGCCTTGATATGGCATTTTTGGGGCACACCTCCATGCAGGGATGCGCCACACAGCCCTTGCACATATCCGAAACACGGTAAATGTTCTCCTCGCACTTGTTGCACGCCGACGGTATTACCTGCATGAGCGGCGGCTCGTAATAATGCTCCGCTATATTGCTCTCGGCAAGACCGCTTGTAACGTGAACGGGTCTGTCCTCGGGCCTTAGCGACATACCCATTGCAAGCCTTACTCTCTCCGAGGCTATGGCTCTTTCACGGTATATGCTCTCTCTGTATGTAGCGGTATCGCCGGGGCAAACGGTATACGGTACTGCCTCTATGGCGTTGTTTATGCTGCCGTCCTCCTCAAAAGCTATCCTTGTTATCTCCGCAAATATTTGCCTGCGCAGCTTGGATACCGGGGTATCTATTCCTCTCATAAAATCCTCCTGTTTGTTTTTTACTCTGTTTTTATAAATATAACACAAATAAATGCTTATTTCAACATACAGCTTGTATTTTGCACCCGACATACGATATTATTATATATGCCAAGATATAATATAACAGTTGGACCCGTAAAGGGAAAGGGCGTTATCATATTGTCCCTTTTAAACCGTCGAACCGCATAAAATAGGTATTGTAATACCGCCGTTTTGGGTATATAATATAAATACGGATATGGGTAACAGTCACCGAGAAAGGTACACAAATGAGCAGAAACAAAAAGGATATAGCCGAAAAACATCTTGAAAGCTTTAATGATGTCTTTTCGGACATCGTAAATGTTCTCATTTTCGACGGAGAAAATGAGGTCAAGGAAAACGAGCTTGAGGATATGGATACGGGTTCTATGCTGGCTGAAGACGACAATGTACGGCAGCAGCAAAGAGATGTCGCAAAAAAATGGAAGCGTGAAAATGTTATAATCTCTATTCTGGGCATAGAAAATCAGACAAACATTGACAAAAATATGCCTTTGAGAGTTATAGGCTATGACGGTGCCTCTTACAGGCATATGCTGGCAAACAACCTTGAACCGTGTCCCGTTATAACTTTGGTGCTCAATTTTTCCGACAGGCGCTGGGATAAATATACTTCCCTTTATGATTGCTTTAAAGTCGGTGATAAGGTACGTCCTTTTGTAAATAATTATAAAATAAATGTTGTGGATGTTGCTTTTTTGCCAAGAAAAACGATAAACAAATTCAAGAGTGATTTTAAGATAATTGCAGATTATTTTGTACAGGTACACGAAACGGGAAATTATGTACCCATGAACGACGAGGTCAGACACATCTGGGAGCTTCTTGTCCTTATGAAGACCCTGACCGATGACAACAGATTTGAAGATGAATATTATAAAGAGCATAGAGAGGAGCGTGCCAATATGTGTGATGTTTTGGATAAAATAATTGCCAGAGGGGAAGCCAGGGGTGAAGCCAGAGGCAAAGCCGAGGGTATTGCCGAGGGTATAATCAAAGGCGAAAATAATATGAAATATTATATCATTAAAAAAATGTTGGGCAGATATCCCAATGAGGAGATAGCCGATATTTCCGGGCTTTCCGTCGAAGAGATCGAAGAAATAGCAAAAAACGGCATTAATACAGTATAATTGCAAATTTAAAACAGCGTTGCCAATTTATCATCGGCAGCGCTGTTTTCATACCAAACACGTTCTTTGTCAAGGACTCTGAACAAAACCAAGTTTACTTTTTCAGTACACCCAAAAGACGCTCTTTACAGGGGCGACGCCTTTATCTTACCCGGATTTCTCGGATATTTGCCCGGCGTATTTCTGCATTTTTTAATGACAATTATTTTATGCTCAAGCTCGCTTTCGGGCAGATGCACGCTTTCGGGCGTCATTATCCTTCCGCCCAGTACGGCGGCAGCCCTCTCCGCCATGCTTATCTCCTCGTCTGCCGAGGGACCCTTAAGGGCAATAAGTTCACCGCCGCATTTTACAAAGGGCAGGGTGTATTCCGCAAGCACATTGAGCCTTGCTACCGCACGGGAGGCACAGATATCAAATTTTTCCCTCAAATCGGGTTCTCTGCCGCCCTCCTCGGCTCTCATATGCAGGCACCTTACATCGTCAAGCCCCAGCTCCTCACAAACGGCTTTAAGAAAGGTTATCCTTTTGTTAAGGCTGTCAAGCAGAGTAAGAGAAATATCGGGCACCGCAATTTTAAGCACAAGCCCCGGAAAGCCTGCGCCCGTGCCCACATCTATAACGCTTTTGCCGCCTATATCCCTTATGCACAGCACGGAAAGACAGTCCGCAAAATGCTTTACGGCTATCTCCCTCTCGTCCGTTATGGCGGTAAGGTTCATTTTTTCGTTCCATTCAAGCAGCAGCTCCTTATAGCGCACAAGGGCGTCGAGCTGCCTGCCGTCAAGGGCTATACCCATTTCAAGGCATATTTTCTCCAGAAGCTCTCTCATATTTCACCTATATTCTCTATGACGGTATCCTCGGTTATCGGCTCTATCTCCGTAAGCTGCCAGCCGTACTCCTCAAAGGTGACATAATGACCGCAGTATGCGCATTGCTCCGTATCCCCTCTTTTAAACTTTACGGGCGCACCGCAGTTTGGGCAGGCGGATATTTTTACCTTGCGCATATCCTCTATCCTGAACTGCGAGGGTCTGAAAAAGCGCATAAAATACCTTTTTGCCTCTCTGTCGGAGATCCCCGGTTTGTCCAATACGGAGATATACACCTGCAAAAGCTCGTTTTCTCCCTCACGGCGATAAAGGTGCATATAGCAAGCCGAAAAACCATCCAGCCTGATATTGCAGCCCTCAAAATCAAAATCCTTGCTTACAAAGGCTCTCATATCCGAGGGCAGCTCCGCCCTGCTGTGTGCCGACGCCACAGCCGAGAACAGATTTTTTGCCCAGGTCATAAAGACCCTTGCATCAAAATTGGCATTCACCAAGTTAAGCTGTTTGCTTATAAAATCATTGTTGTTTTTGATATAACCGTTGCTCTCCTTGTGGTCAAATATATCCACATCATATTTTTCCGCATTTTCAAAAACGTTGCCCAGCGACCCCGCTTCGTTCAGCTTTCTTTCGTATTCCCTCTGTTCTCTTGAACGTCCGCTGCCGGAAATATCGTTAAGAGTGTTCAATACATCGTCAAATATATCAAAAAATCCCATATTATCACCTATCTTTCAATATGTACAAGCAGCATATTTACGTCCGCAGGACTTACGCCGCTTATCCTGCTTGCCTGACCTATGCTTACCGGGCGCACGGCGGCAAGCTTTTGCCTTGCCTCTATCCTTAAGCCCGATACCTTGCCGTAGTCGATGTCCTCGGGTATGCGCCTCTGCTCCAGCTTTTTAAACTGCTCTACCTGCGCAAGCTGTCTTTTTATATATCCCTCATACTTTATCTGTATATTTACCTGCTCCCTTACCTCATCGCTTAAAGCAGGCCTTTCCGTATCTATGGGAGAGAGCAGATCGTAGCTCAGCTCGGGACGGCGTATAAGCTCGCAGAGCTTTGCGCCCGTTTCGATCGGTGCAGTGCCGAGAGATACAAGCAGCCTGTTTACCTCCTCGGAGGGAGCTATATTTACCTTGCCCACCCTCTTGATTTCGGATCGTATATCGGCTTTTTTCCTTAAAAAGCTCTCATAGCGCTCATCGCTTATAAGCCCTATTTCATGTCCCTTTTCCGTAAGCCTTAAGTCGGCATTGTCCTGTCTGAGAAGCAGACGGTACTCCGCCCTGGAGGTCATCATACGGTAAGGCTCACGGCTCTCCTTGGTTATTATGTCGTCTATAAGCACACCTATGTAGCCCTCGGAGCGGTCTATTATAAGCGGCTGCCTGCCAAGGCAGTACATAGCCGCATTTATGCCGCCTATTATACCCTGTGCCGCAGCCTCCTCATAGCCGCTGGTGCCGTTGGACTGACCTGCGCTGAAAAGCCCTGCGATATTTTTAAACTCAAGGCTCAGCTTAAGCTGGTTGGCGTTTATGCAATCGTACTCTATGGCATATGCAGTACGCATTATACGGCAGTTTTCAAGCCCCGGCAGCGTCCTGTACATAGCCTGCTGAACATCCTCGGGCAGGGAGCTGCTCATGCCCGAAACATACAGCTCGTTGGTATCCTCACCCTCTGGTTCTATAAATATCTGATGTCTTTCCTTATCCGCAAAGCGCACCACCTTGTCCTCTATGGACGGACAGTACCTGGGCCCCGTTCCCTCTATAACGCCCGAATAAAGCGGAGAGCGGTCAAGGTTAGCCCTTATTATATCGTGCGTTTGCTTATTTGTATAGGTAAGGTAGCAGCTCACCTGCTCCCTTTCTATATCCTCGGGACGGTTTTCAAAGCTGAAGGGCACTAGCTTTTCATCGCCCTTTTGCTCCTGCATTTTTGAAAAATCCACCGTTCTTTTGTCTATCCTGGCAGGAGTACCCGTTTTATAGCGCATAAGCTTTACGCCGAGCCGTTTAAGGCACTCGCTCAGATGGGTGGAATTGCGCAGTCCGTTGGGCCCGCTCTGTATCACCGTACTGCCGTAAAGGCAGCGTGATTTTAAATAGGTACCCGTGCATATAACAACGGCACGGCATCTGTAAAGCGCATCCGACTCCGTTACAACGCCCGTGACCCTGTTATCCTCATCGGTGAGTATATCCACGACCTCTCCCTGCCTTATATGGAGGTGATCGGTATTTTCAAGTGTTTTTTTCATCTCGGTATGGTATCGGTTCTTGTCCGCCTGAGCCCTGAGCGAGTACACCGCAGGACCCTTACCCATATTTAACATACGGCTTTGTATATAGGTTTTATCTATGTTTTTGCCCATCTCGCCGCCGAGCGCATCCACCTCTCTTACAAGGTGACCCTTGGAGCTGCCGCCTATGTTGGGGTTGCAGGGCATCATGCCTATGCTGTCCAGATTTATTGTAAATATAATGGTTTCAAGCCCCAGCCTTGCAGAGGCAAGCGCCGCCTCACAGCCCGCATGACCCGCACCGATAACCACTACATCGGCGCTTTCGGCTTCATACAATTGTGCCATATTTTCACCTCAAATTACTTGCCCAGACAAAATTCACTGAATATCTTATCTATTATATCCTCGTCAAGCGTTTCGCCCGTTATCTCACCGAGCGCCTCGTATGCCTGTGTTAGATCTATGGATATAAGATCCTCGGGCATACGGTTGTCTACCGTTTCAATTACATTATAAAGGAATTGTTTTGCTTTGTACAGACTGTTTTTGTTTCTTTCGGAGGAAATAAGCACCTCATCGTCCGCAGCTATGCTGCCGCCAAGAAACATTGACCTTATGCGCTCGTATATAAGCTCTATACCGCTGTCCTGTTTAACGGACACAGCTATCGGATCGCTGCCTGTAAGCGCTGTTATTTCGCTAATATCAATACACTGCGCAAGGTCGCTCTTGTTGATGATTACTATCCTGTTTTTGTTTTCCGACAGGTTTATAAGCTTCCTGTCCTCATCGTCAAGGGGTCTTGAGCCGTCCAGCATAAGCAGCACAAGATCCGCCTCGTCCGCAAGGCTGCGGCTTTTTTCCACCCCTATTTTTTCAATGGGGTTGTCTGTATCCCTTATGCCTGCGGTATCTGTCAGCCTGAGAGGTATGCCGTTTATGTTTATCAGCTCCTCCAGCACATCCCGTGTGGTGCCGGGTATATCGGTAACTATGGCTCTTTCCTCATCCACCGCCGCATTTAAAAGAGAGCTTTTGCCCACATTGGGCTTGCCCAGTATAACTGTTTTTATGCCTTCCTTGTATATCCTGCCCGTATCGGCGCCTGCAATAAGCCTGTCAAGCTCGGACATAAGCTCCCTGCTGCCGTTTGCCACAGACTCGTAGGTCATTGTTTCGTCATCATGCTCGGGATAGTCTATCGCAGCCTCGATATTGGCAAGCATAAGCAGTATCTTCTCCCTAAGCGCCCTTATTTTGACGCACAGGCTGCCGTCCAGCCGTTTTAGCGCCGCCTCACGGCTTTTGTCCGTTTTTGCGGATATTATATCCGCCACCGCCTCTGCCTGTGTAAGGTCTATCCTGCCGTTTAAAAATGCACGCTTGGTAAACTCTCCCGGCTCGGCAAGCCTTGCACCCGACTTCAGCACAGCCTCCAGCACAGCCGTTACCGACCTTATTCCGCCGTGGCAGTTTATCTCGGCAATATCCTCACGGGTATAGGTATTGGGGGCTCTCATTATGCTTACAAGCACCTCGTCGCATACTCTGCCATCGTACACTATTTTGCCGTAGCTTACCGTGTGGCTTTTTCTCTCCCCAAGGGGCTTGCCCTTTGCAGGCACAAAAAGCCTGTCTGCCACCTCTACGGCATCGGGTCCGCTTATGCGCACTATGCCTATGCCTCCGCTGCCTGCGGGTGTGGACAGCGCCGCTATGGTATCATCCAGATTTACCTTGAGCATAATTGTCACCTCATACAAAATTGGGCTGTCAAAGCTGACAGCCCCAAAAAATCAATATCTGTTGTCGTTACCGTCGGTATTTGTATCCGAGCCGGTATTATGATATACATCGTTTTCTCCGTACATGGCACGGAACATAAGGTCGCTGTCGGCATTGGGAGCCGCAGCGGTCATAGCTGCCTCGGCAGCGTCCTTTTCAAGCTGAGCCTTGATAGTCTTTATTGCCTTTGAGAGTATAAAGCCCGTTACAAGCAGCATGATCACCCACTTGAACGGCACGCTTATACCGAATGCCACAAGTATGCAGGATACAAGGTACACGGGTGTATAAGCTCTGAGCGCCATTGCATAGTTCTGTCCGAAGGTGTTTTTTACGCCCATATTGCTGCTTATTATTGCGCCTATAGCCGCATTTACAATATTCCATAAAGCAAGCCTTATTATAAACGCAAAAAATACTATTACGGTAATTATAATTGCCATACTTTTTATAAGCTCAAGCAGACCCTCGTTGCTTATTTTCGAGAGTATATTGGCAGGGATCTCGTTATATTCCAGAACCTCACACTGCCCCTGCTGATACATTACAAGCGCATTTTTGGATATTACCGCACTCTGGCTGTACTGAGATACATCTATAACATCCTCGGTAGTATAGCCCGATGCGTCATCCGCATATCCGATAATGCGGTATATGGTGCCCGTGCTGTCATCATAGCCGTACTCATATCCCGTATCAACTACAAGCCTTTGGTTTTCGTCCGTAACGCTGTCAATAGGTTCATGGTCTATTGTAAGTATGCCGTCCGAAGACATAGAAAAATCCGGCACCTCGTCAAGAAACGACTCGATGCCTCCGTTAAGCATAACAGGAACATAAAAGCCGAGCATTACAACTATTATAAAGCCTATTATCGACAGCATAAGCAGGTAGAGAAAGTTTTTGCCTCCTCTGTCGCTTCTGTACAGCCTGTAATTTGAAAAAGACAGTGATTTGCCCATTTCGGCAAAAATATTCATAACTTCACCTCTAAATATATCTTATCAATAATTTCTTTCCCTTTGCTCCCTTGTTTTGGGCGCTATTACCACATACCTGTGAGGCTCTACGCCCTCGCTGTAGGTGGTAACATACCTGTCGTTTTGCAGGGTGGAATGTATAATGCGCCTTTCGTATGGATTCATAGGCTCCAGCACAACGTTTTTATGCAGATGCTTTGCCTTTTTGGCAAGGTTGAATGCAAGGTGCTCAAGGGTTTCCCTGCGCCTTTTTCTGTAACCCTCGGTATCGAGCGTTACCGTAATGAATGCAAACTCACCCTTGTTTACCACAAGCCCTACAAGGTGCTGCAGGCTGTCGAGGGTCTGACCTCTTTTGCCTATAACAACTCCCATTTCGGGACCCTCCATATTTATGAGCAGCTGCTTGCTGTCCACAAATTTTGCGTCTATTTCCACCTCGATATTCATTGCGGCAAATACATCCGACAGGAACTTTTTGCTCTGTGCGGCAACCTTCTCCATATCTGCCTCGGTAAGCTGAGGACGCTCCGGTCTTGGCTCGTCCGTTACGGTCTTCTCGTCCGATTTTACGGGTTCGCTCTGCTCCTTTGTCGCCTTGACGGATCTTTCCTTTTCTGCCTTTTCCTTGGCAGCTTTTTCCTTTGCAGCCTTTTCCTTGGCTGCCTTTTCCGCCTCAAGCTGCTTTTTTGCCTCCTTCTCGGCTCTTGCAGCCTCTGCGGCAGCCTTTTCGGCAGCCTCGTCATAGCCGATCACCCACACCTTTACCTTGGCGGGTCTTGCGCCTATGCCAAAAAGCCCCTTGGAGCCCTCGTCCAATATCTCGTACTCAACATCGGTAATTTTAAGCCCCATTTTTTCACATGCCGCCTGTATTGCTTCACTGGCGGTTTTGCCTGTCATCTCGATACATTTTATCATTTTTTGCTGCCCCCGTTCTTTTTGTTTTTACTGTCCTTTTCTTCCTGTTCCTCACGCTCTTTTTTCTTTTCAAAGTGTCTGCTTAACACAGCCTGCTGACATATCTGGAAGATGTTTGAGGTTACCCAGTAAAGGCCGACACCGCCGGGCAGACCCGTTGTTATCCATGCCATCATTATAGGCATGACAACATTCATTATCTGCTGCTGGCTGCGTACCTGAGGATCCTCGGATTTATTCTTCCTTGTCATAAGCCATGAGGAGAGCCATGTGGTTGCTGCCGATAAAACAGGTATTATCAGCTTTTTGTTAAGAGCGAAGCCCACCGTTTCGGTAAGGCTTATACCCATAAAGGTTTCGATAGCCTGCTTCTGCTCAAAGAGGGCAGAAAGGGAGTCCGAGCCGACGCCGTGCACAAGCTGCTGTACCTGTGCGGGGTCAAGCGCATTCAAAAGCCTTGCAAACGTTTCCACATTTATCGTTGTGCCCGCCTCAAGGCCCTTGCTTATGCCAAACTCTGTTATAAGCTTCATTATGGAGCTGTCCGAGCCTGATTTTACGGCAAACTCCATCACTATGGTCGAAAACTGTGTATATATATCGTTTATTACATCAATATATAAAAACGGATGTCGCATTATATAGTAAAGCCCGAAGAATATGGGCATTTGTATAAGCAAAGGCAGACAGCCGCTGAGAGGGCTGTAGTTATGCTTTGTATACACCCTTTGTGTTTCTATGTTCATTTTTTTCTGAACTTCGGGGTCGGAGAGATTATCCTTATATTTATCCCTTATTTTCTGCAGCTCCGGCTGAAGCTTTTGCATAACAAACATAGATTTTTGCTGCTTATAGGCTATAGGAGTCATAAGCAGACGTGCAAATACAGTCAAAAATATTATGGAAAGGCCAAGAGAATTGACCTGCGTTATATTGTTGTAAACAAATATAAAGAAAAAATTAACTATCTTGCCCAAAACCCACGCTATCGCACCCGTAATAAAGCTTGGGTCATTTAATATATCCGGGGTTCTGGCAAGCATATCAAGCGCTGAAAACATAAGCTCCTCCTAATGTGTGGGGCGGAACGGCCGCCTCCCGATGCAGATGCCTGTAAAACACCCTGCTTTGCGGGCCGTCCCCTATAAATACTGCGATAAAACTACGGTACGGGGTCGTATGGATCCCCCTTGTAAAACGGATGGCATTTTAAAATGCGTTTTATGCTTAAACAGCCTCCCTTTAAAATGCCGTATTTTGATATTGCCTCATACGCATATGCCGAACATGTGGGCGTAAACCTGCAGCACGGCATTTTAAGCGGAGAAATATACAAACGGTAAAACCTTATTAAAAAAAGTACACTGCCTTTAAGCATATACATCCTTCTGTTCCTTTAACAGCCTGTGTTTTTTTAACAGGTGCTTAAGCGAATGCTCTGCATCCGCATATGACGCATCCTTCATTGCCGCCCTTGCAACTACAACTATGTCAAAGCCCGATTCCAGCATATGCTCGTTAAGGCGGTAGCTCTCTCTGAGGAGTCTGGTCACACGGCTCCTTACAACACTGTTGCCAACCTTTTTGCTGACCGAATAACCTATGCGGTTTATATCAAGACTGTTTTTTACAACATACATAACAAGGTATCTGTTGGCAATTGATCTGCCCCTGTTATATACAAACCTGAACTGATGGTTTTTTTTAAGGGACTCGGTAAATAACATAGGGTTACCCCCATTACAATAATTTTAATAAGCAAAAAAATCCATTTACATTGTAAAATACAATTAAAGCCCGCCATAAAGCGGGCTTTATTCAACAATTATGCAGACAAAGCCTTTCTGCCCTTTCTGCGTCTTCTCAGTATAACCTTTCTGCCGTTGGCAGTACTCATTCTCTTTCTGAAGCCGTGAACCTTGCTTCTCTGTCTGGTTTTTGGCTGAAATGTCATTTTCATATCGAAGCACCTCCTTTTATGGTGTATTTACAAAATATATACATTACCTATATTGATCACACAAAGGCCCGTATTGCGTTAAAAGGCGTATTTATCAGCCCTGAATAGCCTTTGCAACCTCGGCTGCAAAATCCTCGTCCTTCTTTGCGATACCCTCACCTGTTTCAAAACGAACAAATGCCTTTACGGATACCTTAGCGCCGATCTCCTTTGCAACGCTCTCAACATACTTGCCTACGCTGATCTTGTCGTCCTTTACATACTCCTGGTCAACAAGGCAGAATTCCTTAAGCTCCTTATTGATACGACCCTCTATCATCTTTTCAAGGATATTATCGGGCTTGCCTGCATTTTTGGGGTCTGCCTTAGCCTGCTCGGTGAGTATCTCTCTCTCCTTGGCGATGAAGTCTGCGGGAGCATCCTCTCTGCGTACAAACTTAGGGTTCATAGCGGCGATCTGCATGCAAACATTCTTGCCTGCCTCAATAAGAGCGTCGTTTTTAACATCGGAGAGGAATTCAAGCAAAACAGCAACCTTGCCGCCTGCATGAAGATAGGAAACAAATACGCTGTTCTCCTCTGCGGTAAACTTTTTAAATCTTCTTATTGAAAGGTTCTCGCCGATAACGGAAATCTTTTCAACAAGAGCCTCCTTAACGGTTTTGGAGCCGTCCTCTATCCAAGGCTCAGCCATAAATGCGTCCATATCGGCAGCATCAGACTTAACAGCCTGCTTTGCAACGTTTTCAACAAATGTCCTGAATATTTCGTTTTTGGCAACAAAGTCTGTTTCGCTGTTTACCTCAACAGCAGCGGCAGCCTTGCCGTCCTCTGTAATATAAGTAAAGCTAAGACCCTCTGCGGCAACACGACCTGCCTTTTTCTCTGCCTTTGCGATACCCTTTTTCCTGAGGACTTCCACAGCCTTTTCAATATCACCGTCGGTTTCAACAAGAGCAGCCTTGCAGTCGCTCATGCCTACGCCTGTCATACCTCTAAGTTCCTTTATTAAAGCAGCAGTAACAGCCATTTTTATACCTCCGTCAATTAATCATATCTTTGCGGTGCGCTTATGCCTGTGCATCGGCACTCTCTTCTTCCACGTCGTTAGCCTCGCCCTGCTTGGACTCGATAACAGCATCTGCGATCCTGCCTGCAATAAGCTTTACGGCACGGATAGCGTCATCATTGCCGGGGATAACATAGTCGATCTCCTCCGGATCACAGTTTGTATCAACAATACCTACGGTAGGGATACCGAGGCTCTGAGCCTCAAGCACTGCAATATGCTCCTTGCGTGGGTCAACTATAAATATACAATCGGGTATCCTGTCCATCTCCTTGATACCGCCTATATTTCTGTCAAGCTTTTCCTTTTCGTGCATGAGCTTTGCGACCTCCTTCTTTGGGAGAAGATCCATTGTGCCGTCCTCAACCATGGCATCAAGCTCTTTTAATCTCTTTATCCTTGTTTTAACGGTTTCAAAGTTGGTAAGCATACCGCCTAACCATCTCTCGTTTACATAGTACATACCGCACCTGAGAGCCTCCTCCTTTATGGAGTCCTGAGCCTGCTTCTTTGTGCCTACAAAGAGCACCGTGCCGCCGTCCCTGACGATGTCGGCAACTGCCGCATAAGCCTCCTCGACCTTTTTAACGGTCTTCTGCAGGTCGATAATATAGATACCGTTTCTTTCGGCAAAGATATATTCTGCCATTTTACGGTTGCATCTTCTTGTCGGGTGACCAAAGTGAACACCTGCTTCAAGTAACTGCTTCATTGAAATAACACCCATTATTTCGTCCTCCTTAAAATTTGTTATTCCTCCGTCGGTTTATGACAAGAACCGCTTTACAAGCGGCACAGCTTACCAAAACCACCAACGTGTGTTATATGCAACGTTGTTATTTTACCACAGCTTAAGCCGATTTGCAAGAGTTTTTTATCAATTTGGCAAAATTTATGGCAAACGCCCTGCTTTTTTACCCTAAATACGCTTGTGCGCCGATAAAAAAAACGAGCCCGCTAACGCAAACCCGCCTTTTTAAGTGCGCGATCGGGGGCTCGAACCCCGGACCTTGTGATTAAGAGTCACCTGCTCTACCAACTGAGCTAATCGCGCTTATTGATGGGGTATACGCCCCTTATATAAAGCCAAAAAGCTTGGCGATGCGCGATCGGGGGCTCGAACCCCGGACCTTGTGATTAAGAGTCACCTGCTCTACCAACTGAGCTAATCGCGCTTATTTAATATCGAAAAAGTCCCTTTGGAACTTTTCCGAAAGTAAGCAGAAGTATAAACAGCTCATTCCGGCGGGACTAAAAGTCCCTTGAAACTCGCTGTTTTCCTCGGCGGAAGTGAATTCCGCCTGCGGATTATAGCCTGCCTTACGGTATCGCTAAAGCCAAAAGGCTTTAAGCTGACGGCGCCTTAAGATGCTAAGCTGCCTTATAAAATAAGGTTATTTTACAGCCTGAATGCCTTTCTTTCAACGCAAGAATTATCTTATCATTATTTTTTTACTTTGTCAACACTTATTTTATATTTTTTTACAAAAGCCCCTCGGACAAAAAAGCAGTACAGGGGACAGCCGTATGTACTGTCTTGCTCCGTGTACAAAAGCCGTCCCCCAATACCGCAAAAATTTCAAAACCTGCCTCAAAGGCAAACACTCCCGCATTTAAGCCCGTTTGCCCGTGAAGTTATGCCTGCCTTCGGGAAACAATAACGTCAAAACGCAAGCTTGCCCTCTATATATGATCTGAGGTCGGATATGCTTATCCTCTCCTGCTGCATTGTATCCCTGTCACGCACGGTAACGCAGCCGTCCTCGGCGGAATCAAAGTCGTAGGTTATGCAGACAGGCGTACCTATCTCATCCTGACGGCGATAGCGCTTGCCTATGCTCTGTGCATCGTCAAATTCGCAGTTAAAGTACTTGCAAAGCTCGTTGTATACCTCCATAGCAGGCTCGTTGAGTTTTTTGGAAAGAGGCAGCACCGCAGCCTTTACCGGTGCAAGCGCAGGATGGAAATGCAGCACCGTCCTTACATCGCCGCCCTCCAGCTCCTGCTCGTCGTAAGCCTCGCACAGGAAGGCAAGGGTAACTCTGTCCGCACCGAGCGAAGGCTCGATACAGTAAGGAACATACTTCTCGTTTGTTGTCGGGTCAAAATACTCCATATTTTCGCCCGAATGGCTTGCATGCGCCTTAAGATCGAAGTCCGTCCTCGAAGCAATGCCCCACAGCTCGCCTCTGCCAAACGGAAACATAAACTCTATATCGGTAGTGCCGTTGCTGTAATGAGCAAGCTCCGCAGGGTCGTGATCACGCATAACAATGCTGCTTTCGGCTATGTTAAGGCTCAGAAGCCAATTTTTGCAAAAGTCCTTCCAGTAGGAGAACCACTCAAGCTCTGTGCCGGGCTTACAGAAAAATTCAAGCTCCATCTGCTCAAACTCTCTTGTTCTGAATGTAAAATTGCCGGGTGTTATCTCGTTTCTGAACGATTTGCCTATCTGACCTATGCCAAAGGGGATCTTTTTCCTTGTAGTCCTCTGAACGTTTTTAAAGTTTACAAAGATACCCTGTGCGGTTTCCGGACGCATATAAACAACGTTCTTCTCCTCCTCGGTAACGCCTGCATGCGTCTTGAACATAAGGTTAAACTGCCTTATATCGGTAAAATTGTGCGCACCGCAGGTTGGGCAGGGGATTTGCTTTTCCTTGATGTAGTCCATCATCTGCTCGTTTGTCCAGCCGTCCGCATTTCCCTCTATGCCGTTTGCCTTGTTGTAATCCTCAATTATGTTGTCGGCTCTGAAGCGCTCGTGGCACTCCTTGCAGTCCGTAAGGGGGTCGTTAAAACCGCCCACATGGCCGCTTGCCACCCATACCTGAGGGTTCATAAGTATTGCACAGTCCACACCCGTATTATAGGGGCTCTCCTGTACAAACTTCTTCCACCACGCCTTTTTTACATTGTTTTTCAGCTCCACACCCAAAGGGCCGTAATCCCATGTGTTGGCAAGACCTCCGTATATCTCCGAACCCGGGAAAACAAAGCCTCTGGACTTTGCAAGAGCCACTATTTTTTCCATATTCTTTTCCATTTGAAATTATCCTCCGTTTAAGACGCTCAGTCTATTATACCGTCGTCCTTTGGTATAACTACAGCGCATATAATGTATATAATAATGCCCAAAGCAACACCCGTAAAAAGAGTAACGATAGCCCAAACGAGCCTTATTATGGTGGGGTCTATGCCAATATACTGCGCAAGGCCTCCGCAAACGCCTGCAAGCATACCGTTTTCCACCCTTACCAATCTTTTCTTGTCCATGTAAAAACCTCCTTTAATAATGCAGACCGCATATGCGGTTTTGAGCAAAGCTGAAGCATTTGTCGCCGCATATGATTATATGGTCAAGTAATACTACATTTATTATGGCAAAAGCCGATTTTATTTTTTCGGTAGCGGCAATGTCATCTCCCGACGGACCGTAGGTATGCCCGGGATGATTGTGAGCAATTATCGCATATGCCGCCTTGTGCTTTATAACCATGGATATTATGGTTTCCAGACGCACCTCCGTGCTTGTGGCCGTGCCCTGTGCAAGACTTTTAAGCTTAATAAGGTTATAGCCCTCGTCAAGACACACCACAAAAAACTGCTCCGAGGCATGGTCGGTTATCATAGGCTGTATAATATCAAAGGCATCGTTTTTTGAGCCTATCCTGCTTTTTTGTCCGTTTGCGCTGCCGCCGTAGCGCCTTGCTATATACGGCATAAGGCTCACCAGAAAGGCTGTTGCTTCACTGACGCCGCAGCTTTCCATAATTTCCGGCACAGAGGCGTCAAGCAAGGCATGAAACGAGCCGAAGCTGTTTATCATTTTATGAGCAAGTGCATTTGTATCGCTCCTCTTTACCGCATAGTAAAGGAGCATCTCCAGCATTTCATGATCCTCAAAGCCGTCCGCACTGCCCTGTTCGATAAATCTTTTGCGCATTCTCTCCCTGTGTCCGGTATGGATATTCCCCCTGCCGTCCATAGGTCATACCTCCGCATATGCGCTGTAAAGCGGAAACCTGCCCGAATATATCACCTTAAGCAGTTCGTTTAGCCTGTAAAGAGATTTTATCACGAGCTCCTTGGGTATTATATCCTTTTCAAGGGCAAGAGCCGCCTCGTCGATATCCACCACCTCGACTCTGCCGTCGGGATATACAATAACGTCTATAAGCAGGTCGTTAAGCGTATAAGCATTTTCCTTGGCATCGTACTCCGTTTCTATAATATCGCAGTACCAGTAAAGCAGCCTGTCGTCCTCAGTCATAAAACGGCTTATCTTCCAGCCCTCCTTAAAAAAGTAACAGCTTGAGCCGTGCGTAAAATCATGCCTCTTTGTGAGCACGTTCCACCTTGTGACCAGCCTGTCCTCACAAATGCTTACTATAATATCATCCTTAAGCAGTATCCTTTCATCGGGTATAAACCGACGCCTGTAAAGCCTGACTTCATCCATAGTACATACCCCCGACCGTTGACCCATGACATCAGTGCAGATCATATATCTATATGCTACCAATTTTCGGGCAATTTTTCAACACCTTTTTATTATTTTTTGATTTTTGCAATTTCCGAGGCAAAATAATCATTAAGCACTTTTATGTAAGTACCCTTCATGCCCAGCGAGCGTGACTCCAGTATGCCTGCGCTCTCGAGCTTTCTTATTGCATTTACTATGACCGAGCGGGTTATGCCCTCGCTGTCGGCCATGCGGCTTGCCACTATAATGCCCTCGTTTGAGCCCAGATACCTGAAAATTATGCCCGATACCATAAGCTCCGAGTATGAAAGCGACTCGGTAACGGTTTTTATTATCTCACGCTTGCGCTTTTCATTAAGCCGCTGCTCATTGTCACGGGAGCTGAGTATAAGGGCTGCGGCGCACGACACAAAGGCACAAAGCGCCTTTTCGTCATCATCGAGGGGCGCCTCCCTGCGATAGACTATAAGGCTGCACGCCCTGCTGCGGTACACCTTTGCGGCAAATATGCTTGCCGTATACTGCCTTATATCGCTTTTTGCGGCTGTCCTTACGGGCAGCCGATCCATAGGCACATCCGTAAGGTCGCTGTCCAACTCCGCAAGGCTGTCCGCAAGCACCGTATCCAGCATCTCGCCCTTTTCCCTGCCAAAGGGATTAAAATACTCCAGCCTTGCCTGTGCGGCAATACATCCTCTGCTGTCGGCTATAACAACGTTTGCGGGCAGATCGGCGCTGAGCCTTTCCGCCATCTGTTCCAGTGCCTGCACGGCATTATCGGCAGACGCAAGCAATGCCCTGTACGACTGCCTTAACAAATCATATTCCGTCATATATCCATTATACAGGCTCAGTCATCCTTTGCCTGTTCAGCCTCCCTTGAGTATTGGCATTCTCCGTTGCTGCATGCTATGCGTGCCGATCTTGAACCCTTTATGACAAGAGCGGAGCCGCATTCGGGGCAAAGCTCTCCCGTAGGCTTGTTCCAGAGCATAAGGTCGCAATCGGGATTGTTTTCGCAGCCATAGTATTTTCTGCCCTTTTTGGTTTTTTTGATAAGCACCTTGCCTCCGCATTTTGGGCATTTTACGCCCGTATCCTCATAAAGCGGCTTTGTGAAGCGGCACTCGGGAAAGCCCGGGCAGGCAAGGAATTTGCCGTATCTGCCGTACTTTATTACCATATTTCTGCCGCATTCGTCACAGATAACATCGGTCACCTCATCCTCCAGCTTTACGTTTTCGACATTGCTCTCCGCCTTGTCCAGGAGATCCTTAAGCAGAGGATAAAAGTCCCTTAAGATCTGCTTCCATTCTATTTCGCCCGATTCCACCCTGTCGAGAGTGCTCTCCATATCGGCGGTAAAATCGGTATTTATTATCGAACCGAAGTTTGATGTGATTATCTTGTTTACCACCTCGCCAAGCTCCGTTGTATAAAAGAGCTTATCCTCCTTGGTAACATAGTTGCGTGCCTGTATAACGCTTATTGTGGGCGCATAGGTGCTTGGTCTGCCTACGCCTATATCCTCAAGCGTTTTTATGAGCATAGCCTCGGTATACCTTGCCGGAGGCTGAGTAAAGTGCTGCAGCGGTGTGATTTCCGTCATTTTGAGCACATCTCCGTCCATTACCTCGGGCATGGAGGTTTCCTCCTCCTTTTCCTCATTCTTTTTATATACCGAAAGATAGCCGTCAAACACAAGCAGTGAGCCCGATGCCCTGAAGCTGTAGCCGCCCGACTCTATATCGGCGGATATTGTTGTGTACTGCGCCTGAGGCATCTGGCTTGCCACAAACCTCTCCCATATGAGCTTGTAAAGCCTGTACTGATCCCTGGAAAGACTGTCCTTTATAGCATCGGGCAGCCTTTTTGCGCTTGTGGGCCTTATTGCCTCGTGGGCGTCCTGCGCCCTTTTATCGGTCGTATACTGTCTGCGTTCCTTTACATACTCCTCGCCGTAGTTTGCAAGTATAAGCTCCTTTGCCTCCTCGTATGCCTCGTCCGCAATACGCACAGAGTCTGTACGGATGTAGGATACAAGGCCTACCGTACCCTCGCCCTTTATATCTACGCCCTCATAGAGCTGCTGGGCAATGCGCATGGTCTTTTGTGAGCCGAAGCCGAGCAGCTTGGACGCCTCCTGCTGCATTGTGCTTGTGGTAAAAGGAGGCACGGGATTTTTTACCCTGTTGCCACGCCTTACGGAGGAAACCGTAAAGGCTTTGTTTTTTACCTCGTCAAGCACCTTGTCCGTTTCCGCCTTGCTGTTAAGCTCAAGCTTTTTTTTGCCCTTGCCGTAAAACCTTGCCTTTACCGTTTTGTTTTTGCCTGTTTTAAGCTGCACGTCAATGCTCCAGTATTCCTTGGGGATAAAGTTGTCTATCTCTTCCTCCCTGTCGCATATGAGCGAAAGCGCAACCGACTGTACACGTCCTGCGCTTAAGCCTTTTTTTACCTTTTTCCACAAAAGGGGGCTGATCTTGTAGCCGACTATCCTGTCCACCTCACGCCTTGCCTGCTGAGCATCGACAAGATCCATATCGATTTTTCTTGCCTCCTTTATGCTCTTTTTAACGGCGTTTTTGGTTATCTCGTTAAAGGTTATCCTGCTTGCCTTTTTGTCGTCAAGCTTGAGTGCGTGCATAAGGTGCCAGCTTATTGCCTCGCCCTCACGGTCGGGGTCGGTGGCAAGGTATACCCTGTCAGCCGCCTTTACCTCCTTGCGGAGCTTTGCAAGCAGCTCGCCCTTTCCCCTTATAGTTATATATTTAGGCTCAAAATCATTGTTTATATCTATACCCAGCTCGCTTTTGGGCAGATCCCTGACATGACCGACCGACGCCTCTATCTTGTAATTGCTGCCCAAAAACTTTTTAAGAGTTTTTGCCTTTGCAGGCGACTCTACAATAACCAAATTTTTTTTGCTGCTCATAATGCTCCCCCTTGTATAATCCGCCGCAGCCAAAGCCGCAGCATATCAAAGCCTTCTTATATACCTATGCCCCGAAACGGCACTTACCGCACCCTTAAGCTCCAGCATGGTAAGCGCATACTGGACATCACGCACAGACATGTCAAGGACTGCGGTAATTTCATCGGAGGTCACAGGCTCCGAATGAATACAATCATAAACCAATTTTTCCTCGGGCGCAAGAGAAATATTTATTTTTTCGTAATTTTTTTTATTTTTATTGTTTTCCTCAATGCCCAGACAGGCACAAATATCCTCCGCAGAGGTTATTATGCCCGCTCCTTCTTTTATAAGCCTGTTTGTGCCCCTGCTGAAGCGGCTTGTTACGTTGCCCGGCAGCGCCATAACGTCACGCCCCTGGTCTATGGCGTGATCCACCGTTATCAGGGTGCCGCTTTTTTCGTCCGCCTCCATAACGGCAAGCACATCGCAAAGCCCGCTGATTATCCTGTTTCTTGCAGGGAATGTATATTTGCTGGGGTGTACCGACGGCGGCAGTTCGCTTATGACGCAGCCCTTTTCGCATATCCTGTCCATAAGCTCTCTGTTGCCTGCGGGATAGCATATATCCACGCCGCAGCCCAATACAGCCACGGTATCTCCGTCCGCATCAAGCGCACCCCTGTGCGACATACTGTCTATGCCGTCCGCCATACCGCTCACTATCACAACTCCCCTGCCTGCAAGCTCCTTTGCCGTATCATAGGTGACCGTTGCGCCGTAGCTTGTACAGCGGCGTGAGCCTACCATGCTCAGCACCTTTTTATCCGACATATCGGGCAGAGTACCCTTTTTGAAAAGCACAAGAGGATAATCGTATATTTGTTTAAGCCTTGACGGATACTCCTTATTGTTACAGCTTATGAAATCCGTCTGGGTTTTATACAGCCTGCCCAGAATATCGGCTGCATATTTTTCCGGCTCGGACGCAAAAAGCGCATCTGCAATATCCTCCGTAAAGCCTGCCTTTACCACTTTATCCCTGCCCGCCGACGCCAATGCCGCAGCGGAGCCGAATTTTTCCGCAAGCTCGTGCTTTCTTTTGGGTGTTATATTCAAAACCGATGCAAGCCAAAGCAATGCGTTTTCGTCACTTAGCATATATACCTCCCGATACTTCAGCCTTTTTTATCAGCACAGCAGGCGCCTGTCAAGGCTCCTCAGCTGTATTGCCTCCGCAATATGCCTTACGGTAATTTCTCCTCCGCCGTCAAGATCCGCTATTGTCCTTGCAAGCTTCAACAGCTTATGATAAGCCCTTGCGCTGAAGCCCAGCCTGTCAAATGCCGACCTTATAAGCTCTTCCTCTGCCTTGCCCAATTTGCAGAACCTTTCCGTCTGAGAGGCGGAAAGCTGACTGTTGAAGTAAATATCCTCGTCCCTGTAGCGCTCCGCCTGTATACTGTGCGCAGCGGCAACACGTTTTTTTATTTCGGCAGAGCTTTCCGCATGTTTTTTTGAACGCATATCCTCGTAATCCACGGCGGAAGCCTCTATTTGTACATCTATCCTGTCAAGCAGAGGGCCCGACACCTTGCCCATATACTTGTTTATCTGCGTATTTGTGCAGCGGCACTTGTCCGAATAGCCGTAAAAACCGCACGGACACGGATTCATGGCTGCAACAAACATAAGACTTGCAGGGAACGTCATACTGCCGTTTACCCTTGAAACCGTTATTTCTCCGTCCTCCAGGGGCTGACGCAGCTCCTCCAGCACGCCTCTTTCAAACTCCGGCAGCTCGTCCAAAAACAGCACCCCATTGTGCGAAAGGCTTACCTCGCCCGGCTTTGGTATCCTGCCGCCGCCTACCATAGCCACACCCGATATGGTGTGGTGCGGCGAACGGAAAGGCCTTTTTGTGATAAGCGAGCGCCCGTTGCGCATAAGCCCCGCTACGGAGTATATTTTTGTTATCTCTATGCTCTCCTCCACGGTAAGATCGGGCAGGATAGTGGGTATACGCTTTGCCATCATCGTTTTGCCCGAGCCCGGAGGCCCTACCATAATAATATTGTGCATACCCGCAGCCGCTATTTCAAGAGCCCTTTTAACTGCCTCCTGTCCCTTTACATCGGCAAAATCCAGCCCTTCGCCGCCTGCGGCCTCAAAAAGCTCCTCGGCATCGGCATGGAATACCGTCGGCTCCTCCCTGCCCGTACATACCGAAACAAGCCTTTGCAGGCTGTCCGCAGGTATTACCTCAACGCCCGAAACTATGGCTGCCTCCCTTGCGTTGCCCGCAGGCAAAAAGCAGCGCCTTACACCGTTTGCCTCCGCCGAGGCGACCATAGGCAGCACGCCGTCAACACTCTTTACCGCTCCGTCCAGAGAAAGCTCTCCCAAAAACAGGGTGCCTTCAACCGCCTCGGGCTTTATAACGCCTATACATACAAGTATGCCCACAGCTATGGGCAAATCAAAGGCAGGACCCTCCTTACGGGTATTTGCGGGAGCAAGGTTTACCGTTATACGCTTTACCGGGAAGTCAAAGCCGGAGTTTTTTATGGCTGTCCTTACCCTTTCCTTTGACTCCCTGACCGCATTGTCGGGCAGACCCACAATATCAAAAGCAGGCAGACCGGTGCTTATATCCACCTCAACATCCACCCTGTAACCGTCTATGCCCATAATGGCAGCCGAAATGACCTTGGCAAGCATATCTTCACCCCGCATAAATACACAATTGAAACCACTGCCCCACACTCCCATTGTACGGAGCAGATTACTTTTATTGTCAATAATAACACTATGTATACGATTAGTCAACAAAATTTTATACTAAGCATAATTTGATGCAAAGCACCAAAAGAGGCTTTTTTCTATGCGATTTATGCAAAATCACACAGAAAAAAGCCCTTTTTTAATCCTCTGACGAGCTCTCGAGCAATTCCAGTTCGGAGGTAAGCAATGTTTTTATCTTTATCCTCAATGCCTCGTATTTTTCCCTTATGAGGTCGGTATCCGCCTCTATCTTGTACTGCTCGCTGTTTGCTCTTTCTATTATTTCCTTAGCCTTTTGCTTTGCGGCATTTACAATGCCCTCTGCCTCCGCCTTTGCGTTCTGCTTGGTTTCCTCGGCGGCCTTTTCGCTCTTTACAATAGAGGCCTTAAGGCTGTCCTCCATATCCTTGTAATGCTGTATGGCATCATTCATAACGCTGATTTTGTCGTTGAGCCTTGCATTTTCGTTGAGCATTTTTTCAAAATCCTCAATAACAAGATCCAGAAAATCGTCCACATCGTCGCAGTCGTAGCCCTTTCCCCTTGCGACCCTCTTAAACTCAGCATTTTCAATATCCGCAGGTGTCAGCAAAACAATCACTCCTTTTACAAATTTCGCACATAATGCCGTTTTTTTGGGGTATATTTTAAAGCAAGCCAAAATATGCCCCCAAAATAAAGTATATTAATAATATTATTGTTTAAATATCTCCAGTACAACAGCGACCCTGTCCTTTTTTGTTGTACCCTCTATTTTTTTGAGCCTTACCCTGCCTATACCCCGCAGAGTAAGCATATCTCCCTCGGCAACACTGCCCGAGCCGCCCGAAGCAGGCGTCCAGTTGACAAAAGCCTTTTCCGCCCTTATCATATCCGAAGTCTTGCCCCTCGATATGTTAAAGGCACCGCTCAGCACCGCATCCAGCCTGAGAGAGGCAACCGTTATGCGCCTTTCCTCCCCTTGCTTTGCCTGTCCCGAATATGTGCCTACAAGCTCCGTTTTTACCTTTGTACGGCCCACACGTTCAAGCCCCGTGCATATAAAGTCGGATACCTCGTCACGGACAAATATACAGGCGCTCTCGTCCTCAACGATTATGTCGCCGACCTTTTCCCTGTTTATGCCGAGCCCCAGCACCGAACCGAGAAAGTCCCTGTGTGTAAGCTCCCTGCTGAATTTGCCGTTGTATGCTATCCTTATACATACTATCGGAAAGCTCTCCCGTGACGGCTCCTCATAATCGGGGAAAAAGCCTATCATACGCCTTTCCGCATCCTCAAAGCCGCCCCAAAGCAGCCTTTTTACGCCAAGGCTCCTCTCCTTATCCGCAAGAGTGCAAAACACTCCCGCCTTGCGGGGATCCATAAAATCCGAAAACTGCGCCCTGCCGCTCCTTTCCGCAAGGAATGCCTTATCCAAAGCCCTTGCGTAAAGTATACGCTCCTCGTCATCGGTTATACCCTTTAAAAGCTGCGGCTTGTTCATATGCCGGCACCCATAAGCAGCTGACCCGCTATGCCGTAAATGCCGTCAAGCAGCAGCATGAGTATAACAGGTGAAATATCCAGCATCATACCCGGACCTCCCAAAGGGGACTTGTACACCATTTTTCTTATAGGAAAAAGCATAGGCTCGGTAACGGAATTTATAAAATTGACAAACGGATTGTTGAACCTCATGGGTATCCATGAAAGGATACATCTTATAAGCACCATAAGCTCCAAAAACCTTACAAAATATCCCAAAGCTATATAAATATTTGCTATCATAACATATCCCTTAGTTGCGCCATATTGCGGCAGTAGGTATCTTTATGCCGTTGGCTGCAAGCTCCTGCTTGAACTCGCCCGTGATTTTTACGTTTGCGGGGCAGATAATAAATATCTCGTCCGATATGGACTGTATGGAACAATCAAGCGCATAGCCCGCACCGCAGAGAAAATCGCTTATCCTCTGAGCGATCTCCGCCTCGGTCTTTTCAAGATTGATAACTATCGTCTTTCTCTCCTTAAGATGCTTGCACACCTCCGCAGCCTCCTCTATGGATACGGGAGAGGATACCACCACCTGCATGCTCACATTTGTATTTATGCTTACCACCTTGTCATGGTTTGCCGAACGCCTTGACCTTACGGGCGCAATGTTCCTTGGCTGAGGCTCGGGCTCATCGTAATAGTCCTCCTCGAGGTATTCGTCATCATAATCATCGTCGTCATACGGTGCCGACGGCAGCATAAGGTTTCTCACATGATCCAAAAAACTAGCCATTGTATTTTCCTCCCAATAATCTTTTGTTTTTGCGTGGTTATGTATAATTTCTTGCGCCAAATATTGCGGTGCCCACACGCACAATATTTGCGCCCTCCTCTATGGCTACTTCAAAATCATTGGTCATACCCATAGACAGATAATCCATATTTATATTATCATAGTTTTTGCTCTTAATGTCAACAAATAATTTATTCATTTTTGCAAAATAATATCTGCTTTCCCGAGGATTTTCAACAAAAGGCGCAACCGTCATAAGGCCTCTTATCCTTATACCCTCAAGGTGCGCCATGCTTAAGCACAGCTCCTCGGCAGCCTCGGGAGGCACACCGCTTTTGCTCTCCTCGCCGCCTATATTTACCTCTGCGAGCACATCCATCACTCTGCCGGCATTGAGGGCACGCTTTGATATTTCCTCGGCAAGGTGCAGGCTGTCAACCGAGTGTATCATTTTTACCTTATCTATTATATACTTTACCTTGTTGGTCTGCAGGTGTCCTATAAGGTGCCATTCCACCCCGGGCAGCTCGTCATACTTTGCCGTTATCTCCTGTACCTTGTTTTCCCCCAATATGCGGGCACCCGCCTCCACCGCACGGGCAATTTCGCTTACGGGCTTGGTTTTGCTTACCGCTATAAGGGTCACGTCCTCCGGCTGCCTGCCGCTCCTAACCGCAGCCTCTGCCACCCTCTTTTTGACGTTTAAATAGTTTTGGGCTATAGTATCCATATTGCACCCCTATTCATAAATATTCTGGTTTTCCTGTACGTTTACAACGTTCTGCACAACTCTGTCATATATATGCAGGTTTGGGTTTGCCGCCTCGTCAAGCACCGTATAGCCCCCGCCCGAAACAGCTCCGTCCATATTTATTTTGACAAACTTGGTAACACCCGAATTTACAAGAAATACGCCGTCCACCGTAACCACCGATTCCAGCTTGAAGGTTTTTTCGCCCGATCTTAGGGTATCTCCCGTATTCAGATACCCCATCTGCACGGGTACAAGCACAAAGCTGCCGTCCTCGCCGTTTTCCGTGCCGGAAACGGTTATCTGCAAGGTTTTGTCGCCGTTTTCCGTCACCTTTACAACGGTGTTGCGGTCGGTATTTACATACTCCGCAGGTATTTTAAGCAGCGTCTGCTGCGATATGGAGGTATCGGGTATCTTATAGCCTGTCTTGGGCTTGTCTATTTCAAAGCTTACATTCCTTACATCCATATAGTCCGATACAAAATCCGCCGTTTCAAACACCGCATAAGCCTCCTTTTCCCCATGCTTTATAACCTGAAGGGTAACATCCAGCACACGGTTTTTCTCCACGCCGTTATCCATGTATATCTCCATTTCCCTGCCGGGTTCCCAGCCCTCGGTATAGCTGTCGGGTAGGTATGAGGCTATATACCATTTATTTGATGTGATAATTTTAAATACGGGCTCGTTTGCCGCAACGTTGGATTTAAAGCCCTCCGCCTCCTCCGTCTTTTGCGTAACTCTTTCCTTAGTAAGGGAGTCTATTGCATCGGGGGTAAGCTCCTCCTCGCTGCCGTCAACACTGTAGCATACTATGCCGTCCACATCCGAGGTCACCTGTTTTATATTCTCGTTCATCTGCTTAAGCTCGTTTTCCCTCTGACCCACAAGGTCGGAGAGCGAACTGCTGTTTTCGGACAAAAGCAGCTGATTGCGGGTATTCATTTTATTTTCGACACTGTATCTGAGGTTGTACACATCGGCAAAATCACCGCTTGCAAAATCAAAGGTATTTTCGTCCGCAAGCGTCTTTATCTGGGCTTCCAGCTTATTTACCTCCTCGGTATGGCTCGACAGATCCTCTCTGCTCTGCTGCATCTTGAGTATATCGTTGTTTATGCTGTCCAGATTCTCCTGCAGCTGTGCGACCGTCTGCGCATTGCTTATAGTACACACAACGGCGCCGCTGCGTATTTTTTCGTTTTCCGGCACGGCATATTCCACCGCACCGCTTGCAGGCGCATTAAACACCTTTTCCGAGCGGATAATAATGCCCTCTGCCTTTTTTGCGGAATCCACTCCGCCTATCTGTATGGTTTCATACGGTATATTTTCGTTTTTGCCGGATGAAAAGGCATAGCCGCATATATATATAACAAAGAGCACCGCAAGCACAGCCGCTACTATACCTACGCTCCCCTTGCCTCTTGAAGGCGCCTTTGCGTGCTGCCTCTGCTCGCCTCTTGCATCCCTGTCCGTCTTAAGGATCACGGGCGGCAGATACTGCGACAAAACTATGTACGAATTTTTTCCGTCCATGTATACGCCTTTTCTCAAAGCGTTTGCACTTGTATTTTTACGAGGCATCCTCTGCACGGGAGCCGCACGGCGCTCTCTGCGTACCGCATCCTGATGCCTGCGTGGACGCTGTGCCGCAGTACCTCCCTTTTGTACGGGGCGCTGCGCCCTGCGCCTGTCCGCAGGTGCCTGTCGGCGTCCCTCGGATGTACGCCTTTGTGCGGCTGTGTTGTCGGCACGGCGTGCAGTACGGCTGCTTCTGCGCAGATCCGTATCCGCAGCTCTTCTGCGTACAGGGGTCTGCGACGGTCTGCGCTCACGCACGTCACCGCTGCGCTCGGTGCGCCTTGTTCCTCCGACAGCAGATGCTCCGCTCCTTTTGCGCTGCTCGGCGCCGCTCCTCCTGCCTGCGGCAGCGCCCTGCCTGCCCTCACGGGTGTGACGTCTGCCGTTGCTGCGTATATCCCTGTCGGTAAGATGTATTACCTTGTCACTGCCGCTGCTGCGTCTTCTTTTATTTGTTTCATTTGGCACGGTAATTACCTCCGTTTACTGCGCCTTGCAGGCAGATATGCCCAAAACGCCCGATTTATTTTGGGACAAGGAAGGTGTGCATAAACCCTTGCCCTCCGCATAAAATAAAAAAAACAAAATGAGTACTTAAATGAAAATACATAAAACTCCACTAATATATATTATAACAACAATATTTTTATTTTTCAATGCCATAATGCTCATATTTCCAAAAGAAATTATAAAAGGAGCAAAAAACGGGCTTTTATTGTGGTACAACAACGTTATTCCCACCCTGCTGCCGTTTATGATATTTACAGCCATGCTTATAAAAACAGGGTTTCCGCAGAGGCTGGGCAGGATATGCGCACCGCTGTGTCAAAGGCTGTTCAATATATCGGGAGAGGGTGCCTTTGCAATAGCGGCAGGCATTATATCAGGCTGCCCCTTGGGCGCCAAGACCGCCTGCGACCTGTACAGGGAAAACCTGCTGAGCAAAAGCGAGGCACAGAGGCTTGCAATATTCTGCAACAATACAGGCCCGCTGTTTGTTACGGGAGTTGTGGGAGAAACCATGCTGCACAGCCCCTCGGCAGGCGCACTTATACTGCTTTGTCAATATATATCCGCATTTGTTTTGTGCGCCGTATACGGCATATTTGCTCCCAAAGCACCCCGCCGCAGCCGCAAAAGCATGCCCTGCGGCACGGACAGCCTTTTTTCAGCCTTTTCCGAGTCGGTCATGGAGGGGGTAAACGGTATAACGGCGGTAGGCGGCTTTATAGTAATATTTTCCGTTATATGCTCCGTATTTGACAGCTGCGGCATACCCGCCCTTATATCACGCCTTGTACCTTTTGAGCATACGGATGGCGTTATTGCCGCCGCACTCGAAATAACAAACGGCATGGCAAAACTCACAAAGGGCAATATATCCATGCCGCTGATCTCGGCTGCCGCAGCGTGGGGAGGCTTTTCCATACACGCCCAGTCCGCCGCCTTTATAACCGATGCGGGGTTATCCGTAAAAAAATACATATTGGGCAAGCTGCTCCAAGCATTTGCGGCATATATGATATGCCTGCTGCTTTGCAGCATTATAAACATTTAAAAATTTATGGAACGGAATTTTTATTTTCCAAACCTAAAAGGAACGCAGAAATTATATCTGCGTTCCTTACAAAGCCCCCAAAACTTAATTAGCCCAATACTATTTTCCGAACAATGTTCCAAAGCTTTCGCTGAGAGGCTGACCGTTTTCACCGCCGTTTTTAAGCTTTACGGCGCTGACAGTGATAATATCTTCCGTATTGAAAGCGCAAATATCAATACTTGGTTTTGTGTACTTCTTCATCTGTCATCCTCCTTTATATCAACGGCATTATCCGTAAGTATTGCTTCGGGTTTAGGCTCGGGCACAGCGGCTTTTCTGCCGTCAGCCTTATTTTTGGTATAGACCGTAAAGTCCGATACGGTTTCTTTGCCGTTTGCGTCTATGCTGTAGCAGGCAGCGGAAATTTCCTTATCCGGATCTTCAATATCGGTTATGACAAAGGAATACATATAATTTCCGCCGACCTCGTCAAGCTTAACGGTTGAGCCCGAAACGGATGTATAGACCGTGTCCGTGCCTCTCCTTACTTCCTTTCCGTCGGCTTTGAATATAAACCCGACCTCTTTATAGTTAAGGCTGTCGATACCCGCAACAAAGTTTATCCCGTTATCGCCTGCAGCTTCCGCAATTACAGGCGCCAAAGTTTCCGTTGCGGACTCGGTAGTGCTTTCTGTACTGCTTTGAGTTTCTGTGGTTATTTCCGTACTTGTTTCCGTACTTGTTTCCGTACTTGTTTCCGAATCATAGTAGGATACTTTAAATCCGTTTTCATTTGCCCACGTATCGGCATAAGATCCTTTTATTACATAAAAAACAACCTTTTCTTTGTCACAGCCCACAAACGCATAATCCCCTATTTCCGCAACACTGTCGGGGACAGTTATCTCCGTAAGGCCTAAGCATCCGTAAAATGCTGAATATCCTATGGAGGTAACTCCATCGGGTATTGTTATCTCCGCAAGAGAGCTGCAGTCACGGAATGCGGACGAGCCTATAGATGTCACACCGTCCATTGTTACGCTTGCAAGGCTTGAACAGCCCTCAAATGCCGAGCGTTCAACCGATACAACGCCCGAGGGAATAACTACGGACTCCAGACCTGTACAGCCCTTAAACACATCTTTGCCCATACTTTCCACAGCTTCGGGAATTGATATACCTTTAAGCGCAGCACAGCCTTCAAAGGCATAATCGCCTATAGATGTGACCGTATCCGGGATAATTATATCCGTAAGACTGCTGCACCCGTCAAAGAGTGCGGTTTCTACAGTTGTGATCCCGCTCGGAATTGCCGTTTCCGTCAGCCTGCTGCAATTGTTAAATGCGTAAGAGCCTATAGAGGTTACACTGTCGGGGATCACTAACTCCGTCAGAGCCGAACAATCGGCAAAGGCAGAATTGCCTATGGATGTAACTCCGTCGGGAATATCTATATTTTCAAGACCTTTGCAGCCGCTGAAGGCATAGTCCCCTATTTCCGTAACGCTTTCGGGAATTACAACGTCCGTAAGGGCGGCACAGTTTCTGAATGAGTATTTGCCTATGGTCTTTACTCCGTCGGGTATCTCTGCATAGGTTGCTGCGGCAGGCACCAATAATATTTCCGTTTTGGCTTTATCGTACACAATTCCCTTATACGAGGAATATACCGCATTATTTTCGTCTACGTTTACGGCTGTCAGTGCTGTACAGCCATTGAATGCAGAAGTACCCAAGGAGGTCACACCCTGCGGAATGTTTACGGACTCAAGGCTTCGGCAGTCCGAAAAAGCATTTGCCTCTATTGTTTCAATGCCGTCGGGAATGGTTATGTCGGCAAGATTTGTACACCGTGAAAAGGCGTATGTCTTTATAGAGTCAATACTGCCCGGAATAACCGCCCTTTTCAGATTTGTGCAGTCATAGAACGCATAGCTGCCCACCTCGGCAGTACTGTCGGGGATCACGATTTCCGTCAGTGCGGTACAGCTTCTGAATGCGGAACCGCCTATATGCGAAACCTTTTCCGGTATGACTATATCCGCAAGGCTATTGCAGCTCCTGAAGGCAGAATCTCCGATATATGTAACATTTTTCGGTATGGTTATGTCTGTCAGCTTGCCGCAGTTTGCAAACGCATAATCGCCTATCGACACAACTCCCTCCGGTATGCTCACTCCTACAAGCCCGCTGCAGTTTTGGAATGTATGTCCCTCAACGGAAGTAACGCCCGAAGGAATATTTACATTTGTCAGACCTCGGCAGCCGTCAAAAGCGCTCACCCCTATTGACACAACGTTTTCGGGTATTGTAATTTCCGTCAGAGAAGTACAATATCTGAATACAGAACTGCCAATATCGGAAACATTTTCGGGTACAGTGATTTCCGCAAGATCGTTACAGCTTTCAAAAGCAGAATCCCCTATAGAGGTAACACTGTCGGGAATATCTATGCTTGTTAAGGAACGGCAGCCGTAAAACGCATATTCGGGTATTCTATTTTTCCATCCAAACTCATAATCATATCCTCCGCCTATAGGTCCTGCTGTTTTAAAGCCGCAGCCGGAGAACGCACCGTATCCGATATGTGCAACGTTTTCGGGAACGGTTATTTGTGTCAGCTTTTCGCAGTATGTAAAGGCATCTTCGCCTATCGAAACAACTCCCTCCGGTATGTTCATTTTTACAAGATTGCTGCAATACTGGAATGTATATCCCTCAATAGAAGTAACTCCGCTTGGGATATTTACGTCCGTAAGACTGCTGCATTCCGAAAAAGCTCCCTCTCCTATGGACACAACGCTTTCGGGTATTGTAATTTTTGTAATATTGCTGCGTTCAAATGCTCCGCTTCCTATGGAAACCACGTCAACTTCGCCTATTTTGCTCGGTATTACAACACTTGTTACCTCCGAATCGACGCCTGTTACCGTTCCCGTGGATTCGTCAAAATAGATGCAGCCGCTGATTATATTTTCATCCTGATACGGAATATCATCGTCTTCGGTATCCTCATTTGAAGTATCCTCATTGTCCGATGCGGACAGAATATTGCCTTCATCGGCAAGGCTTATATTCATACTTGCAAATGCCATTATGAAAGATAGCATTATGCCCGCAACCCTTTTCATTTTCATATATCTGTCCTCCAAAAAAAGTTTTTCGGTAAAAAAACCGCCCGGGCAGCTGTGTCCGGGCGGTTTAAAAATCATATATATTACTCGATGATCGTAACAACGGAACCCGAACCTACAGTTCTGCCGCCCTCACGGATAGCAAAACGAAGACCCTGCTCCATAGCGATTGGGCTGATAAGCTCAATTGTCATCTCAACGTTATCGCCCGGCATACACATCTCTGTACCCTCGGGAAGAGTGATAACGCCTGTAACGTCTGTTGTTCTGAAGTAGAACTGTGGACGATAGTTGTTGAAGAAAGGCTTATGACGGCCGCCCTCATCAGCTGTAAGAACGTAAACCTGAGCGGTAAACTTTGTATGAGGTGTGATCGTACCGGGCTTAGCAATAACCTGGCCTCTCTCGATCTCGGTTCTCTGAACGCCGCGGAGAAGAACACCGATGTTATCACCGGGCTCAGCCTCGTCAAGAAGCTTACGGAACATCTCGATACCTGTTACAACAACCTTGCGAGCCTCGTCGGAAAGACCAACGATCTCAACCTCGTCCGATACCTTAAGAGTACCTCTCTCAACACGGCCTGTAGCAACAGTACCGCGGCCTGTGATAGAGAATACGTCCTCTACAGGCATAAGGAAAGGCTTCTGTGTATCATGCTCGGGTGTAGGTATATACTCGTCAACAGTATCCATGAGCTCCATGATCTTGTCGCCCCACTCGCCCTTTGTATCCTGGAGAGCCTGATAAGCGGAACCTCTTACGATAGGTGAGCCCTCAAAGCCGTACTCGTCAAGGAGCTCTGTAACCTCCATCTCAACAAGGTCAAGGAGTTCCTCGTCGTCTACCATATCGCACTTGTTAAGGAAAACGATGATCTTTGGAACGCCAACCTGACGGGAGAGAAGGATATGCTCTCTTGTCTGAGCCATAGGACCGTCGGTAGCAGCAACAACAAGGATAGCACCATCCATCTGAGCAGCACCTGTGATCATGTTCTTAACGTAGTCGGCATGGCCGGGGCAGTCAACATGTGCATAGTGACGCTTTTCTGTCTGATACTCAACGTGAGCTGTAGAGATAGTGATACCTCTTTCTCTTTCCTCCGGAGCCTTATCGATATTTTCAAAATCTACCTTTTCGTTACCGGGAACTCTGTCTGCAAGCACCTTTGTGATAGCTGCTGTAAGAGTGGTTTTACCGTGGTCAACGTGACCGATGGTGCCGATATTGATATGAGGTTTGGTTCTCTCAAATTTTGCTTTTGCCATTTAAAATTTCCTCCTTAATGAAAATAATTTGTAATTTTTGGAACTAAGCATAATTTAACGCATGATACCCACATAGGGCACTACGTTTATTATATATAATTTTTCTCCGATTTGCAAGTATTATTTTGTAAATTATTACAATATTTAACTGCAAATTTTTTTATATTTCGCCCAAGGCACCTGCGAAGCGGTGCCTTTGTAAAGCGGTATATATCATCAGTTTGAAGCTCTGCCTGCGGCAACCTTCTCCTGGATGTTCTTTGGTACAGCCTCGTAATGGTCTATCTCCATGGAATAGGTGCCTCGTCCCTGAGTGTTTGAACGCAGGTCGGTGGAGTAGCCGAACATTTCACCCAGCGGTACAAAGCCGTGTACTATAACAGCGCCTCCGGGCAGAGGCTCCTGACCCTCAAGGCGGCCTCTTCTCTTGTTGATGTCGCCCATAACGTTGCCGAGATATTCCTCGGGTATGGTTATGTCAACCTTCATAACAGGTTCAAGCAGTGCAGGGTCGGACTTTCTCATAGCGTCCTTGAATGCCATGGAGCCTGCTATTTTGAATGCCATTTCGGACGAGTCCACCTCATGGTAGCTTCCGTCGTAAACAACTGCACGGATACCCACAACGGGATAGCCTGCAATGATACCCGACTGCATAGCCTCCTGGATACCTGCGTCAATTGCGGGTATATACTCCTTGGGGATAGCGCCGCCGACAACCTCGTTGACAAACTCGTAGCTCTTTTCCTCATTTGGCTCGATAGGCTCAAAGCGTACCTTACAATGTCCGTACTGACCTTTACCGCCTGACTGACGTGCATACTTGCTCTCAACGTCTGCGCCCTTTCTGAATGCCTCACGGTAAGCAACCTGAGGAGCACCTACATTTGCCTCTACCTTAAACTCTCTTAAAAGACGGTCAACTATGATCTCAAGATGCAGCTCACCCATACCTGCAATGATGGTATCGCCTGTTTCCTGATTGGTATATGTCTTAAAGGTTGGGTCCTCCTCCGCAAGCTTTGCAAGAGCAATACCCATCTTATCTCTGCCTGCCTTTGTCTTTGGCTCGATAGCAACGCTGATAACAGGGTCGGGGAAGTTCATGGACTCCAGTATTACCTCATTGTTTTCGTCACAAAGGGTATCGCCCGTGGTCGTAAGCTTAAGGCCTACGGCAGCGGCAATATCGCCTGCATATACCTTGTCTATTTCCTTACGGTCGTTTGCGTGCATCTGGAGGATACGTCCTATACGTTCTCTTTTGCCCTTTGTTGAGTTATATACATATGAACCCGATTCAAGCACACCAGAGTATACCCTGAAGAATGCAAGCTTGCCTACAAACGGGTCGTTCATTATCTTGAATGCAAGCGCCGAGAAAGGCTCATCGTCGGATGAATGTCTTTCCACAACGTTGTCCTCGTCATCGGGGAGATGACCCTTTATTGCGGGTATATCCGTTGGTGCGGGCATGTACTCAAGCACACCGTCAAGCATCTTCTGTACGCCCTTGTTTCTGTAAGCCGAGCCGCAGAATACAGGTACAGCCTCGCATGCTATACAAGCCTTTCTGAGGGCAAGCTTCATTTCGTCTGTTTCAAGGTCGCCGTTTTCAAAAAACTTGTCCATAAGAGCCTCGTCCGTTTCGGCAATAGCCTCAACCATAAGCTCTCTGTACTCCTGCGCCTTGTCCTTCATATCGTCGGGTATATCGCATATTGTTATATCAGTACCGTTTTTGTCGTTGTAGATGTAAGCCTTCATCTCCATAAGGTCTATAAGGCCGACAAACTTCTCCTCGGCACCGATAGGTATCTGTACGGCGATTGGGTTTGCACCCAGCCTGTTTTTAAACTGATCCAGACAGTTGTAGAAATCAGCACCCATAATGTCCATTTTGTTTACAAAGCACATTCTTGGTACATGATACCTCTCCGCCTGACGCCAAACCGTTTCCGACTGAGGCTCAACGCCGCCCTTTGCGTCAAATACCGCAACAGAGCCGTCAAGCACACGCAGAGAACGCTCAACCTCAACCGTAAAGTCAACGTGACCCGGTGTGTCTATAATATTGATACGGTGCATAGGGCCCGCATCAGGTAAACCATGCTTTAACTGCCACTGGGTGGTCGTAGCCGCAGAGGTTATTGTTATACCTCTCTCCTGCTCCTGCTCCATCCAGTCCATCTGTGCCGTACCCTCGTGGGTATCACCAATTTTGTAGGTTTTACCTGTGTAGTATAAGATACGCTCTGTAAGCGTTGTCTTACCTGCGTCAATATGCGCCATAATACCGATGTTTCTTGTTAATTCAAGCGGACACGCTCTTTCTGACACAATTATTCCTCCTTACCTACAATAATTACCACTTATAATGCGAGAACGCCTTGTTAGCCTCAGCCATCTTATGCGTTTCGTCCTTCTTCTTAACGGCACCGCCTGCATTGTTGATAGCGTCCATTATCTCGTTTGCAAGCCTTACGTCCATAGTCTTTTCGCTCCTCTTTCTGCTGTAAAGAGTAAGCCATCTAAGGCCGAGAGCCTGTCTTCTGTCGGGCTTTATCTCAATAGGTACCTGGTATGTTGCACCGCCCACACGGCGAGCCTTTACCTCAAGTACGGGCATAATGTTGTTAAGTGCCTCTTCAAAAGCCTCAAGTGCAGGCTTGCCTGTTTTTTCCTCAACCTGGGTAAATGCGGAGTAAACTATCCTCTGTGCAACACCCTTTTTGCCGTCGAGCATAATGGAATTTATGAGCTTTGTTACAGTTTTACTCTTATAAACGGGATCCGGTAAAACCTCTCTCTTTGAAACATGACCTTTTCTTGGCACGATTCTTCCCTCCTTAATCATAATCTTATTAATTCATAGGTACTTACGGCTTCTGCCGAGCCGTTTTCATGCCTGTATATTTACCGTGATCCGTCAAAAACGTCAATAAACGCAATAACAGAATATACTAAATGATACAAGCATAATCAATGCTGTGCATTGAAAAAACCGGAGCCTTGCTCCTTATTATTTCTTTTTGCCGCGCTTAGCGCCGTACTTGCTGCGTGCCTGCTTTCTGTCGGCAACGCCTGCGGTATCGAGCGTACCCCTTATGATGTGGTAACGTACACCGGGTACATCCCTAACCCTGCCGCCTCTTATAAGAACAACGCTGTGCTCCTGAAGGTTGTGGCCCTCACCGGGGATATAAGCCGTAACCTCTATACCGTTTGAAAGACGTACTCTGGCGATCTTTCTCATAGCTGAGTTAGGCTTTTTTGGTGTAGCCGTCTTAACAGAAGTACAAACACCGCGCTTCTGTGGCGAGCTCTGGTTTGTCTGCCTCTTCTTAAGGGTATTAAGGCCCTTCTGAAGTGCAGGAGCGGTAGACTTTGTAACCTTGTTCTGTCTGCCGTTTCTTACTAACTGATTAAATGTTGGCATTAACTTGCACCTCCTGTTTTAAAATTCTGCCATTGCGCGGGTAGACACCCGTACATTTAACAATTATAGCATTGCAGGCAAATAAAGTCAATATAAATTTTTTGTGTTTGTTTTCTTCCTTATTTAATGCAAATATTAATGCGGAGATATGCCTCCCCAAACAAATTTTTTTCAAAAAAAAATAAAAATAGGGGTTGACAAAGTAGCAATTTTGTACTATTATGTATTCAGGAAACGAAAGTAGCAAATAAATACTAATTATGGGAGGACTTTAAAATGGCTATCAAGTACAAAAAATTTACACCAACTCAATATGTTATGAAGGTAAAAAACGGCAGAGTTACCGCACAGGGGCTGGGGCTTTCCTTCCTGTACGATACAATGAAGTCGGGCATACTTGTGCTGCCCGCCACCTCTCTGGATTCCCCCTTTATCTTCAACGACATTATGACTGCGGACTTCCAGTCGGTCAATATACAGGGCGATATAGCCTACATCATAAGCAACTACGAGAGGGCAGCCAAGGTGTTTGACTTTTCGTACAAGGACAGCCCAAAGGACAGGGACTTTGAGCTGACGCAGGCAGCCGCAAAGGTATATATGACAAAAAGGATAACCAATATGGCAAATATACTTGCCGCCAAGTTTATGGCAGGCAAGGACATAAGGCAGGCGGTAAAATCCGCCGAGGAGCTTGCCGCATACCTCAGCAAAAATATGGAAAACGACGAAACCGCAGCAAAGTACGGGCTTGAGATAATCTCCGTTTCGATACTGTCAATAAGCGCCTCGGCGGAAACAAGGCGTGCTCTGGAGGCATCCGCCCGTGAGGAGATATTAAAGCAGCAGGACGACGCCATATATAAAAGAAGGAACTCCGCAATAGAGCAGGAGCGTCTTGTCAAGGAAAACGAGCTAAACACCGAAATAAAAATAGCGGAAAAGGAAAAGCAGAAGCGTGAAAAAGAGATGGAAACCAAGTACCTTGTTCAGGAAAAGCAGTCGGAGCTGGACAGCATAAAAATGAACAACGACATCACTCTTGAAAAAAGGCGTGCCGAGCTTGTTGACATGGAAACCGAAAACGAGAGAAAAAGATCCGACGCAAAGGCATACGATTCGGAGGTGCTTTTAAACGCCTTCAAAAACGTGGACGCCGAGCTGATAAAAGCGCTCGTGCTGACCGGTATGGACTCCAAGGCGCTTATAGCAAAGGCATTTGTGGAGATAGGCGACAAGGCGGATAAGATAGGCACACTGAGCATCTCACCCGACCTGCTCGAAACCCTTACGGAAAAATAAACCCGTACACAAAAAGGAAATGAGGCGGCAATATGCAAAGAGGCATGAACAAGGCAGTTATCATCACCGTAAAAACACGCCTGCAGGAGATGATACACAAATACAACACACCCGAGCAGGCAAAATTTTATATAGAGCATATGGGGGCGGATTTTTCCGACTATCTCACCGAGCATGAGAACTACACAAGGGCTGTGGAGCAAGTAAAGACCGCCGCCGAAAAATATGCAAGGGTACAGCTTGCGGACAGAGCATTTCTGCCCGATATGCTTTTCGGCAGGGACGATATAGTAATTGCGGTAGGGCGTGACGGCCTTGTTGCAAACATTATGAAGTATCTGGACGGGCAGAGCCTTATAGGCATAAACCCCGATACAAAGCGCTGGGACGGCGTACTTCTGCCGTTTGAACCCGGGCAGACCGAGGCTGTATTGAAAAAGGTGACCGCCAAAAGCCACAGCACCAAAACGGTTACCCTCGCAAAGGCACAAACCTTTGACGGACAGGTGCTATACGCCGTTAACGACCTTTTTATAGGGCAGAGCAGCCATATATCCGCAAGGTACGATCTGACCGTAAACTCCCGTACCGAGAACCAGTCGTCAAGCGGCATAATAATCTCCACGGGGCTGGGCTCCACGGGCTGGTACAAATCCGTAATAACACAGGCGCAGCAGCTTAGCAAGCTCTTCGGCACGGATCAGCCCGTCTTTAGCCCCATGCCGTGGGACGAAAAAAAGCTGCTTTACATTGTAAGGGAGCCGTTCCCCGGCAAATTTACACAGGCGGAGCTTGTATGCGGCGCCCTCACGGAAAACGATACCTTTACCGTCACCTCGAAGATGCCCGAAAACGGCGTTATCTTTTCGGACGGTATGGAAAACGACAGACTGAGCTTTGACGCAGGCGCCCGTGTCACCGTAAGCATAGCCGAAAAAACAGGGCAGCTTGTTGTATGACGGCTTATTTGTACTCGTTTACATTTTCGGTATCTATTTCGGGCTGGAGCGCCATATTTATGCCTCCCGATATTATATCGGCAAGGGTATCCACAACGGCGTCCACCTCCTTGGGCGTTACAAACATATTCTCGGTATACGGGTCAAGGCTGTTTGATATAACGGCATATTTATCCTCACCCGCAAGCTCCTTAAGGGTACGGTAAAAATCCGTGCCCTTATCGCTTGCCTCCATCATGCTGTCAAGTATGCAGTCAAGGCTGTCGTTTACAAGCGTTGCCGCATCCACCACGGTAGGCACGCCTACGGCAATAACGGGTATACCCATGGTTTCCTTATTAAGCACACTGCGCTTGTTGCCCACACCCGCACCGGGGGCAACGCCCGTATCCGACATCTGCACGGTAGAATTTATGCGGCTTGCCTTGCGTGCGGCAAGGGCGTCTATGGCTATAATAAGCGAGGGCCTTGTTCTCTCTGCTATACCCTTTATTATTTCACTGCTCTCTATGCCCGTAAGCCCCATAACTCCGGGGGAAACGGCAGATACTGGTCTTACGTTGTCCCTTATCTCCTCGGGCAGCGAATCCTTTATGTGCCTTGTCACCATAATACCGTTTATGACCTTTGGCCCCAGCGAATCCGGCGTTACATAGCGGTTGCCAAGCCCTGCCACCAGTACGGAGCCGTCCTTTTCAAGCCTGCAAAGCTTTGAAAGGCTTTCGGCAAAAAGCTTTTTTATCTCACGGTGTACATCGGGCGTATTCTCCCGCATGTAGGGGCTCTCTATTGTAATATAGGTTCCCATCGGCTTGCCCGTGCATCTTTCTCCCTCTTTATCGGTTATTTTTACAACGGTCAGCGATGCGTTTTCGCTCTCATGTGTGCTTACCTCCACTCCCCTGCTGTCCTTTTCCTTTATGCCCAGTGCCTCTGCCGCCTCCACGGCAAGATCCGTATAGGGTGAAAATTTATCCATAGTCCCGCTCCTTTATTTATATTTTTTCTGCATCGGCTTTGCCCTATGTTCTTTCCTCGTCTATCCTGCATTATGCCCCGAACACGCAATTTTAACCGCAAAAAAGGCTCCCGCCTTTGCGAGAGCCCCCTGTATGCTTGGATATACCAAGAAAAAAAGGAAAAAGATAAAAGAAAAGATGATCTGTTAGCTTTGTCAGCAGAACTAAACGTCCTAAGCTAATCTTCTTATGGTTATTATACTATTATTACAATTAAATTACAAGTGTTTTTATAAAATTTTTATAAATTTTTTTATTTTTCTTTTTTACATATAAATATACTTTTCCCAAAAAATATGTTATACTGTCTAAATACAGGCAGCAAAGCCCATTTTTTTGATTTTATGGAGGTAAATTATGATAGCAACTGTAATAAACGCAATAGCCGTTATAGCAGGCGGCATACTCGGGCTTTTGGTAAAGGGGCGCTTTACGGAGCGTTTCAGAGAGATAATAACACAGGCTACGGGTCTGGCAGTTATTTTTATAGGTGCCGAGGGTGCCATAGAGCAGCTTTTGCTGCCCGAGCACAACCCCGTGCTGTTTGTGGTCAGCCTTGTAATAGGAGGGCTTGCAGGCGAGGCACTGGATATAGAGGGTGCGCTTAAGCGGCTCGGCGACAGGCTTGAGAGCATGTGCGGCACAAGCGGCGGCGTATCAAAAAGCTTTGTTTCGGCAAGCCTGCTTTTTTGTGTAGGGTCAATGTCCATTCTCGGTTCGGTGCAGAGCGGTCTTAACCACGACTACTCCATTCTGCTGACAAAAAGCATTTTAGACGGCATATATGCGGTGATCTTTGCATCAAGCCTGGGCTTTGGCGTACTGTTTTCCGCAGTGACCATACTTGTGTATCAGGGCGGCATCACCCTTGCGGCAGGCTTTATAGAGCCGTACATAAGCGCCGATGTTCTCAGGGAGCTTTCGCTTGTGGGCGGCATACTTATAGCGGGGCTAGGCATAGATATGCTCGGCATACGCAAGCTAAAGGTAGGCAATCTGCTGCCGTCCATGCTCGTACCTGCATTATATTACGGCATTTTGCATTTTGTGAGGTAGGCTATGAGGCTTTTAACGGTTGATAAAAACAATGAGTCGCAAAGACTGGATAAATTTATTATGCGCTATATGAACAAGGCTCCCAAGTCCTTCATATATAAAATGCTGCGCAAAAAAAACATAAAGCTTAACGGCAAAAGGGCATACGGCAGCGAGCTTCTGCAATCGGGTGATGAGGTTGCGCTCTACCTGTCGGACGAAACCATAGACGGCTTTTTTGAGCAAAGCACTCTCCGCCGATACTCCGCACCGCCCGACATCATATATGAGGACGAAAATATAATAGTTGTAAACAAGCCTTCGGGGCTGCTCTCCCAGCCCGAAAAAAAGGGGGATACCAACCTTAACGATATGCTGCTTTATTACCTTGAGCAAAACGGCAGCTACAGCCCCGATGTACCCGGCGCCTTCAAGCCCGGCATAGTAAGCCGTCTGGACAGGAACACGAGCGGCATTACGGTAATGGGCAAAAACCTTGCCGCACAGCAGCAGTTAAGCCTTGCCTTCAGGCACCATACCGTAAAAAAGATATACCTTGCCCTTGCCGAGGGAAAAATAGACAAGTCGGGCAAGGTAGACATAATGCAGAAAAAGGCAGACGGCAACAGGGTTGTAACGGGCGAGGGCAGCAGAGCCGTGACCCTGTACAGACCCATAGGCAGTAAGGACGGCTGCACTCTGCTGGAGGTAACGCTTGTTACGGGACGCACACATCAGATAAGGGCAGCGCTTGCCTCCGTTGGTCACCCTATATCGGGCGATGTTAAATACGGCGGAAGACCCGTAAACGGCGTAAGGGGGCACCTGCTGCATGCCTACAGCCTCACCTTTTCGTTCAAGGAGGGTATACTTGCTTATCTGGACGGCAAAACGTTTTCTGCCGAACCGCCCGAAGCATTTTTACTGCGGTCAAAATAACTGCATATAACGGTGTTAGCCGAATTTTTTGCTGTACAAACAAAAAGCCTAAAATCAGATTCAAAAAATGATTTTTTAAGAGTTTAAACTTGCGAAAACACTTCAAGGTAATTTAAGCGCCGCAGGCTAAAATCCGCAGTCAGCGTAATTTTCCCTTTGGGAAAATTAGCATGACCACGGGGACGAGCTTTGCTTATGCACCGCAAAAAAGTAATGCGGACGCCCGTAGGGCGGCTTTTGGCACAGCCAAAAGTGCTTTTCGTCCGAGGAAAAGAGGGAGTGTCGAGCGATAGCGAGGCGCGAATCTCTTTATACTCTGTGAAAAAAATGCAGGCAGAGGAACTTGCGGGGGTACCCCGCAAGCAAACGAGGTACCCTCGTTTGTTCCTCGTAAATGCTTGCATTTCCTGCAAGCGTGTCGACTTTTTCGACACGCTAAAAAGCTGCCTCGGGAGATCGCCCCGAGGCAGCTTTATTTTACTTTTCAGCTGTATTTATCCTGATAAGCGCTCTTTTAAGCGCCATCTCGCTTCTCAGCTCGTCAATATCCGGGCTTGAGAGCATAAGCCTTTTTTCCGCCCTGTCCCTTGCCGCCTCTGCCCTGCTCAGGTCTATTTCGTCGGACCATTCGGCAGCGTCGGTAAGTATATTGACGCACTCGCCGTCTATCTCGGCAAAACCTCCGAATACGGCAGCCTTTTTGACCGCCTCGCCGTTTTCCATTATCCTTAAAACGCCGTAATCAAGCACGGTGACCATGGGCAGATGCCCGTGCATTATGCCTACATCGCCGCATTTGGAGCGGAAAATGACCATATCGGCATCGCCGTTGTACATTTCTTTTTCGGGAGTAACAATTTTGATTTTTACCTTATTCACAATTTATCACTCTCATTCCTTATAGTATCTTGCAACTACCTCGTCAATGGTACCCGCATTGAGGAACAAGCCCTCGGGTATATCGTCATGCTTGCCCGCAAGTATCTCGGCAAAGCCTCTTACGGTTTCCTCCACAGGCACATACTTACCGTCATAGCCGGTAAACTTTTCCGCTACAAAGAACGGCTGCGAGAGGAACCTCTGCACCTTTCTTGCACGGTTTACTATAAGCTTATCCTGCTCGGCAAGCTCATCCATACCGAGTATTGATATGATGTCCTGGAGCTCCCTGTACCTCTGCAAAATAGCCTGCACGCCTCTTGCGGTGTTGTAATGATCCTCACCGACAACAGCAGGGTCAAGTATCCTTGATGTGGATTCAAGAGGGTCTACGGCAGGATAGATACCCTGCTCAACTATGCTTCTTGAAAGGACCGTTGTGGCATCAAGGTGTGCAAAAGTGGTTGCGGGCGCAGGGTCTGTAAGGTCGTCCGCAGGCACATAAACAGCCTGCACCGAGGTTATGGAGCCGTCCTTTGTAGAGGTTATCCTCTCCTGAAGAGCACCCATCTCGGTAGCCAGCGTAGGCTGATAGCCTACCGCCGAAGGCATACGTCCAAGCAGTGCGGAAACCTCCGAGCCTGCCTGTGTAAAACGGAAAATGTTGTCGATAAAGAGCAGCACATCCTGCTTTTCCTCATCTCTGAAGTATTCCGCCATGGTAAGTCCCGTAAGGCCTATCCTCATTCTTGCTCCGGGAGGCTCGTTCATCTGACCGAACACGAGCGCCGTTTTATCTATAACGCCCGACTCCTGCATCTCGTTGTAAAGGTCGTTGCCCTCTCTTGTTCTCTCGCCTACGCCGCTGAATACGGAGTAGCCGCCGTGCTCTGTCGCAATATTTCGTATAAGCTCCATAATAAGCACTGTTTTGCCTACTCCGGCACCGCCGAACAGACCTATTTTACCGCCCTTTGAGTATGGGCAGAGCAGATCTATGGATTTAATGCCAGTTTCAAGCATCTCGGCGCTTGTAGTCTGCTTTGCAAAGCTTGGGGCAGGCCTGTGTATAGACCATTTTTCCGCATCTTTGGGTGCAGGCTTTTCGTCAATGGGCTGACCCGTTACGTTAAACATACGTCCAAGGGTCTGCTTGCCTACAGGCACCGATATAGGGGCACCGGTATCCGTTGCGTTCATGCCTCTTTTAAGCCCGTCCGTGGAGCTCATTGCTATACATTTTACCACATCGTCACCCATATGCTGTGCGACCTCGGCAATAAGCTTGCCTCTTTCGGTATCTATCTCGATAGCGTTGTACAGCGCAGGCATATGGTCCTCGGAAAACTTAACGTCGATAACCGCACCGATTATCTGGGTAATTTTTCCAACATTTTTTTCAGACATTTATATTTTCACTTCCTTATTGTACAAAGTATCAGCATTCGGCGCCTGCTATTATCTCCGTTATCTCCTGAGTAATTGCGCCCTGTCTTGCTCTGTTGTATTTGGTATTAAGCGTTTCCATCATATCATCGGCGTTTTCCGTAGCCGAGTCCATAGCGGTCATACGTGCGCTCTGTTCGCACAGGGCGGACTCTGCCATAGCGCCATAAATAACAGTGTTGATGTACTTTGGCAGCACATATGAGAGCACCTCGTCGGCGCTTGGCTCATATATTGCGGCGCCCTCCGCCTCATCGGAGGAGAACTCCTCCATGTCAAAGGGCAGCAGCCTTACAACCGTACTTTCATAGGATATGGTGGAGTGGTACATGGTATAGGCAAGGTATACCTCATCGGTCTGCCCCTCGGCAAAGCGCTTTAATACCTCCTCGCCTATTATCCTGGCATCGCTGTATTCAGGCTTTTCGGAAATACCTCTCACGCTGCGGCTTATGCTTTTGCCCCGTGACTTAAAGTACTCAAAGGCTTTTGCGCCCACGGTAATATAGTCGCATTCCACCTGTGAGGACAGGGACAGCGCACTCTGACACACGCCCGAATTATAGCCTCCGCAAAGGCCCCTGTCGCCCGCAAGCACGATAACCGTTGCCTTTTTTACCTCTCTGCTGCTGATATACGGATGGTTGAGGTTTTGCGCACCCGATGCCACCGAGGATATAACGCTCCTTGTCATTTCCGCAAAGGGGCGTATTTTTAAAAACCTGTCCTTTGCCTTGTTAAGCTTGGAGCTTGCAACAAGGTTCATTGCCTTTGTTATCTGACGGGTGCTGCCCACGCTTTTGATACGGCGTTTAATTTCACGCATTCCTCCGCTCATAAAGCATCACCCCTACTCCTGAAAAACAGTCTTAAACTGTGTAAGAGCTTCCTTAAGCTCGGTTTCGTTTTCCTCGCTCAACACCTTTTTCTCCCTTATGTCGGTAAGAATGTTGTTATGCGACTTTTCCATATATTCAAAAAATTCCTTTTCAAACCTTGCAATATTCCCGTCTGCCAGATCGTCAAGGAAACGGTTTGTTACCGCATAAAGTATAACTACCTCCTTTTCAACCGGCAGAGGACGGTACTGAGGCTGCTTTAAGATCTCCATAACCTTTTTGCCGTGGTTGAGCCTGTCGAGCGTATCCTTGTCAAGGTCCGAACCAAACTGCGAGAAGCTCTCAAGCTCTCTGTACTGTGCAAGCTCTATCCTTATGGGGCCTGCTATCTTCTTCATAGCCTTTATCTGTGCGGCGCCTCCTACTCTCGATACCGAAAGACCCGCATTTATTGCAGGGCGCATACCAGAGTTGAAAAGCTCGCTCTCCAGATATATCTGACCGTCCGTAATGGATATTACGTTTGTAGGGATATAGGCGGAAACGTCACCCGCCTGAGTTTCGATAATAGGCAGAGCCGTAATGGAGCCTCCGCCGTACTTTTCGGCAATTCTTGCGCTTCTTTCAAGGAGCCTTGAATGGAGATAGAATACATCGCCGGGGTAAGCCTCACGTCCGGGAGGCCTTTTAAGCAGCAGCGACATTGTTCTGTAAGCCGCAGCATGCTTGGAAAGATCGTCATATACAATAAGTACGTCCCTGCCGTTTTCCATAAACTCCTCGCCCATGGCAACGCCCGCATAAGGAGCGATGTACTGCAGCGTGGCAGGCTCGGAAGCCGAGGCTGCAACAACTATGGTGTAATCCATTGCGCCGTAGTCCTCAAGCGACTTTACTATACGGGCAACGGTAGACGACTTCTGACCTATGGCAACATATATACAAATACAGTCCTTGCCCTTTTGGTTAATTATGGTATCTATTGCAATTGCGGTTTTGCCCGTCTGTCTGTCGCCGATTATAAGCTCTCTCTGACCCCTGCCTATGGGCACCATTGCGTCAATAGCCTTGATACCTGTCTGTAAGGGCACGTCAACGGACTTTCTTGTAATAACACCCGGAGCAACACGTTCAACGGGTCTTGATTTATCGGTATTTATAGGGCCCTTGTCGTCGATAGGCTGACCGATAGCGTTTACTACCCTGCCTATAAGCGCCTCGCCAACGGGTACCGAAGCGACCCTGCCCGTAAGCTTAACACTGTCGCCCTCCTTTATGGTACCGTCATCGCCGAGAATAACGACGCCGACATTTTCCTCCTCAAGATTTTGTGCAAGACCGTATACGCCGCTTTCAAACTGCACAAGCTCGCCGCTCATTACGTTGTCGAGTCCGTATACCCTTGCAATATCATCTCCGACCTGAATAACCGTACCCACTTCCGATACATCGAGCTTGGCTGAGTACGCCTTAATCTGCTCCTTTAACACGGAGCTGATCTCATCGGGTCTAAGCTTCATACGGCATCCCTCCTCTCTTCAGACGTTTTGCTGCTTTCAAGCAGGCTCTTAAGCTCGTCAAGCCTGCTTTTTATTGTAGAATTTATCATATGTCCGCATACGGTGATCTTGAGGCCGCCTATCAGGGAGCTGTCCACCCTGACATCGGGCTCCACGGTTTTGCCGAGCTTTTTTTCAAGCACATCGACTATCCTTTTAAGCCGGTCCTCCGTAAGAGGCACCGCACTGACTATTTCGGCACAGACAACGCTGCGGTACTGCCTTGAAAGCTCTGTATAGCTCTCAAAAATACCCTTTATAATATCGCCTCTGCCTCTTGCAAATACAAGGGCTATAAAGCCCTCGAGATCCTTATCCGGGTCCTTAAGTATTGATTTTATTACCCTCATCTTCTCATCACCGTCAATACCCGGGTGTGAGAGCAGCCTGCCGAAATCGGGGTTTGCCGAAACAGCATCCAGCAAATAATTGACCGATTCCTCCACAGGCAGGCATTTATCCTGTTCCTTTGCCAGTTCAAACAGAGCCTGCGCATACTTATCGCAAATCAACTTGTCCATTCAAGCTCCTCCAGCTCCTTAACGGTTTCATCAAAAAGCTGCTCCTGCTCGCTTTCGCTGATTTGCTTTGCAATGAAACGGCGGGACATCTCGGCGGAAACCGATATGATCTCCTTTTTGATGTCGTCCTTTGCCTTTTCACGCTCGTTTTTAATATCCTTTTCGGCTCTGTTTTTAATAAGGTCAGCCTCTTTCCTGGCATCAGAGATTATCTGCCTTGAGTTTTTCTTTGCGGACTCCCTTGCGGACTCCAGAATTTCGTTTCTTTCGTTATCAATATCCTTGAGCTTTGCCTCGTACTGAGCCTTAAGCTGTTCAGCCTCCTTAAGCTTGCCCTCCGCCTCGTCTATCTGGGAGGCAACCTTTTCCTTTCTGGCTTTAAGAAAGTTTAAAACAGGCATATAAAGGAGCTTGCTTAATGCAAAGCAAAGTATGCCGGTATTGATAAGCTGGATACATATCTGTATAAGCAGCTGTTTATCCAGCGTAATTACATAACCTTCCATACCGCACCTCCAATCGGCTGTTTACCTCGGGTTTGGTTTATTACCAAGCCTTTACGCCAAATGGATCCGCAAATAAAAGCAAAAGTGCAATAACAAGGCCGTAGATACCTGTTGACTCGGCAACGGCACAGCCTAAGATCATAGTAGATGTTACCGTACTTCTTGCCTCGGGCTGACGGCCTACAGCCTCAGCACCCTTGCCTGCCGCAAAGCCCTGGCCTATACCGGGGCCTACGCCTGCGATCATCGCAATACCTGCACCTATTGCAGAACATCCCATTACAAAAGCTTTTGGATCATCCATGATTAATTTCCTCCTTTATTTAAGCGGTTTTAATCCGCAATCTTGTCTTTAATGAACGTCATGCTGAGCATAACGAATACAACTGTCTGTATACAGCCTGCAAATACATCAAAATAAACATGAAATACCGCAGGTATACCAAAGTTAAGCCATCTTGGCAGGCTGTAAATAAGCGACATTATAGCCATACCGCCCATAATATTGCCAAAAAGACGGAAGCTGAGCGATATAGGCGTGGCAATTTCGCTTACTATATTAAGCGGCAGCAAAAACGGAACAGGCTCTATGTAGCCCTTAAAATAGCTTGCCTTGCCCGTAACAATGCCCATAAAGTGCATCATTACAAAGGTAGCCAATGCTGCGGCAACCGTTGTTGAAAGGTCTGCCGTAGGAGCCCTGAATCCAAGCAAACCGCTAAGGTTTGAGCAAAGTATAAAACAGAATAAGCCAAAAAACCATTTGCCGAAATAGTCATACTTTTCGGTCATACAGGTAACAACAAGCTTATACATATTTTCTATACCAAGCTCGACAATGTTCTGAAAGCCATCGGGCTTTTCCTTAAAGCTGCTCAGCTTTATACGAACTATCAAGGCAAAGATAATAAGTGCCGCCATTATTACCCATGTCGTGACTACCGTCTGTGTAAGCCATACCTCCTGCCCGCCTATATTTATTTTGGCAAGCACCTTGGAGGTAATGTCAAAGCCTTCCGACGGATTGTCAACTATGCCTATCAGCTTTTTTAGCATTAACAGATTCAAACTTTTTCCCTCCTAACTTTTCATAGATAAAATTTGCGATATAAACAGAGGGCTGCATCGCAATAAGTCCCAGAGCGATGCCGTAAATGCTCAGTGCCTTTATAAAATAGCCTGCAACGGCTGCGCCGATAAGCAGCATCATCCTTGCATTATACTGCCCCATTGCATATGCCTTTGCCTCGGCAGGCTCCATCTGTACTGATACGGATACCGCCCTTGAAAGCATAAGTATCCTCACCACCGATACGGCTGCGCCGTACAAAAGCCCGAGCGCAAATTTTAAAGGCTCGCTTGAGATAAAGACCCCTGCTATAAGCACTGTAAGCGTTATACCCGCCATTGAAGCAAATATAAGCTTGACCGTATCCGAGGGCCTTAACTCCTTTTCCAAACTGCATATCCCCCTTTCCCGGGAATTGCCCCGCTTTAATTAAACGGCTGCATTTCATCCGTCCTTGCCGTCGCCGGGTCCCTTCCCTTTTTTATATTCGCCTACGTCTATATAGGTATCCTTGCCTCCGAAAAAAGACTTGGTTATCATATAGACGCTCCTGAAGCCGCCCCCTATGCCCAAAAAAACAAATATAAGCAAAAAAAGCGGTGAGGTGCCTGCAAGCCTGTCCAACCACATACCCACAAACAAGCACATTACAATGGGTACGATCATGGAAATGCTCAGTTGGGTCACAAGCGATAACGCTTTTATAACCTTTTTGTCCATAGCGCACCTCCTTGCGGCAAAATTTACAAAAAAGTATGTGCTTTACTTTAAACTATTATACATTATGCTGTTAATTTAAGCAATATGTTTTTTGGAAAAATTTAAATAATCGCCCCTCCCGAGGGTCGGTTAAGAACAACGGGCAAAAAATGCCGCCTGTATGCCGCAAAAGCCGACACAGCCGTGTATAAGCAGGGCAGCGGCATGCAACAAAACGCAAAAAGGCGCATACATTTATAGTAGTTTATCTTAAGGGGAAACAAATATATGCTGATACACACGGTAAGGGCGGGCGACACGCTTGCAGGCATAGCCGAAAGCTACAATGTGCCGCTTTTTACGCTTATCTCCCTCAACTCTCCGCCGCTGCAGACGCTTGTGCCGGGGCAGACGCTTGTTATACGGCGTCCGCTGCAGCTTTACACGGTGCGCAGCGGCGACACCCTCAATACCATAGCAGACGAAACGGGCACGGATGTATTTCAGCTCATGCGCAACAATCCTCAAATATCGGGCAGGGCAATATATCCGGGAGAAACCCTTGTAATAAGCTACGACGACGATTACCAAAGGGGCAGGAGCCTGCTTGTAAATGCCTATACCTATCCTTATACGGACAGGGCGCTTACGGTAAAGGCGCTGCCGTACCTGTCCATGCTTACCGTATTCACCTACGGCTTTACTCCCGAGGGCGAGCTTATATCGCCCGACGACGAGGAGGTAATAGCGCTTGCGTATTCGTACGGTGTAAAGCCGATAATGCTGCTTTCCACTCTGACCGAGGACGGCAGCTTTTCAAACGAGCTTGCGGATACCCTTTTAAACTCCGATTATTTGCAGGATATACTTATACAAAAGGTTCTTAACAATATGGAGATCAAGGGCTATTACGGGCTGGATATCGACTTTGAGTATGTGCCCGAGCGCAACAAGGAGGCATATGCCGCCTTTGTAAAAAGGCTTACCGACACGCTTAACTCAAACGGTTTTTTGTCCCTTGTAGCCCTTGCGCCCAAAACCTCGGCATCACAGAGCGGACTGCTGTATGAGGCTCACGATTATTACGCCCTCGGGCGTGCCTCAAACCTTGCCCTTACAATGACGTATGAGTGGGGATATACCTACGGCCCGCCTATGGCGGTCGCTCCCATAAACAATGTTGAGAGGGTGCTTGCCTATGCCGTAACGGAGATACCGCCCGAAAAGCTTTTGATGGGCATACCGCTTTACGGCTACGACTGGCCCCTGCCCTATGAAAAGGGGGTAACAAAGGCTGTTTCGCTCTCGCCTCAGCGTGCCGTTATACTTGCAGGCGAAAACGGTGCCGACATACTCTATGACGAAACGGCACAGTCGCCCTATTTCAGATATGCGGACGATACCCACGAGGTATGGTTTGAGGATGCAAAAAGCATATATGCAAAGCTTATGCTGCTGGAGCGCTACTCGCTTGCAGGCATAGGCTACTGGAACCTTGAAAGGGATTTTCCTCAGAACTGGGCTGTGCTCAATGCACTTTTCGGTATACGCAGGCTGTAAAGCACAGCACTTCACAAATCATTCTTCGGCTTTTTCCGTTATGCCGTAAAGCATCTTGCTTGCGGCATTTTATCCGGACACAAAAAACTGCTGTGAGGCAATATAAATTTTGCCCCACAGCAGTATTATTTTTTTATTTCATATCGGCAGGCAGTGCCGCACCCGATGCGTTTTTGGAGCTGCCGTCCGTAAAGAAGTAGTTGATGTCGCTTAAAGCAGGCACCGTGCTGTTGTTTGCATAGTCCTTGTCCTCGTTTACGGAGCCGATTATATCATCCTCGCCGCCGTTATAGGAAACAACACCCTTAAGGTCGTAGCTGTATTCCTCCGGCTTGTCGCTGTAAAGGCGGATATTTGCCGCCCCGTTATCATGGCTCTTGACATTTTCAAGGCTCAGCATAGGGTTGGAATTGGTGGTAATGCCGTTATGCAGGTTGCCGTATGCCTCGCAGTTTACAAGCATATGCTTAACGCCCACGTTTTCACCGCCGAGCTTAAAGCCGTTGTTGCCGCCTCCGCCGTACTCGGCTTCGGTGCCGTCCTCGTTAAGCTTGATACCGTTTTTGTATGCAACACAGTTTTCAAGCCTTACAGCACCTATCGCACCGCTGTTTACCTTTGTATACAGATCCCAGCCGTCGTCTACATTGTGGTGTGACTTGCAGCCCTTGAATACATTTCCCTCACCTACGGTGAGCTTTGCACCAAAACCGTCCGCATTTATCTTTGACGGATCGCAGTTGTTATATGCCTCGCAGTTTGATATAAGGTTATACGAGGGCCACAGGCTCCTGTCCTCTGTGCCGTAGGTACGGCTTATCTGCAAGCCGAGGTCGCCGTTATCATGGAATACGCAGTTCTCTATTATATTGTGGCTGCCTCCCAGATGATAGCATTTGAGGTTGTCGCCGCTGTGTCTGAAGTCTATACCGCTTATCCTCCAGTAATTGCCCGTGTGTATAACGCCCTGGCTCTCACCGCCGAAGTCCAGCACAGCGCTCTTGCCGTCCTCTGCCTTCATGGTCTTGTATGCCTCCGACGTGCCGTCGTTGCCAAGCTCTATCTCGATAGGCGCCGTCCTCTTGTACACGCCCTCCTTGAGTACTATGGTCTGACCCGGAGCAATAAGACCTACCGCCGTGTCTATGTCATAAGGCTTTTCGCTCGTACCGTCACCGAGGAAGGTTCCCTCCGGCGATACATAAACCGTTTTTGCGTTTTTGTCAAAATCCCTGCATATAATGCTCTGCCTTGCAATTAAAGGCTCATAGCTTGTAAGGGAGAGCGTATCACTTGGCGTAAAGAGCACTGTAAGCTTGTTTTCCGCATTAGGCTCAAGCCTTGCGGGTATCTCTATGCCCTGTCCGTCTATAGGCAGATCCTCGGCAATAAGGCTGTTATTCAGCCTTACGCTCACCCTGCCGCTGCTGTCCTCGCTGTGCAGTCTTACCGTGTAATCCTCATCATCCGAATACCTGCCCGAGTCTATTGTAAGCGCAGGCGTACCCGACAGGCTCTCGCTGCTTGAAACCGTCATATCATAAGCTCTTTCGCTTTCATAAAAGGTAACGTTTTCAACGTCTATATCAGCCCATCTTGCGGTAAAGAAGCCCACATAAATATTGTCCTTGTCCTGCTGTGCAAGGAAGGTATCGTCATAGAAGCAGCTGTCCGTTACCTCGCCGGTCTGCTCGTCGGTACACTGTGCATATATACCGCCGTTGACACGCCTTACGGTGATAATGTACTTGTTGCCCTCCTTTGGAAAGCTGCTGCTCAAGGCATAGGGGCCTACCCTTGTGCCGCCGCCGTCGGGAGCCTCCACACCCGTCCTTGCAAGCATATTTATACGGTTTATTTGCGTATTTTTTTCATAGCTTGCGGAGCTTGGGTCGTTAGGCCAGCCCGTGCCGCTGTAGCCGCCTATTATGATCATATTTGAGGCAAAAACCGTATTGCCCTCCAGAGGCTTTGGCGTACCGTCCTCGTCCTTTGCGGCTGCATTTGCATCGGTAGTCATGCTGCCGCTGCCGTCATCCAGAGGGATAACATCACGCAGCATAATGCCGAATGCCTCCTGACCGTTTCGCTTTGTATCGTCATTGTCATGTTCAAGATATTTATTTACCGTTATCTCGGCAGACAAAAAGAAGTTTTTATCCGCCTCCGCCGTGGTATAGTAGTAGCTCATACCGTCATGGTCGTTTGTTACCTTTCCGGATCCGTTCCACGAGCGCACATTTATCCTGCCGTCAACGGTGCCGTAATTTTCGGCGGTAACGCCCGTTGTACCGTCCTCCTGCTTGTCATAGCCCGAGGATTGACCGAAGACTGTCTTCTTCCACACATTTTGTGTGTTTGCCTTTACAACTGCGGGTATTACAACGGGGCTTAACGAGCTGTCCGCAGGCGTTACGGTGATCTTCCTTGAAAGGCTGCCGTCCGCTGCGGGCACATCCTCGCCTGCGCTGACCGTATAGTCCGTACCCTTTACAAGAGGCTCCCTGTCCCCGTTGTCATATACAAGGCTTACAGCCATAAATTTATCGTCAAGCGCCTCGCCGGGCTCATAGGTGGTCTTGGGATAGCTTGTTATTTCAAGCCTGTCCGGCTTTCTCTCGTTAACGGTAAGCGCAAGAGGCGCACTTGCCTCACCGTTACCCTTAAGGGCAATGCTTACGCTTATATCGCCCGCCTTGGAGCTGTCAAAGCCCGACACTGTATATTCTCCCTTGTTTATAAGCTCCTTTTTGCCGCCGAATACTGCATATACCTCCATACCGGCAGGGTCAAACTCATCCCCCGTATAGTAGACCGTCTTGCTTGGCTTTGTAATTTCAATGCCCGTAAGAGGCTCGTCCTTTACATCTATCATAAAGGTATCGTATTTTCCGCCGTCCGAATAACCGGTTTTATTCTTAAAGCTTACCTTTACGTTGCTCCTGCCCTCCGAGGCAAGCACAGTGCCGTCCGTGAGATCCTTGCCTCCCAGCTTCATCTCGTAATCGCCCTCTTCAAGCACAGAGGTGCTGCCGTCGTTGAACTCCGCCGTAACCTGTATGCCGTCGGATCTGAAGGACATACCCTTGTAATACTCCGTCTTTACGGGTGCATAGTCCACATTCAGCTTTGTTACCTTTCTTTTTGAAACGGTAACGGGTATCTGCGCCGATACGCTGCCCCTAACGAGCTTTACCGTCTGTGTGCCTATTTTGTTGGGGTTGTAGCCCTTTACAAGGTAATCCGATGTTTCCTCCCTGCTGCCGTCGTCATAGGTAACAACAACCTTTAAGCCCGAAAGATCGAGCTTGTCGCCGTAGAGATATTCGGTCTTGCACTCACCCTCCGTTTCAAGCGAAACAGCCTTTCTGTTGTCCGCCTCAAACTTTACATCGGTAAAGGTCGCCTTTACGTTGCGGGCAATGTAGAGGCAGGGATATACCTCTCCGCTCATGGAGTTTACCTCAACCGTTTCGGAATTTTCTCCGCAGGTAAGGGTATAGGCATTCCCCGTCTTTTTTATGGTAAGCTCGTAATCGCCAAGGTCGGTGCCGCTGTTTTTAAAGCTGTCCGAGAGCGGCTCTCCCTCACTCTTCTGTGCGGAGTTATCCCTGGTTATGGGGTAAAAGGCAATATCGCTGTCCTTCTTTTCCGCCCATGTACCCAAAAATACCGAGTTTGTGTAGGCGACCTCATCCGTTTTGTTGTACAGCTCATCAAGCACGGCAATGCCGACAGAGCTCTGGTTGGGGTTGCTGCTTTCCTCCATTACGGAATATTCGTCTATATGTACCTTTGCGCTCAGCTCAAAATCGGCGTCCGACGAAGCCGCTGCCGCATAATAAATAATGCTGTCCTCATCGTTTGTAAATTTACCGTTGTTTACCTTGTCGTTGGACATTGTAACGCTCTCTCCCGACGCCTCAACGGTAAAATTGCTGCTGCCTGCCTTACCCGTCCAGCCCGACTGCCATGCTTCGTCCGCATAAACCGCAGCATGCACGGAGCCGATAGCCATGATAACGGCAAGCGACAGTGATAAACATTTCTTCATAAAATTACCTCTCTTTCCTTAAAGCAATATACTGTAAGATAATTACTCCTTTTCAAGCAGCTCAACATAGAAATTTTTAAAATCTCCCCTGCCCGATTTGGTAAATGCTATCGCATCCCTTGGGTGCTGATTAAGGCTGCCTGTAAGCATATAAGGTATGTCGTAGCCCCATACGGTGCCGCTTTCCCTGAGAGGCACAACATATTTTTCTATAAAGTCAAGCAGGTGTATCACCTTATATTTTGGATTTTTAAGAAATCTTAAAAGCAGCTCGGACGGACAGTTGCCTGCGCCCCTGCCAAGTCCGCTTACGGATGCGTCCAGTACGCTTACGCCAAGGCGCAGCGTTTCCAGCGTGTTTGCAAAGGCAAGCTGCTGATTGTTATGTGCATGTATGCCTATCTGCTTGTTGTACTTATCGCCCATTTCAAGGTATTTATGCGCAATTTTCCTTATCTGTTCGGGTACAAGCGCACCGTAGCTGTCAACAACTGTTACCCTGTCAACGCTGCTGTGGCCTATTATTTCAAGCGCATCGTCAATATCGTTATCGCTTGCATTGGATATTGCCATAATGTTTATTGAGGTTTCGTAGCCCTTGTTCTTGCAGTATTCAGCCATCTCTATGGCAGCAGGCACGGTGTTTATGTAGGTAGCCACCCTTACCATGTCAATTACACTGTCTGCCTTGTCCTTTATGTCCCTTGTGTATTCCGTGCGTCCCACATCAGCCATAACGGAGAGCTTAAGGTTTGTGTCGTTATCACCTACTATGGACCTCACAGCCTCTTCATCACAAAACTTCCATTTGCCGAATTTGCTTTCGTCAAAAAGATCCTTTGAAGCCTTGTAGCCTATCTCCATGTAGTCGACTCCGGCGGCAACATTTGCCTCATAGAGCTTCCTCACAAACTCGTCGGTAAAGAAAAAATCGTTTACCAGTCCTCCGTCCCTTATTGTGCAGTCAAGCACCTTTACATCGGGTCTGAATGATACTATATTACCTCTTTGTTCCATTTTTTATCTCCTTGCAACTAAAATTTTTTTATTATATTATAATTCATTTTCAAATTTTTTTCAACACCAATGTAAAAAACGCCGGCGCACAATGTTACAATTATGTTAAAAATTTACATTGCTCACTTTTTAGGTAACTTTATCTTGAAAAAGGCTGTATTATAGGATATAATATAAAATTATTTGAAAATGCTGTATTGTATGGTTCAAAGGAATGATTTTTATGGAGCAATGCGAACAACTTTATAATGAGCTTATAAAAAAAATAAATCTTTATCATCCGTCAAACGACCTGTCCATGGTTGAAAAGGCATATCATCTTGCGTTTGAGGCGCACGGCAGCCAGTTGAGAAAATCGGGAGAGCCGTACATCATACATCCTCTTTGTGTTGCCATTATACTTGCGGAGCTGGAGCTTGATATAGAGAGCATAGTGGCAGGGCTTCTGCATGATGTTGTTGAGGATACCGTGTACAGCTGTGAGGATATAACCAATATGTTCAACGAGGATGTATCTCTGCTTGTGGACGGCGTTACAAAGCTTGAAAAGATAGAGTACATCTCAAAGGAGGAGCTCCAGGCGGAAAACTACCGCAAAATGTTCCTCTCCATGGCAAAGGATATAAGGGTAATACTTATAAAGGTCGCCGACAGGCTGCACAATATGCGTACCCTTAAATATATGATACCCGAAAAGCAAAAGGAAAAGGCACAGGAAACCCTGGATATATACGCTCCCCTTGCAGACAGGCTGGGTATATCCAAAATAAAGGTGGAGCTTGAGGATCTCTCTCTGCGCTACCTTGAGCCCGAGGCATATTACGACCTTGCGGACAAGATACAGCGCAAGCAGTCCGAGAGGGAGGCGTTTGTAAACAAAATAGTTGAGCTTATAAAGGCAAAGTGCGACGAGGCAGGCATACACTGCGAGGTATACGGCAGACCAAAGCATTTTTTCAGCATATATAAAAAGATGCACAACAAAAACAAGACCATAGACCAGATATTTGACCTCTTTGCGGTAAGGATACTTGTGGATACGGTAACCGACTGCTATGCCGCACTCGGCGTTGTACACGAGCTGTTCAAGCCTATACCAAACCGCTTTAAGGACTATATATCAATGCCAAAGGCAAATATGTACCAGTCGCTGCACAACACGCTCATAGGCCCCGAGGGCATCCCCTTTGAGGTGCAGATAAGAACCTTTGATATGCACAGGACAGCCGAGTACGGTATAGCCGCCCACTGGAAGTACAAAGAGGGCAGGACAGACGCAGGGCAAAACGCCGAGGAGATAAAGCTGTCCTGGCTCAGGCAGATACTGGAATGGCAGAGGGATATGTCCGACAACAAGGAGTTTATGGACACCATAAAAACCGACCTTGACGTATTTAACGAAAACGTTTACTGCTTCAGCCCCAACGGCAAGGTAATAAGCCTGCTGGAGGGCTCTACACCCGTTGACTTTGCCTATGCCATACACTCCGCAATAGGCAATACAATGATAAGCGCCAGGGTCAACGGCAGGATAGTCAAAATGGACTACAAGCTCAAAAACGGCGACAGGGTGGAAATACTTACCTCCCAAAACTCCAAGGGCCCCAGTATGGACTGGCTCAAATTTGTAAAAACAAGCCAGGCAAAGAGCAAAATAAACCAATGGTACAAAAAGGTAAATAAGGAAGAAAATATTATAAAGGGCAGGGAGCTGCTTGAAAAAGAGGCAAGAAAAAAGGGCTATGAAATAACCGCCCTTGCAACAAGCGAGTTTATACCGTCCGTGCTCAACCGCTAGAGCTTCCGTGACTGGGACTCGGTACGCGCTGCGGGAGGCCACGGCGGGCTCAAAGAGGGGCAGGTCATAAACCGCCTCATCGAGCAGTATACGGAAGAACGCAAAAAGCATAAAACCGCCGACGAGCTTATAAGGGAGCAGGAGGAGGAGATAAGGTCGCACCTTGACATATATCCGTCCGCCTCCCGTACCAACGGCAAAGGCGGCGTGTATGTACACGGCGTGGGAGATATTGACGTAAGGCTTTCAAGGTGCTGCACTCCCGTACCGGGTGACGAGATAGTCGGCTTTGTAACAAGGGGCAGAGGCGTATCCATACACCGCACCGACTGCATCAATATAATAAATTTAAGCGAGGAGGAGCGAGGCAGACTGCTGGAGGCGGAATGGAACACCGGCGGTGAAAAGCCCACAGGCAAATACGGCGCCGAGATACGTGTATACGCTCCCGACAGAAACGGCCTTACAATGGATATCCTAAAGGTGCTTATGGACGAGGGCATACCCGTTAAAAACGTAAGCGCCAGAGTGGGTAAAAACAACGATGCCGTTGTTGACCTTGCAATGATGATAACGGGCAGAGAACAGTTTGACATTGTATGCAAAAAGATACTTGCCGTAAAGGGCGTTGAAAATATAGAAAGAGTGACTACCTGATAATGAGAGCTGTTTTACAGAGAGTTGCAAGAGCAAAGGTCACCGTTGACGGCAGGGCTGTCGGCGAGATAGGCAGAGGCATTATGCTGCTTGCCGCCATGGATGAGGGTGACAATTTAGGCGACTATAAATATATACTTGACAAAAGCATAAATTTAAGGATATTTGAGGACGAAAACGGTAAGATGAATCTTTCCGCAGCCGATCTGGGCTTGGGTCTGCTGATAGTGCCCAATTTCACCGTATATGCAGATGCAAGGCACGGCAGGCGCCCGAGCTTTGCAATGGGCGCAAAGCCCGAGGAGGCAAGGCGCACCTTTAACGAGTTCACAAATTACGCAAGGGACAATTTTCCGTCGGTCGAATGCGGCATCTTTCAGGCAGATATGCAGGTCGAGCTTGTAAACGACGGACCCGTAACCATATTGCTTGACAGCGATAAAATATTCTGAAACAGAGGTAATTGTATATGAAAGTTAAAAGCTTCACCTCTCCCGATATGGGGGAAAACTGCTATATCATAACAGGCGAAAACAAGGAGGCCGTTGTGATCGACCCGGGCAACAGCTCGATAAAGGTCATTGATTATATAAGGGCTGAGGAGCTTGATATAAAGGCTATCCTGCTCACCCACGCTCATTTTGACCATATGTGTGCCGCTGACGAGATACAGGCTGCCACGGAGGCAAAAATAATGATATACAAGGACGAGGCAGAGGTTGCCCAAAACCCGGATTACAACCTCTCGTCCGTTTTCGGCACGCCCGAAGCATACAGATACGACGCCGAGCTCAATGCAGGCGATAAGGTGGAATTCGGCGAAACCTACTGCCGCATAATTTCAACACCGGGGCATACAAAGGGCGGCTGCTGCTTTTATTTTGAGCAGGAGGGTGCCTTATTTACCGGTGATACGCTTTTTATGGGCAGCGTAGGCAGGAGCGATTTTCCTACCGGCGACGAGGCGGTACTCAGAAAAAGCATAATCGAAAAGCTCTATATACTGCCCGATGAAACAAGGGTATTCTGCGGACACGGCCCTTCAACCACCATAGGCTATGAAAAGCAGTACAACGACTATGTATACTGAACACAGTACGGCAATTTGTGACGGTTTTATTGCTTTTTGCGGGGCAAACGGTGATATATTATGAATTATATTTTAAACGGACATAACTGGTCGGATGATATTGTTACAACCGTAATGATGTTTTATCCAAACGAAAAATATATACGCATTGACAGCCCCGAGGGGCTTACCCTTGTAAGCAGACTTGTCGGCACGCTTGCGGAGGCGGAGTTCTTCAACGGCTGCGATACGGTCTGCAAACGCAGCATAGAAGCAGGCGCAAAGGATGAAAAATCGGTAAGGCACGCTCTGCGTATGGCTGCGTTCAACTGCCTTATGGAGGTAAAGCCTACGGCAATGCCGTGGGGCGCTCTTACGGGCGTAAGGCCCGCAAAGCTTGTGCGCAGTATGCTGGATAGCGGCATGGACGATAAGCTCGTATATGACACGCTTGTGAAAGATTATTGCGTCAGCGGCAAAAAAGCGGAGCTTGCAATTACCGTTGCACATAACGAGCAGGCTATTGTGGAGCGCAGCACCAAAAACGACATAGGGCTTTACATAGGTATACCTTTTTGTCCCACACGCTGCTTATACTGCTCCTTTACCTCATATCCGCTGGATAAATACGCCGACAAGGTGGACAGCTACCTGGATTCGCTCGAAAGGGAGATGCGCTTTGTAAGCGGCATTATTGCGGATAAAAATATCGAGAGCATTTATATAGGAGGCGGCACGCCCACCTCTCTTGACGAAAAGCGCTTTGACAGGCTGCTTGATATGACCTCAAAATACTTTAAAAAGCCTGCGGAATACACGGTAGAGGCAGGCAGACCCGATACCATAACACGCCGTAAGCTTAAAAGCCTTAAGGAATACGGCGCTGACAGAATATCCATAAATCCGCAGACGCTTAACGACAATACCCTGCGCCTTATAGGCAGGGAGCATACGGTAAAGATGTTTTTGGACGCTTTCCGCACAGCCCGTGAAGAGGGACATGACCACATAAACACCGATATTATACTCGGCTTGCCCGGAGAAGGCGAAAAAGAGGTGACAGCCACCATGGAAGGGCTTAAGGCACTTTCGCCCGAGAGCATCACCGTGCATACCCTTGCCGTAAAGAGGGCTTCACGGCTTAAGGAAACGCTGGAGGAGTACTCTATGACGGATGCGGGGCTTATGGAGCGTCTGCTTGATATATCGTCCGAATATACCGCCGATATGGGTATGCACCCCTATTATATGTACAGGCAGAAAAATATGGTGGGCAATTTTGAAAACGTAGGTTACTGCCTCAAGGGCTGCGAGTGCATATACAATGTGCAGATAATGGAGGAAAAGCAAAGCATATGGGCGCTTGGCGCAGGCGCCTCCACAAAGCTTGTGGAGCCCGAAACCGACAGGATAGAGCGCATATTCAACGTAAAAAGCGTTGACGATTATATATCCAGAACGGACGAGATGATAGCAAGAAAGGCAGCGGCATATCCCGTTTGACGGACAGGCTGCAAAATATATATAATGCGAAAAAGCACCCGGCGAACGGGTGCTTTTTCTAAAGAGAAGGTATTTTTTATGGGGTTTACAGTTTATTTTACATATTTGAGGGATGTATAAACTGTATGTGAAAATATTTGGGGTTTTTCACAAGTCATATTATAGCAAATGCAGTAAAAACAGTGTTCACAAACATTAATAAATTTTTTAAAAAAAATTGTGCAAGGTGACAGAGCGGCAAATTTTTATCATAATTTCGCATAATTTGCGCTGATTTTTTGAAAATCTTTTATAAAGATAACACAAAAAGGAAGATTATATAAATTTTTGTTCGGCACGCCACCTCGGTATAACAAACCGAATAAAAAAATGCAAGCCAATCCGTAAGCCGTGTTCTGTTTAGACAGTCATCTATCTGGTATTATCGTCACCGACAATCTCAAGCGGCGCTTTGAGGCGGAGCGAGCAGCCCCGTATTGCCTTCCCGCCTTGCTCCGGATGGGGTTTACAGAGCATCTCCCGTCGCCGGGAAACCGGTAGTCTTTTACACTGCCTTTCCACCCTTACCCGTAAAACGGGCGGTTTATTTCTGTTGCACTATCCTTAGAGTCGCCTCCACCGGACGTTATCCGGCATCCTGCTCTGCGGAGCACGGACTTTCCTCACACTTGCGTGTGCGACTGTCCGATTGACTTGCATTAAGATTATAACACAGTGTACATATAAATTCAACATCGTAAATTTATCAAGCGGCCGTAAATTTTGCCGTATTTTTTTGAAAGTCTGCCTTTTATTTTTCGTCATTGTGTGATATAATTTTTTTGTACCTTCAAAAGGTGCAATAATCCCGCAAGGAGTCCGCAATATGTCTGTTTTTAAGGCTGAAACGGGAGTTACGCCCGTAAGCAACGTTTTTATAGAAAAATATATGCCCGAGGCGGGATCCTACGCCTTTGCGGCAATATACATATATGCGCTTAAATATGCCCTGTCGGGTACAACGCTTGAAAATGCGGATATAGCGCAGAGGTTCGGTCTGCTTGAATCCGATGTGATAAAGGCTTGGAAATACTGGGCGGAGATGGGTGTTGTTGATATGCGCACCGTCGGCAGCGACTGCGAGATAACCTTTCTGCCCTTGGACGATACTGCCGAGCCCGTACATAAGAGCGGCAAAGGATCGGTATTCCCTGCCGACACGGAGGAGATACTCAAAAAAAATCCCGATGTACGCCAGCTTGTGGAGGCGGCGGAGCGCACCTACGGCAGGCTGTTCAGCCCTGCCGACCTCAATGCGGTAGTGAGATTTTCAATACAGCTTAAGCTGCCGGGCGAGGTAATACTTTTGCTCTTTAGCCACTGCAAGGGCAGACCCATGAGCTATATAGAGCTTACCGCACAGGAATGGGCAGACAGGGATATACGCACCTCCGATGCTGTGGAAAAGCATATAGAAGCATATAAAGAGGTGCTCTCGTTTTTCGGCGTATCCCACGGACGTGCTGCGGAGTATCAGCTTAAGTTTATAGGCAAATGGATATATGATATGAATATGCCGCCCGAGCTTATACAAAAGGCATGCGGCATAAGCAAAGCCAGGTTTGGCTCGGATACCGCCGTAAGGCGCCTTAAGGAGCTTTTCAGCTATACAAACGGTATACTTGAAAACTGGCACAGGGACGGAGTACGCACCCTGCACCAGCTTGAAAGATCCGAGGGCAGGCCTGTGGAAGCGCCTGCTTTTGTGCGCCCGCAGATAAAGCCCACAAAATTTGTAAACTACGACCAGCCCGTATATTCCGCAGAAGACGACAGAGAAGTAATAAGGCGAAAAAACAAGAGGAAAATAAATGAACAGACAGGAAATTTACAGACAGATCCAAAAGGAATATGAAAACGAGCGCAGCAAAAACGCCCTTATTGACGAGCAAAACAAGCAGGAGCTTTATAAACGTCTGCCCGAGATAAAAGAAACGGACGAGCAGATAAAGCAGCTTGGTCTTTCGCTTATAAAGCTTGCCGTGCGCCATGCCCCCAAAGCCGAAATAGACGAGGTAAACAGACGTATACGGCAGCTGAGCCAAAAAAAGGCAATTACAGCCAAAAAGCACGGTATTGCCCTGCCGGAGCCTGTATATACCTGCCCCAAATGCAGGGATACGGGCTATATAGGCAGCAAAAAATGCTCCTGTATGGAAAAAAAGCTTATCGAAAAGTACTATGCCGCTTCAAACCTCAGCCATATGCTTAAATATGAAAATTTTTCAAAATTCAACCTTAAATGCTATTCCGACGAGCCCTATCCCGGCGAGGAGCTTTCTCCCCGCAAAAATATAAAGGCAATACTTGAGGATGTATATTCCCTCATAAACTCCGAGGATAAATATTTCAACCTCTATTTTTACGGCAGCTCCGGGCTGGGCAAGACCTTTATGTGCTCCTGTATAGCAAAGTATATGCTCGACAAGGGCAGCAGCGTTATTTACATGACGGCATACTCTCTCACCTCCCTGCTTGAAAAAAAGCGTTTCAGACCCGATGAGGCGCAGGATACCGCCGAGTCCGCCGATATGCTTTTTTCGTGCGATCTGCTCATAATAGACGACCTCGGTACGGAATCCATCACCTCTATAACGGCTGCCGAAATATTCAACATAATAAACAGCAGGCTCATAAACCGCAAATCGACCGTTATTTCGTCAAACATGAGTACGGCAGAGATAGGTACGATATACTCCGACAGAGTCCGCTCCAGAATTTTGGGAAATTATAAAATATGCTATTTTTACGGCAGCGATATAAGAAGAACATAAGAATAAAATAAACCTTTTGAGGCATACTGACAAAAAAACGGAGAGTTTTTAAGGTATGCTTCTTTTATTTATGGCAATACTGCCCGTTATTGCAATATGCGCTTACATTTACAGGCTTGACAGGTATGAAAAGGAGCCTGTTTATCTGCTTACCCTGTCGCTTTTTTACGGCAGCCTCACCACCTGTGCAATAATACCCTGCGAGGTGCATATAATAAGCCTTATAAGCGATACAACAGGGCTTATTTATGCCTTTTTTATGAGCTTTGCAGCCATTGCGCCCGTTGAGGAGGGCTTCAAGTTTACGGTCTTATATTTGCTTTTGCGCTGCAACTCAAACCTTAACGAAGCCTACGACGGCATTGTATATGCGGTTTTTGTTTCCCTCGGTTTTGCCCTTGTGGAAAATGTGTTTTATGTGTTCAACCCAAGTCTTGGCGGCTATACAACGGCAATAATGCGTGCCGTGTTTTCGGTGCCGGGTCACGGTGTGTTCGGCATTTTTATGGGCTACTGCTTTTCCGCAGCGGTGCTTGAGGGCAAAAAATACCATATTGTCCTTGCGCTCCTGCTGCCCTATATGCTACATTCCGTATACGATTTTATACTGTTTAGCCGTATGCCGTTTTACCTTATACCCTTTGCCGCCTTTATACTTTGGCTTTTTGTAAGGGCAGACAGGCTTATAAGCTCCTATATAATGCCTTGACCTGCCTTGTCATATGCGGTTTTAACGTATTTTAAGGCATTTTTAAATGCAAAATTATTTATTTTGCCCTTTAAATTTAATTTTTTGGCACTGTTTTATGGCAAATTTTACTTTTTTGGTTGAAATATTAATAAATACGGTGTATAATATATTCAATAATGTTTTGACAGTATCTTGTCACTTTTAAAACGGAATCGGAGGTATTGCCATGATTGAAGCTGTAAGCTGTGGCGGGGTCGTGATTCACAATGACAAGGTTTTGTTGCTTTATAAAAACCAGAACGGGCGCTACATGGGCTGGGTCATGCCCAAAGGTACCGTTGAACGCGGAGAAACCTTCAAGCAGACTGCTCTGCGTGAAGTAAAGGAGGAAACAAACGTTGATGCCGAGATAATAAAATATATCGGTAAAACACAGTACACCTTCAGAGGGAGCTGCGACATCATAAGCAAAACCGTACACTGGTACCTTATGATAACCGATTCCTTCGAGTGCAGGCCGCAGGCTGAGGAGTTTTTTACCGATGCAGGCTTTTATAAACAACATGAGGCATTTTATCTGCTTAAATTTCACGATGAAAAACAGATAATGCGCCGTGCCTACGCAGAATACAATGACTACAAAAACAGGGACGCCAAATATGCCGAATAATAATTTCAGGAGGTTTTATCTATGAAAAATGAACTTTATCTTGACGAGATCAGGAGCTTTATCAATCGTTTTGACAGAAAAAGCACAATAAGGACAGTTGTCACGGTACTTGCCTGTGTCGCTGTTATCGTGATCATAACGGTGATCATAGTGCTTAAGCTCAAAAACAAAAAGGGCTGGGATGATTATGCAGACTTTGACGACGATTTTGACGAGTTTGACTACGAGGACTATGCAGACGATGACGACGACGAAATAACCGAGGACTATCACGCAATAGATTACGAGGAGGAACCATCGGAGGACGACGAAAAATAAAATTTCTTTTATTAAAGCTGTTCTGCATACAGACAATAAATTTTAATTTGCGTATATAATAAAAACAAGAGATAAAGGAGTGGACACAATGAAGGAAGAACGTATGGCAGTACTCACTATGATAAGTGAAGGCAAAATTACTGCAGATGAAGGCGTAAGCCTGTTAAAGGCTCTTTCAAAATCCGTTGACGCCGAGGAAAAGCTTTCCAAGGCAGCAAAACAGATAAAAAACAAGGTATCGGATATTGCCAAGGAGGCGGAGCCAAAGGTAAAAAAGGCTGCCGCAGACCTTAAGGTAAAAGGCGGCGAGGTTGCCAGCGAGATAGGCGAAAAAATAAAGGCAAGGATAAACAAAGCCAAAGAGGGCAGCGAGGACGAGGGCGAAATAATAGAGGCCGAGGATCTTGCACCCGATACCGACCTTGAATATGCCTTTGAGTATGACGAGGACGAGGCGGAAGACAAAGCCGAAGAAGAGGAAGAAAAAACGGAAGATACGCCCGCAGACGACGGTGAATAATATATTTGCCTAAGCTGCACAACGAATAATTGACAATTATATAAAAATGCAGTAAAATAAAAATCAGCATATATTTCCGGAGCGTCGTCTTTGATATATGCTGATTTTTAACGGTTTAAAACCGTTTGTAAGGAGAGATAATTGTAATGGATGAAGAAATCAAGGACACCGAGTCCGTTTCCGCAGCAGAGGACGAGCAGCCAACGCATAACGAGCAGGAGGAGCAGCCATCACAGAATGAGCAAGCCGAGCAGGAAGAGCCAAAAAGCAAAAAGCAGGCTATTATAGAAGAAACCGTAAGCTGGGTAAAAACCATACTTGCGGCTATGGTAATGGCATGGTTTATAACCACCTTTCTTGTGGTAAATGCACAGGTTCCGTCGGGCTCTATGGAGAACACCGTTATGACAGGCGACAGGCTTTTTGCAAACAGGCTCAGTTATCTGTTCAGCAAGCCCGAAAGGTTTGATATTGTGGTATTCAAGTTTCCCGATGACGAGAGTAAGCTCTTTATCAAAAGGATAATAGGTTTGCCGGGGGACAGGGTCGAAATAAGAAATAACCGCATATATATAAACGACAGCACCGAGCCTCTGGACGACAGCTTCATAAAGGAACCTATGTATACTCCCGATGCAGTTTACTATGTGCCGGAGGGCTATTACTTTATGATGGGCGATAACCGCAATAACTCCAGCGATTCCAGAATGTGGCAAAATACCTATGTTGCGGAAAACAAAATACTCGGCAAGGCTGTACTCAAATACAGCCCCAGGTTTGAGATACTTACAGACAAATAATATTGCACAAGGAGGAAACAAAAATGGCAAATAAGGTTACAAAGGATATGATAATTGCAGACCTCATCTCAATTGACAAGGGTATAATGGTAATACTCATGCAGGAGGGTATGCACTGCGTAGGCTGCCCCTCGTCACAGGGTGAAACACTTGAGGAGGCATGTATGGTACACGGCCTCGACTGCAACTCTATAGTCAAGGATATAAACGAATATCTTGAGGGCATTGAAAAATAAAACCCGCAAAAAAACTGCCGTAAAATGATTTTTCATTTTGCGGCAGCCTCAGATTGTCAAAAAACTTAAAATTAGATTCAAAAAATGATTTTTAAAGAGTTTAAACTTGCAAAAGCACTTAAAGGTAATTTAAGCGCCGCAGGCTAAAATCCGCAGGACGAGCTTTGCCCGTCCGAGGAAAAGAGGGAGTGTCGAGCGATAGCGAGGCGCGAATCTCTTTGTACTCTGTGAAAAAAATGCAGGAAATGCAAGCATTTCCTGCAAGCGTGTCGAAAAGTCGACACGCCTAAGCTGCCGTAAAATGATTTTCCATTTTGCGGCAGCCTTTTTATTTATCTTTTACGAAAACGTTTTTTCACTATTGCAAAGCTCATCAAGCAGTCTTGCATATGCCTCCCCGTCAAGCGGCAGCTCCACGCTCTCGCCCCTGACCGCAGAATAATATGCGGCATTTGTAAGCATAAGCGCATTTGCCGCACTTGCACCCTCCGCAACAAGAGGCACGCCGTCCGTCACTGCCGAGGCAAAGTTTTCCAGCATGTCGATATACGGCTCCTCGGTCTTTTCAAAGTTTATTATCTCCTCGGTCACGGTAAGCTCTTCCCTTGAATTTACACCGGCATTTTTTATGTACTCATCGCAGTCCCTGCCAAAGCGCCATATATGCAGAGTATCGTCCTCCAGTACGGCGGAGCCCTTGCTGCCCGTTATCTCAAGCCGTTCCTTGTGCAGCCCCTCACCGGTGGAAAGCATAAATACCGCCGTCAGCTTACCGGGGTAACGCATATGTATCGTGGCCTCGTCATCCACCTTAAAACCGTTGTATTTGCCGAAGGGTATATCCGCATATATCCTCTCCGGCATACCGAAAAGCCACTGCCACATATCCAGTATGTGCTGACCCTGATTTATAAGGGCGCCGCCGCCCTCGCCGCACCAGCTGCTGCGCCAGCTGCCCGATCTGTGATAGTGCTCCGTCCTCAGATACCTTGTGTTTACAAGCATTATACGCTTAAGGCTGCCCAGCTCACCGCTTTCCAAAAGCTGCTTGAGCCTTAAATGCTTGGGATACAGCCTCTGATGGAACATAACGCCGTATACCCTGCCCGCCTTTTCGGCTGCAAGGCTCATAGCCTGCGCATCGGCTGCCGTTATGCCCGCAGGCTTGTCGCACATTACATGCTTGCCAAGCTCAAAAGCCCTGCACGCCAGCATGGGATGCGTTTTATGCGGCGTTGCTATAAGCACGCTGTCATATCCGTCCGGATGTGCAAAAAGCTCGTCCGCACTCCCGTATATAACGGGACTGCCCTTTAACCCCTCAGCCCATGCCGCAGCCTCACCGCTCCTGCATACAACGGCGGCAAGCTCCGCATTTTTTACATCTCCGTCACTTAACATACGGGCATACTTTCTGCCCATTACGCCTACGCCTATAAGAGCGATCCTTATTTTTTCCACAGATACCTCTCCTTTTTCAATATTTGTACATAACGCTCCAAACCTGTTTGCAATTTTACACAACACTTCTTAAACCTTACACTGCCGCCGCCTAAGCGGCATACGGTGCTTTTTTCGCAGCGCCTCTTAAGCGCAAGAAAAATCACAGTGTGCTGCGCAATCAATATCAATACCCGTATCCGCAGCACCCCTCAAACCTTGAACTGCCGCCGCCCAAGCAGCATACGGTGCTTTTTTCGCAGCGCCTCTTTAAGCGCAAGAAAAATTACCGTGTGCTGCGCAATCAATATCAATGCTCATATCCGCAGCACCCCTTAAACCTTACACTGCCGCCGCCTAAGCAGCATACGGTGCTTTTTTCGCAGCGCCTCTTTAAGCGCAAGAAAAATCATCGTGTGCTGCGGGATCAATGCTCATGTTCATGCTCATGTTCATGCTCATGTCCGCAGCCGCAGCTTTCGCCATGCTCGTGCTCATGTTCGTGCTTGTGTTCGTGTCCGCAGCCGCACTCTTCACCGTGCTCCCCGTCCAGCTTATCGTAAATTTTTTCAGCCCTTTCAATATAGAGCATCATTTCGTTTGTACAGTCCATATTTTTATATATGGTGGAAAGATTTTCGTATATCTCGGCAAGCTCCTTGCTGAACTCGCCGCATTCCTCCTTTATCCGTTCCGCCAGACCGGAATATATGCCTATGGCATGGATATAGTATTCCTCCTCCTGCCAGTCGTCGTCCATCAGCCTGTACACCGAGCCCATATTGCCGTATATGCGTGCCGCCTGTGCGCTTTCCTCCCCAAAGGTGTTTTTTGCTATTTCAAGCGCCGTGTCGTAGTAGTAAAGCGACATTGCAAACTGCTTATCCGAGGTCGTAAGCCTCTCCTCCCCAAGCTGCGTGCTGCCTGCCGTGCGAAAAGCGCTTATCGAGCAGGCAAGCCCTGCAAGACCGTATGCGTCCATGCACTCAGGCGACATCTCCCCATGCACCTCCGTTTTAAGGTGCAGAGCCTCCTCGGCGCATCTCACGGCGTCCTCAAAGCGTACCTCCCTGAGATGCTCGCTGCATTCCGCTGCAAGAGCTGCGGCACGGTCGAGCTTTTCCCTGTTATCAGTCATATCCGTCCTCCTATGTATTATCCCCTCAGGAAAGCATAAAATATGCCAAAACCAGCACACCAAGCACTATCCTGTATATACCGAATGCCGTAAAGCTGTTGTTTTTTATGTAACCGATAAGAAACTTTATTGCCGCTATCGACACCGCAAATGCCACTGCCATACCCGTAAGCAGCACAGCAGCCTCAACAGAGCTGAAGTCAAAACCGAATTTTACTATTTTCAGCAGGCTTGCGCCAAACATAACCGGTATCGCCAGAAAGAAGGTAAACTCCGCAGCCACAAACCGTGATGTGCCAAGCAGCAAGGCACCCAGTATGGTGGCACCCGATCGTGATGTGCCCGGTATGAGCGAAAGCAGCTGAAAAAGCCCTATTGCAAACGCCGTTTTGTATGTGAGCCTGTTAAGATCCGTTACCTTGGGCTGCCTGCCTTTGTTGTGCATTTCCACTGCTATGAACAGCACACCGTATATTATGAGCATAGCCGCCACCACGGTGGAGTTGTAAAAGTGCTCGTCAAGCCAGTCGTCAAGCAAAAGCCCTATTACGGCGGCAGGCAGACAGGCTATTATCACCTTGTACCACAGCTGAAAGGTATCTGCCCTTTCCCTTTTGGTTTTGCGCCTGTCAAAGGGGTTCAGCTTTGAAAAATATATCACTGCCACCGCCATTACCGCACCGAGCTGTATCACCACATTGAACATCTCCGTGAAGTCATCGCTCATATTAAGCCTGATAAACTCCTCCACAAGTATCATATGTCCCGTACTGCTTATGGGCAGCCACTCGGTTATGCCCTCCACTATACCTATTATTATCGCCTTAAATATCTCTGCAAAAGCCATATCTGCCTCCCGTTTTGTTTTTATTATTTATTATATCAACAATTATACTATATTAGATACGACCTTGCAAACAAAATTTGCAAAACGCCCGTCCTCACCGCCGCCGCACTTGAAATCGGGCTGCGGCTGTTGTATAATAAATATGTTAATATGTTTTTGACAGCCCTTAATATATTTACCGTTTTTGGTATATATAGCTTGAAATTGTACACGGTTTGTGGCAAAATAAGGTTAACAACAAAAAATTTGACTTTGGGAGGATAAAAGTATGGGTTTTGTGGATATGCAATGTCCCAAGTGCGGGGCTAAAATAAGGGAAAAATGCAACGCATGGGCATACGGCAGCCCCATAAAAAGCTGTCCTAAATGCGGCAGTGAATTTATTGACAAAAGGTTTCGTGAGGTAGCCGTAGAGGGCTTTGACACACGCAGCACCGACCCTGTGTTATACCTTAAGGGCTTTGGGCTGTTTTTGGCATTTACTACGGTGTGCGCCGTTTTACTCGTATTCATGATAAATTTCATGGGCGGCTACCCCACAAAGCTGGTCGGCTGTCTTGTGCTGTGCGCATTTGCCAGCCTTGTCTGCCTTGTCCTGTTTATCTGCACAAAGCTTGGCTTGGGGGAAAAGGACAATGCAAAGCATCTGGAGGAATCCGAAAAAAGGCTGCAAAATAAGGAATATGTCAAAAAGCTTGAGGAATACGGCTACGATATACCCGATAAGTATAAATAATGCAGCAGTACCTTAAATATATGATCTACGGAGGAAGCCGTTATGATAAAAACAGACGTGCTCATAATAGGCTCGGGCATAGCAGCATTGAGTGCGGCAGCCGAGCTTGCAAAATATAAGACAGGCGTTACCATAGTCACAAAGCGCATGAGGACAGACAGCAACTCCGCACTTGCTCAGGGCGGCATATCCGTTGCACTGGCGCAGGAGGACGACTGGCGCCTGCATTACAAGGATACCCTGCGTGCAGGCTGCTATCTTAACAACGAAAAGGCTGTGGAAAGGCTTGTAAGCCTTGCGCCCTCTGTGCTTATAGACTTTATGGCTGCGGGCATGCACTTTGACCGCAACCGCAGGGGAGAGCTGCTATTCGGCAGGGAGGCTGCGCACAGCCTTAACCGTGTTATACACGCAGGCGGCGACAGCACGGGCTCCAAGGTGATAGAACAGCTTTTAAAAAATACCTCCGACAGCGAATACATAACCATAAAGGAAAACGAGCCTGCACTGGAGCTTATCGTAAAGGACGGCCGCTGCTTCGGTGCAGTAACAAGGGATATAAAAGGCAATACCAATATTTATGCGGCAGGCAGCACCATTATAGCTTCGGGCGGCATAGGTCAGCTCTATCCCGCAACCACAAACGACAAAAGCATAACGGGCGATTCCATAGCGCTTGCCCACAGAGCAGGCGCCAAGCTTAAAAACCTTGAGTTTGTACAGTTCCATCCCACCATGCTCACAATAGACGGCACTGCCTACGGTCTTGTGTCCGAGGCGGTAAGGGGAGAGGGCGCCCTGCTTGTAAACGAGGATAACAAGCGTATAATGCTCGGCGTACACCCCATGGCGGAGCTTGCTCCCCGTGACGTTGTGGCAAGAGAGGTATACGCTCACTACCTTAAGGGCGAAAAAATATATCTGGATATATCGCCCATAAAAAATTTTGAGGAGGACTTCCCCACGGTCAGCGGCATATGTAAAGAACACGGCATAGACCTTGCAAAAAATCTTATACCCGTTGCACCGGGAGCGCACTTCCATATGGGCGGCATAACCGCAGCAAGCGACGGCAGAACAAATATAGACTCCCTTTTTGCCATAGGCGAGGCAGCCTGCACGGGCGTACACGGCGCAAACAGGCTGGCAAGCAACTCTCTTTTGGAGGGTCTGGTGTTCGGCAGGCTTACAGCCGATCACATAATCGATCACCCCTCCGAGATAAGGGAAACGGAGCCCGAGTTATCCAAGGTAAAGGTAAATGCGGCAGCATTTCCTTCAAAGGCGGAGATACGCCGCAAAATGATGGAGTTTGTGGGTATTGTGCGCCACAGGAGCGAGATCCAAAGCGTGATTGAATGGTTTGAGGGCTTTATGCCCCCGGAGGGCTGTGTAAACGCAGACTATACCGCTCTTACCAATGAGGAGATAGAAATATACAATATGCTCACAACGGGTCTGCTTATAGCAAGGTCTGCTGCGGAACGCAGGGAGAGCATAGGAGCACACTATATAGTTGACTGAAAAGAGAGGTTTTTATGAACAGACTTGACGCTAAAAAAAGGATAGAACAATTTTTGCTGGAGGATGTCGGCAGCGGCGACCTTTCCACCGACCTTGTATTCGGTGAAAGGCGCATGGGCAGAGGCGTCTTTACCGCAAAGGAAAGCGGCGTGGTATGCGGCATAGATATGATTTCCCTTACCTACGAGGCATACGGCGACGACAGCGTTGTTGTTACCCCCTACAAAAGAGAGGGTCAGCGTGTAAGGAAAGGCGAGGATATAGCCGAGGTATTCGGCAGGGTATCCACACTGCTCTCCTGCGAAAGGGTAATACTCAACCTTATGCAGCTTATGAGCGGCGTTTCCACCCTCACAGCCGAATATATACAGGAGCTTGACGACCCCACCATAAGGATATGCGATACAAGAAAGACCTACCCCGGCTTAAGGATATTTGAAAAATATGCCGTTACCTGCGGCGGCGGCTACAACCACCGCTATGCGTTATACGACGGCGTTATGCTCAAGGATAACCACATTGCCTTTGCAGGCGGCATAGACAGGGCAGTATCGCTTGTAAGGCAAAAGCTGGGGCATATGGTAAAAATAGAGGTCGAAACCGAAACCGAGGAGCAGGTAATGCAGGCTGTGGAAGCAGGCGTTGATGTAATTATGTTTGACAACCGCTCACCGTTCCGGATAAAACAGCTGCAAAAGCTTGTGCCCGAGAGCATAATAACCGAGGCGTCGGGCGGCATAAGGCTTGATACCATAGCCGCATTCAAGGGCTGCGGCGTAAACTACATATCCGTAGGGGCACTCACAAACGGCGTTAAACCGCTTGATATAAGCTTTAACAGCACCGAAAGCGCAAAAGGATAAAACGGAGGCAAAAAACATGAAAATAGGCTTTATAGGAGCAGGCAATATGGGCTCTGCCATCTTCGGCGGGCTTATAAAAAGCGGCAGAGTACAAAAAGAAGATATTTACATTACAAGGCGAAATAAGGAGGCTCTTGCGGCACAGGCGGAGCAGTACGGCGTAAATGCGCTTGAAAGCGGCAAAGCCGCTGCGGAAAAATGCGATGTCGTATTTCTTGCGGTAAAGCCCGCCATGCTCAAAGATGTTATTAGCGAAATACGCTCTGCGGTAAAATCGCACTCACCTCTTTTGGTGTCCATGGCTGCGGGCATATCCACAGAGGATATAGAGGATATGGCGGATGTAAAGGGCGTAAGAGTAATACGCATAATGCCCAACGTAAACGCTCTTGTGGGGATGTCGGTAACGGCATACTGCGCAGGAGCAAACGCCGCAGCCGAGGACGTGGAGCGTGTAAAGGATATGCTTTGCGCCATAGGCTCGGCAGTACCCGTTGAGGAAAAGCTCTTTGCCGTATTTACGGCGATAGCAGGCTGCTCGCCCGCCTATGTATACATGTTTATAAACGCCCTTGCAGAGGGCGCTCTCAAAGCAGGAATGAGCAAAAAGGCAGCGCTGGAGATCGCTGCGGGGGCAGTTATGGGCAGCGCCAAAAATGTTTTGGAGAGCGGCACTCACCCCGAGATGCTCTGCGATGCGGTGTGCTCACCCGGCGGTACTACCATAGAGGGGGTATGCACCCTTAAAAACGAGGGCTTTGAGGCGGCTGTGATAAATGCGGTGACCGCAAGCATTATAAAGGACGCACAGCTTAAAAAATAATTTGCTTTTACATATGCGCTGCGGTGCATATTTGGACAAAGAGTACAAATTTTATTTTTGTAACGGTTGCATATTGCATTTTTGCGCAGTTTTGTATATAATTAAATCAGTATTTGACCATTCGGTTAAACCAAAAAGAGAGGTGTTTTGATGCAACAGGAACAGCAGGATCTCGAACATATCATAGGTACTGCCATAATGGATGACCGCTACGGTCTTTCCCTGGCAGACGAAAGCATTTATTCCTACCTGGGCGTTAAGGTAGTGTCCATGCTGACGGCACATATCCACCCCGACGACAGAAAGTTGTTTGTGGATACCGTAAATGACGTACATGAAAACGAGGAAAAGTTTGTTTTGATAAGGCTCAAAAACTTTACCGAGCAGTACGCCAACGTAATAGTATTTATAAAGCGAAACGAGATAGACCCGGAAAAGTTTTATGACCTCAGTATTTACGATATAGTCTATCTGGTACAAAAATACAACAACTTAAACGAGGCGCATAAAAAGGTCACCATGGCTATGCAGCTCATGAGCCCCGTAAGCGTTTTTGACTATAATATGAAGACAGGACGCATCATGGTAATGAACACGAGGGACGAGGTATCCTTTGAGGGACCCATAGATGTCCTTTACAACACCATGGTGGAAAATGCAATGATAGACAAAATGCACATCTCCGGTGTGCATAAGCTGGTAGACGCCATAAAGAAGGGCACAAGCAACATAAGCAGCGTATTTAACATGAAGGTGTCATCCAAGCTTAAAAAGCTGTCGCCAATGACCATACGCACCTCTGTGCTGTATGACAAAAACACCTCCGCTGCATCATATGTAGTGGGCGTTGTGCTGCCCGAGGAGGAGGAGTCCATAGGTACGGCCGAAAAGCTCTACTCCGACCGCTCCAACCTTGACCCTCTGACAGGCCTTTACAACAAGGCGGCTATAAAGGAAATGGCTATAGATGCGCTCACCAACGCAACCCAGACCATAAATTACGTTATGCTCGACCTTGACCACTTCAAGGAGGTAAACGATACCTACGGTCACATGTTCGGCGATGAGGTCATATTAAACGTTGCACGCATCATAAAGGATGTAGTTGGCAAACGAGGCTTTGTAGGACGTGTCGGCGGAGATGAATTTTTTATTGTTTTAAAGGGCATAGGCGATGACCTCGACGCATTAAGACCCGTGCTGCGCTCTCTGCGCTCGCAGATAGAGTGGGCATACAAGGGCAAGCTCGGCAATATCCGTCTTACGCCTTCCATAGGCTGTGCAAGCTATCCAAAGGATGCCGAAAACTATGACGACCTCTTCAAGCTTGCGGACAGATGTCTGTACATAGCAAAAACAAAGGGCCGCAACCGTTTTATCATCTACACGCCGTCAATGCACGGCTCTCTTGAGGATATAAAGGCAGCCGACAACTCCATCAAAATGGAGCGTGCCCTATCCGATATACAAAGGCTGGAGTTTGTATCCGACGCCGTTACAAGGCTCTGCGACTGGAAGACAAGCGTTATAAACCCCGTGCTGAAGGATATGCTGAAATACTTCGGTGCAAACGAGCTTGCAGTCTACGAGATAGCCTCGGGCAAGGCAATATATTACTCCGACCCGGCTCTTGATACCGAGGAGGAAAATATTTGCAGCCACTTTGACGAGTTCAAAACGGTATTCAGGGAAACAAATATATTTGCCTACGGCGACTCAATTAACCTTAAGGTGCCGTACCCCGACTTTTATGAGTATATGCAAAAGGCGGAATACTTCTCCTTTGTGGCATACTCCATAAAAAATAAAGGCGATATAACCCACCTTGCCGTTGCTTACAGAAAGGGCGCATATGAAAAGTGGTCGGATATGACGCTTAATATGCTCAGCATACTCTTTAAGACAATAGGCGATAAAATAATTGAGGAAACAAACCGATAACATAATATAAATACAATGCTTTTAAAAAGGCTCTTTGTCAAAAACATTTGACAAGGAGCCTTTAGCGTGTCGAAAAAATCGACACGCTTGCAGGAAATGCTTGCATTTCCTGCATTTTTTTCACAGAGTACAAAGAGATTCGCGCCTCGCTATCGCTCGACACTCCCTCTTTTCCTCGGACGGGCAAAGCTCGTCCTGCGGATTTTAGCCTGCGGCGCTTAAATTACCTTTAAGTGCTTTTGCAAGTTTAAACTCTTTAAAAATCATTTTTTGAATCTAATTTTAAGTTTTTTGATAATCTGAAGGCTCATTTTCAAATATTTTTGACAAAGAACCTTTTTGGGCGGTATTTCCGTCTGCTTTATTTGCTTAAAAATCCCCCCGAGGCTTATGCTCGGGGGGATTCATCATCTAAAAATATACGGCATTAAAGCTTATGCAGCGTACTCATAATTTTCGTTAATTGCTTTTGAAAGCACCTGTGACGCATCGTAAGCATTCAGCTTTCCGTCGCCGTTTACATCACACTTTGCAAGCACATCTGCGGAGTTATTTCCCTCCATAGCGTACTTGAATACCAAAGCAGCGTCATTTGAGGTTATTATACCGCTGTTGTCGGCATCGCCCGATGCACCGCTCGTAACGGGAGGCTTTACCTCTCCGCCCGAAAGTGAATCAAAGATCTCCTGACCGAGCTTTGTCCAATAGTCGTTTACCTCATAGCTGCTGTTTTTAGCCGTAAATACGGAATTCTTTACAGTAAAGATATACTCGCCGTCGGGGTTTTCACCGTAAACGTTTTCGGGCTGCTTTACATACTTTGACAATGATATGTCGGCATCCTGTATCCACTTAGCCATAAGACCTGCCTGTATCATACCGCCTGTCTTGTTGCTGTGTGTGCTCTCGCCGCTGTTCATTATATCCTTGCCGTTTTTTTCGGAGCCGCATGCCGCATATGCGTCCTCGTAAAGCTCCTTGGTAATGGCAAAGTTGTCAAGCAAAAGCACGTTGTTGCCCTTTGCCTTGTTCTCCTCGTAAAGCTCTCTGCAAGCCCTTACATAAGCGTCGTTGCTTGTGCCGAACGGAGCCGTAGGCGCATAGTTTGTACCCACTGCATCGTGATGTGTCCTTATCTTGCCGTCTGTATAGTACAGCCTTGATACGGGAGTTACTATAACGGGTGTAGCGCCCTTTTCAAGAGCAACGTTGATGTAATACTGGAGGTAGCCCTTATATGTAGCGCCGCAGTCCCATGTATAGCACTTGTCGCCGTACTTCTGAGCGGCAAGAGCCTCCGGTGTAGGCTTTTTAAGGCTTTCCTCGGGCAGCACGGTAGGGAAGTTCTCCTCTACCTTTGCGCTTTCGGGGTAGAAAAGAGGTACAAACCTGTCTGCATAGTATTCAGCCTCGTTGCCGCAGTCGTTGTGACCGAACTGTATAAACAGGTAGTCGCCCTTCTTGATGGTAGCAGCGATCTTGTCGAGCGAACCCTCGTTGAGGAATGAACGCAGGCTTCTGCCGCCGTTAGCGTAGTTGTTTACGGTAACTGCCTCATCGTTAAAGAATTCCTGCAGGAACTCGCCCCAAGAACCCTCGGGTCTTGCCTTGCCGCTGTTGTACATACCCTTTGCGGAGTAATCCTTAACGGTGGAATCGCCTGCAAGATAGATGTTGATGCCCGAACCGGGAGCTATGCTGCCGGGGTTGCTTGGGTCGTCCCATACATCGCCTATAGGCCTCTGATCCTCTATGCAGTACTTAGGTGTACCCGTCTTGCCGCTTACTGTAATAGGGGTAACGACAAACATAATGTACTTGCCTGCACACTCCGTAGGTATCTGGAACTCCTTGCTGCCGTCGCTTACTGCGGAAACAGTCTTTAACAGTGTTGATTTTTTAAGTATGGTATCAAGGCTTGTTTTGTCGTAGTCCGTTTCGACCGAATACCACGATATCATGGATGCGTCCTCGTCCTTGCACTCGTCGTTGAGTGTATATGTCGGATAAAGCCTGTTGCCTATGCTGAGCGCATTCATATCGGATGTGGTCGTCATTGACGGATTGCCTGCTATCTCGGGTACAGCCGCTGTATCCGTATCGTAGTAGTAAGGCTTCCATCCGAGCGCCTTTTCGGGCTCGTAAGCCGACAGATCCAGGCTGTCCTTAACGCTTGCCTTGTTTACTCTGCCCGAGGTATTGATCTTTTCACCGTTGTAGGTGGTGTTGTACTCGGTAAGAGTAGTCATTGAGGCAGGATTGTTGCTGCCCATTGTGGTCCAGCCGTCAGCCGATATCATATCGGGGTCTTCAAGCTGTGTATTTATAAAGGTTACTGTTGCCTTGTCGCCCCACATTCTGCCGTAGGTACCGGGAGTGGTCTTTCTGTCCTTGTTGTAGGAAACATAGCAGCCCCTGAATACGTAACCGAGCTTTGCTGGATCCTTTACGGAGGATGAGTTTGCGGTGAGATAACCTGCCGCTGCGGTATCCGAGTAACCGCAGAAGTTTATCTCGCAGCCGTCAAATATAACATCGCCCGTACCGAAGATAAAGTCTGTCTGACCTTCGATATAGCAGTTTTTGTAATATGCCTTGTGCGCCGATGTATTTGTTGTGTAAAGGGTATCCTGGCTGCCTATGAAAGCACAGTTTTCAAACTCTGTCTTGTCCGCATAGTTTACAAGTGCGGCAGCTCTCTCTGTCGAGGTTTTTGCTTCAACATCGGTGGTTTCCTTTCTTGCAACTGCTATGGCCTCAATGCCGTTAGGCTCTGCGCCGTCAGCCATTTCCTCATCGGTCATGTACTTGTTGAAGGAGTTTTCAAAGGTGATGTTTTCGGCTCTGAAGCCCGTTGCCGTTTTCTGAGGTATTACGGCAGCGGCCCAGTAGCTTACAACATTGCCCTTGTCAAACTTGTCATAGTCGGCATATGGGCTGTAGCAGCTGTCTACGCAGCTGTAATACTTATAGCCTATGCCGTAGTACCATGTTATCTTTGTATCGTCCTTGGACGAACCTGCAATTGTTATATCGGGTACGGAGATGACTACCTGCTCACGGTAGGTGCCGGGAGCAACTTTTATGGTTACCCTCTGTCCGTCTGTCCTTGTCATTGCCGCAGCCGCATCAACAGCCGACTGCACCGTCTTGTATTCCTTATCTGCGCCTACTTCAAGGGTATCCTTGTAAGCGACCTCTTTTTTGCTCTCGTCCTTTAAAAGGAGATCCCTTGTTGTATCTCCTCCCGATACCACAACATGAGTGGAGGTGGAGTATCCGTCGGAGGTTATGCTTGCAAGATAAGCGCCGTCCCTGAGTGACGCGCTGTATGTACCCTTGCCTGTTGTACCGCTGTACTTATATCCGTCCTCTACGTTTTCAAAGGTTATGGCGCTTGGCTGAACGTCGCCGAGCTTGGTGTATTCGCCCCTTATCTGTGTAAGGCCCAAAAATCCGCCGCTTACCTTGTGCAGAGGCAGTGCGGCAAACTCTATATCCTGAGTAACAGCCTTGCCGTCCTCGTTATTTACAATAACATCCTTGGTAAGCTCATAATCGCATGCGCCCTCAACCGTAAGCGTATACTTCTGGCTTGCGGTAAGCTCTGCGGAATAGCTCTTCTTTGCGCTGTCTATTGTAACCTTTACGGGGTCGTAGTTTGATGTATCCTCCGGTATAAAGGTAAGCTTTAAGTCGGATGGCACATCGCCCGCAAAGCCCTTAAGTGCGCCCGAAACAGTGTATGTAACGGTTTCCTCTACTTCAAGGTCCGCAGTCTGGTCTGCGCCCGCCTTTACATCAACGTTTCTTGTAGCCGATGTGAAGGCATAGCCCTTTACGTCCGTAAGCGCTGCCGAGTAGCTACATCCGGGCTTAAGGTAAATGGAGTAATTTGTGCCGCTTACCTCTGCCTGCTTTGCAATGCCGCTCTCCTTGTCCGTAAACTTTATCTTGTAGCTGCCAAGGTTAAATTTGTCCTTGATGGCGCCGCTTACCTTTGTATAAGGTACAAACTCTGCGCCGTAGCACTTCATCTTGGAGCCTGTTACGGTGATGTAGTAGGTATAGCCCGACTCAACCTCAAGCTCTGCAACAGCCCACTGAGTATCGTGTGTTACTTTTAAGCCTGTGTCATAGTTTGTCTTGTTGCTCTCGTCGGTACAGTCGGGTATGAAGGTATCGACCGCTGTTCCCGTTCCGTCCGAGCCTGTCCTTGAAATGGTAACTGTTTTGGTGTTTGCGGCTTTGCCCACATACACCGTGAGCGTACCGTCGCTCTTTGGCGTAAAATCCGCATACGAGGTGCCGTCGGTAACGACCACACCGTTGCTTGCCTTGCCGTTTGTGCCGCTGGTAACGCCCACCTTATCACCGTATGGCGATGATGTTATGGGTGCAGGCGCATGAAAGACAAAGCCCGTGTCGCCAAAGGCTGCCTGGTTGCCGTCAATTACCCAGTCGCCTGCCGTTTCAGCCGCAAAAGCGTTGAGCGGCATAACGCCAAACAGCATAATTACGGATAAAAGCGCAGCTATTATACGCATATATCCGTGCTTTTTACTCTTGTTCATCTGATCTCCTCCTTATTATATTTTACAAGTAACTTTATTATAAACCCTGACATAGGGTCAACCTCAACTATGACATTGTGTCATACCTGTAATATTTCGGTAACATATGTTACGGAGCCTTAAAAGTCACGATATATTTTTAAAAATTTTTATACCTTGCGCAATAAATTTGTGTTATAATAAATACAGTATTAATACAATACGGCAGTATATGATGATTTTTGTGCAATACCCGTTAAGCCGTGGGATCGGCGCCGTATTATACTTAATAATTTTATGCAGTAAAAATGGGGGATCTTATGCGTTACCTTACAAACGACCTTGCAAAGCTGCTTGGCGTAACCACAAACACCATACGCCGCTATGAGGGCAGCGGCTTTTTAAAGCCCATGAGGGACAGAGCCAACTACAGGTACTACCGCAGATACGATATAAGCAAGGCTGCCATGATAAGGCTGTATATAAAATGCGGCTTTACACATGAGGAGATAAGGTCAATGCTGGGCAGCACAAACAGCGAGATACAAGGCATATTTGAGGACAAGCTCTCGGAGCTTGACAGAAAGATAGAGCGCCTCACCAAGCTGCGCCACTGGCTAAAGGACAACATACAGCTAAGCCGCACCGTAGACAGCCTGAGAGGGAGCTTTTACATTATGACCTGTCCTGCGCTGCGATATGTTGTCTACAGCGAGGGCGGAGAGCTGACCGATGACGCCGATCGGCTTGAAACACTGCGCTACTTTATGTATGAGGCTCCCGAGGTGCAGCACATAAATGTATTCAGATACGGGGATTTTACGCATAACAGGCTTGCGCCCTGCTCCGGCTGGGCTGTAAAGGAGATGGACGTGGCAAAATTCAATATGGAGGATATGATATGCACAAACAGGTGCATTGAGTTTTATCCGTCCGTCAAGTGCCTTTACGGCGTTATGGAAATGCCCGCTGCGGATATATACGACGATGCAAAGCTTGAGCTTGCCCGCAGTCGGTACCTGGACAACGCAAAGGATCATATCGCCCAAAGCAGCCTGATGATATGCGGCGACATTGTGGAATTTTTGGTAAATGCTTTGGGGGATACGGTGAGTATACTTGTATGTATACCCATAAAAGATATTTAATTACCTTGAAGTGTTTTTGCAGGTTTAAATTATTTAAAAATCATTTTTTGGATCTAATTTTAGGTTTTTTGACAGTATAAATGCTCCTGTGTGCCTATAAACCGGACACGCAGGAGCATTTTTTAACAAATTTTCAGACGGGGGCTTTAAGCTCATAGGCTTTGAGCCTGTTTGCGGTTTGTGTATCCGCCATTATTTCAAAATAATAGCCGTCCTCCCTGCTCTCGCTTGAGAGTATCTCGCAGCTGTGTACAATGCCCAGCATACCGCCCTTGTCATAGGGTATAAGTATTTTAATGCTTTTTTTAAACTCCTTTGATATTTCAAGCACTGCATCTATAAGCTTGTCCGTTCCCTTACCCGTTTTGGCGGAAACAGGCAGCCTGTACCTTGCCTTTTTGTCGGCAGGCAGAGGCATTTCCACAGGCATATCCGTTTTGTTGAATACGGTTATAATAGGCTTGTCATCGCAATTAAGCTCCTTAAGGGTGTTGTATACCACCCTCATCTGCTCCTGTCTTGCGGGGTTGGAGGCGTCCACCACATGCACCAGTATTTCGGCATAGGCAGCCTCCTCCAGAGTTGCACGGAATGCCTTTATAAGCCCGTGAGGCAGCTTTTGTATAAAGCCTACCGTGTCGGTAAATATAAGGCTTACGCCCGATTGGGTATCTATGCGCCTTGTGGTGGTGTCAAGCGTTGCAAAAAGCTTATCCTGCGCAAGCACGCCTGCACCCGTAAGGCTGTTCATAAGGGTGGATTTGCCCGCATTGGTATAGCCGACAAGGGCGACAACGGGTATGCTGCTTTTAAGGCGTTTGTCCCTGATTATTTCCCTGCGGCGTTCTATGTCCTTAAGCTCACGGTTCAGCTCCGCTATCCTGTCGGATATTATACGCCTGTCGGTTTCAAGCTTTTTTTCACCCGGACCTCTTGTGCCTATACCTCCGCCCTGCCTGCTGAGGCTCCTGCCCTGCCCCGTAAGGTGGGTAAGGCTGTACCTGAGCTGTGCAAGCTCCACCTGTGCCTTTGCCTCCGCCGTGCTTGCGCCCGAGGCAAAAATATCCAGTATAAGCAGCGTTCTGTCCATTACCTTGGTCTTTAAAATATCCTGCATATTGCGTATCTGTGCGGGGGTAAGCTCGTCATCGCATATTATGCCCGTGGCATTTTGCATATCTATATATGCCTTAAGCTCCTCCAGCTTGCCCTTGCCGAGATAATGCGCCCTGTGTACACCCTCCCTTTTTTGTATAAGCCTGCCTACCGTTACAGCCCCTGCGGTGCGTGCAAGCTCCTGAAGCTCGTCAAGGCATGCCTCTGCCTCAAAATCGGGGTTTTCCGTATCAACGGCAACAAGTATTACCCTTTCGCTTTCGCTTTGGGTATCGTATAATTCAGCCATAATTTCACCTTTCTATTTAAGCTTTTCCGCAAGCTCCTTAAGCTCGGGGAGCACATCCCTTTCGTTTTGTAATTTATAGGTAAGGTATCCGCCTGCATCCGTACCTCCGGTAAACAGCAGCCTGCCTTCATACGCCTTTATAAGGTGCATAAGCCTTGCTGTATCTATATCGGGGTTTTGCTTAAAGTTTATTATCACCTTATCCTTGCGCTGCGATACCTTAATTGCCCCTCTTTTGTGCAGCAGAGCCTTTATATATGCTATCTCCAGCAGGTTTGCAACGGATGAGGGTATATCTCCGTATCTGTCCTCCAGCTCGTCCTGTACGTTGTAAAAATCCTCCTTTGAGCCTATGACGGATATTTTTTTGTACATATCCAGCTTGTGCTCCTCCACCTCGATGTAATCGGAGGGGATAAATGCGTTTACGGTTATCTCGATAAGCGTTTCAAAGGACTCCGCCACTTCATCGCCCTTAAGCTGTCTTACAGCCTCGTCAAGCAGCTTGCAGTAGAGCTCGTAGCCTATGCTGTCCATATGCCCGTGCTGCTCCGCCCCGAGCAGATTGCCTGCGCCCCTTATCTCCAGATCACGCATTGCTATGCGAAAGCCCGAGCCAAACTCTGTAAACTCCCTTATTGTACGCAGCCTCTTCTGAGAGATCTCCGAGAGTACCTTATCACGCCTGTACATAAGGTAGGCAAAGGCTGTCCTTGTACTCCTGCCGACACGTCCCCTCAGCTGATAGAGCTGGCTCAGACCCATTTTGTCCGCATCGGATATTATTATTGTATTTACATTTGGTATATCCAGCCCCGTTTCGATGATAGTGGTACACACAAGCACATCTATCTCCCTGTCGAGGAAATCCGACATTACCTGTTCAAGCTCCTTTTCGCCCATCTGTCCGTGAGCATAGGCTATGCTTGCCTCCGGCAGCAGCTCCTGAAGACGGTTTGCCGCCTCGGCTATATTTGCCACCCTGTTGTGCAGATAATATACCTGACCGCCCCTTGCAAGCTCCCTGTGTACGGCGTCTTTTACAAACTCGGGGTTGTACTCCATAACGTAAGTCTGTATGGGGAGCCTGTCGCCGGGAGGCTCCTCCAGTATGCTCATATCCCTTATGCCCGCAAGGCTCATATGCAGGGTGCGGGGTATTGGGGTAGCAGTCAGCGTGAGTACATTTACATTTTTTTTGAGCTCCTTGAGCTTTTCCTTGTGCGATACGCCAAAGCGCTGCTCCTCGTCAACTATCACAAGCCCAAGTTTTTTAAAGGCAATATCCTTGCTTAAAAGCCTGTGAGTGCCTATAACTATGTCGGTCATACCGCTTTCTAGCGATTTTACGGTTTCCCTTTGCTGCTTTGGCGTGCGGAAGCGGCTGAGCATATCCACGGTTATGGGGTATCCGTCCATGCGTGAGGCAAAGGTCTGGTAATGCTGACGGGCAAGTATGGTGGTAGGCACCAGATATGCCACCTGAAAGCCGTCCTGCACGGTTTTGAATGCAGCCCTGAGTGCGACCTCCGTTTTGCCGAAGCCCACATCGCCGCATATGAGTCTGTCCATTACCTTGCCCTGCTCCATATCCGCTTTTACATCGGCAATGGCGTTTAACTGATCCTCGGTTTCCTCGTATGGGAATGCCTCCTCAAACTCGGTCTGCCATACGGTGTCCTCGGGATATACATGCCCCGAGGCAGTCTGCCGCAGTGCATATAGATCCACAAGATCCTGCGCCAGTATCATTGCCGCCTGCTTTGCCTTGTGCTTTGCCTTTGACCATGCGCCCGAACCCAGCTTGTTCAGCTTGGGCTTGGCGTTGTCGCCTCCGATGTACTTTTGCAGTACGTCAAGCTGATTTATCGCTATATACAGCACGTCCTCGCCCTGATAGCCGAGCTTTATATAGTCCTTGCTGACGCCGTCCGTGGTTATCTGCTCAATGCCTCTGAATATGCCTATGCCGTAGTTTTCATGCACCACATAGTCCCCCACCTTAAGCTCGGCAAAGTTATTTATTGCGGTTGCGTCGTTCTTTTTTTTGCGGCGGCGCTTTTTTCTTTCCTCGCCCCTAAGCTCGTTGTCGGTTATAAAGGCGGCTTTGTCCTCAAAATATTCAAAGCCGTGCGTGAGGCTCCCTCTGAGGATATACACCGTACCGCAGGAGGGTATAAGGCTCTCGGTATTTTCCATGTAAAGGGCAGGTATATCCCTGCTTTTAAGCTCCCCCTCCAGTCTTTCGCATCTTGCTCTGCCGCCTGCAAGAAAAATTATCCTGTAGCCTGCCGAGCACATATATTTAAGGTCCTCCGTAAGCGAATCCATATTGTTTTTTGATATGTGCGAGCTTTTTACCTTAAAGTCGATAAGCTCCTTGGGCTTAAAATCCTTTATGGTTTGTATAAGAGAGGTCATAAGCACCTTTTGGCGGTTATCCAGCTTAAAGAGTATATCCTTGTAGGTATATACCATTTTCAGCTGACCGGGCAGCATATAACCCGTGTCTATCCTGTTTTCTATGCTCTGCGTAAACTCGTTCAGTGTAAAATCACTGTGCTCGCTTACACGGGAGGGCTCGTCTATAAAGATCAGCGTATCGCTGCCCATATAGTCAAGCAGGGTGGCGCATTCGTCATAAAAATACTGTATATATTTGTCCACACCCGGAAAGCTCTTCTGCTCGGTAAGCCTTTCTATCGCCTCCGCCGTTATCTCCTTTATGCGGTCGGGGGCTTTTTTGTATGCTTTAAGCTCCGCCTTGAGCGCAGCTATGGCATGGGCTATCTCCTCCTCGCCGTATACCAACTCACGCATGGGGTATATTTTTATATTTTCCGTATTTTCCACAGAGCGCTGGCTTGTGGGATCCATTATGCGCATGGAGTCTATCTCGTCACCCCAAAACTCTATGCGCACCGCATTGTCGCTTACCGTGGAGAATATATCGATAATGCCGCCTCTTACGGCAAACTGTCCCTGTCCCTCCACGGTGTCGCAGCGCTCGTAGCCCATAAACACAAGCCTGCGTTCAAGCTCTTCAAGGGGTATTGTATCGCCCGTTTTAAGGCTGAATATATAGTTTTTGAATATCTCGGGCTTTACAAGCCTGTCAAAGAGCGCCTCTATGCTCAACACAACGGTCAGATGTTCACCGTTTATAAGCCGTGAGAGTATATCAAAGCGTTTTTTGATTATCTCGGGGCTTTTTACATCGGCGCTGTAAAAAATTATGTCTTTTGAGGGATAAAGGCATACATCGCCCTTAAGGAAACATCCAAGGTCGCATACAAGCTCCTTTGCCTTAAGCTCGGAGCCTGTTATTACAAGGAGGTTTGTATCCCTCTCGCACGCTATGCCGTATATGATGTGAGCCTTCTGCCCGTCCTCGGTGCCTGTTGCAAGCACTGTCGGGCAGCCCTCCGCAACGGCACGGCTCAGCCTTTTGTATTCCCTGTTTTCATCAAGCAGCGTTTTAAAAACATCCATTTTATCCCTCCAAAGGCTCGGGCTTTGGCTTTGAAACCTTTTTGTTGTACCTGTTCATAGCCTCTTTTACATCTCCGCCGTTTTTTACTATCATGGTTACGGCATCGGCGGCATCGGTAATGCCCTTTATTATATCGGGCTTTTCCTCATCGGTAAACCTGCTCAGCACATAATTTTTAAGATCCCACTCGGCAGGCTTTTCCCCCACGCCTACCCTTACACGGGTAAAATCGTCATAGCCGAGGCGGTACATAATGTTTCTCAGCCCCTTCTGACCGCCGTCCGTACCCTTTGCCCTTATCCTGATATAGCTCAGGGGAAGATTTATATCGTCACATACAATTATAATATCCTCTTTTTGGCATTTGTAAAAATTTACCGCCTCATAAAGGCACTCTCCGCTGAGGTTCATATAAGTAAGAGGCTGCAAAAGGATCACCTTTTCAAAGCCTATGCGCCCTTCGCCCATTACCGCCTTGAACTTGCTTTTGTTCATATCTATATTATTGTCATACGCAAGCTTTGCTATCACCTCAAAGCCGACGTTATGGCGTGTGCCCGTATAATCCCTGCCGGGATTGCCCAGCCCTGCTATTATCTTCATTATTTATGCCTCCCGTTTATGTCTGCCTTTTACCGTCAACGCACATAGGGGCATTTTGTAATGCCCCGCAGCTGTCGTTATATTATTGTAAATTATAGCACACAAGGCAGCCCTTTGCAACAGGCTGTATGCTCTGCAAAGCCGCAAAATAAGGCAAAAAACGCCTCTGTAACATAAATTTAACATAAATAATAACATTTTTGATTGACAAAACAGTTTATTGGGTTTAAGATAATAGTGGAAAGCAGTGGTATACAGTTAGTTTTGAAACGGAGGTAATTATCATGACATCTTTTAAAGTTGCATTAAACTCAATTGACAAGGTTAAAAATTTTGTAAATGTAATAAACACTTTTGACGGTGACTTTGATTTAAGCACCGACAGATACACCATTGATGCAAAGTCCATTATGGGTATCTTCAGCCTTGACATAACAAACGATCTTCGTCTTGATATTCATGACGACAGCGAGGTTGACGCTGTAAAGGCAGCTCTTAAGGAATATATCGTAGGCTGAGATTTTTTTGAAGGCAAAACGGCACAGGCTATGGAGTCTGCGCCGTTTTTTGTTTTAGCGGTTTTTGGGAGGTATACTATGCAAAATTACAAAATGCTGCTGCAGTACGAGGGTACACGCTATAACGGCTGGCAAAAGCAGGGCAACACCCCCGATACCATACAGGGTATAATAGAGGCGCTGCTCGGAGAGATAAACGGTTCGCCCGTGGAGCTAAACGGCAGCGGCAGGACAGATGCAGGCGTACATGCGGAGGAGCAGTGCGCAAGCTTTAAGCTTGACACGGACACAGACTGCGCCGTGCTTAAAACCGAGCTTAACCGTTTACTTAAAAAGGATATACGCATACTTAGCATAGAAAAGGCGGATCCCAGGTTCCATGCCAGGCTCAACGCAAAGGAAAAAACCTATATTTACCGCATATGTACCGATGAAAAGGCAGATGTTTTTACAAGGCATTTTACCTACCTTTATCCCTGCTGCGTTGATATGCAAAAAATGAAACGTGCAGCCGCCCTGCTTACGGGCAGGCACGACTTTAAAGCCTTCTGCTCGGACAGGCGCACAAAAAAATCTACCGTAAGAGAGATATATTCGATAGATACGGAGCTTGAGGGTAAGCTGCTTCGGATGCGCTTTACGGGCAGCGGCTTTTTGTATAACATGGTAAGGATAATGTCCGGCACATTGCTTAAGGTGGGCACAGGCGAGATGCAGCCCGACGATATGACCGCCGTACTTGAAAGCCTTGACAGAAAAAATGCAGGCCCTACACTGCCGTCAAGCGGCCTTACGCTGCAAAGCGTGCGGTATTGACCCCTACCCTCGGTGCCGGCTCCGCTTAGCCGGGTGCTTATAATCAACGGCGGAGAGCCGTTAAGCTATACATCTTATTTACGGGCATAGAGCAGTCTTTTTTATGCAAACAAAAAAGCAACCGCAGCAGGCGATTGCTTTTTCGCTATATAAATATCCGGTAGGGGGAGGGATATTATATGCTCCGGACATCTGCCCGGAAAAAATGATATGTCAATATCCAAAAAGGGATAATATTTGCCGGCGGGGCAACGGGCCCCACCTTAAAGTAAATACGTCAATATCCAATAGGGGGGAGGATATTTTACGATCAAGAGCTCGGGGAAAGCCCTGACCGCGGTATAAATAAATATGCAAATATATCCATAGGGGGATGGATAATTAAATTACAGGCAGCTTTGCTCCGGAAAGTAAAACCAAAAAACACATCCGAAGTCAAAGGTATTTGTACTACGCTTGCGCCTAGCACTCATAACCGACGGCTCATTGCGAAGCCTTTGTGTTTTACACCTAAAGCAGCAGTAAGCACCTCCGCCCAAAAGGCGGGGATTTGTCGGTTAAAAAAACCCTGCTTAAACTTTTCAGTCTAAATAGGGTTACTTAAAAAAACATTAGGTAACCCAGCTGTCATAGCCAATGCCTTAGACCTGAGGCTTTGCGTCCTTGCCTTTCGGCAAGTTTGCCTTTTTCACATATTTATTTATTTGTATAGGAAAACTTGTTTCCTATGGTAGTATAATAACATGAAAAAATCAAAAATGCAATACTTTTTTTGGATTTTTTGCATATTTAACAATTTGTTTACAATTATAATTTTGTATTTTTTTACGAAATTTTGCGCAATCCCGAATAAATTATACTATTTGTTTTGGTAAATTTTTCAATTTGTATTACTTTTGTTTGTATATTTTTCTTGACGGCTCTGCGGGTTTTATTTTCCGACGTCATGCCAAAGGCGGCAAGCGAGAGCACCGCAATAAATATAAAGGGCAGTGTTGCGGCGTACACCTGTGACATATTCTCCAGCCACAGCCAGCTGCACGCAAAGGTAAGCCCAAACATAAGCACGGATATTGCGGCAGCGCAAAGATATATTTTTAATAAGGTGTTGTTTTTCATAGTCATTACCTCCAACGTACAAACTTTCTAACCTTAGATACAGTATAGCTTATTATGCAAACATTGTCAAACATTTTTTCTAATATAAACCCAAATTGAAATAATATTGCAACATTTGTACTAAGCCGAGATATGCCGACTGCATATTAACCGCACGGCAGTTATCCTTGTTTGGTTTAATTATATTACCTTGTCTGTCCAAAAAAACGGACTTTTACAAAAAAAGTTTATTACTGTCGAAAAAGTCCCTTTGGAACTTTTTCGAGAATAAACAGAAGTATAAACAGCTCATTCCGGCGGCTCCATAGAGAAAAGCACTTTTGGTTACACCAAAAGCCGCCCTGCGGGCGTCCCGATTGCTTTTTTCGGGTGCAGACCTTGAAACTCGCTGTTTTCCTCGGCGGAAGTGAATTCCGCCTGCGGATTTCAGCCTGCGGCGCTTTGAGTTACTCGATTTAATAATGTTTTTTTTCAGTCCGGGACTTTTATATTTGTCAGTACGGGACTTTTATAAAAAAGTTTATTCGTACAAAAAATACAAAGCAAAATTATTGAAAATATAATGTAAATGTGTTAATATGTTCATAAATAATGTATACAGCCTTTGTATCTGCCGTATATAAACCGCAGCTGCATTTGACCGTCATGTATTTTGTTTAAACATAAAGGATATAAAAATATGAAAAAGACAAAAAAAATATTTGTAAAATTTATAATGCTGTTTGCTTTATGCCTGATTTGCGGCTGTGCCTCACAGGACAGCGCAAAAACCGCCGAAACACAGCCGGAGTATTATGACTTTGAGCCTGCATCGGATATAAAAGAGGGCAGAAAGAACATATATGTTGTATTAAAGGTGCTCACCAGCCAATACTGGCAGGACGTTGTAAGAGGCGTCAGCGACGGCGGCGCCGATTGCGGCTGCAACATATATGTGGGGGCGTCCGTAGGCGAAAGCGACTGGCAGAGTCAGCAGACGCTTATCAATAAAGCGGTCGCATCAAAAGCGGACGCCATAGTGCTTGCACCCGCAAACTCCTCTGCCGCCTCCGAATATGTAAAGGACATACATGCAGACGGCATACCCGTTATGCTTGTAGATACCATACTTAATGACACCGACAGCTTTGATACCTGTTATATGACGGATAACCTTATAGCAGGCGAATATGCTGCGGAGGAAATGATAAGGCTGCTTAAGGAAAAGGGCGTATCCGAGGACGAGGACGCAGGCATAGCAATACAGATAACCTCGGCCTCATCACAGACGGTTATTGACCGTCTGGCAGGCTTTAACCGCTGCTGGTCGGAAAAGGCGCCCGAAAACTGGTTTGTACTGGACGAGGTAAAGCTCAACAACGGTGATTCCGATGCAGCAAAGCAAAACTGCATTGACTTCCTTACACAATATCCTTCCGTAAAGGGACTTTTCGGCTGCAACAACAGCTCTACGGTGGGCTTTGTCAACGGCCTTACCGAAAAGGGCCGCAGCGATATAGTGCTGGTCGGCTTTGACTATGCGGACGAAACCGCAGCGCTTATAGCCTCGGACGACTGGTCGGTATCAACCGTTGTACAAAACCAGTACGATATGGGCTACAATGCGGTGCGCACCGCTACGGAGCTTTTTGACGGCTCCAAGCCCGATTATAAGTTTGTGGATACCGGGGCTGTTGTAATAAACAACGGCAATTATCCGGAATATGAAGCGACACTTAACCAAACGGGGGAAAATAAATGAACAAAAAAAACAGCAGCGGCAATTATGTGCATCTTATAATAGGATATATGATCTTTTGCCTTACCGTGCTTTTGATAATGTCGGTCATACTCAGTAAAATAATAAGCCGCAACAACAGCAGCCAAATAAATAACACCCTCTCGCTTGTGGCGGAAAAGACCAATACCTCCATAGATATGATGACGGACTACATTACGGAGGCATCGGACATAATTTCCGCAAAGGAAAACTTTTCGTTTGAAGAGAGCTACTCGGAGCTGCAAAACACGCTGCGCAATATGCCCTATTACAGTACGGGGCTTATAAGCGACAGCGGCGATATATACGGCAGCCCGGGAGAGGTTATGGATATTGAAAAACACGGCTTTGCGGATGCCGCCGCCTCATCGGACAAAATTTTTATAACCGAGCCTTATCGCTCCAGCGTTACAGCAAGCAATATGATAAGCATATTTGCTCCTATATACCAAAACGACAAACATATAGGCAGTATGTTTGTTACATATTATCTGGAAACTATACAGGATCTTGCCTATACCGACTCGCTCTCTGACACGGCATATGTCTTTCTTATAAACCCATACTCGGGCAACTTTGTAAGCTGCTCGTATGACGGTGAAAACAACCCGGGTACATGGGGCAACGTAAGGCTTATAAAAAATGATATAAAGTGCATGGGCGACTACAACCTTGACACATGGCTCTATAATATGGAGCAAAAATCCGAGGATAACATAATAAACTTCAGGCGGAACAATATTGCCTTTGCACAGGCATACATAAGCATAAATGCCATGGATAACTGGAACCTTGCCATACGCATACCCATATCGGAGCTGTCCGATACCATGCAGCAGTACACCTTTGGCGTGGGCATATGCGCAGCGCTTATTGTGCTTGCAACCATCTTTCTTGCCGGGCTTATATATGCAAGGGAACACAACAGGGCAAAGCTGCTGCGTATAATGTCGGATATAGACCCCCTTACCAAGGCTATAAACAGGAGGGGCTTCAACGAGGCTCTTGCAAAAATCTTCTCTGCCAAGACAAAGCCCGTGCGCAGCACCTTTATATTTGTTGATATAGACTACTTTAAATCCGTAAACGACGGCTACGGCCATGCCGCAGGCGACAAGGTGCTCTGCTGTGTTGCGGAAATACTGCGCAGTGCATTCGACGGCATGGGTATTGTGGCACGCACGGGCGGCGATGAGTTTAATGTGTTTGTATACCGTCCTCTTTCGGTTGCCGATATTGACAATATCATGGCAAATATAAGGGTAGAGTTTGAAAACATCGTGCTTGATGACGGCACGCCGCTGCCATGCAGCTTCAGCGCAGGGCTTGCTGTTTACCCCGAGGATGCGCAAAGCAAGGAAAAGCTTATTGAATGTGCGGATAAGGCGCTTTATCATGTAAAGGAAAACGGCAGAAAGAATCATTTTTGGTACAACGACCTGTAAAAAACAACTCCCCGTTAGGCTTACTAATACTAAGCCAAACGGGGAGTTATTATTTTCCTCTGCAATTATGGGTACTCCGCTTACACTGAGTACCCGTAATCGACGGCTTCTTAAGAAGCAAACCAACACTACAAAGCATACATTACTTTATTCACAAAATTATTTTATTAAACTCTGCATTTTCTTGCAAAGCAAACCAACATATATGCTAAACTCAAACTGAATGCTGCAAAAAGCACTTCAAAAAATATGTAGCCGCCTATGTTTCACAGGCGGCGTTTAACATATTTTTTAGAAGTGCACATATCGACGGGGTTCTTAGGGGCGGTACTTAGAGCCCCTAAGCCGTGCCCCGCGCTTCGGAAGTAGCGGGTCTTTTGGTTACTTTTCTTCAAGAAAAGTAACAATAATTTCACAAGCTTTTAAGCTTGAAACCCCATAAACAGAGAGTTATTATTTTCCTCTGCAATTATGGGCACTCATATCAAGTGGAACCCGAAATCATTTCTTTAATGCTTCAAGCTGCTTTTCCACTCCGGAGAGCATTGCCGTATATTTTTCTCTCTTTGCCTTTTCCTCATCAATTACCTTTTGAGGCGCCTTGGAAACAAAGCCCTCGTTTGCGAGCTTCTTCTCTACACGCTCAACCTCTTTTATAAGCCTGTTTCTCTCCTTGTTAAGGCGCTCCGTTTCCTTTTCAATATCCACAAGCTCGGCAAAAGGCATATATATGACAGCATCATGCACCACTACCGAAACGGCGTCACTGCCTATACCGCTTTTATCGCTCTGCACCGATACCTCGCTCGCATAGGCAAGGTTGTGCAAAAACACCTTGCTGTTTTCAAAAATATCCCTCACATAAGGCTTCTCGCTTACAACAAACACCTTTGCCTTGTTGCTTGGCGGAACATTCATCTCCGCACGGATATTCCTTACGGATTTTACAGCCTCCTTTATAAGCTCGACCGATTTTTCGTCCTCGGCAAAATCAAACTCCTCGCTGCACTCGGGCCATGCGGAGAGCATAATGGTTTCCTCCTCATCCTGTATGGCGGTAAATATCTCCTCCGTTACAAAAGGCATAAACGGATGCAGCAGTTTAAGCGCCGTTACAAGCACATGCCTGAGCGTCCACAGGGCTGCGCTGCGGCTCTTGTCCTCCTTGTTGTAAAGACGGGGCTTTACCATCTCAATATACCAGTCGCAGTACTCGTCCCAGATAAAGTCATATACATTCTGCACGGCTATACCCAGCTCAAAGGCGTCCAGATTTGCCGTTACATTTTTTGCAAGGGAATTTGCCTTGCTGAGTATCCAGCGGTCGGCTGCCGTGAGTGCCTCCCTGTCAAATGCGGGATCCTCGCCGCCTAGGTGCATCATAACAAACCTTGACGCATTCCACAGCTTGTTTGCAAAATTTTTGCTGTTTTCCACCCTCTCGTAGTAGAAGCGCATATCGTTGCCGGGTGCATTGCCCGTGATAAGCGTAAGCCTTAACGCATCGGCACCCGAATCCTTGATAATTTCAAGCGGATCTATGCCGTTGCCGAGCGATTTGCTCATCTTTCTGCCCTGAGAATCCCTTACAAGGCCGTGTATAAGCACGGTTTTAAACGGAACCTCGTGCATCTGCTCCATAGCGGAAAATACCATACGTACTACCCAGAAGAATATAATATCGTAGCCCGTTACAAGCACGCTTGTTGGGTAAAAATGCTCAAGCTCGGGCGTTTTTTCGGGCCAGCCCAGTGTAGAAAAAGGCCATAACGCCGAGGAGAACCATGTATCAAGGCAGTCCTCGTCCTGCACAAGATGCGTGCCGCCGCACTTTGGACATTTTTCGGGAGCCGTCTTGCTTACAACTATCTCGCCGCAGTCACAGTAATATGCAGGTATCCTGTGTCCCCACCAAAGCTGCCTGGATATGCACCAGTCACGTATATCCTCCAGCCAGTGAGTGTATATCTTGCCGAAGCGGTCGGGCACAAATTTGAGCTCGCCGCTGTAATAAACGTCAAGAGCAGGCTTTGCAAGCTCATCCATTTTTACAAACCACTGCTTTTTAATAAGCGGCTCTATAACGCTGTGGCACCTGTCGTGTGTGCCTACCGCATGGGTTATATCCTCTTTTTTGATAAAAAGCCCCATCTCGTCAAGCTCTTTTATTATCTGTTCTCTTGCCTCGTAGCGATCCATGCCCTCAAACTTGCCGCCGTTTTCGTTTATGGTGCCGTCATCGTTTAAAATGTTTATGCGGGGCAGATTGTGTCTTTCCCCCACCTCAAAGTCGTTTGGGTCGTGTGCGGGCGTTATCTTAACAACACCCGTACCGAAATCCATATCTACATACTCGTCCGCAATAATGGGTATCTCCCTGTCTACAAACGGCAGTATACATGTGCCGCCCACTATGTCCTTATAGCGCTCGTCATCGGGATGTACGGCAATTGCGGTATCTCCCAGCATCGTTTCGGGCCTTGTGGTGGCAAACTCAAGAAATCTGTCCGTACCCTTTATAGGATACTTAATATGCCAGAATCCTCCCTGCTTTTCCTCATGCTCCACCTCGGCGTCGGAAATGGTGGTTCCGCATACGGGGCACCAGTTTATAAGTTTTTCTCCCCTGTAAATATAACCCTTTTCATACAGCTTGCAGAACACCGTAAGCACCGCATCCGAGAGTCCCTCGTCCATGGTAAAGCGCTCCCTATCCCAGTCACAGGAGGAACCCAGCTTTTTAAGCTGATTCAATATAGTGCCGCCGTACTCCTCCTTCCACTTCCATGCCCTTTTAAGGAAGCCCTCTCTGCCGAGATCCTCCTTGGTAAGGCCCTCGCTGCGCATCTGATCGACTATCTTTACCTCGGTAGAGATGGCGGCATGGTCTGTGCCGGGCAGCCAAAGTGTATTGTAACCCTGCATCCTTTTCCAGCGGATAAGTATATCCTGCATGGTTTCGTCAAGGGCATGACCCATATGCAGATGTCCCGTGATATTTGGGGGCGGTATAACTATTGTAAAGGGCTCCTTGTCCTTATCCACCTCTGCATGAAAATATCCGTTTTCCATCCACCTTTGATATATTTTTTCCTCTATCGAGGGGTCATAGCTTTTTGCCATTTCTTTTTTCATTGGTCTGTTACCTCCGTTAAGCTTTAAATTTCACAAAAAAAGATACTCTCACCCCTTTATAAGGGCGAAAGTATCCGCGGTACCACCTTATTTCCCGCAAAGCGGGCTCTTAAGCGCTTTAACGCAGCGCAAACGGACATACCTACCGACAGTTCGGTATGCCGGCTCCCGGGCTACCTTCACCGCTGCCTTTGCAAAGACGCCTTTCAGCCTGCGAGCGTCTTTCTCTGATGCAGGACTTACGGTTACTCCTCCCGTTCCAAGCCGTTAAATATTATGCCAATTCAATACAAGCATTATTCAAGAAACTCCACTATGGAGTCGCATGCCTCCGCTTCATCCTTGCCCTCGGCGGTGATGACCACTTCATGTCCGCCCAGAGCACCTATTGAAATTACACCCATAATACTTTTAAGATTGACATTTTTGTTATCCATCTGCAAATGCAGACTGCTGGAAAATCTGCTTGCTGTCTGCACCAGCATAGCAATAGGTCTTTCACCCATACTGGAGCCTACAAGTACCTGTTTTTTTACCATGCTAAATTTCCCCCTTAAGTTGTTTTGCAATGCAGCAAATTTTGTTTAACCTATGGTTTATGCCCGATTTACCCACAGGCGGGCTTAAAAGCTCGCCAAGTTCCTTAAGACTCAAGCCGGGGTTATCAAGCCTGACCTGCGCAGCCTGACGCAGCTGCGGTGACAAATAGGACATACCTACCGTGTCAATTATGTACTCTATTGCCTCAAGCTGTTTTACCGAGGCTAGTACTACCTTGTTGAGGTTTGCGGTTTCACAGTTTACGATCCTGTTAACATTATTGCGCACCTCTTTTAAAATACGCCTGTTTTCATATTCCATAAGCGCTTTATGCGCCGAAATAAGATTGAGCATATCGACTATCTGCTCACCCTCTTTTAAATAAACCACATAGTGGTTCTTACGCTCGATTATTTTTGCTTCGATGCCAAAATCCGCTATAAGCCGCTTTAAACCAAGAGCGTGGTAATAGTCGCTGTTTACAAATTCAAAATGGTAGGTTTTGCTTGGGTCCGTAACGGAACCGCAGCATATAAATGCCGTGCGCAGATAAGCCCTTTTGCAGCAGTCCGACGACACCACAAGCGGGTCTATGGGCTGCTCCTCGAGCAAACTGCCTCTGCGTGCAAAGCCTGCCGCCGACAGAGCATTGTATGCCTCCTCGCCAAGCACCACAACCGCCGAACGCTCGTCAAAGGAGGTAAGGTCGTACTGCCTGCCGAACAGCCCGCATAAAAGCTGTGCGGCAAACTCCGTCACCCTGTCGTTTTCGGATGAAATAAGCAGGTAATCGTCCCCCTTGCCTATGCCGAACTCGCCGCATATATTTATCAAGGCCCCAAGGGCTGCAAGCCTGCAATGCCTTGCCGCATCCGTATGCTTGAGCAGCTCCGCCTTTACCTCGGAGGAAAATGACATACTTATCACCTTTTCTTTATAAAAAGTAGTGCTTTAAACAGCCAAAACTTTTTTTTAAGTATACTACCTCTTTGAGTCTTTGTCAATATCCCTGTGCGCAATTACCGCACTGTGTCCGGACTTTTTAAGATTTGCGCATACATCGTTTGCAAAGGTAACGCTCCTGTGCTTGCCGCCCGTACAGCCTATGGCTATAACAAGCTGGTTTTTGCCCTCCTTGATGTAGTTTGGTATAAGAAACTCCAGCATCTTGTTCAGCATATCCAAAAAGGTTTTTGCCTCCTCAAACTGCATTACAAAATCTCTTACCGCAACATCGTTGCCGGTATGCGTTTTAAGCTCCGCAACATAAAACGGATTGGGCAAAAAGCGCACATCAAACACAAGATCCGCATCGTGGGGTATTCCGTACTTAAAGCCAAAGCTCATAACGGTTATCACAAGGCTGTCAAACTTTTTGTTTTCAACAAACATCTCTCCCAGATGGGCTCTCAAATGCCTTGTAAGCATATGGCTTGTATCTATTATATAATCGGACCTCTGTTTTATATCCCTGAGCAGCTCACGCTCTCTTTTTATGCCGACGGTGGCAAGGTCGCCCCTTGCAAGCGGATGAGAACGTCTTGTTTCCTTATAGCGTTTTAACAGCACCTCGTCCGAGCTGTCCATAAAGAGCACCTCAAACTTGGTAGTTTCGCTTTTAAGCTCGGATATGCAGCCGAAAAGGTCACGGAACAGCTTGCCTCCCCTTATATCTATACCGAGAGCAACGTTTTCTATATCGCTGCTTGCCTCGCAAAGCTCCGCAAACTTGGATATAAGCCCCGGAGGGAGGTTATCCACACAAAAGTACCCTACGTCCTCAAGAAATTTGAGTACCGTACTTTTGCCCGCTCCCGACATACCTGTAACTATTAAAAATCTCATCCAACCACTCCCGTCAAAACTCGCCTATTTTACGTACCTCCTCCTCAAGCATTATGCCCGAGGACTCAAAAACCCTCTTTTTTATTATATCTATAAGCTCGATTATATCGCTGCTTGATGCGCCGCCCTTGTTTATCACAAAGCCGCAGTGCTTCTCGCTTACCTGTGCGCCGCCGACGGAAAAGCCTCTTAAGCCTGCCTCCTCTATAAGCCTGCCTGCAAAATTGCCCTCGGGGCGTTTAAAAGTGCTGCCTGCGCTGGGCTTATCGACAGGCTGCTTTGTACGGCGCCTTTCGTTAAGGTCATCCATAAGCGCCTTTATCTCGTCATAGCTGCCCTCTTCAAGCTCAGCCGACATTTCAAGCACTATCATACCCTCCTGCATTATGCGGCTGCTGCGGTATACAAAGCCCGCCTCCGCATTTGACAGGCTTTTTACCCTGCCGCCGCAAAGCACCTTTACCTCTTTTACAACATCCTTCATCTCTCCGCCGTAGGCGCCTGCGTTCATACATACCGCACCGCCTACGCTGCCGGGAATACCCGATGCAAACTCCATACCCTTAAGGCTGTGCTTCAAAGCCGCATTTGCCGCCGAGGAAAGCAGTGCGCCCGCCTGAGCAGCAACGGTACAGCCCGATACCGACACTTTAGAAAAGCCTCTGCCCAGCTTTATTACCGCACCCCTTATGCCCTTATCGGCTACAAGGAGGTTGCTGCCGTTGCCTATAATACAGTACGGTATGCCGTTTTCACCGCAAATTTCTGCTGCCCTTGCTATCTCCTCGGTTTCGGAGGGCAGCAGCATTATATCCGCACTGCCTCCCGTCCTGAAGGTGGTATGGGCGCTCATAGGCTCGTCAAGCCTTATTTTATCGGGCGAAAATACCGCCTCAAAAAGCCTTGCATCGATCATTATATCACATCCGTCAATCAAAATTTTTAAACAGCAGAGCGGCTCCCACAATGCCTGCATCGTTGCCGAGCGTAGCGACCGCAAGCTTTGTTTTCAGCACGCCTCCGTATACCTTTTCCTTTAAAATGTTGTTTACAGGCTCAATTACCCTGTCGCCCTGAGCACATATACCTCCGCCTATAACGACCGTTTCGGGCTGGAATATGTTTACAAGGTTTACAATGCCTATTGCAAGATGCTTGGAATAGGTATCTATTATTTCCATAGCCACCTCATCGTTGAGGTCTGCCGCATCAAACACCGTTTTTGCGTCTATCAGCTTTATATTGCCGTCCACAAGCCTGTATATCTCACTGTTGGGATACTTTGCTGCGGCTATCCTGCCCTCACGCCTCAATGCTGTGGCAGAGGCATATGCCTCCCAGCAGCCCTTTCTGCCGCAGGTGCAAAGCTCCCCCTCGGCCATTATGACCATATGGCCTGCCTCACCGCCGCCTCCGAAGGCGCCTCGGAACACCTTGCCGTTAAGTATTATGCCTGCGCCCACACCGGTGCCCAGGGTTATATAAATAACGTTTTTGTTGCCGTGTGCCGCACCGCACATCATTTCGCCTATGGCGGCGCAGTTGGCGTCGTTTTCTATATATATCGGCTTGTCGATGAACTTTTTGAACTCCTTAATTATATCTATGTGGTCAAAGGACAGATTATTTGCATAAATAAGCTTGCCCTTTTTTGTATCCACAAGACCGGGCAGACCTATGCCCACAGAGTTTATCTTGTCAAGAGGTATCTCGTTTTTTTCGGCAAGGCTCAAGCACAGCTTTGCGGCATCCTCAAGTATATCCTTATGGCTCCTGCCCTGTATGGTGGGGGTGCATGCCTTGTCCGTCATCTTATATTTACCGTCTATGATACCTGCGGAAATATTGGTACCGCCGATATCCACACCAAAATAATACATAATATTTCTCCTTTAACTATATTGCTTTTTATGTCTGTTATTATACTCCCATAGTTTTCATTATAGCGTCGTTAAGTGCCTGTGCGGCGTTGTAGCCCATCTTTTTCTGTCTTCTGTTGACAGCGGCTGCCTCGCAGAGCATAGCCAGGTTACGTCCGGGGCGGATAGGCACGGTGTTGCACACGACCTGCTTGCCCAGTATATCCATATACTCCTCGGTAAGGCCTATCCTGTCGTACTGCTTGCCCTTTTCCCATGTTTCAAAGCGCACAACAAGGTCTATCTCCTGGGTATCCTTTACCGACTGCACACCGAACATCTGCTTTACATTTATTATGCCTATGCCTCTTACCTCTATAAAGTACCTTATAAGCTCGGGGCAGCTGCCCTCAAGCGTTGTATAGGAAACCTTTTTTATCTCCACCGCATCATCGGCAACAAGTCTGTGGCCTCTTTTTATAAGCTCCAGAGCAGCCTCGCTTTTGCCTATGCCGCTCTCGCCCGTTATCAGCAGACCCTCTCCGTAAACGTCCAGCAATACGCCGTGTATCGTAGTCCTTTCGGCAAGCTGCACCCTGAGCCACTTTAAAAGCTCACCCATAAACTCCGACGTGGTCGTCTGAGTCTGTAAAATAGGCACGCCGCTCTCCCTTGCATAAAAGAGCATCTCGGGGTGAGGCTCCAGCCCTCTCGATATAACTACGCAAGGCATCTTATATTCAAAGAGCTTTGCAAGGGTTTCCAGCCTGAACTCGGGCGCAAGCTTGCTTAAATAGGTATATTCGACAATGCCTATTATCTGCACTCTCTCGCACTCAAAATAATCAAAAAAGCCTGCAAGCTGCAATGCGGGACGATTTACCTCCGCAGTTTCTATAACTCTGCCCTCAAGGGATATATCCTCTGTAAGATTTTTAAGGTCAAACTCCTTGACCATATCTTCAATTTTGACCGAATACATTATCAGTTCTCCAATCCTTAGTAGTTTGCCGTTATTTTTTATAATAACTCAATTTACAGATTATTGCAACTTTTATTGTTATATAAATTATACAAATTTTTTTACATATCAGTATGCAGGCGCATCCCTCAGGAGGGAATAAGGCGTTATCATGGCAAGCACGCACTCGTCGCTTTTGCCGTTTTCGGTCAAAAAAACGGCGCACAGCTGTTTCATTGTTTTTGCGTCTATTTTAAAACGCCTTGATATCTCGTAAAGCGTGGTATCCCTCGACATAAAAATAAAATACTCGTTTGTATGGTTGTTAAGCGCTATATGCTCGACAAACTGCTCCATCCTTGCATCAAGGGTTATATCGTCTATGCCTGCCCCCGCAAGGTACCCGAAGAGAACATTTGCGCTGAAAACACCTATAAGCCTGTTGTCCTCCATTACCGGCACATGTGTGAAGCCGTTTGTGTGCATATGCCTTATAACATCTATAACACGAGAGCTGAGAGCCGCCGTGTACATATTGTTTATCTTTATTGCGTAGTCTATTGCCTTAAGGGGACTTTTTATCCTGTCCACGCACTGCTGCATAAAATCTATCAGCTCGTCCGAGGGTACAACGGCGTATCCGCCCTTTACCCTTGGGTTATGTACAAGAAAGTTGCGCACCACCCTGCAATAGTCTATGTCATCCTTATAATGCTGCAGCTGTGGCACATTCATAAGCCTGCCTATGATATTTTCGTTATCCGCCGCATTGGGAAAATAGACCCTCCTGCCCTCTCTTTCAAGCTGTCTGTAAAGCTCCAGAAATTTATCTCCGTTTGATACAAAATCCTCCGTTTCGTACATAATTAACCTCCTTATCTTTTGGGGCGCATAAGCAAAAGCACAATAAGCACCGCTATGCCTGTAAGCACTATGGTGCCTCCCGGCTTTATATCCTTAAAGGCAGTTATTATAAGCCCCGTTATTGTAAAGCAAAGTGCAAATATGACCGAAAATATTATATTCTGTTTATAGCTTTTTGAAATAAGCATGGCACATGCAACGGGTACCACCATAAGCGAGGATATGACAAGCACGCCCACCGTCCTTGAAGCAACGGATACAACTATTGCCGTAAGTATTGTAAATATAAGGTTTACGCTTTTTACGGGCACACCCGAAAGCGCTGCGCCCTCCTCGTCAAAGGTCACATAAAACAGCTCCCTGTAAAGCAGAAAGGAGGCGGCTATAACAACTGCCGAAAGCAGTATTACCGTCCACATTTCAAAATCCGATATGGCAACTATCGAGCCGAAAAGAAAGCTGTTAAGGTCGGCGGAGTTTTTTACAAAGCCCGAAAATACCGCAGCAAGCCCCACTCCAAAGGAAAGCACTATTGCCGTTGCAAGCTCCGCATAATTGGGAAAAGCCCGCCTTATATACTCTATTGTAACTGCCGCAAGCACCGATACCGCAACTGCGCTCAATACGGGGTTAACGCTTGCACATAAGCCTATGGTAACGCCCGCAAGGCCTGCGTGCGAGAGCGCATCGCCTATGGTGGAGAGCCTTTTTAAAACTATAACATTGCCTATAAGCGGCGTTATTACCGAAATAAAAACCGCCGTTATAAGCGCCCTCTGCATAAACTGCATTGTAAAAATTTCCATACTGCGTCCCTCCTTACCTGCTGTGCGTATGGTGGACATGTGCAAGTATCGTACCCGAGTTAAAGTCCTCGGAGCTCATGAGCTCCCCGCTGCCGTCCTCGGAAAGCACAAGCACCTTGTTTGAATGATACAATATCGAAGATATATCATGCGTTACCATAACTATTGTAAGCCCCGCTTTGTTAAGCTCCCCCAAAAGGCAGCATATGGAATCCACCGCCTTTACGTCTATACCGACGGTAGGCTCGTCAAGAAAGAGCATCTCCGGGTCGGAAACAAGCGCCTTTGCTATAAACACCCTCTGCTGCTGTCCGCCCGAGAGCATACCTATCCTCTTGCCGCTGTAATCCGACATACCCACCTTTTCAAGGGCGGATCTTATCCTTTCCCTATCCTGCTTTGTGTACGGTTTAAAAAGCCCCCGCCTTGAATAAAGACCGAGAGATACTATCTCCTCCACCGTTGCGGGAAAATCCGCATTAAAATCCGTAGCCTTCTGCGATACATACGCTATTTTGGCATAATCCCTGAACTTATGCGAAAGCACGCCAAAAAGCTTTATCTCTCCCTCGGTAGGCGCCAGCCTGTTAAGTATCAGCTTTAAAAGCGTACTTTTGCCCGTACCGTTTGTACCCGCTATACAGATAAAATCCCCCTGCTCCGCAGAAAAGCTGAGCCTGTGGAGTATGCTTTTATCGGGATAGCTGAAGCTTAAATTTTTAACTTCCAATAAAGACATAAGATCACTCCGCCGCTTTTTTTAAATTTTCAAGATTTTTGTACATTACCGAAATATAATCTTCACCCGCATCTATATCAGCCTGTGTAAGCCCCTCAAACGGATCGAGCTCCAAAAGCTCGGCGCCCGTTTCCTCGGCAACGGTGTTCACCGTTTTTTTGCTTAAAAGCTTCTCGTAAAAAATGCAGTCTATGTTGTTGTCGTTTATATAATCTATTATTTTTTTCATCTGCTCGGGGGACGGCTCCGACTGGGGTATTATGCCCTCCAGCGCCCTCTGCTCTATGTTGTAGCGTGAGCACAGGCTGCCGTATGCCTCATGCGAAACAACTATGCCAAAGCCCTCCTTGTCGGCAAAGGCCTCGGCATACGCCTTGTCAAGCTCTCTCATCTCGGATATTAGCTCCTGTGCATTCTGCTTGTAGTAATCGGCATTTTTGCTGTCCTCGGCAGACATTTCCGCCTCTATTTTGTTTACCATTTCAATTGCCGTATTGGGGTCAAGCCATATGTGCGGGTCGGAGGCGCCGTCCTCACAAAGCCCGTCGGAAAGGCATACATACTTAGTTTTGCCGCCTGCCGAGCTCTTTACACTGTCTATCCAGCTCTCCATACCGAGGCCGTTGTAAAAAAGTATATCCGCCTTGCTTACCCTGAGCATATCGTGCGAGCTAGGCTCCCAGTCGTGCGGCTCGCTGCCCGCAGGCACCAGATTTATTACATCGGCTCTCTCGCCGCCCACCTTATCGGCAAAATCATAAAGCGCATAAAAGCTTGTGCATACCGTCAGCCTTCCGTCATCCGCCTTATCGGCGGTATCCGCACAGCCCGTCAAAAGCAGCGCCATGCAAAAAAACGCAAAAACAATTTTTTTCATATTATCTCTCCTCACAGATATAAACGTTATGCGTTATTATATATTTTAACCCTATTTTGGATATATGCAAACATTTTTACATAAGGCTTTCACACAATGCAAGCGCACACATTATGCCGTCCGCTGCCGCCGAAACTATGCCTCCCGCATATCCGCAGCCCTCTCCGCACGGATATACTCCCTTGAAGGAGAGGCTCTCCATGCTGTCCCTATGCCGCAAAATGCGCACAGGGGACGACGAACGGCTCTCGACTGCCGTAAGGGGAGCCTCGGGATCCGCAAAGCCCTTAAGGCGCTTGTCAAGCTCCGTAATGCCCTCCCTAAGCGCTTCATACATATAATCGGGAAAAACCTCCCTCATATCCGTCATTTTAATGCCGGGCTTATAGGTAGGCTCTATCCTGCCGCAGGATGTGCTTGCTCTGTCAAGCAGCATATCTCCCACAAGCTGTACGGGTGCGGAATAATCTCCGCCGCCCGACACAAACGCCCTGTGCTCCAGCTCCCTCTGAAAGGCTGCACCCGCAAGAGGGTCATCGCTCCCAAAGTCCTCCGGAGAAAGCCCCACAAGCAGTGCGGCATTTGCATTTTTGCCGCTGCGTGAAAAATAGCTCATACCGTTTGTCACCACACCGTACTTTTCCGATGCGGCGCCCATAACATATCCGCCGGGGCACATACAAAAGGTGTAAATGCTCCTGCCTCCGGGCAAATGCGCCACAAGCTTGTAGTCGGCAGGCGGCAGATATTTTGCAAACCTCCCGTACATTGCCGTATTTATTGCGTCCTGGCTGTGCTCTATACGCACGCCCATTGCAAACGGCTTTTGCTCCATTGCGGCATTTTTGCGTGCAAAAAGCTCAAAGGTATCCCTTGCGGAGTGACCCGGGGCAAGTATCAGCCTGTCACAGTCAATATACCTTTTTCCCTCGGGCGTGTCACAGGTAATACCGCACAGCGACCCCTTTTTTATATGGATATCCGAGAGCAGGTGTTCAAAAAGCACGCTGCCGCCCAGCTCGGTTATGCGGCACCTTATATTTTTTACAACGTTGATAAGGTTATCCGTGCCGATGTGCGGTTTTGCAAGATAGAGTATCTCCCTTGGTGCGCCTGCGCTTACAAGCTCCTCAAAAACCGTTTTTATAAGCGGATCGTTTTTGCCCGTGGTAAGCTTGCCGTCCGAAAAAGTGCCTGCGCCGCCCTCGCCGAACTGTACGTTTGAACGGGTATCCAGCACACCCGTTTTGTGAAAAAGCTCTATATCCCTCTTTCTGCGCTCGACGCATCTGCCCCGCTCTATAACGGTGGGTCTTAAGCCCGCCTTTGCCAGAATAAGCGCCGCAAACATACCTGCCGGGCCAAAGCCGACAACAACGGGCGAAAGCCCCGACACCGCCTTTGGCACGGAAAAGCTGTACGGCTTTTGCACCGACACATTTTTTATACCCAGATATTTATGCTCGTTTTCAATACGGAATGCAACGGAAAACACATAAAATACATTGTTTTTGTCCCTCGCATCCACCGATTTTTTTGTGATGTGAAAGTCCTTAAGCCTTTCGGGCGCTTCCCTCAGTTTTTTTGCCGCAAGCAGCCTAAGCCTTTCCTCGGAGAACGGCTCCGATACCCTGTATTTGATGCCCGAAAGTATAAGCATGCTTCCTCCTATTTCTCGGCGGCACATCTGCCCGCCAGCCTGCCCGACGACCATGCCCACTGCAGATTATAGCCGCCGCAGTCGCCGTATATATCATATATCTCACCCGCACAGTAAAGACCGCTGCAAAGCTTTGACTCCATTGTATCGGGCGAAAATTCGCTCGTAAACACACCGCCCGCCGTCACCTGGGCATTGGCAAAGCCCTTTGTGCCCGTGACCTCAAAGCTCAGCTGCTTTATAAGCGACGCCATCTTCCACAAAAGCTCCTTGTCAAGAGCCTTAACGGGCAAGGAGAGCTTTTCAATGCCCGCACGCCGTGCTATTATATTGCCTATGCGCTTGTTTACAAGCCCTGTAAAGTAGCTTTCCATAGTAAGGTGAGAGAGTGCCTGCGCCCTGTTCTCCAATATATCGTATACGTTTCGGAGGGGATACTCGCTCATAAGATCTATTGCTGCCGTAAGCCCCTTTCTGCCTGCCGCAAATACGGACAGGTTGAACACAGGCGGACCCGAAAGTCCGTAATCGGTAAAAAGTATCTCGCCGCTGTCGCTGCCCAGCACCTTGTTTTCCGAAAGCAGGGTAAGCATACCCTCCGTCTTGATGCCCTGCAGGCTTTTTACCTCGTCTGTGGGTGTTTTAAGCTGCACAAGCGCAGGATGGAGCTCCGTGATATGATGCCCCAAGCTCCTCAGCAGATCAAAGCCCGAACCGTTTGAGCCAAGCGACGGAGAGGCACAGCCGCCTGCCGCTATTATAAGCCTGCCGCAAAAATAACCGCTGCCTGCTCTGTCCGTAAGCCTGAAGCCCTTTTTTGTTTTTGAAACGGAGCATATATCGGCATTTACAATATTAACTCCAAGCCTTGCAAGCTCGTTTCTGAGTGCGTCCAGCACAGCCGACGCCTGTCCGGAAAAGGGATAAAGCTTTCCCCTTTCCTCCTCCCTTGGAAATACGCCTATGTTATTGAAAAAATTTACCGTATCGTTTATACCGTACCTCTCAAGCGCACTTTTTACAAAGGACGGCATTCTGCCGTAATAATTGCGCACATCTGCGTTAAGGTTTGTGTAATTGCAGCGTCCGTTGCCCGTGGCAAGCAGCTTTTTGCCCACCCTGTCCATACGCTCGTAAACGGTTATATCCGCAGAGGGGTCGGTATATCCCGCCTCGACAGCCGCTGCCATGCCGGCAGCTCCTCCTCCGATAATTGCAAGGTTTTTCATATCATTCTTCCGTTCCTATTATTATAACAATATCATAATCGCCCGTAATGTGACTGTCCCTGATGACCTCCGCATCCTTAAAATATGATGTAAGATCCTCTCCTATGCCGTCACGGTTTACATAAATGCGTGTCTGTTCCTTTTTTATATCGCTGTAGGTAGCTATATCGCTCACGGTGTAGCCGTCGCTTGTGAGCATATCCCTCACCTCGCCTGCCTTGCCGTCGGTATAGCCGCCGTTAAGCACCTGTATGGAGGCTCCTCTCGAATCGGAGGGCTTCTCCTCGCCGCCTTCCTCCGTGCGGTTTTCAAGTATCTCCTCACTCGGTCTTTTAAATATTTCGTATACCAGACGGGAGGTTTCCTCCTCGTCGCAGTAATATCTGTTATATGCCTCTCCGGGGAGGAGATAAGTGTTCATATTGTTTACATCAAGCTTTTTAAATTCCGACGCATATTTCAAAGCGTCGGCTATGGTCGCATTTGTGGTAACGTACTTCAAAAAGGTATTTATATATGCCTTTGGGTTTGAGGTAACGGTTTCGCTGCTGACCGCCTTTTTGACAAGCGCCCGCAAAAACTCCTGCTGCACCTCTATCCTGCCTATATCCCCGTTGGAATAGCCCGAGCGGTAGCGCACGAGCTGCTCCGCCTTGTCGCCGTCAAGCAGCTGCACACCCGCATTAAGGTCGATATACAGATCCTGAGCGGGATCCCTGTAATACATATCCACGGGCACATCAAAGCTTATGCCGCCTATGGAATCCACAAAATAACGGAATGCCTCAAAATTGACCCTTACATAGTAGTCAATATCTATATCCAGCATATTTTCCACCTCGGAGGCAAGCACTTCGGGGCCGTCCTTTTCCCCGATAAAATGGTGTATATGGTTTATCTGCATTTCGGGTGAGTCCGGCTGAGGATATTCAAGCTGCATCCGCTCAAAATGTTCGTCGGACACCGTTACAATAGTATCCCTCGGTATCGAAATTATGTCAAGCCCGTTTGTTTTTGAGTTGTAGCAGCCCACCATTATCGTATCCGTTCGTGAACCGTCCTTATCGGTACACATGATCAAAAAATTTGTGCGCTCGGGTACATCCGATATAATGCCCGTAAGCACATCCAGAGGCTTGTCGTTGGGGTCGGGCGATATATGCGCCGTGTATGCAAAAATTAAAAGAGCCGCAAAATACAAAAGCGCAACCGTAAGCACTATTTTAAAAAACCTGCGTACGGGCGACCTCCTGCGTTTTTCATATTTTCGGCTTTCCTCCCGCTGCTTTTGTCTGCCTCTTCTGCGGGGAGCCTCTCCGTATCCGTCGTAATTACTCATATAAACCTCCAAAACTAAAAACAGATAAAAAACCGATTTTAAGAATCTAAACTTGCAAACACTTTAAGGTAACTTTAGCGCCGTCAGGCTTAAATCCACAGGCGGAATTCACTTCCGCCGAGGAAAAGAGTGCGTGTCGAGCGACAGCGAGGCACAAACTCTTTGCTCCTTGTGAAAACAAAATGCAGGAAATGCAAGCATTTCCTGCAAGCGTGCTCAAGGGAGAGCCTCTCCCTTGAGCCGCAGCCGTTTATTCCTCTGTGCCGATAACAATTACAATATCAAAGTCTGCCGTAAGGTCTTCGTCAACTATTATCTCCGCATCCTTAAAATAGTCTTTAAGGTCCTCTCCAAGACCGTTTTTGTTTACATATATCCTTGTATTTTCCTTTTTTTCCTCATTATAGGTGCCTATTTCGTCAACGGTATAGCCGTCCGCCTCAAGTGCAGCCTCCACCTCGCCTGCCTTGCCGTTGGTATATCCGCCGTTGAGCACCTGTATGGACGCCGATTTTGAGTCGGACGCCGAGGCAGCCTCACCGCTCGCATCCTCCGAGGTCGACTCGGAGATCATCTCGCTGACGGGCTTTTCAAAAATATCATATACAAGCTGCTCTATGCCCTCGCTGTCGGGTGCATAGCCTCCGGATATGCCGCCTATTGAGCGCACATCTCCGGGCAGAAGGTATGTTTCCAGCTTGCTTGGGTCTATCTTGTTAAGAGCCGAAGCATATTTAACGGCATCGGAAATACCCGCATTGGTGGTAACATACTTTATAAATGCCGTAACATACGCCTTGGGGTTGCTCTTTATGGTATCCACATCCGCAAGCTTTTGCACAAGCACCTTCATAAAGTTCTGCTGCATTGCTATCCTGCCTATATCGCCGTTAAAATAGCCCGTGCCGTCGTTGTTCTGCCTCCAGCGCACAAGCTGCTCCGCCTTGTCGCCGTCAAGCATCTGCAAGCCGGGCGACAGATGTATGGAAAGATCCTGCGTAGGATCATCGTAATCCATCTTCTGCGGTACGTCAAACTCAATACCGCCTATAGAATCTATAAGGTAATGGAACGCATCAAAATTGACCCTTACATAGTACTGTATATCGGTGCCGAGCAAGCTGTTCAGCTCGTCTACGAGCATCTCGGGGCCGAGCTTTTCGCCCGCATAGTGGTGTACTGCGTTTATCTTCATGGTACGTCTGCCCGGCTCAGGGAACTCCTCACGCATGGTCTGATAATTTGCCGCCGAAACGGAAACAACCGTATCACGGGGTACCGAAATAAGGCTTATGCCCTGTGTTACGGAGTTGTAGCAGCCCACCATTATGGTATCGGTACGGGTGCCGTCCTCATCGGTACACATAAGCACAAACTGCGTTCTTTCGGGCAGCTTGGGAGAAAAAACCTCCTGTATTTTATCCATGGGCTTTTGAGTATCCCCCTGCACAACATTCCAGTCGTCTTCGGGATCGTCGTTTAAATATGTAGAAATGGCAAAAATGCCCATTACAATTACATACACTCCGAGTATGGACAGCAGCACCGTAAAAAATATCTTCATCGGCGACCTTTTTTTGGTGTTGTTATCCTCGTCTTCCCCGCTGTCCGCCTCCGAGGCATTATTTGCCGCACCGCCGTTATCCTGAGATGCCGCAGACATCATGCCTGTATAGCCTGCCTTTTTGGCGTCCTCACGCATTTTTGCCGCACGCCGCCGCCTTGATTGCCCGACGTCCTCGGAAACATTTTCCTCTTGGTCATAATCGTTGTATTTATCCTTATCTTTACTCATATTTTCCCCTCCGCCCGTTTTATTGGGGCTTAAATGAATTTTTCAAGGATACTATACGGTTAAACACCGCATTATCCTTGGTATGATGCTTGCTGTCGGCAATAAAATAGCCGTGCCTCATAAACTGGAAGCGCTGCATCCTTTCCGCATCCTTAAGGAAAGGCTCAAGATAGGCGTCCATTACCTTAAGCGAATCAGGGTTGAGCGCATAGCCGTTTTCGGCAGTTTCATCGGCTGTTACAAGGTTTTCGTAAAGGTTGACCTTTGCGGGCACGGCAGTTGCCGCATTTACCCAGTGTATGGTACCCTTTACCTTGCGTGCCGTAAAATCAAGTCCGCTTTTTGTTGCAGGGTCATAGGTGCAGTGTACGGCGGTAACATTGCCGTCCCCGTCCTTATCGCAGCCCGTACAGGTAACAAAGTAAGCGCCCTTGAGCCTCACCTCCATACCGTATGTCAAGCGGAAGAACTTTTTGGGAGGGTTCTCCTCAAAGTCGCTCCTCTCTATATAAAGCTCACGGGAGAAAGGTACCTCTCTCCTGCCCAGAGCCTCGTTTTCGGGATGGTTTTCAACGGTGAGCATTTCCGTCTTGTTTTCGGGATAATTGTCTATAATAAGCTTTATTGGGTCAAGCACAGCCATAACAACGGGGGTCTTTGGCTTTAAGTCCTCCCTTATACAGTATTCAAGCTGTGCAGTATCCACTACCGAGTTTGCCTTGGAAACGCCTATCATATCGCAAAAGCTGCGTATGGATTCGGGCGTATAGCCTCTGCGGCGTATGCCCGAGAGCGTTATCAGGCGAGGGTCATCCCAGCCGTCCACCTGCTCCGTTTCCACCAGATTTCTTAAATAGCGCTTGCCCATTACGGTATCGGACAGGTTGAGCTTTGCAAATTCCACCTGTCTTGGCTTTACCTCAAAATCCAGCTCATTTACCACCCAGTCGTAAAGCGGACGGTGATCCTCAAACTCCATTGTGCATATGGAATGGGTAATGCCCTCAAATGCGTCCTCCAGAGGATGGGCAAAATCATACATGGGATATATGCACCACTTATCGCCCGAGGCATGATGCGTCATATGTGCTATGCGGTAAATAACGGGGTCACGCATATTCATGTTGGGGGATGCCATATCTATTTTTGCACGCAGCGTTTTTGCCCCGTCCTCAAACTCTCCGTTTTTCATACGGGCAAAAAGATCCAAATTTTCCTCCACGCTGCGGTTTCTCCATGGGCTCTCCTCACCCGGGGTCACAAGCGTACCCCTTGCCTGCCTCATCTGCTCCGCACTCATATCGCATACAAATGCCTTGCCCTTTTTTATAAGCTCAACGGCGCAGTCGTACATTCTGTCAAAATAGCTCGATGCAAAGTAAAGCCTGTCCTCCCAGTCAAAGCCGAGCCATTTTATATCCTCCATTATGGAGTTTACAAACTCCGTGCTCTCCTTTGCGGGGTTGGTATCGTCAAAGCGCAGGTTGCACTTGCCTCCGTACTGTGCCGCAAGCCCAAAGTTAAGGCATATGCTCTTGGCATGGCCTATATGCAGATATCCGTTAGGCTCAGGCGGAAAGCGTGTTTTGATGCGTGAGAGATCCTCACCGAGATCCTGTTTTATGATATTATGTAAAAAATTACCTGTATTTTCAAGGTTATTTTCACCCGTAGCTGCCATATTATATACTGCCTCCGATTCTTTAAAATATCACACCGTGCCGCAGAATATGCGGACAAAATATATATTGCCCCGCACAGCCGTTTTTATTCCGAACCGTGTTAAAGCAAAGAAATTTATTTTCTATTATATAACATATTGTTGAATTTTGCAAGATATGTTATAATTAAACTCGAAAAAACAATCAATACCCGTTTCCGACTGCCCAGACACCGTATTTTTGTTGGGGATCCCATCGGAAACAGGCATAAAGCAACAACAGGGTGAAAACATGCTTGCATTTTATTGTGACGGCAGCGAAGTAAAAAAATTTATGTCCCTTGTAATAGGCGGCAGTGCATTTGACCGCTTTCAGCTGCGCTCGGGAGAAATTGTTACAAGGGTAAAATTTACCATAGACGGCAGAGCCTCGGCAGAGGACGGCTCGGAAGCACGGCGTGCCTACTGCCTGTGGGGCGATGTAAGGCAAAACGTATATGACCTTATCAAGGGCAAAAGACTGCCCGCCTGCATAAGGCTTGTTTTTGCCCTTGACGACGAGGCGCTGCCCCGCCTGCACCCGAACGCACGGGCGGCATTCCTCAACATGGTGTTTGAAAACGGCAGGATAACCTTTACCACAGGTACGGCTCAAAACAGCTTCAGCCTTGACAAAAGTCTTGACGAGGTATGGGAGAGCAGCATAAAAAAGCTTTTTGCGCAGCTCGGTATTGCCGTTGAAATTATGACCTGACAGATCACCCCTCAACGCCGAGAGGCATATATAGATAAAAGGGCACTTTATATCCAAAAAAATATGATGTTACCGATAAAACAAACTGTTGCAAAGGGCGGTGAAACCATGCAGTTTACACATTTACATGTACATACGGAATACAGTCTGCTTGACGGCTCGTCAAAGATAAGCGAGCTTTGCAGGCGTACAAAGGAGCTGGGCATGGACGCCATAGCCATAACGGATCACGGCAACATGTACGGCGCCATAGATTTTTACAAGGCAGCCCTGAAGGAGGGCATAAAGCCTATAATCGGCTGTGAAGCGTATGTTGCGTCCGTTTCACGCTTTAAAAAGGACAACTCGGCGGAAAACTACTACTGCCACCTTGTTCTGCTTGCGGAAAACAACGACGGATACCGCAACCTTATAAAAATAATCTCAAAGGGATTTACCGAGGGCTTTTATTACAAGCCGAGGATAGACAAAGAGCTGATAAAGGAATACAGCGGCGGCATTATTGCGCTGTCCGCCTGCCTTGCAGGCCCCGTTGCCCGTGCGGTGCTTAAGTACGGCTATGAAAAAGCAAAGGAGGTCGCACTCGAATACGACGGCATATTCGGCAGGGGCAATTTTTACCTTGAGCTTCAGGATCACGGCCCCCTGTCGGACAGTGTCCGTGAGCAGCAAACCGTAAACAGCGCCCTTATACGAATCAGCGAGGAAACGGGCATACCTCTTGTATGCACAAACGACCTGCACTATATAAATGCGGAGGACGCCGAGGCGCACGATATACTGCTTTGCATACAGACGGGCAAAACCGTTGCCGACGAAAACAGGATGCGCTATCCCGGAGGACAATTCTACCTCAAATCACCGCAGGAGATGTACGACCTTTTTCCGTATGCCCAAACTGCGTGCGAAAATACAAACAAAATTGCCGAGAGGTGCAATGTCAGCTTTGAATTTAACAAATACAAGCTGCCCGTATTTGACGTGCCAAAGGGCTATACCTCCTCGGAATATCTGCGCAAGCTGTGCTTTGAGGGGCTTAAGGAGCGCTATCCCGACAATTTTGACCTGCATATAAAAAGGCTTGAATACGAGCTTTCCGTAATAGAGCAAATGGGCTTTGTGGACTACTTTCTTATAGTATCGGATTTTATTGCATATGCAAAGGGCAAAAACATAATGGTGGGCCCCGGGCGAGGCTCCGCAGCAGGCAGCATAGTTGCGTACTGCCTTAAGATAACCGATATTGACCCTATACGCTACGACCTTATTTTTGAAAGGTTCTTAAACCCCGAGCGTGTAAGCATGCCCGATATAGATATAGACTTCTGCTACGAAAGGCGGCAGGAGGTTATTGACTATGTTATTGAAAAATACGGCGCCGACCAGGTATCGCAGATAATCACCTTTGGCACCATGAAGGCGAGGAACGCCATAAGAGATGTTGCAAGGGCGCTCAATATGCCCTACAGCGATGCCGACAGGGTAGCAAAAATGATACCCATGGAGCTTAAAATGACAATAGACAAGGCTCTTGAAATAAACTCCGACCTAAAAACGCTGTATGAAAACGAGCCCGAAATACAAAACCTGATAGATATGGCAAAAAAGCTGGAGGGTCTGCCAAGGCACTCCTCCACGCATGCTGCGGGCGTTGTTATATGCGACCGACCCGTAGTGGACTATGTGCCTCTCAGCACAAACGACGGTACGGTAACCACCCAGTATACCATGACCACAATAGAGGAGCTGGGTCTGCTTAAGATGGACTTCCTCGGTCTGCGCACACTTACGGTTATACAGGACGCCTTTAACGAGGTGGAAAGGCGCAGCGGCAAAAAATATGACTTATCAAAGCTTGACTATAACGACCCCAAGATATTTGAGCTTATCTCAAAGGGCAATACCGAGGGCGTGTTCCAGCTTGAAAGCCCCGGCATGACCTCCTTTATGAAGGAGCTGAGCCCTCACAACATAGAGGATATAATAGCAGGCATAGCGCTTTACCGTCCGGGCCCCATGGATTTTATACCCAAGTATATACAGGGCAAGCGCAGCGGCGGCAATGTAAAGTACACGCACCCTAAGCTTGAACCCATACTTAAGCCCACCTACGGCTGTATAGTCTATCAGGAACAGGTTATGCAGATAGTGCGTGAGCTTGCAGGCTATTCCCTCGGCAGGAGCGATATGGTGCGCCGTGCCATGAGCAAGAAAAAGACCGATGTAATGGAACGTGAGAGGGAAAAGTTTATAAACGGCGACGAGTCGGAGGGCGTGCCCGGCTGCATCAAAAACGGCATACCCGCAGATATTGCCAGCAAAATTTTTGACGAAATGACGGATTTTGCAAAGTACGCCTTTAACAAATCCCATGCGGCGGCATATGCCGTTGTGGGCTATCAGACTGCATGGCTCAAATGCCACTGCCCCGTTGAATTTATGGCAGCCCTGCTCACAAGCGTTGCCGACAACAATACAAAGGTAAGGGAATATATTGCGGAGTGCCGCAGGATGGGCATAAAGCTGCTGCCTCCCGATATAAACAGCGGCTATTCACGCTTTACGGTAGACGGAGGCAATATACGCTTCGGTCTGGCGGCAATAAAAAGCGTGGGACATGCAGCCGTGGAGGAAATGGTAGCCGACAGAGATAAAAACGGCGCATATATATCCCTTACGCAGTTTTTGAGCAGGATGAGCGAGGTAATGAACACAAAATGCGTAGAGAGCCTTATATTGAGCGGCGCCTTTGACAGCCTCGGCGGAAAGCGCTCGCAGTATATGCACATAAACAAGCTTGTCCACAGCGGACTGGGCAAAAGCAGGCGTTCAAATATAGCAGGTCAGATGAATCTGTTTGAGCTCACCGCCCTGGAGCCGGAGGACATTTACAGAGATGAGCTGCCCGATATACCCGAGTTTGCCGACGCTCAGAAGCTGTCGGCGGAAAAGGATCTGCTCGGTATTTATGTAAGCGGACACCCTCTTGAGGCATACGAGGACGTACTCAAAAAGTTTGTGTCCTGCACAACGCTTGACTTTCCTCAGACCGATGAGGAAATAGGCGCCCGTGGCAAAATAAGGGACAAGCAAAATGTTGTTATAGGCGGCATAATCGACAATATCAACACTAAATTTACCAAGAAAAACCAAAAAATGGCTTTCTTAAACCTCGAGGATATGAACGGTACCGTTGAGATAATAGTTTTTCCGCAGCTTTACGAAGGCACCTCGCATTTTCTTAAGGAAAACGCCGTTGTGCTTGTTTCCGGCAGGGCTGATATAACCGAGGAAAGAGGCTATAAAATAGTTGCCGAGGGCATAACGCCGTACAGCGACCTTCTCGAGGCGGACAAAACCATATGGATAAAGCTGCCTGCGGATAAAAATATCTCCTTTGAGGCTATCAAGGATCTGCTTGCCGCAAACAAGGGCAAAAGCAGGGTGACCGTGTATGACGAAAAAACAAAAAAACGTTTTTCCGTTGCGCCTCAATATTACGCAAGCCCAAGCGAAGAGCTTGCCGACGCCGTCACAGCGCTTTGCGGAGAGGGCTGCATGGTCATAAAATAATTTTTTAAAAAAAGAGGCATAAAGTGAACAAAAAAACATTTAAATACGCTTTTAAAACCTGTGTACCCGTAATACTGGGTTATCTGCCCTCCGGCTTTGCCTTTGGGCTTATGATATCGGCGGCAGGGTGCAGCCTTTTTACCGCCGTGATCATGAGCGTGGTAATATATACCGGGGCAGGGCAGTACCTTGCCGTGGATTTTATCAAAAACAATTCGGCATATATAGCAATTGCGGTATCCACATTTCTTATAAACTCCAAGCACCTTTTTTACGGCCTTTCCATGCTGGAGCGGTACAAAGGCAGCGGCTTTAAAAAGCTTTATCTCATATTTGGGCTGACGGATGAAACATATGCGCTCCTTACGGGCGTAAAATGCCCCGACAGCATAGACCAAAGGCGCTTTGCGCTTGCGGTAACTGCAATAAACCAGTCCGCCTGGGTAACTGCCACGTTTTTCGGCGCTCTGCTCGGCACCGCCGTGAGCTTTGATACCACGGGCATAGATTTTGCAATGACGGCGCTGTTTTTGGTAATAGTTACGGATCAGCTCAAGACCTACAAAACAAAGTACCCCTTTGTTATAGGGGCGTTATCCGCCCTTGCCGCATTGCTTGTGCTTGGCAGGGACAATATTCTGCTCGGCGGAGCCGCAATGTCGGTTGCCGCACTTATACTGCTTAGGAAAAGGATAGAAAACGATGGACGGTAAAAAGCTTTTTATCTCGATAATCATTATGTCGCTTGTCACATTCTCCACCAGGGCAATGCCGTTTTTGCTCTTCGGCAGAGGCGACAAGCCTGCACCCATAATACTTTTTCTCGGAAAGTATTTGCCTCCTGCGCTTATTAGTGTTATAATAATATATTGTTACAAGGATATTGATCTTATGGGGGCGCAGCACGGCATACCCGAGCTGCTTGCGGCGGCTGTGACAGTCGGTCTGCACCTTAAATTCAATAACACTATGCTGAGCATATTTGCAGGCACAATATTTTATATGCTCATGCTCAGGTTTATCTGACAGCGTCCGCTGCGGGCGCAAAATTTGTGCGGTATACGCCAAAACAGCCCATACCGCTTAAAAAGGAGATGTTTTTATGTCAGAGATAAGCAAAACAGATGCAATGCTGCCCTATATCTGTGTGAAAGCTCTTGAAAAAGGGGTAAACGTAATAGGGCTTACCAGAGGAGAGGACACCAAATTTCACCATACGGAAAAGCTTGACGAGGGTGAGGTTTTAATTGTACAATTTACAGAAAATACTTCGGCTATCAAAATAAGAGGAGATGCCGATATATATACCGCAGCAGGCATAATAAGATCGGGTACGGACAGGCATTAAGCCCCTGCGGGATCTTAACCGACAAAAATCATTACAATTAAAGGAGAAACACTATGCGTAAAACTAAAATTGTTGCAACACTCGGTCCGGCAACCAACGAGGTGCCAATAATCAAGGAGCTTATCAAGGCAGGCCTTAACGCCGCAAGGTTCAACTTTTCTCACGGCAGCCACGAGGAGCACGGCCAAAGGATGGATAACTTTATCAAAGCAAGGGAGGAAATGAACGCACATATCCCAATGGTGCTCGATACAAAGGGCCCCGAGATACGCACGGGCGATTTTGCCTCCGGCAGCGTAAATGTAAAAGCAGGTCAGCGCTTTACTATCACCACCGAGGACATAACGGGTGACGATACAAAGGTTTCCGTAACCTACAAGGAGCTTGCGGACGACCTTGACATTGGCTCTACAATACTTATTGACGACGGCCTTATAGAGCTTAGGGTAGACGAGATAAACGGCGCCGACATACTCTGCACCGTTATGAACGGCGGAGAGATAGGCTCCAAAAAGGGCGTAAACGTACCAAATGCGCATATCAACCTCCCTGCCCTTACGCAAAAGGATATTGACGATATAAAGTTTGGCATAAAAAAGGGTGTTGATTATATTGCCGCCTCTTTTATACGTTCTGCCTCCGATGTGCTTGAAATAAGAAGGGTGCTTGAGGAAAACGGCGGCGGAGATGTAAAGATCATCTCCAAAATAGAAAACCGTGACGGCGTTGACAACCTCGACCAGATACTGGAGGTAACGGATGCGGTCATGGTGGCAAGGGGCGACCTGGGCGTTGAGATACCGTTTGAAGAGGTGCCCATCATACAAAAGCGCATTATTAAAAAATGCCGTGATAAATCCATAACGGTAATCACCGCCACACAAATGCTTGAATCCATGACCAAAAACCCACGTCCTACCCGTGCGGAGGTAAGCGACGTTGCAAACGCCATATTTGACAGGACGGATGCGGTTATGCTCTCGGGCGAGAGCGCAAAGGGCAATTACCCCGTTGAGGCTATACTTACAATGGACAGGATAGCAAAAGAGGTAGAGAGCAGCTTTGACTACATAAAAAAATTTGACGAAAACAGAACCACCCTGCTGCCAAACATAGCAAGTGCGGTAAGCCACAGCGCATGCACCACCGCCCACGACCTCGGCGCAAAGATAATTGCCGTAGTAAGTATGTCGGGGCGTGCCGTAAGGATGGTTGCTAAGTACAGGCCTGCATGCCCTATACTTGCATGCACCCCAAACGAAAAAACTCTCCGTCAGCTTAACCTTGTATGGGGCGCCATACCTATGCCTGTTTCGTACAGAGAGGACAACTTCCACAAGCTTTTTGAGGACGTATGCGAGGCATCATGCCGCAGCGGCCTTACGCAGGTAGGCGATATAATGGTATTTACAGGCGGCACTCCTCTCGGCTCAAAGGGCGCCACAAACACGCTTAAGGTGGGCGTTGTGGGCAAAAAGGTGATAGAGGCGATAAGCAGAAACACCTCCGCAGAGGATGTAACGGCACGTACACTCATAATCAACAGCGGCGACAGCTCGCTTGAGCTTAAATTCCGCAAGGGTATGGTTATGGTTACCTCCGATAACAGTCCTGCCCTTATACCTTATGTAAAGCAATCGGCGGCGCTTATTGTGGGCAGCTCCAAAAACGATAACTTTGCCCGGCTTATAAAGGCTGCCAAGGAGGTAAACATACCTGTTGTGGCTGCGGCTGTGGATGTTGAGGAGGCTATCCCCGACAACCTCCTTGTTAGGGTGGACAGCGGCAAGGGTATAGTGTATAATGTAAACAACTAAAATCGAAAAAGTCGATACGCTTGCAGGAAATGCACACGCATTTCCTGCTTTTTTTATGCCTTTTTAACAATAATGTATACTTTTTTATTATTATTTTATTATGAGCATTTTTATGGTCTTAAATTATTGACATTTTACAAAAAATATTATAAAATAATACCAATAAATAGCCATATATCACAATTATTATAAAAGTATACATTATTAATACGTTTGTATCCTTTGACGGCAGGTGAGCAAAGGGAGAGGATCTATAAAAATGTTATCAAGCCTTCAATAGGGGGCAGGATATAAAGGGCGATAGGCGTTACTGCAGAAAACGCCAATGCGTCCGCAAATAATACGAAAGGGGGAAGTACGGGCTGTCGGCTGCCCTGATGCCGAATATAATTTGCAAATTATAGCTTGGGGGTATAATGCCCCTAAAAACCATTAAGGAGGAATGAAAATAATGAAATTAAAGAACTTTTTAAGCAAAGCTTTAATTGCAAGCGCGGTTGCCGCAACGTTGGTTGCTGTAAGCAGTGTTTCTGCTTTTGCCGCTACGGCATATGATACCGGAAATGTAACAGTAAGCGAAACAGGTGACACAAAAACATGGAATTTCCTTGAAAATAGACCTGCAAGTCCAACAAATCTTGCAGATGGCGATTCGATTCAGGGAATCGTGGTATATAATAGAAATGCCAATTCAAATAAGATAATATCGCATAAATCAAATAATACTGATGGTCTTACTTTCAATGGTGCAGATATGGGATTCAGTATACCTGTCCCAAAGAACTGTGAAGGTACCGTAAACTTTGTTTTTCAAACTAGAAAATCTGACAGATTAATTGATATAGAAGGTCTTACAGCAGTCGGAATAGAAACTTCATCTAAGGGAGGAAATACATTTAATTTCAATTCCACACATACAGAAGATGGAGATATTGATGTTAATTTCACTCTAAAATCAGGCGGAAGTGATGGAGACAGAAAGGTTCAAAAAATAACGGTAACTATAACCAAAGGAGAGAAATTTCCTATCCCTGTCAACTATACATTAAGCGGAACATGCACAGGACTTTCTTCCGGCGATAAATTTACACTTACAGACGGAACCCATACATATGAGGTAACGGCAGACGGAAACGGAAATTACTCCGCTTCAAGCCAAAAAGAAACATATGCAGACGGAAAATACACTGCATCTCTTAAAAACTACAACATAACCTATGCAGACGGAGCAGACGGTGTTACAATAACATCCGACGGAACCTCCGCAACAGTAGCACCTGCCATAAACTTTGAAAAATTGGAGCTTCAACCTCTTGAAGCAGGCATATATGACACCGATAAGGTATTCGGAGGCATGCCATACTTCAATTCATCCGAATTATCACAATCCGGAAAAATTAATAACAAAGAATATATTGAATTTAAAGTAAATGAAGGAGCAAAAGTTACCGTTTACTGGTACTGCGGCAGCACTAATTCATCAAATAGTGCAAAGCCATCCATCAGAAAAGGCACTAGTACGGTCATGTCAGCACCGGAAAGTCAGAGCGGCGGCAGCAATCTTCCTGTACTCCATTTCACCGCAAAAAATCTTGAAGCAGATACGGTATATAATATTTACTCAGACTCTAGTGGTACATCTACAAGAATACAGCAAGTCATTGTTGAATATTCCGATAAGATTTCCGATGGTGCCACAGACGTTGCAGGCAGTCAGCTTTCCTACGCTATAGACACAACAAACAACGCAACCTACATTATTTACGGTCTTACAGATGAGGACCTCAAGAAAGACACGCTTACCTTAAAACTTGGCACACAGAATGATGTAACTACCGAGGTCTACAAGACAATAGAGTTTGCAGAGGGCGACACCATTACGGCAGGCGAGGGCGATTATGCAGCATATGCGGCACTTTACGCAGTAAAGATAAACAATTATGCACAGGCTATACCTGCAGGCAAGGTAACAGCACAGCTTTCGTAATAAGTAAAGGAGGTTTAAAATGAAAACATATACTTCACCGGAAATTAATATTACCGTAATTAAAAATGCGGATATTATCACAACCAGTACTCTTGCCAACAGCGCAAGTCAGGGCTTGACCCAGACTCAGGCATCTATAAATGCCTACGACGCAGGTGCAATAGACTTCTGATAAAAAATAAGAGGGGGTGCTGTCTTGCAGCACCCCCTTAGACTGTCAAAAAAAACAAATTTGACATATAAAATGAATTTTTAGATAACATAAACACGCAAAGCACTTCAAGGTAATTTAAGCGCCGCAGGCTAAAATCCACAGTTAGCGTAATTTTCCCTTTGAGAAAATTAGCATAACCACGGGGACGGAATTCACTTCCGCCGAGGAAAACAGCGAGTTTCAAGGGACTGAAAGTCCCGCCGGAATGAGCTGTTTATACTTCTGCTTATCCTCGAAAAAGTCCCAAAGGGACTTTTTCGATAGTTTTTTTATATTTGATGCCTTACATTAAGCCTTTCAAGCGCCGATTCAGCCGCATTCTGTTCAGCCTCTTTTTTGCTTTTCCCTCTGCCCTTGCCAAGCACCTTGCCCATATGCCTTACCTCCACCTTAAATTCACGGCTGTGTGCAGGGCCGCTCTCGGACACCACCACATATTCAATAGGCTCATGGCTTGTCTTTTGCAGGTACTCCTGCAGGTTTGTCTTGTTATCCGGTACAAGCCTTGAGGATTTTATGTTTTCTATCTCGTCTTTAAGCTGACTCAGTATAAATCTGGACGCCTCCTCAACGCCGCCGTCAAGATATATTGCGCCTATAATGGATTCAAAGCTGTCCTCCAGTATGGACACACGCTCACGCCCGCCTGTCTGCTCCTCACCCTTGCCAAGCCTCAAATACTTTTGCACGCCCAGCGCCCTTGCCTTTTTGGCAAGCATCTGTTCACACACTACCCCTGCTCTGAGCTTTGTAAGCTTGCCCTCGCTTAAATCGGGGAACTCCTTGTAAAGGTAGCTGCCTATAACAAAGCCGAGTACCGCATCACCCAAAAATTCAAGGCGTTCATTGCATACAACGCCCATAGACCTTGCCTCGTTGGCATAGGACGAATGTGTAAGTGCCGTAAGCAGTATGCTCTCGTCCTTAAATTTGTAGTTTAAAACATCTTCCATCATAAATATCTGCCTCCTTGCGGAGAATATACTTGCTTAAATACTTTAACCTGCAGCAGCATCTCAACCCTGTATTTGCATTTTTAAAGCACTTAAGCCGGCATATTCTCTTAATAAGATAAAAGCTGCGGCATATTGCTGCCGCAGCCAAAAATCAATTATTTTTCCGCATTTTTGATGTACTCAACAGCGTCCCCTACCGTTTTGATCTTTTCGGCATCTTCATTGCCAAATTCAATATCAAAAGCATCTTCAAGCTCCGAGATGATCTGGAATATGTCAAGAGAGTCTGCGCCGATATCATCTGTAAAGGATGACTCCATGGTGATAGAATCCTCGGCTATGCCCATCTGATCTGCAATGATTTCTTTAACCTTATCAAATTCCATTGTCAAAAACCTCCTTAAAAGTAAATGTTTTCTAATCAATAATACTATACTAAATTACAATATGTTTGTCAATACATTTCCGCCATATAAAACAGCAAATTTGCACCTAAAAAAAGGGGGTTATAACAAAACACCCCCTCACGTTATTTAAAGCTTTTGCGCTATTTTATTTACAATGTCCTTTTCAATAAAGCTTACGCACTGCATTATTGCGCCCCTTACAGCCCTTGCATCGCTGTTGCCGTGAGCCTTTACCACAAGCGCCTTTAAGCCCAGAAACGGTGCTCCGCCCATATCGGCATAATCAAAGTACTTTTTTATGCGTTTAAAGGCATTGCCCGCTATGGCGGCGCCCACCTTGGACAGAGGGTCTGCCATAAGCTCCTTTTTTATTATGCCCAGCATACTTTTGCCAAAGCCCTCCATAAGCTTAAGCACAACATTGCCCACAAAAGCGTCCGCAACCATTACATCCATATCGCCCAGGCTTATATCCCTTGCCTCCAGGTTGCCTGCAAAGTTTATCCCTTCGCTCTCGCCCAAAAGGCCGTAGGCTTCCTTTACAAGGGCGTTTCCCTTTTCGCTTTCCACGCCTATGTTTATAAGCCCTACCTTGGGTGAGGGCACACCAAAGATATTTTCAACATAAACACTGCCCATCTTTGCAAACTGAACAAGATAATTGGGCTTTGCGTCTACATTTGCCCCTGCGTCTATCAGCAGCGACATACCCTTTTCGGTAGGCACCATTGTGCCGAGTGCAGGGCGTTCCACCCCCGGTATACGGCCTATTATCACCGTGGCGCCCGTAAGCAGCGCACCTGTGTTGCCTGCGGAGATAAACGCCGACGCTTCACCGTTTTTTACCATATTTAAGCCTACCACCATTGACGAATCCTTTTTTTTGCGTATCGCAACGGTAGGCACCTCACAGGTTTCTATCACCTCGGAGGCATTTACAACAAAAATTTTGTTTTTATCGTACTCATACTTTTCAAGCTCCGCATTTACATCGGCTTCCCGTCCGACAAGAGCTATTTTACAGGCTATTTCAGCCGAGGCATTTACCGCACCCTTAACTATCTCGGCAGGTGCATTGTCACCGCCCATTGCATCCAACGCAATAACAATATCCGACATATCTTACCTCCATACCCGGGTAAAAGCATTTTACTTGCAAAGCTCCCCCTTGCTTTGCATAAAAGTATAACACATTTTTGCGGTAAAATCAACCATAAGGCTAAAAACGGCGCATGATCATACTATACCCATAAGGCGTGCCGCATTGTTGTAGAATATATCCTCCAGGGCATGCTCGCTGACACCGCTTGTAAGCACCTTTTGTATCTCCACCGTAGGATGATGGAACGGTGCGTCCGTACCAAACATTATCCTGTCGGCTCCGACGGTGTCGTATGCCTCTTTTATCTTGCTGCTCATGGGCATACCCGACATTTCGAGGTAAATGTTGTCGTAACGCCTTGCCATTTTAAGAGCCGCATCTATGTACACCCCGTGTCCGTGTCCCATATGTATCATAACCACCTTTACACCGGGGAAACGCTCCGCCAGCAGCGCAATGCTCCAGGGCAGGGAATAGGGCGGATGTCCGCTGTGTATAAACACGGGTATTTCAAGCTCCTCCGCTGCCGACATAATAGGGTCAAGCATGACCGTATCCGCAACATATGCCTGCTTGAGCGGATTGAGCTTTATGCCTGCAAAGCCGTGCTCCCTTACATATTCGTACAGCATTTCTACAGCATGCTCACCGTCGTAAGGGTTAAGGTATACAAGCGGTATAAACCTGCCGCCGTATTTTTTAAAGGCGCCGAGCGTATCCGTGTTGGTTTTTTCGTCCGTACTGCAAAGCACGGTTTTTTCTATCTCGTATTTATCCATCTGTTCAATAAGCTCGTCGGCGTTTATCCTCAAATTTGCCCATCCGCCGAAGCTGCCTATATGTGCATGTGCGTCTATCTTTTTCATTTTATACCTCCCTGAGCTTATCCATAATGTGCGAGCCGTTAAGCACAGATATTATCGCCGCCGCTATTATTATGCCGAAAAGCGTCTGTAGCGTAAGCACAGGCAAACGCTCGACAGCATACGCAGGCCCGAAGAGCGGTATTTTTACCACGGTATACAGCACTATCTGCACTATGCCCCCTATTACGGCGCCCACAGCCCAGCCAAAGCGGCGCTTTGGCAAAAGCCTGTATGTAAAGGCGCCCATAATAAGAGCCATTATCGCCTTAATAATAAAGCTTGGCACCGCCCATATCAAAAACCCCGACATCATATCGGAAAGCGCAGCCCCTATGCCTGCCGCAAGGGCGCCCCTTTTTGTGCCCAGAGTCAGCACGGCAATAAATATGAGGCAGTCACCCAAATGAGTGTAGCCGTTTGGGGCAGGTATCTTTATTGCATATGTGGCTATAAAAATAAGCGCAGCCATCATACCTGTTTTTGTAACATATTTTACCTTGGAATCATTGTAGGCAGATACCGTATTTGTGTCCTTCATTATCTTCACCCCTTAAAACTGATTTAGTAAATAATATCACAGCAAAAATCAATTGTCTACATCATAAAGTAATTGTACCCATACAATTAACGGGCAGCCCGTATAAACCGTATCCTGCCTGCCCCGGCGGCACAGCCGCAATATCCGTCAACTCACGGGCGTACAAATATGCACGGCGCAATAAAAAGTGCTTGCAATTGCATTGAATAAATAATATAATTTAGCTATAGATTAGAAAATCAAATGCTGAGAGGAGAAAGAACTATGATAACCATGAAGGAAGCTATTGACAAGGTCGTTAGAGGCATTGACCTCACACGCACCGAGGCTGAAGAGGTAATGTCGCTTATGCTCGGCGGCGAGGCTACACAGGCGCAGCTTGGCAGCTTTCTTACAGCACTCAGGCTAAAGGGCGAAACAATTGACGAGATAGTGGGCTGTGCAACCGTAATGCAGGCTAAGGCAGACCATGTGGCACCCAAGGTGGAGGGCAATTATATCGACCTGGTAGGCACCGGCGGTGACGGCACTCACACCTTCAACATTTCCACCACATCCGCTTTTGTTGCCTCGGCAGCGGGGGTACCCATTGCAAAGCACGGCAACAGGGCAATATCCAGCAGCAGCGGTGCTGCGGATGTTCTGGAGGCACTCGGTATAAACATTATGCTTGAGGCGCCCCGTGTACAGGCTTGTGTTGAGGAAACGGGCATAGGCTTTATGTTTGCACAGATATTCAATAAATCAATGAAAAACGTCGGTCAGGCACGCAGCGAGATGGGTATAAGGACAATATTCAATATTCTCGGCCCCGTATCCAACCCCTCAAACGCAAAGGGCGCACTTATCGGCGTATACTCCCAATCGCTTACGGAGCCTATTGCATATGCAATGCAGGCTATGGGCGTTGAAAGGGCTATGATTGTTTCGGGCTGTGACGGTATGGACGAGATAACTGTTACGGGCAAAACACATGTTTCCGAGATAAAGGACGGCAAGGTAACAACATACGAGCTTGACCCCAAGGACTACGGCATCGGCTATGCCTCGAGCGAGGAGATAAAGGGCGGCAAGGGAACCGAAAATGCCGAGATAACAAAGGGTATACTCTCCGGAAGTATAACAGGCGCAAAGAGAGATATAGTACTGCTTAACGCAGGCGCCGCAATATATATAGGCGGCAAGGCAGACAGCATCTCGGAGGGCATAAAAATTGCCGCCGATACCATAGACAAGGGGCTTGCTCTTGAAAAGGTAAAGGCTCTTGCGGAATTTTCAAACAAATAAAAAAATAAAATCGGCTGCTGTTAAATGACATTTGTGATCATTTGACAGCAGTTTTTTATTCTTTGCCGACTATATAGGCAGACAAAAAGGGCTGTCCGTGCGGACAGCCCTTAAAAGCTTAATTATATATCAGTTGCAGATAACTGTTTCTGTAGCCTTATCAAAGATGTGCATTCTGTTCATATCAAATGCAACCTTAACAATATCGCCTATCTTAGCGGAGAAACGTGAATCAACCTTAGCTGTAACATTCTGACCTGCTATCATAAGGTAGAGGTTTGTTTCAGCACCGAGGAGCTCGGTTACCTCAACCTGTGCATCAACGATACTCTCGGGAGATGTGCTGAGGAAAAGCTCTTCTTCATGTATATCCTCAGGTCTGATACCGAGGATAACGTCCTTATCAACATAACCGCCGTCTATAAGAGCCCTTGTCTTGTGCTCCGGCAGCTTAACTCTGTACTCACCAAAGCTTACAAGCACATCGGCGCCTACCTGTACGACCTTAGCGTCGATAAAGTTCATCTGAGGTGAACCGATGAAACCTGCAACAAAGAGGTTAGCAGGCTTGTTGTAGAGGTTCTGAGGGGTATCTACCTGCTGGATGATACCGTCCTTAAGTACTACGATACGGGTACCGAGCGTCATAGCCTCTGTCTGGTCATGTGTAACATAGATGAATGTTGTCTGTAATTTATGGTGAAGCTTGGAGATCTCGGATCTCATCTGTACTCTCAGCTTAGCGTCCAGGTTTGAAAGAGGCTCATCCATAAGGAATACCTTAGGCTCACGCACGATAGCACGACCCATTGCAACTCTCTGGCGCTGACCACCGGAAAGAGCCTTTGGCTTTCTGTCAAGGAGGTGCTCGATATCAAGTATCTTAGCTGCCTCATGCACCTTTCTGTTGATCTCGTCCTTAGGCACCTTACGAAGCTTAAGACCGAATGCCATGTTGTCGTAAACCGTCATATGAGGATACAGAGCGTAGTTCTGGAAAACCATTGCAATATCTCTGTCCTTTGGTGAAACGTTGTTGCAGAGCTTATCGCCTATGTAAAGCTCGCCTGCCGAAATATCCTCAAGACCGGCAATCATTCTCAGTGTGGTGGACTTACCGCAGCCGGAAGGACCTACGAAAATGATAAACTCCTTATCTTCTATATCAAGGCTGAAGTCCTTAACAGCGATAAAGCCGTTTGGGTATTTCTTAACGATATTTTTTAATTTAAGTTCTGCCATAAAATTTATTCCTCCTTGCAATAGCAGGCTTTTAACCGCCTTTAATTTAATTATATGATACCTTATTTTGAGCAAACTCTCCATATCTTTATTTTACAAATAAAAAACCTTTAATTTGTACAAATTGCCCAAAGGATTTTAAATTTCGGTAATATTTAACCAAAATGCAAACAATATATACCGTTTGGCAAATGTAAAAACCCTATTTTCATGTTAAAACTAACAAACATTATATTTGTTTATCGTTTTTTACAATATTATAGACTCATTTCAATTATTTTTTGTTAGGTTTGATGATTTGGTTTGATGCAAAAAATATTTTTTTGTCAAATATCGCATTTTTGCAAAATTTTTAAGTCGATTTTCGGTAAAATTTTAGGTATATTCACATCTAAAAATTGCCCAGTATCTCTCTTATATCGGTAACAAACATAAAAGCTCCCGGCTCCACCTCTGCGGTTATCCTTTTGAGGGCGGGTATCTCCTTTCGTGAGGCAGCCACCACAAGCATTTTTTTATCCCTGCCCGAGTACATACCGCCTGCGGGTATCACCGTTGCGCCCCTGTCTATGCCCTCCATTACGGCTTTGCCGAGCGCAGGTGCATTGTCGCATATGATAAATGCCGCCTTTGCAAAATTAAGCCCCTCCATTACAAAATCCATCGCCCTGGTGGTGACCGCCACAGCCATAATGCCGTACATAGCCCTCACCTCGCCGAACACCGCAAAGCCCGACACTATTACAGCCACATCCATACAAAGCATTGCAGGGGCTATGCCTATATCCGGGCGCAGCCTGTTTACAATGCCCGCCGCAAGATCCGTGCCGCCCGTGGTAGCTCCGCTCCTTAGCACCAGCCCTATGCCAACGCCGTATATCAGTCCGCCGAACACCACCACCGTAACGGCGTCGTTTTCTATATCGGGCATAAACTCCATAAGATAAAGAAAAACCGACAGCAGCAGCGCAGCCGAGGCGGAGCGCACCACAAAACGCCTGTCAAAAACAAAATATGCCCATATAAAAAGCGGCACGTTGAGCACCGTGTTTGTGAGCCACAGAGGCACGCCCCACAAGCTGCGCAGTATGACCGCAACACCCGTAACACCGCCCGTTACCAGTGAAAACGGATCAAAAAACATATCCGTGGCGGCAGCCATAAGCGCAACACCCGCGATCAAATATACAAGCCGCTTTATTTCATCCTTATATCCGTACATGCCAAACACCCGCAGCAGAGATTTGCAAGGCGCAGCTCCGCATACTCTTTGGCATACGGCGATATTGCGCCTCTCCTATCTGTAATTATGTTCACGGGTGCGGCAAATTATTCCTTTATTTCACCGCAAAGCACCATATCCCTTTCGTTAAGTGCCGTAATTTTGACGCTTTTTACGGCGTTGTGCAAATTTGCGGCCGACGGTGCGATTACCCTTGCATAGTTTTCTGTATAGCCCTCAAAGCATCCTTCTTTGCACTCCCTTTCAAAAAGCACATCAAACTCTCTGCCGACCATAGAGCCCAAAAACCGTGCCCTAAGACGGTTACCCACCCGTGTCATTTCCTCCGCACGCCGTGATTTTACATCGGGAGGCACCTGATCGCTGCGTTTTGCGGCAGGCGTTCCCTCCTTGGGCGAATAAGGGAAGACATGCAGCTTGGCAAGACCGCATTTTTCCGCAAAAGCTGCGGATAGCGCAAAATCCTCCTCACTCTCCCCGGGGAAGCCCACTATTATATCGGTAGTGACCGCTCCGTCCGGATAAGCCTCCCTTATCCTGCAAACCGCCTCGTAATACTGCTGTGCGGTGTACCGCCTGCCCATATCGTGCAGAGTTTTGTCGCAGCCGCTTTGCAGCGAGAGATGAAAATGTCCGCACACCTTCGGCAAAGCCTTCATGCGTGATATAAATCCATCGGTCACGGCAAGAGGCTCCATAGAGCTGAAGCGTATGCGCTCTATGCCGTCTGCTGCATGCACCTGCTCTATTATATCGGCAAGTCGGCTCTGTCCGTGTGTATCCATGCCGTAGCTTGCCACATGTATGCCTGTGAGCACTATCTCCTTAAAGCCTCCCGAGGCAAGGCGGCGCACCTCGTCAATAATATCATCGGCAGGTCTGCTGCGTATGGGACCTCTTGCATAGGGTATTATGCAGTAGGTGCAAAACCTGTTGCAGCCGTCCTGTATTTTTATGTAGGCTCTGGTGTGCCCCTCCAGCCTGTCAACGCTGAGCTTCTCAAAGCCCGTTACGGTCTTTATATCGGTAACGGTGTTTAAAATGCCGCCGCTGTAGCTCTCCACTATATCCACTATGCGGCCTCTGTCCTTTGTACCCGTTATTATATTTATGCCCTCTATGGCAGCCACTGCCTGCGGCGCCACCTGCGCATAGCAGCCCGAGGCAACTATCACGGCATCGGGGTTGAGCTTTTTGGCACGCCTTATAAGCTGACGTGACTTTTTATCGCCCAGGTTGGTAACGGAACAGGTGTTTATAATGTATATATCCGCCCCCTCGTCAAAGTCCGCCTCGGCATATCCCCTGCTCAGAAACAGCTCACGCATTGCCTCCGTATCGTACATATTTACCTTGCAGCCAAGTGTGGTAAAAGCAACAGTTTTATTACACATAAATATTTTCCTTTCACAATGATGCAAATTTTAAGCAAAAGTCTGCTTTTTACTTTTTTTTAAATACCTATTTATATTTTACTATATTTGTGTTATATTTAAAAGAAAAATATAATACAAAGGAGATGAATTTATGGCTTCCGTTATAAATGACAATATAAAACGCACGGCAATGGGCCTTATAGAGCTTAAGCTTAAGGATACCGTACTCAACCTGGTTTACGATATGTGCGAGCTGAGCACCTCGGAGCCTGACAAGGATATACCCAAACCTATAACAGACTATATAGAGGATATAAAAAGGCACGCCGCCAACCTGCCCGAAATACTCTCGCATGACCTTGAGGACAGGAACGAACTTATCAAAGAGCTTTACGCCATGAGGGCGGATTATGAGCGTATTTGCAGGCCTATAACATTTTATATGCGCCTTGCGGATATGGCAGGCAGCTACGGCATGTGGATGTATGAGTGCAAAAGCTCCGAGTCGCTGCCGCTTGAAAACTACGACAGGCTGGAGTCGCCCATGCGTGCCTTTATAGGCGAATATATAGACGACAGCGAGGACGATAACGAAAGGTACGAGAGAATATCCTCCGTATTGAGCCGCATACCGCTGCGCATGACAAAGGAACGCTATTACGACCTGCTGAGGACAAGCCTCAGACATTATTTTACCGATATGACAAGAGCCGATGCGGAATATGCCGCATACATGCTCAAAATGCAGTACTGCCCTCTGTCCATGCCCGAATACGGCAGCATAATGCCCGATATAAAGCAGACAGCCGAGGAGCTTTACTCCAGACCGCTTGAAAACCTCTCCGAAAGCGAGCTTGAGGAGTACATGGGCGAGGTGGATTACTTTGGCACGGCTCTTGCGGAAACAGCGGATTATATAAGCATCTCCTACAACGACATAAATTATCTTATAGCAATTGCCACCTTCTGCATAGACGAGGATTACCTCACAAAGGACGACCCCGTAATGAAGGATATAATGTACACCTGCCGCAGCATGCTGCAAAACAATGAGGCGGAGCTGTATGCCGAGTCCCTTGCGGAAAAAACGGAAACGGAGATAGAGGAATGCTTTGAGCTTATGCGCCCAATGGACAAAAAGCTTGTTAAATATGTGTCCAAATACGGCGAAAGCAAGCATATGGATGATGAATCATACGACATAATAGGGGTGTACCTTAAAATACAGGAGCTTTACCGCAGGGAGTTGTCAAGCGTAATGTTTAACGGCGAAAGCGACGATTACGAGGTCATAAGCGCACAGGAGGCAAACGACAAAGCGGAGGAGATTGTAAGCTTTATGCTTTCCGCACCGGAAAATATACTGCCCCGCAAAAATAAATTCCTGCGCAGATCCGTGCTTGAAGATGTGCCTTTAGTGATGTCCGCCAATGAGTTTAACGCTTATCTTGACTACGCACTTGAAGCAGTGAGAGGCAAGAGTGCGGGCGCTGCCTGCCTTACGGAGATATATAATCTGCTCTCGGACGAGGGCATTATACCCGACCCCGAGGAAGAGGACGAGCCTCACAGCCACGAGCATTGCCACCACGGTCACGAGCACTGCCACCATGACCATGACCACGAGCATTGTCACCACGATCATGACCACGAACACGGCTGCGGCTGCGGGCACCCTCATCTGCACGTTGTAAAACACGATAAGGATTGAGCCTCGGTAATCACCCTTGTGTGCGAAAATATAACCGTATATTGCTTTTTGCAATTATCCTTAAAAGTCTTATCGGCATTATAAAACAAAAACAACATACGCCCCACTCATTAGAACATATTTTTGAATAAATTCTAAATTAATGTTGACATATTAGAACATATGTGCTATTATAATTTAAGACAAAGCCCCTGTCGAATCTGCACAGGGGCTTACAAACAATAATGATCACAAGGGGTGGTGAGTTTATGACCAAAACAGAAAAACAAAGCCTTAAGCGTTTGCTTACGGAATGGGGGCATTTTACAAAAACAATACGCTCACAAAAAGCGGAAATAGCCGAGTTTAAAAAAGTGTGCACGGATATAGAGCATGCACGGGACAGCGCCGGCAAATGCGAGATAATATCCATGGACAGCCTGAGAGAAAAGGCGGAGCGGCTTGGCATAAACATAAGCAGCCGTATGAGCCGTCAAGGAGAGCTTGACGAAATAATAAACGATTTGCCCTACGATATGCAGGCGATACTGCGGACAAGATACATAAAAGGCATAGCATGGGAAAATATGCCCGCAAATCTTCCCTTTTACATGAGCGTGAGGCACTGCTACAGGCTTCACAATAAGGCGCTTGAAATAATTGCGGAAAAATATCCCGATTTTTTTGACCCTACACAGTCAAAAGCAACGGATTATAAATGAAGCCTGCTGCGACACGTTTGCAGGAAATGCTTGCATTTACGAGGAACAAACGAGGGTACCTCGTTTGCTTGCGGGGTACCCCCGCAAGTTCCTCTGCCTGCATTTTTTTCACAGAGTATAAAGAGATTCGTGCCTCGCTATCGCTCGACACTCCCTCTTTTCCTCGGCGGAAGTGAATTCCGTCCCCGTGGTTATGCTAATTTTCCCAAAGGGAAAATTACGCTAACTGCGGATTTTAGCCTGCCTTACGGTATCGCTAAAGCCTAAAGGCTTTACGCTGACGGCGCTTAAGTTACCTTAAAGTGTTTGCAAGTTTAGGTTCTGAAAAATTCATTTTTTTGATCTATTTTTAGTCTTTTTATAACTTTATTGACTTTATGCGGCAGGAGCTTTAATTTTGCCGATTAAATACGGTTTCATACAGCACCCTTGCAAGCTTTTTAACGCTGTTTTTTACCTCCTGCTCGGTGTTGGTCTGCGCACCAAGCTCAATAAGCATGCTTTTGGGCAGCATATGCAGGGAGTATCGGTATGCGTTAAGATATATCTTTCTTGTAAGCCCGGGGTAGAGCTTGTTTGCACACATCTGTGCTTTAAGGCTGAGGGCAAGGTTCTGCTCCACATACGGGTTTTCCAGTCCGTCAGCCTGTCTTAATATCCCGTCCGAGTCTGCCTTTTTGCAAAGCCCGTTAAAAAACATAAACTTGGCGCATCTCTCCCCGTCCGCCTCGCTCACAAGGCGCACATTTTCGCCTACGCCGTCACGGTGCAGGTCTATTGCCATTTCTATTGAGGGGTTTTCCTTTAATATCTGTCTTATACGGGGTTCCATGCGCTCGTATGCGCCCAGTATCTGCAGCTTTCCGTCCACCGTATCAAAGCTCTCGGTAACGTGCAGGCATTTTACGCCGTACTCCGTTTCCAGCGTCTGTTTGAGCAGCTCGCCTGCACCTATAACACCCTCGCCGCTCTTGCTGTCGGCATACATCTCGTGCGCATGGGTATGAAAGATAAGCACCTTGGGCTGCGACATATCCGCATTTATATGTACGTCCTCCGCCATAAGCCTGTCTATATCGAACATTTCCTTTGTCATACCCGTTTTTTTGTCTACGGAATAATATTTGTTGCGCAGTATACCCAGATCCTTCAGCGATCCCATATCGACAGGCGGAGGCGCTATGCTCTCCCTGCTCTGCAGGCTGACCCTTGCCAGCTCGTAAAACTGCGCCTCGGCAGGCACCGACTCCACCGTGATGCTCACCTCTCTGAGCGCTGCCGTGCATGCCGCCGCCGATATAAGCGCAAGTACAGCCATAAGCTTTATTTTTATTGTATTTTTACGCCTTTTGCGGCGTCCTCTTTCATAAGACAAGCTGCATCACCCTGTTTCAATAAAAAGCAGTTATTCTGCTTTACCACATCTAAATATATGCGCACAGGGACGGATATATGCGCCGCATTGCTTGACGGCGGATAAATATATATGCTACAATACCCGTATAACAACATTTATCAAGGGGAATCTATATGGAAGAAAAATTTACCGTAAAAACCGAATTTACGCTTAAAAAACGCATAGATATTATCCGTGCCTTTATGGGCAGGGCATATTACGGCTTTATACTTGTTGCGGCGGCTGTACTCTGTTATAATTTTTATCTGCTCAACACGGGCAAGGCCGCCCCGGGAGATGACAAAAAGACGGCGGTTCTTTTTGCAGTTATGCTGCTGTGGGCGCTTATACCCGTTGTGTCGGGCTTTATATGGGACAAGGCGTCAAAGGTAAAATCGGCTGTTATATCCGTATATGACGACAAGCTGGTATTTACCTCGGAAAACGCCGCCTTTGAACTTCTGCCCGACAGATTTTACGGCATAACCGAAAGAGAGGACTATATAAAACTCGGTCCCCTGAAACAGACCGTAATAATAGATACAAAGGACGTAACAAAGGGCAGCGCAGACGAAATAGCCAAGTTCCTGCGTGATATGCTCATCTAACAAAAAAGGGGCATAGCGCCCCTCCATACTGTCAAAAAACCTAAGATTAGATTAAAAAAATGATTTTTTAAAGAACTTAAACTTGCAAAAACACTTCAAGGTAATTTAAGCGCCGCAGGCTAAAATCCGCAGGACGAGCTTTGCCCGTCCGAGGAAAAGAGGGAGTGTCGAGCGATAGCGAGGCGCGAATCTCTTTGTACTCTGTGAAAAAATGCAGGCAGATGAACTTGCGGGGGTACCCCGCAAGCAAACGAGGTACTCTCGTTTGTTCCTCGTAAATGTAAGCATTTCCTGCAAGCGTGTCGACTTTTTCGACACGCTGAAGGGGCATAGCGCCCCTCTTGATCATTTTACTTTAAAATATCTTTTGATACTTATCCTAAATTTCACCTTTTATTGGATGACCCGGTTTTGATATATATCTATCTTTTATTGCCTCTAAGCCCCATATAGCCGCAAGCATAAATACGGGCGTAAAGTTGAGCAGATACCTGGGGTTGTTCTCCCACATGGCAAAAAACAGCATTGCGCCAAGCATGGTAAGCCTGAGAAACATTGCGCTGTCCGCATTTGGCGCCTTAAGCGCCGCAAGAGCTCCCGCCGCAGCAAATATATACATACAAAACACATACAGCAGCGCATACACCTTGTATACGGGATAGTATTCCCGTCCCGGAGTCAAAACATCGTATATGGCGCCCTTTTCAATGCCCCACGCTATGTGGTTGTCCTGCATATAGCTGCCGTTGCACCACAGCGCAGCTGCCCTCTCCAGCTCATAATCCGCAAGCACTCCCACAGAACCGAATCCTGCCAGGCGCTCCTTTATGCGCCTTATATCAGCCTTTTGCTTTTTTGCCTTTGAGGTGTATTTGTCGGTATACTCAAAATCACTCTGCGAATACTTTCCTTTTACGGAGGTATCCAGGCTCATCATTATCCAGTGCGTAACGGGAAAAGCGTATCTGTCCTTCTGCGAGGTGTCAAGCCAGCTTATGCCGCTCTCGTAGGCGCTCCACACACAGCTTACCGCAACAAGGGCGGCAGCCATAACAGCAGCAAATTTTACATTTTTAAGGCTCTTTAACAAAAGCTGTATCACGGCAGCCACCGCTATAACCGCAACACTGCCCTTTATCAGTGCGCCTGCGGCAATAAACACGCCCATAAGCGCATATGCGGTATAAGGCGATGACTTTATTTTTGACAGTATACCGCCTTTTAGCGGCACAGTCCTTTCCTTTTCCGCCAGGGAGTACGCCCATATCGCAGCCGATACAAAAGGCAGCGAGAATGTGTCTGTGTAAAAGCGGCAGGCATTTATATAATACGGTACAAACAGCGCCGCCATTACGGTGTAAATAACCGCTCCCTTTTTGCCGAAAAAGTTTTTTGCCGCCAATATGCCAAAGCCCACGCCTGCCATTATAAAGACAATATTAAGCAGCACGCTCATAAAATTGCTGAGCTCGTCCCCCGCATCAAGCGAAAAATGCTTAAGCAGTCCGTAAAACGTTTTTAAAAGCGCAAGCAGAGGTATATTGTTGGGATAACGCACAAAGTAATCGTTATTGGAGCTTTCCATAAAAAACCGATATGCCTCCATGCCTGTTATCTCGGTGCTGACCTTGCCGTCCTTTGCCGCCTCCCATGCGCTGTAATACACGGTGCCGAGGTCGGTTTGTATAACGCTGAGCATACTGTGACCCACATACACCATAACCGCAAGCATAACGGCAAACACAACGGGTATAAATATCCGTGCCCTTACCCCTGCACAAGCGTGCCTTGCATACAAAACCGCAAGGGCAAGCACCGCAGGCGGTAAAAGGGGCATCAATATACTGTTAAAGTCGGTATCCGCGGCAAAAATCAATATCATTATCATCAGCAGCGCAAACATACCCTCCGCAAGCGTTACAAGACTGCCTGCAATATTATTGCAGCGTATGCCCGCATACCTGCCGACAAAGTACAGACCCAACCATATAAACGCAAAAAACAGAGCGCTTTGCGGCAGAGCGTACACAGGCAGATCCGACATCCTGAGCGACACCTCGTCAAGCGTAAAAACAGGCTTGCTGCTGTCGTATATCTCTATATAAAAGCAGCTGCCCGAATCGGGCTTAAGACGGTTTTTGCCCGCTGTAAGGTAAAGCTCCTTATACGAAGCATTTTCTATGCCGTCAATCCTGTCCGAGCTGTGCAGCCTTATATTGACGGATGGCTTGTCGACAGTACCCAGCTCCATGCAGATATAATTGTATTTTTTGTCGCCTTGGATATATATGCCCGTTCCGCCCCAGTTTTTAAGCGTTGTAAAGGTGTTGCCCTCACGCTGAATTTCGGACACCTCAAGGCTGTCTATATTAAGATGCCTTGTATACTGCTCCGAAAGCAGCATAAAACCAAACGTAAACACACTGTATATCACTATACCCAGCAAAAGCCACAAGTAAAGTCCCTTATGTCCGTAACGTCTGCCGTCCACAGCCTTCAGCTCCTTTTTTATTTCCAAAATTCAAACGACCTTTCAAAAAGGCATATATATTTATACAGGCTGCCGTCAAACTCCGGCGATACATATAAATAGGTCTGAGCAAAAACAATGCCCGTACCTACCGCAAGCGAGATAAAAAACAGCTTGGTCAGCAGATTTTTTGTTTCCTCGCTTTTAAGGCTGTTGTACATTATAAACGCCACTGTGAGCGCACCCATCAAAAGCTGCCATGCAAAATCCACCCTGTAGCGCAGGCCGTAGCCGCTCTCCCATACAGACGCTATGACCGCAGCAGGCGCCGCTATGCACACGGCGGCAATTATAAGGGCGTACAGCCTTTTTTTGCTGTTATGCGAGATGGCATATGCCCTTGCGCTGTATAAATATGATATAACGGGCATTGCTATCCACAGCATACCTGCTGCCGTACCCGTAGCCACAAAGTAATATCCGTTGGGATTGAATATCTGCACATCAAACGCCATAAACGGAAAATTGGGTCTGAACGAGGGCAGCGCCAGCAGATAATTAAAAAAGCCTATGCCCACAAAATGCGTATGATACTGCGCATTTATAAAATCATTTATCGTAAGGGAATACTCTATGCCAAAGCTCAGCGGCGAGCCGAACCTCACATAGTTATATATCATCTGCACCGACCCTATAACAACATAGGGCAAAAGCGATGCCAAAAGGTATTTTACATAAGGCGTCTTGCCTCCCGATGGAGCATTGCCGTGCAGCTTTAAAAAGCCCGCATAAACAAACAGCATTGCACACAGACAGTAAACGGCGTTGGTAGGCCTTGAAAGCACGGCAAGCGAAAGCATTACGCCCGATAGCGCCGCATACCTCAGCCTTAGCCTGCCTTTGCCTATCATGCCGGAGCGTGCGATAAAGTAAAAACCGCCCGTGCAGAACATAAAGCCCGCACTCTGCGCTATCTCGTAAAAATTGGCATATGCAAGGCACAGATATACGGATGACACCGTAAGCGTCATTATAAGCCCCATAATGATCAGGCTTATTTTGGTATCCTTAAAAAATTCCTTCATGTAAAGCATATATGTCCCGTAAAGGAAGTACAGCCCTGCAATGCTGAAAAGAAATACCGCCCATACCGACGGAAAATAATATCCCGTAAGCATATGGTAAGGCAAAAACAGCAGCACAACGGGTGCTATGCCGTAGTAGGAGTAGTACTTTCCGTTGTAATACAGATGATCCCAAGGGTATGACAAACCGCTTCTCTGGCTTGAGTCATAAGGGTTGTCCAGCGCCTCCAGCTCGGGGTTGACCTCGGCAAGCAGGCTTACCCTGCCTGCCTCAAATGCGTCTACAAGCTCCTGCGTCATCTGATTGCCGCTCTCCGACCTAAAGTCCCTTGCTATGCTTGCATCGCTGCCCCGCTGCAGCATTACGACCACAACCGCAAGCAGCATAAATACAGCTATGGTAACACGGGCTGAACGTATGCACAGACTCTCGTCCCGAGAAAAGCTCCTTTTAAAGCGTTCGCTGTCACAAAATATATATTTAAACAGCATAAGCATAATTATTGCAAGCATCCTTACCGGTGAAAAGCAAAAGGCAATAGGCGTATTGAGCTTGATGTCGTCAACCATTATAACATCGTTTCCCTCCGCTCTGAACCTGAGCTTAAGCCTGCTTACCTCACCCGAGGCGTTTATGGGCACGGTAAAGCTTTTTTCACAGTCGTTTACGATAACGGCACTTGCTATGCCTGTGCGGTATTCACGGTTGGTGGCGTCGGCATAGTCAATATAAAAATTCATTTTTTTGTTTTCTGCCGAATGTGCTTCTATGCGTATTGTGCCTACCTCCCTGTTGACGGAGGTAAACTCTATGCTTGCCTCGTCGCTGCCCAGAGTGCCTCTGTCATAATTACAGATCACCGCATCGGACAGCCTCAGCCCGACAGGCTCGTAGTGCCCCGGCGAAAGCTTGTAGGCGTTAAAGTTGAACACGAATACTTCAAGCAAAAAAACCGCTGCAAGCACCTTGTACATATACAGCGCCGCTTTGCTGCCCTTGCCTTTTACCGCAAAGGACAAGCCAAAAAGCACCGCACCCGATACAAAGTATGCCGGGCAGCAAAGGGCGGATACATATTTAAGCCCCGCAAAGCCCGCAATACCCACAGCAAAAAAATACACAAGCACGATCAGTATCATACAGACGTACCTTTTGTCAAGCTTTACCTTTTTATCAAGGTTTGTTATACCGCCCCATATCACAAAAAGCAAAAGGACTGCATTTATAAAATACAACACCGTCATGTCAAATCTCCTCCGGATAAAGGTATAAAGCGGCACAACGGATATCCCGCAATGCCGCCGGAATAAATATATATTTTAATCAGCCTCGGTATCATACGTTCTTTCGCCTATTATATACCTTGGCCTTGCCTTTGTTTCCATATATATTTTACCTATATATTCGCCTATCACACCTGTTGATATAAGCTGTATGCCGCTTAAAAAGCATACTATGCTTACGGTGGACGCCCAGCCTGCAACGGTGTTGCCCATAAACGCCTGCACCACCGACCAAATAACGCCTATAAAGCTTACAAGCGATACAAAAACACCAAACGAGCTTATTATCCTTATAGGCTTTATGGAAAGGCTGGTAATGCCGTCAAAGGCAAGAGCAAGCATCTTTTTGAGCGGATAATGGCTTTCGCCTGCAAGCCTCTCGTGACGCTCATAGTAAACGCTTGTGCTCTTAAAGCCTACAAGCGGTATAAGACCCCTTAAAAACAGGTTTACCTCCCTGAAATTGGCAAACTCCTTTAAGACCCTGCTGCTTACAAGCCTATAATCCGCATGGTTGAACACCACCTCGCAGCCCATAAAGCTCATAAGCTTGTAAAAGCCCTCCGCCGTGGTGCGCTTGAAAAAGGTATCCGTCTTGCGGCTGCTGCGCACACCGTATACCACCTCGCAGCCGTTTAAATATTCATCCACCATTTCATTCATGGCGTTTATATCGTCCTGCCCGTCGCAGTCTATGGATATGGTTATATCGCACCTCTCCTTTGCCTCCATAAGCCCCGAAAGCAGCGCATTCTGGTGGCCTCTGTTTCTGCTCAGCGACAGCCCCATGCAGCGGCTGTCCTTTTCGGCAAGGTCCTTTATTATATCCCAAGTTTTATCCTTTGAGCCGTCGTTTACAAACATAACACGGCTTAAGGGGCTTATTTTGCCTGCCCCTTCAAGCTCCGACAGCTTGTCGGTAAACATTTTGCTTGTCACGGGCAGCACCTCCTGCTCGTTGTAGCAGGGTATAACTATATACAAAACAGGTAATTTCAAGGCTGCATCTCCTTTCCGCCGTTCTCTTCCCCGGTTTCGGCCTCTGTGCTCTCCTCGTCCGACGAAGCCTCGGTCGTATCCCTACTCTCCAAATCCGATTCCTCGGGCAGCACGGCACCGTCCTTTTCGGTTATAACGGGCACAGACGTGCCGCTTTCGTCCACAGTGAGCATTATGCTTTTTATAAGGCTCAGAGGCAGCTCGGTATATGTTACCTCATTGCCGTCCTTGTCGGTACACCTTATATCGTACATTTCCGCATCCGACAGAGAGCCGTATTCTATCTCCGCCTCGCTGCCTCGGTAAAAATCACCGCCGTCAAGCACATTGCCGCTCCATTTTTCCATATTGGCAACGGATATTTTTACGGACGTTATCTCCCTGTCCGTCATATTTATAAGCGTAAAATCAGGCCCCTTTTCCTCGCTCTCCACAGCCGAGGTGCTGTCGGCGCCCTCCTCCTTTGCCGAGGAGCAGCCGCACATAAGCGCAAGCAAAAGCATTACCGCAATAAGCTTTAATTTCATAGTTATCCTCCGTAATAAGCCACGCAGATCACCTGTAAAGTATCTCATGCCTTTCTGGGCCGTTGCTGACCATAGATATTTTAACGCCTATCTGCTTTTCCACAAACTCAACGTATGCCTTTGCCTCCTCGGGCAGCTCGTCAAAACTCTTTATGCCCCTTATATCGCTCTTCCAGCCCTTGAGAGCAGTAAGCACGGGCTTTGCCCTGTAAAGTGCATCGGTAGTGAGGAAATCGGTATATTCCTTGCCGTCCAGCTCATAGGCGGTGCATATTTTTATCTCGTCAAGGTATCCCAGTACATCAAGACAGGTCATACATACCTCGGTTGCGCCCTGAAGCTCGCAGCCGTAACGTGTGGCAACGGCATCAAACCAGCCCACACGCCTTGGTCTGCCTGTTTTGGCGCCGTACTCGCCCTTATCTCCGCCTCTTTTCCTGAGCTCCTCCGCCTCGTCGCCGAATATCTCGCTTACAAACGGGCCCTCGCCCACTGCTGAGGAATATGCCTTGGTTATTGCTATTATGTCCTTTATCTCATAGGGAGGTATACCGACACCCACAGCCGCATAGCCTGCAAGGGTGGACGATGAAGTAACATACGGATAAATGCCGTGGTCGGTATCCTTAAGGGTACCGAGCTGACCCTCCAGAAGTATGTTTTTGCCCTCCTTGACAGCCTGCCTTAACAGCTTTGAGGTATCGGCAACATATGGGCGTATAAACTCCGCATAATCCAAAAGCTCCTTGTAAACCGCCATGCAGTCCACCTCTTCCTTGCCGTAGAGGTACTTAAAGAGGATGTTTACCTTTGAATAAATGCCCTTGAGCCTTTCAAGCAGTCTTTCCTTTTCAAAAAGCTCCCATACCTGTATGCCTACCTTTGCGTACTTGTCCGAATAAAAGGGGGCAATGCCGCTTTTGGTGGAGCCGAACTTTTTGTCGCCGAGCCTTTCCTCCTCATAGGTATCCATAAGTATGTGGTGGTGCAGCAGTATCTGCGCCCTGTCGCTTACGGCAAGCTTAAATTCTATGCCCGCCTCGTTTATTTCAGTCATTTCACGCTTTAATGCGCTTATGTCAAAGGCTACGCCGTTGCCTATAACATTTATTATGTTTTTGTGAAAAACGCCGCTTGGCAGCAGGTGCAGAGCAAAGCGTCCGTACTCGTTTATAATGGTATGCCCCGCATTTGCGCCGCCCTGAAAGCGCACAACTATATCCGCACTGTCGGCGCACATATCGGTAATTTTGCCCTTGCCCTCGTCGCCCCAGTTGGCGCCCACAATAGCTTTAACCATAGTAATAACCTCCCCGTTTTTTATACATTAAGCTCCGTATGAGCGATAAGACTGTCCTTGTTTGCCTCTATAACGGGCATTATGCAGCCCGTCACATACTCCTCGACCTGCTGAGGCGCCCTGCCCACAAAGTTTTTGGGCGCAAGCAGCTTTTGCAGATCCTCAAGCTTCATGCCGAATATAGGGTCGGAGGCGATGCGCTCTATAAGGTCGTTTTTGCCGCCGTTTTCCTTAACATTGCGTGCAGCCTCCATTGAATGCACACGTATAGCCTCGTGCAGCTCCTGCCTGTCGCCGCCGTTTTTAACGCCGTCCATTATGATGACCTCAGTCGCCATAAACGGAAGCTCCTCCATAAGGTGCTTTTCTATCACCTTGGGATAGACCACAAGCCCCTCGGCAACGTTGTTGTATATACCCAGTATCGCATCGCAGGCAAGAAATGCCTCGGGGATGGATATGCGCTTGTTGGCGCTGTCGTCAAGCGTCCTCTCAAACCACTGTCCCGCAGTTGTAAATGCAGGGTTGAGCGCATCCACCATTATATACCTTGCAAGGCCCGTTATCCTCTCGCATCTCATAGGGTTGCGCTTGTACGCCATGGCGGACGAGCCTATCTGGCTTTTTTCAAACGGCTCCTCCATCTCCTTTAAATGCTGCAAAAGGCGCATATCATTTGCAAACTTGGTGCAGCTCTGAGCAATGCCGCTTAAAACGTTTAGATATATGGAATCCAGCTTTCTTGAATAGGTCTGACCGCTTACGGCAAAAACGCCGCTGTATCCCAGCTTTTCCGCTATCATTTCGTCAAGGCGGCGCACCTTGTCGCTGTCGCCCGCAAAAAGCTCCATAAAGCTGCCCTGTGTACCCGTGGTACCCTTGGAGCCCAAAAGCTTGGTGTTTTGCATAACAAAATCTATCTGTTCAAGATCCATCATAAGATCCTGTATCCACAGGCAGGCACGCTTGCCCACCGTGGTTGTCTGAGCCGCCTGGAAATGCGTAAAGCCCAGTGTAGGCATATCCTTGTACTCCATGGCAAAATCCGCCAGCTTGCTTATGACCGAAAGCACCTTTTTGCGTATAAGCTCCATTGCGTCAAGCATAAGTATAACATCGGTGTTGTCGCCCACATAGCAGCTTGTGGCACCCAAATGTATTATGCCCCTTGCCTTTGGGCACTGCATACCGTAGGCATACACATGCGCCATAACGTCATGCCTTACCTTTTTTTCCCTCTCGGCTGCCACGGTGTAATTTATATCGTCCTTGTGAGCTTTAAGCTCCTCTATCTGTTCGTCCGTAATATCAAGCCCAAGCTCCTTTTCCGCCTCGGCAAGGGTTATCCACAGCCTGCGCCATGTTTTGAACTTTCTGTCGGGAGAAAATATCTCCTTCATCTCCTTGCTTGCATACCTTGAATTAAGTGGGCTTTCGTATATATCTTTCATTGTATCCTCCGATTTTATTAAATTGATCACAGCAAATGTTCCACATCAACGGGGTATCTGCCCGTAAAGCACGCATCGCAAAAGCCCAGACCGCTGCCGGGCGCTATCCTGTGCAGGTTTTCTATGCTGAGATACTCCAGCGAGTCCGCATTTATCATCCTTGCGGTTTCCTCCACGGTATGCTTGTTTGCTATAAGCTGATCCCTGTTTGGTATATCCGTGCCGAAAAAGCATGGCCATGTAAAAGGAGGCGAGCTTATGCGCACATGTACTTCCTTTGCGCCCGCATCCCTGAGCATTTTTACTATCCTGCCGCTGGTGGTGCCTCTTACTATACTGTCGTCAACCATAATAACACGCTTGCCGCTTACAACGCTCTTAAGTGCGTTAAGCTTCATTTTAACGGCTGTTTCCCTGGAATCCTGCGTGGGTTTTATAAAGGTGCGGGCTATATACTTGTTTTTGATAAAGCCCGTATCCTCCGGTATGCCGCTGTACTCGGCATAGCCCTGCGCTGCGGAAAGACCGCTGTCGGGCACGCCTATAACTATATCCGCATCCACGGGCGCCTGCTCTGCAAGGAATGCGCCTGCCCTCTTGCGGCACTCGTGTACCACCTCACCCTCTATAACGCTGTCGGGACGGGCAAAGTAGATATGCTCAAATATGCACAGGCTTGACGGACCGCCGCAAAGCTCGGTATCGGAGCGCATCTCGCCGTCCTCCAGGGTGATTATCTCGCCGGGGCGCACATCACGCACAAACTCGGCGTCTATGGCGTCAAAGGCGCAGGTTTCGCTTGCAAATATCACGGCGTTGTCCCTCCTGCCCATACAAAGCGGACGGAAGCCCCACGGATCCCTTGCTGCAATAAGCTTGTTTGGGCTCATGACCAGCAGCGAAAACGCACCCTTTATCTTTTTTACCGCATTTTTAACAGCCTCCTCAATGGAGCCGCTCGATATCCTCTCCCTTGCTATAAGGTAGGCTATGACCTCGGTATCCGCCGTTGTCTGGAAGATGGCGCCGTTGTGCTCGAGCATCTTTTTAAGCTCGGCAACGTTGGTTATATTGCCGTTGTGGCTTATGGCAAGCGTACCCTTGATATACCGCAGTACAAGGGGCTGCACGTTTTCCCTTGCGGAGCCGCCTGCGGTGGAATAGCGCACATGGCCTATCGCCATCCTGCCTTTAAGCTCCGAGAGTATCTTTTCGTTAAATACCTCGTTTACAAGCCCCGTGTCCTTATAGTGGTAAATTTCCCTGTCACGGTTTACGGCTATGCCGCAGCCCTCCTGACCCCTGTGCTGCAGGGATACAAGTCCGTAATATGCAGTGTTTGCGGGGTTACCGTCCGGCTCCCATATACCGAAAACACCGCATTCCTCATGAAGCGTCGCCAAGATGTTTCCTCCTTTTTTGTAAAAGAAAAATTATAAAATTTGTTATGTCAAACCGACCGTAAGACCGTATCAATCAGCGTTCTCTTCCCTCTGAGCCGCAAGCTCCCTGCGATTTTTAGGCATTTCCACAAAAAACGCTACCTGCTGTCCTACTACATGTATACCTTGATCCGCTATTGTGTTTTGTATACTGCGAAACGCCGAGTAGATCGAATATATACGCCCCTTCATTTCCCTGTACTTAAGCTCATATATATCCCTAAGGCAAACCATAGAGGTCATCATCTGTTCCCTTGTACAGACCTCACCGGGCAAAAAGCTGTTGTTGTCCTTTGCGGACATAACCCTGTTTTTTTCGGCATCCTCCATGGAGCTTACCGCATACACGCTCTCCTTTGCCCACGGTGCAATATCCCCGTCGTCCGCATATTCCGTCCTAGGTATATTTTCCGCAACATTGAGCCGCTTTGCGATATTGTACATAAACACGGCTGCCTCCTGCCTTGTTACGGTTTTTTCGGGCTCTAAGCTTCCGCTGTCCGTATCGGTTATAAAGCCGAGCTTTGCGGCTGCAAGCATATAGTAATCGTCCGTACCGGTAATATCTCCGACAACATCGTATATATTTCTGCTGTAGTCATTTCTGCGGTAGGTATCGTTTTTTCCGTTCAGGTCTGCCGAAAATACCGTCACCGCAAGAGTACACAGCTCCCTCCTTGTTATGGGAGATGTAAAATTGTAATTAAGCTCGCCCGGCATAATCAGATCGTTTTTTATTTTTTCGACAGCCTCCGCCGCCGAGTCGCTGTAAGCAAGGCTTGCGCCAAGTTCCTTGAAATATTTGTCTATATCGGTTACTTCCTTGCCCTCGAGATCAAAGTATTTCTGATCGATACGGGAATAATATACGCTCTTTTCCCCAAGGTCAAAAAAATAATAACTGTCTGTTTGGGGCCCGTCCGTAATGCTTGATACCTTGCCGTCCAAGATCCTGAATATCTCGGCCTCGGTGTCCGAATGTCCTACCGTGGACATACCCTCAAACAAGCCCATCTTTCCGTTAAGTACCGTTATCTCCCTGTATTCGTCCGTTATTTTGTTCCCCTGCGGATCCTCTATATACAGGGTGTGAGGATTCGGTTCTACCCCGCCGTAATGGGTGGTGTTTTCGCTTTCGACTATATGATACCCGTCCATATAAGGTACGGACATCCTCTGAGGCTGCCACACCTCGCCCTGCTCCTCATATACATTATCCTGCGCATTTACACAAATGCCTGCCGTGACCGACATAACGGCGCACAGCAATATTGCCGCAAATCTCTTCATTTTTATTTCCCCTTTCGTATAAAACACGGCAGATCAAAACATTACCGTATCTTTACCGCCCGTTACAGGTATATCAGCCTGTATATCGTAACTATTGCCTGCTGTCTTGTATAGGACATTTCGGGTGAAAAATTATTGCTGCCGGTGCCGACCATAACGCCATCGCCCGTTGACGAAATCATGCCGCATATCTTATAAACATACTCGTTTGCCCAGGCGGCTATTTTGCCGTTGTCCGCAAATTTTGTCTTTTGGGGCTCTCTGCCGAGATCCCTGCCGCAAAGCTTTGCAAGGTTTGACAAAAGCACGGCAGCCTCCTGCCTTGTTATGGTCCTGTCGGGCTCGAACTTTCCGCCTCCCACACCGTTTACTATGCCCAGTACGCTTGCTGCGGAAACATAGTAGTCGTCAACATCGGTGTAAGGCGATGTATATTCGCTTGCAAGACCGAGGGGTCCGTACTGTGTGCCAATAAGAGGCTCCGAACCGCCGTACTTGCCCATATAGTCTGCCGCAGCCACAGCAAGGCGGCAAAACTCACGCCTTGTTATGGGCTTATCGTAGTCGAATGATATATCCGCAGGCAGCCAGTCCTTGTCCATACCGTCCTTAACGGCGTCCTCCGCCCAGCTCTCCCTTGCAAGGCTTATGCCGCAGTCTTTGAGATATACGCCAAGGTCGGGTATCTGACTGCCGTCAAGGTCAAAATACTTGTTTGTGTAGCCTATAGGGAATATTACGCAGGTATCGGGCGCATCTATACATCTGAAGCTTGCCGCAAAGGTGCCGTCCTCTATAAGTATTGTCTGTTTGTCGTCTTTGATCTTAAAGACGCCGTTTGAGTAATCCGCCATGCCTATCGGCTTGCTGTACTGGAACACACCGTGCCTGCCGCTGAGAGGTATTATCTTAAGATAACTGTCCGACACCCTCTCGCCCTTTTTGTTTTCCACATGGAAGCCGTTTACGGTAACGGCAGCGTGCATAAACTCGCTCTCGTCCTTTACTATGTAATAACCGTCTGTATAGGGCACCGCCGTCCTCTCCGCAGAGAGCGCCCCGGGGCTTATGACCTCCTCGTCTATCACACTGCCCTTGACTATGCCGTCCGTATCCCGTGCGGAAACGGGGATATATGCCGACAATGCAAGCGATACACACAGCAATAACACAATATGCCTTTTCATTTTATACACCTCTTATTTGTAGTGATCTGTAAGCCTTGCCCATACCTCGTGGTATACCTCGCCAAACTCGCCCAGATCCTGTCTGAAACGATCCTTGTCCAGCTTTTTGTTTGTTTCGGCATCCCACAGGCGGCAGGTGTCGGGGCTTATCTCGTCGGCAAGCACTATCTCGCCGTCAGCCGTCCTGCCAAGCTCTATTTTAAAATCCACAAGCTTTATGCCTATGTTTATAAATATCCTTTTAAGACAGTCATTTACTTTAAATGCGATTTTTGCTATCTCGTCTATATCCTTTCTGTCGGCTATGCCGAGAGCTATTGCGTGGTAGTCGTTTATAAGGGGGTCGCCCAGCTCATCGTTTTTGTAGCTGAACTCAAGAGTGGGCTGTGCAAAAGGAGTACCCTCCTCAACGCCGTACCTCTTTGAAAACGAGCCTGCCGCAATATTTCTTACAATTACCTCCAGAGGTATTATATCGACCTTTTTTACAAGCGTTTCCCTCTCGCTTATCTCCTCAACAAGGTGAGTTTTTATACCGTCCTTTTCCAGCAGCCTGAATATAAAGTTTGCCATACGGTTGTTTATAACGCCCTTGCCCTTAAAGGAGCCTTTTTTAAGGCCGTTGAATGCCGTTGCATCATCCTTGTACTCAAAAATGCAAAGGTTATCGTCCGTTGTGGAGTATACCTTTTTTGCCTTGCCCTCGTATAACAGTTGCTGCTTTTCCATCATTAAGACCTCGCTTTTAAGTAAATTTATCAATATCCGCTGCCGCCCCTGCGGCACTCATACATTTATATAATAACAAATTTTGAGTATATACGCAATAATTAAATAACAAAAATATCGGGGCTTGTCCATAAAATATAAAAGCCGCAGCCCGATCCGCCGGGCTGCGGCATACTGCGGTTTTATCTTTCCGCAAGCATTTCAAGTATTTTGTTGCTCCTTACTATAAATTCGGTGATCTCCTCGGCAGAAAGCGCCTTGTTGCTCATTGTGGCAAGGTCGTACATCTGCCTGCATATAAGCTTGACCTCCTCCTTTTTGCCCTCATCGTCCTTGAGCTTTAAAAGGAGCTTTACCAGCTTATTGTCCGAGTTTAAAACAAGGGTTTCGTCATTGGGGAATGCAGACGTATCCATACCGTACATGACCGACATCTCCTGCATGCGCCTTGCCTGCTCGCTCAGCTCTATAACTGCGGAAACATCGTCCGACATAAGAGGCTGTGCCTTAAGCTTTACCTCCTTGCCGAGGCTGTCCTTGAAGAGGTCTGTAAGAGCCGTTACGGTTTCCTCGCTTACCGCCTCGGCATCCTTCTTTTTAAGCACATCCGCCGCAGAATCTATGCGCACAAAGCTTACGCCTGCGCCCGAATATGCCTCCAGATAGGATACAAAGGGTACATCAAGCCTTGTTGTAAGCTCCACAGCCTCCATGCCGTTATCCCCGAACAGCTTGATATACTGCGCCTGCTGCTGTGTATCCGTGGTGTAAAACACCTTGTTTTCTGCCTTTTCCTTATTGCGGTCGGTATACTCGGCAAGGGTGACATAGCCGCCGTTTGTGCTCTTGTAAAGCAGGATGTCCTTTACCTTGTCGTAAAACTCGTTTTCCCTGAGGCAGCCGTATTTTATAAACTGGTTTATATCGTCCCAGAAGCCCGTATACTCCTCCCTGTTCTTTTTAAAGAGGGAGTTGAGCTTGTCCGCAACCTTTTTAACTATATACTTGCTTATTTTGGTAACATAGCCGTCATTCTGCAAAAAGCTCCTGCTGACATTAAGCGGAAGATCGGGGCAGTCCAAAGTACCCTTTAAAAGCAGAAGAAACTCCGGTATTACCTCCTTGAGGTTATCTGCTATAAACACCTGATTGTTGTAAAGCTTTACCTGTCCCTCTATAGCCTCGAGGTCATGCTTGAGCTTTGGAAAATAGAGTATGCCCTTAAGCCTGAACGGATAGTCCATATTGAGGTGTATCCAAAAAAGCGGGTCGTTGAAGTCCGTAAATACGGTGTGGTAAAATTTTTTATAGTCTTCATCGCTGCACTCAGACGGCTTTTTGAGCCACAGAGGCTCCGTATCGTTTACAGGCTTTTCCTCCTTTGGCTCGACAGGCTCATCGGGATGCTCCTGAGCATGCTTTTCAGCCTCCTCTGCCTCACGCCTTTCGCTTACAAGGTCGGTAAAATATATCTTAACGGGCATAAAATAGCAGTACTTTGTAAGCGCCTCCCTGAGCTTCCAGCCGTCAAGGAAATCCTTGCCGTCCTCTCCTATATAAAGGGTAACGGTGGTACCTCGCTCCGTCCTGTCGCTCTCCTCGCCTATCTCATACTCTACACCGCCGTCGCATATCCAGCGTGCAGCCTTTGCGCCGTCCGAACAGCTAAGCGAATCTATCTGCACCTTGTCGGCAACCATAAATGCGGAGTAAAAGCCAAGGCCGAAGTGACCTATTATGTCGTTTCCCTCTCCCATTTGATCCTTGTATTTGTTTACAAAATCATTGGCGCCCGAAAAGGCTATGTTTGTGATGTACTCCTTTATCTCCTCCGCAGTCATGCCTATGCCGTTATCCGATACGGTTATAACCGAGTTATCCTTGTCCACGGTCACATCCACCCTGTAGTCGGTATCCTCCGCTGCGGACGCCTCGCCCATCTGAACGAGCTTTTTAAACTTGCTTATAGCGTCGCAGCCGTTGCTGACAAGCTCACGGATAAAAATATCCGAGTCCGAATACAGCCACTTTTTTATAATAGGCAGTATATTTTCACTTGTTATGGATAAATTTCCCTTTTCCATTATATTACACTCCTTTTAATATAAATCTATATATTATTATATACCTATGGATAGAAATGTCAAGAAAAATTTAGCACTCACCAAAAAAGAGTGCTAACAAAATCTGTAACCTAAATTTAACTTAACAGGCTTAAATTGCTATTGATTTTTATTTTTATTTGCTGTATTATACATTATGAGGTTTCGTAAAAATTCATATAAGACAGGTGATATTATGTTTGATCATATGTTTGATATGGACATATACTACTTTTTTAATTGCTTTTTTCTTTACAGCTTTTTCGGATGGGTGTTTGAATGTATAGTAATGACATACGAAAATAGGGCTATAACCAACAGAGGCTTTATTAAAGGCCCATTTTGCACCATATACGGTCTGGGCGCTCTTTCGGCGTACTTTCTTTTAAGGCCGCTTGCCCATAACTACATAGCCGTTTTTATGTGCGGTATGATAATGGCAACTATACTGGAGTATGTTACCGCAGGCATTATGACACGCATATTCGGCGATTTTTGGTGGAACTACGACAACAAGCGCTTTAACTATCACGGCGTTATCTGTCTGGAAAGCTCGCTTTGCTGGGGCGCAATGTCGCTTTGCACGTTCATTGTTTTTCAGCCTTTTATAGAATCCATAGTAAACATATACTACTTATCCTACGGCAAGAGCGTTGCCGTCATACTTATCTGCTATTATCTGCTGGACTTTGCAATAAGCTTCAGGCGTGCAATAAAAGCAAATAACGATGTGGAGAGCGACGCTGTTATACAGAGCTTAGGCAATTAAAATACGGTTCTTTGCCGACCGCTGCGGTCGGTCAAGAACCGTTTTTTACAACTTTTTTCTAAAATTAATATACCCATATTCCTTGCAAGCCGTTACGCAGTGAGCTCTCGGACAGGCTCTTTTTATATTTCAAAATATTTTTTAAAAAGGATATAGCTGTCCCCGGCATCCCTTATACCGCCCAGCTCCCTTACGGAGTGCATTGCCATGATAGGTGCGCCTATATCCGCTGTGGGTATACCCAGAGCTGCACTCAGCATAGGGCCTATTGTTCTGCCTCCCGGCTTGTCCGAGCGGTTTACAAACTCCTGATAAGGTACACCCGCTTCCCGGCAAAGCAGCTTGAAAAATGCGCCGCTCATACCGTCGGTGGAATAACTCATGCTTGCCGCCCTTTTAAGTACAATGCCCCTGTTTATATACGGTCTTGACAGAGGCTCATGCAGCTCCGGATGTGACGGATTTACCGCATGCGCCATATCTGCAGAAAGCGCCGTGCAGCCCCCGAGCGCCTCTTTGAAGTCATCGCCGAGAGCCGCCCTCATCACCCTTTCGGCAAAGCAGCCGCCTGCTCCGCCCCGTGTAAGGCTGCCCACCTCCTCGTTATCCGTAAGTATCACAACTGCGGTGTTTGCCGTATCCGAATCGCATAGGGCACGCAGCATGGCATAGCTCATCATAAGGTCGTCAAGCCTGCCCGAGCTTATCATATCGCCGTTTTCGCCAAGCGTCATACCGCCGCAAATATCATAGCAGTAAAGCTCATAGTCTATTATGTCATCTCTTGCAGCCCCTATATCCTCCGCAACGGTTTTAAGCAGATCCGCCTTTGGGTCAAGCGAAAAAAGCGGCAGCATATCCTTCTGCTTGTTATAGGCATAGCCGTTATTTATATCCCTGTTGAGATGGGGAGCGCAATTGGGTATTATACAAAGCGCTCTGTCGCTTTTGTAAAGCCTTGCTTCCGGTATAAGTCCGCCGCTTGCAAGCATGAGCCTGCCTGCAATGCCCAAGGGTCTGTCAAGCCATGACGAGAGTATTGCTCCGCCGTATATTTCGCTGTCAAGCCTTACATATGCCCCCTCGCTTACAAGATTGCACCTCGGCTTTATCATTACAGCGGGAGAGTCGAGATGTGCCGCACCTATGCGCACCTCACTGCCGCCCTTTATAAATGCGGCAATATGAGTACCGCAGGAAATATAACAGCGTTTCCCTGCCTCCGCCCTGCCGTCAAGCTCCTCAAAGCCTGCCGCCTTAAGCATATCTGCGGCGTTTTTGCATGCCCACGCCGCACACGGGCTTTTATCTATATAGTTTATAAGCTCTGCGGCATATGCCCCGTAATCCATTTATATCACCTCTATGTAATATATTATCCTTTTTCGGGCAAAATATCAATATACCATTTGACAAATATTGAAATGCAAAAAACGGGGATGCTGCAAAACAACACCCCCTCATTTTTTATCCCTTAAGCCAGTCCCTCAGCAGCTCTGCCGCATTGTGCAAAAAGCCTGCCTTTTCCACATCCTCGGCGGCAACAAGGTCACATCTGCCTACCTCCTTGCCTCCGCTGAAGTATACAAGCGTACCCAGCTTATCATTCTTTTTAACAGGGGCATTTACAGCCTCGCAAAGCTCTGCCTTGCTTTCAAGCTCCGCAGACTCACCCTTTGCGGTAAGCACGCTTACGCTGCCCTTTATAACTGCGTCCACCTTGTCGGCTGCGCCCTTGTATACCGTTACCTCGCCTTTTTTTGTGCCCTCGGCTTCGCCCTGCTTTATAGCATAGTTGGCAAAGCCGTAGTCCAGCATTTTCATTACTTCCTTAAAGCGTACCTTTGGGTCGGGGGCAGCCATTATTACGGCTATAAGCTCCATGCCGTCCCTTTTGGCGCTGCCCGACAAGCAGTAAAGCGCCTTGCCCGTAGAGCCCGTCTTTAAGCCGGTAGCATCCGCATACTGTTTTATAAGCTTGTTTGTGTTTGTAAGCCCAAACTCGGACGAACCCTTTTTTGTTGTGTGCGTAATGGTATCCTGCCATGTTGTGGTATACTTGATGACCTCGGGGTAATTGAGCATAAGCTCACGGCTCATGAGAGCTATGTCCCTTGCGCTCATAACATGACCGTCGGTATCCAGACCGCAGGCATTTTTAAAGACCGCATTTTTCATACCGAGGTTTTTGGCACGCTCGTTCATGAGCGATACAAAGCTGTCCTCGCTGCCGCCTATAAACTCCGCCATTGCAACTGCGGCATCGTTTGCCGACGCTATAGCTATGGACTTAGTGAGATCTGCCACCGTCTGTTTTTCACCCGGCTCAAGAAATATCTGTGAACCGCCCATGCTTGCGGCATGCTCCGATACGCTGACGGTATCATCCCACTTTATCTTGCCCGATGAAACACTGTCGTAAATGATAAGCAGCGTCATAATTTTTGTAACGCTCGCTGGCGGCAGAGCCTCGTCGGCATTTTTTTCATACAGCACCTTGCCCGTAGATACCTCCATAAGCAAAGCCGATCTGCCGTTTACATCAAGTGCGGCATTATCCTGCGCCTCAACGTTAACGGGTACAGCGGCAAAGGAGAGCGCAAGCATAAATGCTGTTATGCGTTTAACAAATCTGTACATACAATACCTCCCGTAAAGTTTGCTTTATAAGAGGTATTATTTGTTTTACATAAAAAAATATTCATATCTTTTGACAGTCCGAAAAGTTCATTAGAGGCTTTTTATAGAATAAGCAGCAGTATAAACAGCTCATTTCCGCAGCGATTTGTCAAGGACCTTTGCATCACAAAAGGCGTAGACATCACCTATGTTTCTTTTTATGTGTAAATATTTATCCCATTTTCTTTTTATATGCAAGATAATATATTATCGGTACAAATACAAGATTTATTATCATTGATACCGTCAAGCCTGCCATCATCAATATTGCCATAGGCACAAACAAGGCATCGCCAAACAATGCAAGCGGCAGCAATCCAAGGACAGTTGTCATTGTACTCATACAGATAGGTCTTACACGTTTTGCCCCTGCTATTTTGCAGGCATCCAGCAAAGAGGCACCGTTTTTCAGCTCGCTGTTTATAAAGTCTATCAAAACTATGGCGTTAGCCAATACACAGCCAAGCAGGCTTATTATACCTATAAGAGCAAAGAAGGAAAGCTTTTCGCCGCATATTTTCAGTGCAAGCACACCCGATATAACACCGAAGGGAACAGAAACAAACACCATACCCACCTGTTTAAGCGAACCAAACTGTATAAGAAGTATAATAAACATCATTATGACGGAAACAAGAGCAGCCGTCTTTATTGTGCCTACCATTTCATTAAATTTTTTTGCATCGCCTGCATATTCTATAGTAACACTGTCGGGAATATCGCTGCTGTTTTCTATACCTTTTTCAAGTGCGCTCTGTATGGCGATACTGCTGTATTGACTTGCACAATAACAGCCTACAACTCTGCCGTGTCTGCCATCGAGCTTGGTTATCTTTTTAGGTTGAGCCTTTAAAGTAATATCGGCAAATTGATTTACGGGGAATTTTGTACCGCTTGATGCCTTTACCTTAAACTCTTCCAGCTTTTCCTTTGAATTTATATTACTTTCAAGGAAAATATCATATTCCTTACTGCCGTTTCTGTAGGTAGACACTGTTGTACCGCCTATGGCATAAAACAGTTCAAGTTGTGCTTCTGCCTTGGTCAGTCCTATAGTATTGAGCTTCAGAGTATCCATATCTACATAATAACTGTATGTATCCAGTTCGCTGTTGCTCTCTATACCCTTTGTTCCGGGAATACCCTTTATTATGGAATTTATAACACGTTCGGCTTCGTTCAGGTCGTTGGTATCTTCTCCGTATATTTCAACGGCTACGGTCTTTGACGGCAAGGACATAACGGCAAGTTCGTCTACCAGTATGGTTGCGCCGCCCACTCTGTTATCTATCTCTGTCTGGATATAATCTACAAGTTCGGCTTGTGTTTCAAATCTGCCGCCTTTTTTCAGGTCTATCTTCCAAAAAATATCACCGACATTGTCGTTTGTTGATTTTGGAGAAACAGAGAAATCATACCTTGGTATACCAAGTCCCACACCCGACAAATAATACTCGTTTTCGGGCTGTTCATCAAGAATATTTTGTATTTCCGTTACTATTCTTTCCGTTTCTTCAAGAGAATTGGCATTGTTAGCTTTTACATCAATAGTTATAATAGGTTTCCCGGCTTTGGGTCCGGATTCTCGTTCTATGCCTTTACAGCCCAATGCACAGCCTATCAGAAATATAAAAGCCAATGTAAAGGTTATTGCTTTATGCTTAAACGCCGCACCGAAAATAAAGTTGTATATCCTTATCAGCAGCCCGTCGTTTCCCTCGGAAGTTTTTTTCTTAGCTTTAAGCATATAGTAGCTTACAATAGGAGTTACTACCACAGAAACGAGGAATGATATAACAAGACAGGTTATGATAACCAACGGTATGGAAATGGCAAGCTGCCTATAAACACCCGTAAGTGTTGTAAGAGCCGCAAATGCCGACACCGTAGTAAGCATAGATATAAATACCGGAACTATAACATTTCCTGCGCCTTCTATAACTGCCTGCTTTCTGTCCATACCCTTTTCAAGATTTGTTTGTATCTCATCGCTTACGACCACTGCATTATCAACAAGCATACCAAGTACGACTATCAGTGCCGCAAGTGAAATAAACTGAATATTTATACCTATAACAGGCATCATAATAAAATTTCCGAATATGGCAAGGGGTATGGCACAAGCCACAACGACTGCATTCCTGAAATTCATACCTATCATTACGACCAATATAACAAGCAATATGGATTCAAGAAGATTTACAATAAAATTATCTATAGAGTCCTGTACTTCATCAGGTTGGAACACTACCTCGTTCATATGTATATTTTGCGGAAGAGTAGCACGGTATCCGTCAAGAGCATTTTTTATGGGCTCTGCCATAGATACCGAGTTTATTCCGTCTTCAAAATATACGGCTACAACATTGGAACGTACGTTATTATATAAATAATGCGGGGAATCCTCGGGCAATCCCTTTTCCACATCGGCAATATCGGACAGCTTGGTCACTACCTTTGATCCGGGATCGGCAGACACGATTATATTTTTTATTTCATCAATATCTTCAAATTTTGCAGAGGAATAAACGGTGACATCATTGCCGTCTATTTTCATATCGCCCGTGGGGACTATACTGTTCTGCGCATTTATAATTGAGGCAATGTCGCCCATCAAAAGCCCGTACATATTCAATTTGTCCGTATCTACGGTCACTTTTATCTGTGATGACACATCTCCCTTTACAGTGACCTTTTTTACACCGTCGACTGCCTTTAAGGCATCTTTAAGCTCTTCCGTACGTTCGGTAAGCTCATCCTCGGAAATGTTTTCGCCGCTTATGGCAACAATGACTTCGGCAACATCCAACAGATCGGTGGTAACAACTATGTTGGATACGCCGGAAGGAAGAGATGGCCTGAGATCATCCATTTTATTTCTCAGGTCTGCACAGGCAGCATCCACCTGCTCCGTACTTACATCAAGGTCAAACATTATGGTTACGGTACATACATTGTCCGTAATATCGGAATTACAATAATCAAAACCGTCAAGGGTCGTTACCGTTTCCTCTACCTTTTCACATACAAGCGATTCCATATCCTCTGCGGTCGCTCCGGGATACACTACCGTTACGGCAGCCATGGGAATGACAACGGGAGGAAAATGCTGCTTGGGTATTGCTATGTAGCTTCCCAGACCGCCCAGTATAGTCATTATAACTATAATAATAACAAGTATCCTGCGCTCAAGCAAAGCCGATACAAATTTTTTAGACATTTTCTTACTCCTTTTTTACTGATATTTGACAAGATCGTTTTCATTTATACTTTTTATTCCGTCGGTAACCACTATTATTTCCGGAGAATTTTCCATATCAAGCGATATAAATACATTGCCCCCGTCTACACCCAAAACATCTACTTCCTTTTTATAAACACGGTTATCTTCGTTGACCGCATAGATATAGTCAACACTTTCGGAATTGAATACCGCCGTAAGGGGTACATAATAACGCATACTGCTGCCTATGCCTATCCTTATTTCAACGGTATCCCCTGCCTGTATACTATCGTCTTCCACAAGAATGTCCACATCGTATGTTCTTGTATTTTCGTTGGGATACTTTGCTATTTTGTCTATCGTTCCCGAAATATATTTATTTATCGTAACCTTGGAATCAAAGCTTATCTTGCTTATATCCTTTCCGGGTACGCCTATTGTAACAATGTTTTGCTTTCCCTTTACGGTAACAACGGGCGAATTGGCACCTATATTTTCCCCCTCTTTGTAAGGCGAGCTTATAACATAGCAATCAAAATCGGCATAAAGAATGCTGTCATTTATATTTTTTTGCGTCATATCTTCGTTGATACCTGCACTGCTTATTTGTGAATTAATGCTGTCTATATCTTTTTGTTTTGATACCTTGAGATTTTCAAGTGTATCAACGGCAGTTTGTCTTTTTCTGTACAAATCGTCAAGTTCCGAACGCTTTGCATCAAGCTCCGCTTTTTTTACGCCGATTTCGGCAAGGGTATTGTCTATGTTAGCCTGTTGAGCTGAACAAGCGGATCTTGCATTTTCCAAAGCTGCATTCTGAGCGGCATATTGAGCCTCCAGCGCCTCAAGCTCCTTGTCCGATACGATGCCGTTATCATGCAGGAGCCTTGTACCTTCAAGCTGTGACAGGACGGTATCTGCCGATATTTGCGCCGCATCGGCATTTTTATTTGCGGCAGTCAGACCCTGCTGCATTGAGGCAATACTGTCTTCTGCTGCTTTAAGTGCACTCTCTCCTGCTTCTATACCTGCTTTTGCGGTTTCTATACCGTCATCTATAGAGGCGATATTTGCTTCGGCACTTTTGATATTGGTATCATAGGTATTTATTGTTTTTTCGAGGTTAGCTTTGGCTTGCTCCGTTGTATTTGAACCTACCCCTGCGGTATATTTCAAGCTTTGGATGTCAAGGCTTGCTATAGGACTGCCCGCTTTGACGAAATCTCCGTCCTTGACATAAATTTTTTCTATCTGTCCCGATGTTCTGAATGAATAATTTTTTGTATCCTTTGCCCTTACCACACCTATATAATCAAGGGTACTGTCTACCCACTTTTGTGATACTATCTGTGCTTTTACTATTTTAGGTTTTTCCTCCGTATCTTCTTTGCTTTTGTTGTTTGCTGCGGTTTCCTTTGTTTCGGCAACACTTTCGGCAGATGTCGAACCACCGGCGGCATCGGTCGTTGTTTCTTTTGCTTCGTTGCTGCAGCCTGTAATGCAAAATATCAAGTATGTACATATAAACATTGTTCGTATCGGTTTACATTTCATTTTCGGTATCTCCTATCTATAATTTGTGCTTATGAGTTTTTCAAGATTTTCAAAAAGTAACTTATCTTTTTCGGTCATAAATAATCGTTCCAGTATGTCTTCGGCAGATGAGAGCACTTCTTTATCATCATCGGATAATTCGGAACATATGTTTTCAAACATAGCTGTTCTTGCATAAAGCATGCCGTTTATTATAACCTTTCCTTTTTTTGTAACAGAATATAATCTTTTGCGTTCATCACAATAACCTTTTGGACAAAGCTTATCTACATACCCCATATCCACCAGCTTGCTTAATATATTTGAAACGGTGCTTTGTGCAAGCCCGATACTTTGCGCAAGATTTGAAGTAGTGGAGCATTTAAGCACATAAAGCCTTAAAAGAGTTTTGAATTGCCGCTTTGTAAGTCCGCTTTCCAATATTTCATCACTTTGATTTATCTGTACATTGTCATTGCAGTACAACATAAACAATCTGATTATATTACCCGATCCCATATTTGACCTCCTTATTTCGGTTTATTGTTTTTTCCTTGTCTTCAGACACTATAAATGCCGTATTCAAGAAAGACAATATAGCTTGTTTTACGGAATACATCGCAGCATCTATCATATATTCCGAAAACAGAGCCGACATTTCCTCTTTGTTTTCTCCCATATTATTTGAAAGCTCTTTGTTTGCAACTGTTTTCATACTGTAATAATAATCAAGCTGCATTTGATTGAGCTTAGATAAAAACGGCAGTTTGGAATTATCCGAAAACTGTTTGAGCTTGTTTTCGTCTTCTTCCGCCAGAACGACCATATCATTGTACAGTCTTTGCAATTCGTTGCGTTCGTGAGGCAATGTCATACTGTTTATCAATGTTTCGTATACCTCTTTGAGTTCGGTCAGCTTTGCCGTAAAAAATTCTGTACCCGGTTCCATATATATATAACCTCCTGATTCTTATGCAAGTAAATGTTATCATTAAAAATTTCCAATGTACATTTACAAAATCAAGAAAATGTAAAATATGCAGCGATCCCTTTACACATTTACAATATTGTATAGTTTTTTTACAATAAAAAAAGCCGCCTTTAAAGGTGGCTTCAGACTGTCAAAAAACTAAAAAACAGATTAAAAAATGAATTTTTAAGAAATTAAACTTGCAAACACTTTAAGGTAACTTAAGCGCCGCAGGCTAAAATCCGCAGGACGAGCTTTGCCCGTCCGAGGAAAAGAGGGAGTGTCGAGCGATAGCGAGGCGCGAATCTCTTTATACTCTGAAAAAAATGCAGGAAATGTAAGCATTTCCTGCAAGCGTGTCGACTTTTTCGACACGCTGAAGCCGCCTTTAAAGGTGACTTCTTATTATCATATAATTTATATGCTGTGTACTCATTGTTTAAAAAATACAAAACTTGCCTGATTTGGTCAATTTATCCTTGAAATTATAAGTTTAAATACTTCTTCGGCAAACAGATCGGTATCAAACTTTTTGCCGCTTATACATTGTTCCATAAAATAAGACGCTATGCCTCTGGAAAAAAATTCGACCAAAAACTCAAATTGTTTATTGCTGAGCAAATCGTCATCGGTCTTTTTCTTAGAGATTATTATAAAATATTCTTTTACCGCATTGTAAAGAATATTCTCCGTTTCCCTATGTAATTTTGAGTTAAGCAATCTTTGCATCTCGGGATAATTTTTTATAACATCGTCGGCAAACAATTTTAATGAATCCTTAAGATCTTCTATTTTTGAGCAGGTATCGGCTATTGTTTTTATCTCCTGCTCAAATCCCCATTCCATAAGCGCAAAAATATCCTCAAAATGGTAATAAAAGGCTTGCCTTGAAATGCTTGCAGCATTTACTATCTCCTTAACTGTTATTTTATCCACGCTTTTATTGAGTACGAGTTCTCTCATAGTATCAACCAATTTTTGTTTGAGTTCTTTTGACATAATGTAATGCTACCCCGGTCAATGATATTTGTGCTCCGCTTACGCTGCGTGCTTATAACCGACAGCTCTAACAAAGGCCCTGCATCAGGTACTCCTGCCGAATACGGCATTATGTGCCCACCGTCTAAAGAGGCAAGGCTTGCTTGTCGGTTAAAAGGGCTGCCTCGGGCGAGCATTACGCCTTTGGCAGCCGTTTTTTATTATGTGTTTATTCGTCCTTGCCCGTTATCTGCTTATAAAGCTCGATATACTTTTCTGCGCTGTTCTCCCATGAAAATCTCTCCGAGATGGCGTTTTTGACAAGTCCGTTCCATTTATCCTTATCGTAGTAAACATTAAGCGCCTCGTTTATGCCCCACATAAGGCCTCCGCAGTCATAATCCTTAAAGAGGAAACCTGTTCCCTCGCCTGTTTCGGCATTATAATGCTTTACTGTGTCCACAAGGCCGCCCGTCATCCTTGCAACGGGTACGGTGCCGTAGCTCATTGCAAACAGCTGACCCAAACCGCATGGCTCAAACAGGCTTGGCATAAGGAATATATCACTTGCGGCATATATCTTTTGCGCAAGAGTATCGTCAAATAATATGTTTGCGCTCACCTTATCGGGGTAGCGGTAGCCGAGATCCTTGAATATGCCCTCGTAGTGGCTGTCGCCTGTGCCCAAAACAACAAGCTGTATATCCTTGTACAGCAGCTCGTTTGCGGCTTGAAGCACAAGGTTTATGCCCTTTTGGTCTACCAGCCTTGAAATTATGGAAAGCATAGGGACATCTTCCCTCACGGGCAGGCCCAGCTCTGCCTGAAGAGCGGTTTTATTTTTTACCTTTTTATCAAGGCTGTTGACATCAAAGTTTTCATATATCTTGGCAGAAGTTGCAGGGTCGTTAAGCGAATAGTCGATACCGTTTACAATACCCCTTAAGTATTCACTGCGGCACTTAAGCACGCCGTCAAGACCGTACGCATACTGAGGCGTTTGTATTTCATAAGCATAGGTTTCACTTACGGTAGTGACCATATCCGAGTAAAGCAGGCCCGCCTTCATATAGTTTACCATATTGTAAAACTCCATTTTGTCGTTTACAAAATAGCCGTCGTTAAGATCCATCATGCGCAGGGTATCCCTTGGGAATATACCCTGATACTGGATATTATGGATAGTATACATTGTTTTTATGTTTGAAAAATATTTAAGCTTTGAATATACGTCCTTGACATATATGCTTATAGGGCCTGTCTGCCAGTCATTGCAGTGTATGACATCCGGCACAAAATCAATGTAATCCAAAAACTCTATTGAAGCCTTGCAGAAAAACGCAAAGCGCTCATTGTCGTCGCCGTAGCCGTAATAACCGCCCCTGCCGAAATAATGGTCGTTGCCTATCATGTAAGTAGGGACCTCTGCCGAATTGATAGAAAAAATATCGGCCTTCTGCACACGCCAGTCAAGCGTTACATCAAAGGACGAAATATATTCACAGCTCCTGAGATATTCCTCCTTGATGGTTCTGTACTTAGGGAAAACCACCCTCACATCAACACCTTTGGCTTTAAGCGCTTTGGGCAGTGAACCTGTAACATCACCCAAGCCGCCGCTCTTTGCGTACGGAGAAACCTCGGAGGCCACGATCAGAACTTTTAAACCCATACAACAATACCCCCTTCAAAAAAAATAAATTTATTGTTTATTTTTAACAATTTTATATTATAATTATACTATGATATGACGAATATATCAATAACCTTTTTTAAAAAAATTGCGAAAGGATGAAAAATTTATGCTCAGACGTGACGAAATAAAGGACGAATATAAGTGGTCCATAGGCGATATGTTTGCCTCGGACGAGGCTTGGGAGGAGGAGCTTAAGGCGGTTACGGACGAAACCTCACGCTTTGCCTCGGACGGCAGAAGCGAGGGCATCACCCTTGAAAACATAGCCTCCGTCTTAAATCGGCGTGACAAAATACTGCAAAGAGTGGAATTTTTGTATGTGTACGCAGGGCTCAGATCAAACGAGGACAGCACGGACACCCTGCACCGTGATATGTCCGACAGGGCGGAGGGGCTTATAACGGCATTTTCCTCGGCAGCGGCGTTTGTAGAACCCGGCATACTTTCCCTTGACGAGGAAAAGCTCAAGGCAGCGCTGCAAAACGAGCCCTTAAGCCTTTACAAGCACTATATAACGGATATACTGCGCAGCAAGGAGCACATACTCTCCGCCGACAAGGAGGAGCTGCTTGCAGGCTTTTACGAGGTGGGCAATGCAGCCTCGGACATATTTTATATGATCGACAATGCCGATATGGCATTCCCCGAGGTCACCGACAGCAAGGGGGAAAAACACCCGCTGTCCCACGGAACATATATATCGCTGCTTGAAAGCGGCGACAGGGTACTGCGGGAAAACGCCTTCAATACTTATTATGATACCTATTACAAGCAAAAAAATACGCTTGCGGCAGTATATTCCTCCTCGGTAAAAAGGGATATTGCCTTTGCACGGGCAAGAAATTACTGCAGCTCGCTTGAAAGCATGCTTTTTGTAAACAACATACCCACCGAGGTATACACAAAGCTTATTGAAACGGTAAACAAACATCTGCCCCTGCTGCACAGGTATGTAAAGCTGCGCAAAAAAAAGCTGGGCGTTGACGAGCTGCATTTTTACGACCTCTATACCCCCATAGTTAAAAAAGCCGATACCCGCATGGATTACGAAAGGGCAAAGGCTGCCGTTCTAAAGGCTTTGGGCGTACTGGGAAACGACTATGTGTCCACCCTTAAAAACGCACTGGAAAAAGAGCACTGGGTAGATATATATGAAAATGCGGGCAAGCGCAGCGGCGCTTACTCCTGGGGAGCATACGGCTGCCACCCCTTTGTGTCGCTCAATTACAACGACAGAGTGGACTCCATGTTTACCCTTGCGCATGAGATGGGGCATGCCATGCACAGCTGCTATACATGGGCAAATCAGCCGTTTGTATACGGGGATTACACCATTTTTGTGGCTGAGGTAGCCTCCACCGTAAACGAAGCGCTGCTTATGGAGTATCTGCTTAAAACCGCCGAGGACAAGGATTTTAAAGCATACCTTATAAACTACTTTATGGAGCAGTTCAGAGGGACGCTTTTCAGGCAGACAATGTTTGCCGAGTTCGAGCTTGAAGCACACCGCACGGTGGAGGAGGGCGGCGCACTCACCTTTGCAAGCCTCAATAAAATGTACCTTGACCTTAACAAAAAATACTTCGGCAGCGAAATTGTGTACGACGAGCGCATAGCATGGGAGTGGGCAAGGATACCGCATTTTTACACGGCGTTTTATGTATACCAGTATGCAACCGGCTATTCTGCGGCAATAGCCCTGTCACGCAGCATACTGTCCGGAGGCGCCGACGCTTATCTGGACTTTTTAAAGGGCGGCTCCTCAAAGTATTCCATAGATCTGCTGAAGGGCGCAGGCGTGGATATGACCTCGCCAAAGCCTGTGGAGGAGGCTCTGAAGGTGTTTGAGGGCTTGCTTGAACAAGCCGAAAATATCCTATAAAACAAAAACGGAGGCGCAGGAAATGCACCTCCATTTTTTTATTCATATGTAAACATCCACATGGTGTCAAAGCAGTTTTCCGAAGTATCGCTTATTTTCATTATACGCAGCTTCATGCTTGTGTTGTCCACCTTGGTGTATATAAATTCGGTTTCCTTTTTGTTTTTGAGCATTTTTTTGAGCCTGCCGTAATCCAAAACCTCATTAAAACGCTCCTGATAAGCCTTATCCACATACTGCTCCAGATACATGCGCATAGCGGCGCTGTAGCAGTAATCCGTGTTCTCCAAAAAGCGTGCAAAATAGCTTGGTATATAGATGTGCCTTGGCTCGTCCTTTTCAAGATCCACAAGGTAAACGCCTGCAAACCTTGCGCTTATAGCAGCTATAAAGGACTCCTCGTCCTGCTTATGGGCAAGCATTTTTTCAAGCTCCTCGTTCATGGTGCGCTTTTTAGCCCCGGTATCGTTGTTTTTGTAATATCTTTCCTTATCGGCACGCATTGCAAGCTCCGCAGCACCCACCGTCCTGTATACGGATACATCTCCCGAGCTGCTCTCAACGCCTGCGGAAACGGCATAGTTATCCTCCATCAGCTCGCTGCGCACCTTTTCCATGGCACGCTCCACGCTTTCCTTTGAGAGCTGCTTGCTGAGCATAACAAACTCATCGCCGCCTATGCGGTATACCCTTTCACCGTAAAAATGTCTGCGCAGCGTGTCGGCAACGGTACAGAGCATATCGTCGCCCTTTTTGTGCCCAAGGCTGTTGTTCAGCTCATGCAGACCGTTCACATCCACATAAAGGCAGGTAAAGCGCTCGTTGTTTTCCCTCTGTGCCTGCTCCATATCCTCCCGGAATTTGTGACGGTTGTACAAAAAGGTGAGCGCATCTCTGCTGTATTGGTCAAGCAGCTGCCTGCGCCTGTCCATTTCCTTAAGCTGCTCGTCGTGTATATCCTTTACATAAAGCAGAAGCACCTGATCGTCGTTGCTGTATTCGGTACCCTTTACTATATCCATCTGAGCCCAGCGGTATTCATCGCCGCTTTTGCGCCTGTAACGGCAGCTCAGCCTTGCATCGTTTGAGGCAAAATATTCCCTCAAACGCTCTATGTCCGTAAAGCTGCGGTATTCATCCAGATCATCGGTATGCACAAAGCCGTTTTCGCCAAAAAGGCGCCACCATTCGGTTATGCTCTCCGCCCTGCCGCATACCGCTTCCTCGGCAGCATCGTTATATTTTATCACACGGAAGGTGTCGTTTGTTATATTTATCCTCAATATTTTGTGATATATGGAGTAAAGCGCAGAGAGCGAATCCACCATAAGTATGGTGTCTATATCCGCTTCTCTCCAGCCAAAGGCGACCCACGGATTCTCCTCGCAGCAGCCCTCGGGTACGATAACCGCAAAGGTGACCCAATTGCTGTGCAGATTTTCCCTATAGCTGAAGGTTATCCTTTTTTCACCGTAAAAAACTCTTTTGCGCACATACTCCGGGTCAAAAAACCTTTCGTATTCCTTTGCCCTGCCGTACGAAAAATTGACATTCATAGCCGTCTTTTTCATGTAAGTATAAATATCGGGGTCGGTCACTCTCCTGCCGCCCTTTACAAATATATACTCGCCCGTTATAAGGTTTACCCTTGCAAGCCTGAAGTAGCTGTTTGCAATGGTATCTTCTATAAATATCTTTGCTACGGCTGTTTCCATATCACTGCACTCCTTAATAGCTCCGCTTTTCTTGTCTTACTACAGTATAACGCCGCAAAAAGAAATTGTCAAATAAATGGGAGCTTTATTTTTTTGTATGCTTTTTTTTGCATACACGGCTTGACAAAAAGCGCATACGAGCGTAAAATATAAACAGTGTCGGTTACGCCTTAGGCGTAACGCTTTAACACTCTTTGGAGGGGGAGCGCCCTGCAATGTAAAATAGCGAGGGAGCCCGTGTTTCGGGTTGAGAGGATGCAACAGAGCATCGACCGATGTAAAAGCCGTATGTATGCCTTGAGCTATTTTTATTGCGCCGTTCCTTTAAAAACAGTCTTTTAAGGCATATACAGCGTATATGCTTTTTTTGCGCACTGCGGCTTTTAAAAAGACTATTTGAAAAGAGGTTAAATTTATGACAAAAAACACAAAGCTTTTAAAGATGGTATTTATGGCGATGATGGTGGCAATGGGTGTTGTTATCTCGCCTATCCTCAGGGTAGAGGGCATGTGTCCGATGGCGCACTTTATAAACATTGTATGCGCCGTAATGCTGGGGCCTTGGTATGCGCTGCTCTGCGCCGTGCTTATAGGCATCATACGCATGCTGGTGCTGGGCATACCTCCGCTTGCGCTTACGGGTGCTGTTTTCGGGGCGTTTTTGTCGGGTGTGCTGTACAAGGCATCAAAAGGCAGGATAATTTTTGCTGTCATAGGCGAGATAATAGGTACGGGGCTTATAGGCTCAATAGTATCCTACCCCGTTATGAAGCTCTTATGGAACGATACCGGCAATTACGACCACCTTACATGGTTCTTTTATGTGCCTTCATTTATATTGGGTACGCTCATAGGCGGCGGCATAGCCTTTCTTTTCCTTAAAAAGCTGGTAAGATCGGGCGTGCTGCAAAAGTTTCAGTCCGCACTCGGCTTTAACGTAACCGCATGCGAGGTTACCAAAAGGGATGACGCCATAGGTATTGCTTTTGTCGGCGTTGTGGCTTACATAGCTTCTCTTGCGCTTATAAAATCGGTATTGGAGCTTACGGGCATATGGCTGTATGTACCTTATGTGCTTTGTGCCGTATTTGTGCTATGGGGCATAGCTTATTATATTTTCGGTAAAGAGGTAGTTTAAATGTTTCCCGACAGGCTTTCGGAGGCAATGGAGAGCCTTAAAAAAAAATCTCCGCTGATACACTGTATAACAAACCCTATTTCCATAAACGACTGTGCAAACTTTGTACTGGCTGCGGGCGCAAAGCCCATTATGGCGGAGCATCCCCTGGAGGTGGAGGAGATAACCTCCGTATCCTCCGCTCTGGCAGTAAACATAGCCAACATAACGGACGCACGTATGCAGTCGATAAGGCTGTCACTGCGCAGGGCAGCTGAGCTGGGTATACCGTCCGTAATGGATATGGTGGGCATAAACTGCTCAAAGCTCAGGCTTGATTACACGGCAGACGTGCTCGCAGGCAGCAGGGTTAGCATAATAAAGGGCAATATGTCGGAGATAAAGGCGCTTAGCCATATAGAGAGCCACGGCAGGGGCATTGACGCAATGGAGGACAGCACCGACCTTGACAGCCTTGACAAAAATATCGGCATAGCCGTAAAAACGGCGCTCGATCATTCGTCGGTGGTGCTTGCAAGCGGCAAGATAGATATAATAACGGACGGCAGGGATGTGTATACCGTGGAGAACGGCTGCGATATGATGAGCCTTGTAACGGGCACGGGCTGCATACTTAATGTGCTTGCAGGCACAATGCTTGCTGCGGCGGAGCCCTTGGAGGCTGCCGCTTTTGCCGCCGTACTGCTCGGCATATCCGGAGAGCTGTCCGATACCGATAAAGGCACGGCTACCTTTAAAATGCAGATGCTGGATAAATTCGGCACTCTTACCGAAAGCGACATAAGACAGCATATAAAACTGAAAAAGCACTGACAAAAAAAGCAGGGGGTGCTGCAAAACAACACCCCCTTTTTTATTACTGTCTTTGAGGTATATAACTTGCTATACGTCCCGCAAAATCCATAAAGTTCTGCGTCTGCAAAACCACCTTGCCGGGGCCCGTAAGCACTGTAAGGAAAAGACCCTCGCCGCCCAGCAGTATATTGCCGAGCCCTTTTACCATCTCAATTTCATAGCCAACGGACGGATCAAAGCCGACAACATTGCCCGTATCGACTTTTATTACCTCGCCCTGTGCAAGCTCCTTTTCAACAGCATCGCCGTCTACTTCAAGCCATACCATACCGCTGCCCGTCAGCTTTTGCATAATAAAGCCCTCGCCGCCGAAAAGACCTGCACCCAGCTTTTTGCGAAATACAGTTTCAAGGCTTACGCTGTCCTGTGCGCATAAAAAGGCGCCCTTTTGTATGATAAAACCGCCGTGTTCGCTTACATTAACAGGCAGTACTGCGCCCGGTACGGTGGAGGCAAAGCATATGCTGCTGTTCTTTTCCGCAGTATATGTAGCCATAAACATTGATTCACCGCTGAATACTCTGCCCAGACCCTTTAAAACACCGCCCCTTGTGTTTGTTGTCATTGATACGCCCTCGCTCATCCATGCCATGCCGCCCGACTGAGTATATACCGATTCTCCTGCGGTAAGGTCTACCTCAACGGCGGGCACCGTGTTGCCCAAAATCCTGTAGTTCATAAAAAATCCTCCTTTTTATTTTATAAAAAAGGACCGCTTGAGAGCGGCCCTTAAAAGTTTCTGATAAGACCAAGCGTTAAAAATGCTTTTATCGTCGGTATATTATCATATTATTCTTACCTTTATAACACCGTCAACAGCCTCGATTGCGGCCTTGTCGGCATCGGAGGCATCTGCGTCCATAATTGCATAGCCGTAATTGCCCTTTACTGCGCTTGCGCTCTGTACAGCCTTTGAGCCCAGCACAGCGGCAGCCTTTGCAGCAGCGTCTGTATCTGCCTTATAGAGCACGCATACCCTTGCCTTGCCCGCAGCCCTGCCGAGGGTAAGCCTTGGATAATTTACGGAATTTACTATAATACCGTTTTCGATATAATCGGTCATCTCTCTTGCAGCCATAGCGGCACAGTTGTCCTCAGCCTCAGGAGTTGATGCGCCGAGGTGAGGCAGACAGATTATATTTTCAACACCAAGCAGATCGTCATCGGCAAAATCGCTTATATACTTTGCTACCTTTCCGCTCTTTACAGCCTCTGCCATATCTGCGGAGTCGGTAAGCTCGCCTCTTGCAAAGTTAAGTATCCTTACGCCGTCCTTGCACTTGTCGATATTTTCCTTACGGAAGATATTTTTTGTGTCGGGCGTTGCGGGAACATGTATCGTTATATAATCGCTTACGGCAAAAATGTCGTCTGTGCTGTCAACCACACGCACCTTGCTGTTGAGCGCAAGAGCGCCCTTTACCGAAAGGAAAGGATCGTAGCCGTAAACCGTCATGCCGAGAGCGATAGCCGCATCCGCAACAAGGGCGCCTATTGCGCCAAGGCCTATAATACCGAGCGTTTTGCCCGTTATCTCGGGGCCTGCATAAGTGCTTTTGCCCTTTTCGACCGCCTTGGAAACATCCTCCGTACCCTTCATGGTCTGTACCCAGCGGTCAGCTTCAACTATCTTTCTGGAGGAGATAAGCAAGCCTGCTATAACAAGCTCCTTAACGGCGTTTGCATTTGCACCTGGTGTGTTGAAAACAACAATGCCCGCCTCCGCACACTTGTCAAGAGGGATATTGTTTACGCCTGCGCCGCAGCGTGCTATTGCAAGCAAGGACTCGGGCATCTCCATATCGTGCATTTTGGCGCTCCTCACCATAATGCCGTCTGGGTTTTTCTCGTCATCGGATACCGTATAGCTTGCAGGCAGATCCGCAAGACCTATTTTTGAAATTTTATTGAGTGTAAGAATTTTAGCCATTATAAATTAACCTCCGCTGTAAAAATTCGGCGTGCCGATAAGGGCACGCAGAATTTTAATTTTTATTTATCAGTTTTCGCTCTCAAACTTCTTCATAAATTCTACAAGAGCCTTTACGCCCTCAACAGGCATAGCATTGTAAATGGAAGCACGCATACCGCCTACCGTCCTATGACCCTTAAGGTTTACAAAGCCTGCGGATGCAGCCTCTTTTATAAACTTGGCGTTGAGGTCGTCGTCGCCCGTTACAAAAGGTACGTTCATAAGCGAACGATCCTCGGGAACGACCGTACCCTTGAACATATTTGAGTTGTCAAGGAAGTCGTAAAGTATACCTGCCTTTTCCTCGTTTATCTTCTGCATTTCGGCTACGCCGCCGATGCTCTTGAGCCACTTGAACACAAGGCCTGCAATATAAATTGAGTAGCATGGAGGTGTATTGTAGAGTGATTCCTTGTCTGCATGTATCTTATAGTCGAGCATGGTTGGGCAGTCAGGCTTAGCGTTGCCGAGGAGATCCTCACGTACAATTACGATGGTAACGCCTGCAGGGCCGACGTTCTTCTGAGCGCCCGCAAAGAGCAGACCGAACTTGGTAACATCCATTACCTCGGACATGATATTGCTTGATATATCGGCTACAAGAGGTACATTGCCCGTATCCGGGAGCTTGGTATACCTTGTGCCGTAAATGGTATTGTTGTGTGTGATGTAAAAATAGTCCGCATCGGGTGTAAACGATGCCTTGTCAAGCTTTGGAATGTATGAAAAGGTTTTGTCCTTTGAGCTTGCAACAACGTTTACCTCGCCCCATTTTGCAGCCTCATCTGCAGCCTTTTTTGCCCACTGACCCGTAACAACGTAGTCTGCCTTGCCGTTTTTGTAAAGGTTTAAGGGCACCATTGCAAACTGTGTGTTGCCGCCGCCCTGCAAAAAGAGCACCTTGTAGTTGTCGGGGATATTCATAAGGTCACGGATATCCGCCTCTGCCTGCTTGATAATATCGTCAAATGCCTTTGAGCGGTGGCTCATCTCCATAACGGACATACCCGTGTCGCCGTAGCATACAAGCTCCTTTTGTGCCTGCTCAAGTACAGAGAGCGGAAGCATAGAAGGGCCTGCCGAAAAATTATAAACTCTGTTCATTTCCTTATTCCTCCTATATATTAAAATTAAGTATCTGCGACATAAAAATGCCAAAATCTATAACCCTTATTATAGTACAACACTTTAGCTTAGTCAAGTGCGGTAATGGATGTATATTTAAAAAAGTTTTAAGGTGTCAATAACCTGTTGCACTTTAGCACTTTTGGTATTTTAAGCGGTTAACTACTCATTTCGTTTTTGTTAATTTTTTCGCAGCAAAATATTTATTGTATAATGCCCGATCTGCATAAAAAGCGGCGCAAGCGTTCACCTGCGTCGCTGTAAAGTTTCACTTATCATCATTTAATAACCAAAGTGCCCATTTTAAATGAGCTTATCGCCAACTCTATTACCTTAGGGTTGCATTCACGGTATTTAAAGTAATATAATAACAGATCTATATAATCATCCAATTCATTTTTATGCCGCGGCTCAACATTTATTTCCCCGCAATCCATACATTCATTCAACAATAAGTATACCGCAAATCGTTCATTGACAAAAATATCTTTTTCCTCTGCAGAATCAAGGCGATACTGCAAGGGTTTCCTCCTTATTATCCACGCAATGGTATAAGCAAAAATTTTCTCGGTTCTGACCTTGGAAATTTCGTGAAATTCCTTTAAACGTTTTATATCCGAATAATAATCCAAAACCGCTTGCATCAATATCCTCTTGCTGCAAAATACGATGTCCTGAAATCCTGCCGCCTCAATAAAAGTATTTGCTGTTTTTTCCAATTCCTCAAAATACTGGGCTAAGTTTTCTTCTCCGACCTCTTTTGCTAAAGCAATGTAATCTTTTTCTTCAGTCATTAAAACCTTTCCTCACTTTTTAAAATGTGCAATTCATATAAAGACGGTGAATCGTTTATTACGGAATAAGCCATATCCGATATAATATTTCTCCTCATGTTGGAAAAATACATAGCCTGGTGTTCGCCTGTAAACTCTAATGCAGAGTTCGGCAAAATATCTTTTTTGTACTCTCCGCTTAAAACTTCTTGAATAAGGTCTTCTGTTTTAAGATCATTTTTGATTTTTGTATCCGACATCTTAATTATCCTTTCTATACAAAATATTGTTTGCATAAAGCTTCATATTTATTATTGCGGAATTTTTGCTTACATCGTCTTTTGAGTCATCTTTTTTGTTCGGACGCTTTTCGGGCACAACTTGAGAGGTATGCTGCCAATCACTGTATATATCCGGAGCAAAATTTTTGCTGCAATAATCCCAACAGTCATCATTCATTTGTAAACACGTGGATATAGACTCATCAATAGCATCCGTAAGCTTGGAAACCATACTTGTATACCTTATCAGGAAGTTATTGTCACTGCGATACGGATACTTCACCATATGATCAAATTCTCCGTAAACCTCTTCGGCCAAAGTTCTTACCTGTATTTCACAGTAAAATTTTTTAAATTTTACAATGTAATGCTGAGATCGGTATCCTTTATTTGTGTATTCCTTATGAATTTTATTTTTAAAAATATCTCTGTCCCCATAACGGATATACGCTACGGGCTCTTCGGCAATATGTATCTCCTGAGTGCAATCTTTGGGAAATTTTTTTGTTATTTCATCAAAAACCCTCTCCCAATCCTCTTTTTTGAATATCAGGATACGTACACCGATCAAATCTCTGATTATATACGAATAATTTTTATCATTAATGTCAATATATTTATGGTTTTGTTCCTTTCCGCGCTTTCGTATTATTTTTTCTATAACATGTTCCGGGTCTTTACATCTGCACCTTATAGAATGAATAGGAGCTGCCGGATTCATACTGCGGCAAGCTTCCTCGATTTCCCGGCAACACTGCTTGAAGTAATCGGAATTTTGTATTTCCAAGTAATTTTGATATATTGCCATTAATTCTTCCCAATTACATTCGGCATTATCAAAATACTTTTTTAAACCATATTTTTCAAGAAATTCATCTTTGTCAATGACAGCATTCATTCCCATTATATTGTCTTCCTTACGTTTTGTCGGTAAATTATGTTCTGTCCGCCATATATCTTATTAATTTAAAAACAAATCATACTTATTTTCCCACGAAACCACAAAAAACACAACGTGTCCGTGTGTTGCCCAAACAACAAAATACTATCATCAATATAAATATATGAAACACATTTATATCGTTGCCAAAAATATTCAACCAGCACAATTGTATCTCGTTTTGTCGGTTTTGTCAATATATTAAATAATTATTGATTATACTTGTTTGTTAAAGTGTCAATGATTGGTTACACTTTTTCGCAAAGCAAGTTGTCAATGGTAAGGTGGAGATTTTGCGAAGCAA